>CALNWS010000071.1 GCA_940747215.1 uncultured Paraburkholderia sp. | reverse complement strand
CGTGATCACCCATTTCGGCAAGATGCTCGCTCGCTTCGAAAACCGCTGATCAGCGATCACCTTCAACCGAAAGGACCCGTCACGTTCAACCCGAATCCCCTGATCACGTTCGCCAAAATACGCAGTCAACATAAACTTCTTTAACTTGAACAACATCAAGTTTAGAATCAAGGTATCTTCCCATAGAAATTATGGAAACTTGAACCTTGTCTGTATGGTCATCCAGAATGAAGGGCAATATTTTTGCAGAAGAAAGATTGTAGACATGCCCTTTGGAAATGTTCAAACACTTGGCTATGTCAGCCATATCTAGAAATAATTTTTGGGAAACATTTCCTTCAAAATTTCTGTGTGACTCATGCACAACCCTTTTTATTTTTTATCAAAGAGAAGAGTGGTGCGGGTGGTCGGACTCGAACCGACACTCCCTATGGAACTGGAATCTAAATCCAGCGCTTCTACCAATTTAGCCACACCCGCAAACTGACACATCAGGTTTGTAATTTTATCCTACTTGGTGGGTGCCATCCAACTGTGCATTACCCAAACTTCCCAAAACTTCTCAAACTGCACACCTGAATCAGCATGAAATTGCATGAAACAGGCTTAACTACACTGGGACAGACTGAACTTCCAATCTTTCCATAACTTGTTGATTTTCTTATTTTTTATGGAAAACCGTTGCAAATTAAGGGGTTGGGAAAGGTACTGTGAAGTCAGCAAAATGGATGGTACACTTGAGCCTGAGCTTGGTGCGTCTACCAAATTTTGCTACCCTCGCAGCCGGGCAAAACGCGATGCATTTCACCCGATGTCCTGCCTGCTCCGAACACGCATGAACGCACCCGAAAGCGTAAGCGCAAGATTCTAACCGATTGATTGGCGCTTGCCTGCACCTGCTCGTGCATAGTGCGAAGCGACGCGAATGCTACAATTTTCGGCTCGAAGCATGCCTGTCCGTGCCCTGCTGCGTCCGTCCGCGCCGGCTCTTCCCCACATTCCACTCCCGTGAATTTCGACGAATATTGCCAGCAGAAAGCGGCGCCGCCCGGTTCGAGCATCTACTACGCGCTTCGCCAGGCACCCACGGCGCGCCAGCCGCTGCTGACCGCGCTCTACGCGCTGCGCCGCGAGTTCGAGGAAACGGTCAAGAAAACCAGCGATCCGACCATCGGCCGCACGAAACTCGCGTGGTGGCGGAACGAACTGGGTGCGCTCGCTTCGGGCTCGCCCACGCATCCTGTTTCGAAAGCGCTGGCCGCTTATCTGCCCGATGTCGTGACTGCATATCCCGCGCTGCAGGCCTTGCTCGCCAGCTTCGAAATGGACCTCGACCAGGCGCGCTATCTCGACTATCCGAATCTGCGGCGCTATCTGAAGAGCGTCGGCGGGACATTCGCGACGTTGGTCGCGCAAGCGTCGTCGAAAGATCAGAGCGGGCAGCAGGAATGGGCCGCAGCGCTCGGCGAGGCGCTGCTGCTAGCGCAATTCGTCGTCGAAACGGGCAACGACGCGCGACACGGCCGCATCTATATTCCGATCGACGAGATGCAGCGTTTCAACGTCACCGCGGCCGATCTGATCAATCGCAAATACGGCGACGCGTTTGCCGAGTTGATGCGCTTCGAAACGAAGCGCGCCCGCGAAGCGCTGCAAACGGCGCTCGCCGCCGTGCCAACCGGCGAGCGCCGCGCGCAACGCACGTTGATCGCGCAAGCGGCGCTGGCGCTCGCGCTGCTCGATGAAATCGAACGCGACGGCTACAAGGTGCTGCATCAGCGCATCGCATTGACGCCGATCCGCAAACTGTGGATCGCGTGGCGCGCGAAATAACGCGAAGCATTCGGCACCGCGCCTTTATCACCTTTATCAAACCCGCAGCAACGAAATCGGCTCGAAACGCTGCTGCAGGATCGCCGTCGAATCGAGTCCCCACCACGGGCCGAGCACCGTCGCATAGAGCGAGCGGAAATCTACGCCGACCGGCAGATTGCCGTTGCCGTCGAGCCGCGCGAGCACAGGCGGCCGCCGTACAGGCCGCCGCGCACGCGTCCGCCCGCCACGAAATGCGGCACGGCCGTGCCGTTGCTCTGGTTCTCACGCGCACGTCGTCCGAACTCCGCATACGTCATGATCAGCGTGTCGTCCCAACGGCCGAGTTCGACGAGCGCCGACTTCATCGCCGTCAATCCTTCCGCAAGCTGTTTGTGAGCAGCGAAGCCTGCTGCCCCGGCTGGTTCTGGTGCGTATCGAAACCGTTAGCCGAATCACGGCCACGCCCTTCCCGCCTTGCGATCCATTCGACGCGCGTGGGCCAGAGCGCGTGGCATTTGGCACGTCGCCCGCGACCAGCACCTGCATCGCCGCCTTGATCGAACCGCCGAACGCGCTGCCCGGAAAAACCGTCTTCAATGGCGCCTGCCCTTGCGTGGGACGCAAACGGTCGGCCGCTTTCACGATGTCGTTTTCGACGTCGAGAATGTGAGCAAGCTCCGGGTTACGTTCATGCAGCGAAACGGGCGCCGCAAGCCGCGACGCCTTGACGAACTGTGCAGGATTGACGAGCGCAATCGCGCGCGCCGTTCGCGAGCGGCCCCATCTCCGCGCTGCCGATCACCACGCCGTCGGCGGCAAAACCGGGCGGCACCGGCGACTGCGCGAAGGCGCGCGTCAACCATCCTTCGCGCAGATACTGATCGGAACGCGAAGCCATATCCCAGATCTCGATCGAACGGAAATGCGAGGGATTCGGCTGCGCGTAGCTCACGCCCTGCACGATCGCGAGTTGGCCACCTTGCCAGAGCGGCATGAGCGGCTGCAACGAAGGATGCAACGCGGTGCGTTCGTCGAGTTGAATCGCCTGCTCGCGCTTGATGCCGATGTTCTTGCGCAACTGGCAATACATACACAGGATCGGCGAACGGAATCACCGTAATTCAAGCCGCCGTTGCCGCACTTCAGTTCCACGAAGATCAGTAGATTGTCGTAGCCGCGCGCTTCCTGTGTGTTCGTCTACAGCATGGCCGGCTGCGCGCCGAACGCGCGCGGCAACCGGAACGTCGCGCTGGCGGCGGGGCCGGCCGAAAGAAAGCTGCGTCGTTTCATCTTGCACCTCGTGTTGTTGTCATCGTGCACGCCGCGTAGCGTACGCCGTCGTCGCGATCGGCTTCGTGGTTCGTATTTCGCGGTTCGATTCACTTGAGCTAAAATACCGGGTCCATCAGCAACGCTTCCAGATACGCGCTCGCGGTCGAATCCGTTTCGATTGCATCGACCGGTGCTAGCAGCAGCACCGCGTGCTGTATCTGCAATTCGATGGAAAGCCCCGGCCTCGCCGTGGGCGCGGTCGCATAATGGGCAAGCCATCATACGTCGATGTCGAAGCGCACGCCGCCTTGGCAGGCCGGTCCCGCTCTGACCATCGTGCGCTCGATCGCCACGCTCGTCTGCGCGCCAGCCGACGCATTTTTCGGATCGCCCGCACGGCTCATACGCTTCGGATTCGCCGCCTCGGTCACCCGGAAAATCTGCTCGACGGACGAACTGCTGCTTGCGCCCAAGCAGAGCAGTATCGAACTGTTGATCCACGTCGTGCCGCCCGGGCCACCCTTTCACATTCGGCGGATAGAACAGATTCTCGCCGAGCGTGCTCATCTGCGCGGCGAACGGCGCGGTGTTCGCATAGCCGAGTCGAAGCACGCAGCGTGCCGACCACGAACTCCGCCGGCGACTTCACGAGCACGCCGCGATCGGTGTCGTTCCAGAACGCCTCGCTCATAAAGATGCCGCGCAAGGCCACCTTGATGTCATAATGGCTTGCGCGAAACTGCGATGCGATCGGCGCGATCTGCTCCGGGTCCGGCGTATCGGACACGAACTCGCGCCACAACTCCGTCGTGGTGAACGTCGCGGTTTCCGGCCGCGCGAGCAGGATCTCGAGCAGCTGATCGCCGTCGAACGCGCCGCTCTGACCGAGCACGGTTTTCTCGCCGTCGTCGTGCAGATTCGCGCGCCACACGTAGCCGAGCGTATCGGGATCGAGACTCCAGCCGGTGTACGCACGCGCGGCTTCCGAAACGTCGCGCTGCGAATAATGTCCCTCGCCGAGCGTGAAGAGCTCCATCACCTCACGCGCAAAATTTTCGTTAGGCTTGCCTTTGCGATTGGCCGCGCCATCGAGATATTGCAGCATCGCCGGATCTTTCGCGACGTCGTGCAGCATCTCGGCGAAATTGCCCAGCGCGTCGCGTCGCAGCAGCACGTTCTGCCGTGCCATCAACTGCGGGTACGGTATCTTGTCCTGAGCGGACGTGAAGTGGTTGTGCCAGAAGAGCGTCATGCGCTCGGTGAGCGGCGACGGCGTGCTCAACATTTCGCGCACCCACCACGCGCGCAGCACGTCATAACGCTGACCGCGCATGCGCTGCTCGTTGCGGCGCTCGTCGTCGGCGCGTATCGCGCGACGGAATCGTTTCGAGCACCCAGTCTGGCAGCGACGTGACGACTTCGGTGCGCGTGGACGCCAACACTTGTCGACCGCCTGCTCGCGCGTGAGCCCGACGTATTGCGCGACCTCGGCGCTGTCCGGCGCGAAGCCAGTGCGCGTGAGGAAAAAGCGCGCGTCGTCGGCATCGAGCATGGCGGCTTCGGCTTGTGTGCCGATCACAGGTTGGTGCTTCACGTGTGACGTGCGTTTTGTGCCTGGCGACGGCGCGTGAGTCGATGCAGTGGTCAATGCATCGGCGGCGTGCGCGCACACGCCCGTTGCCGTCAGCATGACGACGAACGCAGTACGGATTGCCAATCTCCGGTGAATTCTACCTGTCGACTGCCGTTTCATTATGGATTGTCCGCAATGGCGCGATGGGTTTCCGAAAACGGTTCAGTTGAGTCAGACGATGCGCGCGCTGTCGCGATGCATCGCGATGCCTCAGGCGGAACAACGGCAAACCGGCCGAGAAAGTTGACGGTTGAAGTGCAACGAAATTTTCCAGGCAGCACTCGAGCCTTCGAACTTCAAAAACGGTACAGAGAAGAGAGAAACGCAGAAAAAGGAGAAACCGGATGAGACCCAGCATACCTGCAGGAGGCGACGGACCCAAGCGAGCCACGAAGCCAGGCATGAAAATGGCTAGCGTTTATAGAGTTACCGGACAGCGTCTTCAATATGCTGCCGTAGCAGACGCCGTTCGTCGGGCGTCATATGGGCGTCGCGACGGTGTTGATCGAGATCGGGAGGGACAGCGGCGGTGCGCAGCATCTCGTCGGATGCAAGGTGTTCAGCGCTCGGGTTATGCCGGTTGTTCCTGCTGTGAAAGCTGGGGCGCGTTCACTCGCAGCTCTGTCGGCGGAAGGCTGGGCATGGGCGGGCGTTGCAGCTAGTGAGCCTGCGAGCGTACCGGCAACTGCCAGTGCAATGACGCTCAGGCGCACGTTTGGCCAAACCCCTCCCTTCATGTTGTTCCCTTCGTGGCGCGGCAACCGGCTACCTCAAATGGCGTATACAGACCCCGGAAAAAGGCCAGGTGCGAGAGTTTAATCGAGTGAAGTATCCACCGAACAGCCGCAATCAGTAAAGGAGTCTAACTGCCCCCGCTTTACGTCGTGCCACAGTGCGGGTAATTTTGTAACTGACTGTAACCCGGTAAATGATGCAAACGCGCACCACTTTCTAATCGCGCTAAGATGCCGACCATGGAAACTAAAAACCCTTCGAAAATCCTCGTCGTCGACGACGATCCGCGCCTGCGCGATCTGCTGCGCCGCTACCTCGGTGAACAGGGCTTCAATGTGTATGTTGCCGAGAACGCGCCGTCCATGAACAAGCTGTGGGTGCGTGAACGTTTCGACCTGCTGGTACTCGACCTGATGCTGCCCGGCGAAGACGGCCTGTCGATCTGCCGCCGCCTGCGCGGCAGCAACGACCGCACGCCAATCATCATGCTGACGGCCAAGGGTGAGGATGTCGATCGTATTGTTGGCCTCGAAATGGGCGCCGACGACTATCTGCCCAAGCCATTCAATCCGCGTGAACTCGTCGCGCGCATTCATGCCGTGCTGCGGCGCCAGTCGCCTTCCGAACTGCCGGGCGCACCGTCGGAAACGACCGAGGTGTTCGAGTTCGGCGAGTTCGTGCTGAACCTCGCCACGCGCACGCTCACCAAGGCCGGCCAGGAAATTCCGCTCACCACCGGCGAGTTTTCGGTGCTGAAGGTGTTTGCCCGTCATCCACGGCAGCCGCTGTCGCGTGAAAAGCTCATGGAACTGGCGCGCGGCCGTGAATACGAAGTGTTCGACCGCAGTCTCGACGTGCAGATCTCGCGTCTGCGCAAGCTGATCGAACCGGACCTAGGCAGCCCGCGTTTCATTCAGACCGTCTGGGGTCTCGGGTACGTGTTCATTCCCGACGGTGCAGCCTAAGTTTGTCCCGGGCTCACGCAGTCGACCGGAGTTGGCGTTTTAGCGCCTTACTCTGGTCCCATGCAAGGTCAATTACCTGCTTTGATTTCAGATAAGGAAGGGCCCATGCGGATCGACCGGCGCTTCGCTCACGTTCGGCGGCCTTTTCTGGCGGACCTTTCTGTTGATCGTGGTCAGCCTCGCCGCTTGGTTCCAGAGTTTCCGGGTGATCGAACGCGAGCCACGCGCCCAGCGCGTGGCGTTGCAACTGGTCGCCATCGTGAAACTCACGCGCACCGTACTCCTCTATTCCGATCCCGATCTGCGGCGCGCATTGCTGCAGGATCTGGAAAGCAACGAGGGCGTGTGCGTGTACCCGCGCGAAACCACCGACAAGTTCAAGCTCCAGCCCGACGAGTCGCTCAATCGCCTTGTCGAGCATGACATTCGCGGCCGGCTCGGCGACGACACGGTGATCGCGCAAAGCGTGAACGACATACCGGGCGTGTGGATCAGCTTCAAGATCGACGACGACTACTGGGTCGCACTCGACCGCGATCAGTTGGATAACGCCACGGGCCTGCAATGGGCCGGCTGGGGAGTGTTCGCGCTTGCGCTGTCGCTGTTCGGCGCGGCATTCATCACGAGTCTCGTGAACAGGCCGTTCGCGCGGCTCGCCATGGCCGCGCGTAAGGTCGGGTCGGGCCAAGGCGCCCGACCCGCTGCCCGAACGCGGCATGGGCGTCGCCGCCGAAACCAATCGCAGTTTCAGTTTCAACCAGATGCAGATGGTGCAGGACCTCGAACAGCTCGAGGCCGACCGCGCGCTGATGCTCGCGGGCATCTCGCACGATCTGCGCACGCCGCTCGCACGGCTGCGGCTCGAAACGGAAATGAGCCCGTCCGATCAGGCGACGAAAGACGCGATGGTCGACGACATCGAGCAAATGGACATGATCATCGGCCGCTTCCTCGATTACGTGTGCCCCGTTCAACGCGTTCCGGAACCTGTGGAACTTTCCATCCATGATCGCAGGAGAGTTGGCTGCGCGCATGCAAGCGAGGACAGCATGCGGCTGATCACGCGGCTCGCGCCGTCGGCTGTCATCGAAGCGGACAAAACCGACATGCGCCGGGTGGTCGGCAACCTGCTGGAAAACGCGCGCAAATACGGTCTGAGCGACGGAGACGGCATTCCGCATGTGATCGATCCTAGAAACGCGCGTGTCGCATTAGCGTGTGGAGCTTTCGGTGGTCGACGAAGAAGGGCCCGGTATTCCGGAAGATCAACTGGCGCTCGTCACGCGGCCGTTCTATCGTGTGAATTCGGCTCGCACGCAGGCCAACGGAACGGGCCTTGGCATGGCCATCGTTCAGCGGCTCGTCGGCCGTTATCGCGGTGCGCTGCGGCTGCGCAATCGCACGCCGGGCCCCGGTCTCGAAGTCACGATCGAATTCCCGCTGGCCAAGGGAACCTGATCGGCTGCATCGCGACGAAGCGCGCTTCGTCGCGCACGCAAGCCGCCTCGCCGGTGCAGAATAACCATTCAAGCTTGAAGGAATTTACTATTAAGCGCCTGATTTAATAGAATTATAATCGAATTGTGTAACGCGCTCGTTACGTTACGATGAGCTGTAGCCTCAAACATGCTTTTTTCCAACAAACGAAGGAGCACTCGCATGAAAACTGTTGGCGATAAACTCGAAGCGTTCACCGTCTCTGCTGCCAAGCCGGGTTTCAACAATCACGAAGAAAACGGCGTGTCGGCGTTCGAAGACATCACGGAGCAGTCGTTCCCGGGCAAGTGGAAAATCATCTATTTCTATCCAAAAGACTTCACGTTCGTGTGCCCGACCGAAATCGTCGAGTTCGGCAAGCTCGCCAATGACTTCGAGGAACGCGACGCGGTCCTGATGGGCGGCAGCGTCGACAACGAATTCGTGAAGCTCGCATGGCGCCGCGAGCACAAGGATCTCGACAAGCTGAATCACTACGCATTCGGCGACGTCAAGGGCGAGCTGATCGACCAGCTCGGCGTGCGCGACAAAGAAGCCGGCGTCGCGCTGCGTGCCACATTCATCGTCGATCCGGACAACACGATCCAGCACGTGTCAGTGAACAACCTGAACGTCGGCCGTAATCCCGAAGAGGTGCTGCGGATTCTCGACGGCCTGCAAACGGACGAGCTGTGCCCGTGCAACCGCGCAGTCGGCGGCGCCACGCTTTAAACGCCGTGCTGCATAACATGCAGAAAAGCCCGCTGCTCTATCTCGAGTAGCAGGCTTTTTTATCGATAATCCAAAGGAGATGCCAATGGAATTTCTGGCTTCGATCAAAGCGCTGGTGCCTGACTATGCAAAGGACATCCGCCTGAATCTGGACGGCACGATTGCACGCTCGTCGCTCGAAGGCAACGACGCGGTCGGCGTCGCGCTCGCGGCGGCATTTGTGGCGAAGAGCACGGTGATCGTCGACGTCATCCGCAAAGCAGGCGTGCTCTCGTCCGAAGAAACGAACGGCGCGCTCACCGCGGCGGCGTTGATGGGCATGAACAACGTCTGGTATCCGTACGTGGAAATGACGGGCAGCGCCGATCTCAAATCGCAACCGGCGCAGTTACGGATGAACGCTTATGCTTCGCACGGTGGCGTGGACAAGCGCCGCTTCGAGATGTATGCGCTCGCGGCTTCGATCATTGGCAGGTGCCACTTCTGCGTGAAGTCGCACTTCGACACGCTCGTGGCGGAAGGCATGAGCTCCACGCAACTGCGCGACGTGGGCCGCATCGCCGCCGTGGTGAATGCAGCGGCGCAATGTATTGCCGCCGAGGGCAAATAATCTTAAAGCAAGCGTGTGCACGGCGCGCGGTTCATGGCGCCGCTCACTTCTCAATCAAACTGCTCGCTCATCCTTCAATCAAATCTTGACGAGCAGCACCGCGGCCTGCGCCTCGATCCCTTCGCCGCGGCCGAGATAGCCAAGCTTCTCGTTGGTCTTCGCTTTCACATTCACGCGCTCGACAGGCAAGCCGAGGTCGGCGACAATATTCGCGCGCATCCCTTCGATGTGCGGTGCGAGCTTCGGTGCCTGCGCCACCACACTGCTGTCCACGTTGCCGATCGAAAAGCCCGCGGCCTTCACGCGCGCCACGCATTCGCGTAGCAGCACGCGGCTGTCCGCACCGGCGAATTTCGCGTCCGTATCGGAGAAATGGCGGCCGATGTCGCCCAATGCCGCCGCACCGAAGAGCGCATCCGTAATCGCGTGCAACAGCACGTCGGCATCGGAGTGGCCAAGCAAGCCGCGCTCGTAAGGAATCGTCACGCCGCCGATGATCAACTGACGTCCCGGCACCAGCGCGTGCACGTCGTAACCGTGCCCAATTCTGAAATCCATATGCGTCAAATCCGCTGTTTTAAAAGTGAAAACGGTTCAGCCGTGAAACGTCGCGCGGCTTTCTCACGAAGCCGCGGCGGGCCGGCTCAGAATGGCCTCGGCCAGATCGAAGTCTTCCGGATAAGTGACCTTGAAGTTGCGCAGGCTGCCCTGCACCAGCTTCGGCGCGTGACCGAGCCATTCGATCGCGCTCGCTTCGTCCGTGAGGTCGTGGCCCGCGGCTTGCGCACTGAGAATCGCGTCGCGCAACATGCCGATGCGGAACATCTGCGGCGTTTGCGCCTGCCACAGGCCGTCGCGCGGTTCGGTGCGGGCGATGCGGCCGTCGGCGGAGGCACCGTCGATGCGCTTGAGCGTATCCGCCACCGGCAGTGCCATGATGCCGCCCACCGCATCGTCTTTTAACGCGAGCACCAGCGTGCGGATGAGCGCGGGTGTGATGCCCGGGCGCGCCGCGTCGTGCACGAGCACCCAGTCGTCGTGTGCGCCGAATTCGGCAAGGCCATGCAGGCCGTTCAGCACGGACGCCTGACGCGACGCACCGCCCGTACGGCTCACCGCGAAGCGCAGGCCGGAAAAGCGGCGCGCGTCGAAGTGGGTGTCGTCGGGCGCGATGACGACGAGCGTCTGCGCGAATTCGCTGCGGGCGTCGAATGCCGCGAGGGAATAATGCAACATGTCGCGTCCGGCGACGGTACGATACTGCTTGGGCATCGCCGCGCCGGAACGGCTGCCGGTACCGGCGCACGGAATCAGGACAAATAGACGGGAAGTCACGAGTACAGATGCCACCAAGTCAAAGTGGAAGACGGATTTTATAATAGGTCTTTCGCATCCATGCCCCGACGTACCTAAAATTGCCCGTCGTGTGAGATTGAGGTCGCATTTTTTCTTCTATGCCAGACACCGCCGCATCATCGCAGTACGCCCCGCCCGTCGCGCTCGTCAAGCCCGGCCAGCGTTTCGCCTTCGACGGCACGCATGGCTCGTCCGACGCGCTGCTGATCGCCCGTTACCATCTCGCCTATCGCGAGAAGATGCCGCTCCTCGCCGTGGTTTGCGAGAGCGCAGTGGACGCGCAGCGCCTGTCCCAGGAAATCGGCTTTTTCGCGCCGGAAGCGCGCGTGCGCCTACTGCCGGACTGGGAAGCGCTGCCTTACGATACCTTTTCGCCGCACCAGGACTTGGTCTCGGAGCGTCTCGCCACGCTGCACGATCTCGGCGAAGGCCGTTGCGACATCCTGCTCGTGCCCGCCACCACGGTACTCTACCGCATGCCGCCGGTGTCGTTCCTCGCGGCCTATACGTTCTCGTTCTCGCAGGGTGAACGGCTCGACGAAGCCAAAATCAAGGCACAGCTCACGCTCGCCGGTTACGAGCACGTGAGCCAGGTGGTGCGTCCGGGCGAATACTGCGTGCGCGGCTCGCTCCTCGACCTGTATCCGATGGGCTCACCGCTGCCCTACCGTATCGACCTCTTCGACGATCAAGTCGACTCGATCCGCGCGTTCGACCCCGACACGCAGCGCAGCCTCTATCCGGTCAAAGATGTGCGCCTTCTGCCGGGCCGCGAATTTCCGTTCGACGAAGCCGCACGCACCGCCTTCCGCAGCCGCTGGCGCGAAACCTTCGAGGGTGACCCGAGCCGCGCGTCGATCTATAAGGACATCGGCAATGCGGTGCCGTCGGCGGGTATCGAATACTATCTGCCGCTCTTTTTCGACGACACCGCTACGCTCTTTCACTATCTGCCCGAGGGCGCGCAGCTCGCGTTCGTCGGCGATCTGGATGCGGCGATCAAGCGCTTCAGCAACGACACGAAGCAGCGCTACAACTTCCTCTCGCACGACCGCGACCGGCCGATTCTCGAACCGCAGAAGCTGTTCCTCTCGGACGAAGACTTCTTCACGCTCGCCAAGCCGTTCGCGCGCCTCGTGCTACCGGTGAACGCGGGTGGCGGCTGGTCGATTGCGCTGCCCAATCTCGCGATCGACCGTCACGCCGACGATCCCGTCGCCGCTTTGCGCACCTATCTCGACACCACGCCGAACCGCGTGCTGTTCGCCGCCGAGTCGGCGGGCCGCCGCGAAACGCTGCTGCAACTGCTCGCCGACAATCACCTGAAGCCCGCCTCGAGCGACAGCTTCCAAGACTGGCTGCAAAGCGACGTGCGTTTTTCGCTCGGCGTCGCGCCGCTCGCGAACGGCTTCGCCGTGCCAGTCGACGGCACGGCGATCATCACCGAGGCCGAGCTTTACGGGCCGCTCGCGCGTCGCGCCGGCCGGCGCCGTCAGGAACAGGCGAGCAACGTCGATTCGATGGTGCGCGATCTGTCCGAGCTGAAGGTGGGCGACCCGGTCGTTCACTCGCAGCACGGCATCGGCCGCTATATGGGCCTCGTCACGATGGATCTCGGCGAAGGCGAAACCGAACTCCTGCACCTCGAATATTCGGGCGACAGCAAGCTCTACGTGCCGGTCTCGCAGCTTCACGTCATCTCGCGCTATAGCGGCACCGATCCGGAAAGCGCGCCGCTGCATTCGCTTGGTTCCGGTCAATGGGAAAAGGCGAAGCGCAAGGCCGCGCAGCAGATTCGCGATGCCGCCGCAGAACTGCTCAATCTGTATGCGCGTCGCGCCGCGCGTTCGGGCCACGCATTCCCGTTCGAACCGAAAGACTACGTGAAGTTCGCCGAGAGCTTCGGCTTCGAGGAAACGCCCGACCAAGCCACCGCGATTGCGGCCGTGATCGGCGACATGACGAGCGGCAAGCCGATGGACCGTCTCGTGTGCGGCGACGTGGGCTTCGGCAAGACGGAAGTCGCATTGCGCGCGGCGTTCATCGCGGTGATGGGCGGCAAGCAGGTGGCGCTGCTCTCGCCCACCACGCTGCTCGCGGAACAGCACACGCAAACCTTCACCGACCGCTTTTCCGACTGGCCGGTGCGCATCGCGGAACTGTCGCGCTTCAAGTCCGCTAGGGAAGTGAACGCGGCGATCCAGCAGATCAACGACGGCAGCGTCGACATCGTGATCGGCACGCACAAGCTGCTCTCGTCAAACGTGCAGTTCAAGCGCCTCGGTCTCGTGATCATCGACGAGGAACACCGCTTCGGCGTGCGTCAGAAAGAAGCGCTGAAGGCGCTGCGCGCGGAAGTCGACGTGCTCACGCTCACCGCTACGCCGATTCCGCGTACGCTCGGCATGGCGCTCGAAGGTCTGCGCGATTTCTCCGTGATCGCTACCGCGCCGCAGAAGCGTCTCGCGATCAAGACGTTCGTGCGCCGTGAAGAAGACAGCGTGATTCGCGAAGCCATGCTGCGTGAGCTGAAGCGCGGCGGTCAGGTCTACTTCCTGCACAACGAAGGGGAAACCATCGAGAATCGCCGGCAGATGCTCGAAGCGCTCGTGCCCGAAGCGCGTATCGCGGTGGCGCACGGTCAGATGCACGAGCGCGAACTCGAACGCGTGATGCGCGACTTCGTCGCGCAGCGCGCCAACGTTCTGCTTTGCACGACGATTATCGAAACCGGCATCGACGTGCCGAGCGCGAACACGATCCTGATCCATCGCGCGGACAAGTTCGGTCTCGCCCAGTTGCACCAGTTGCGCGGACGTGTCGGCCGCTCGCATCACCAGGCGTATTCGTATCTGCTCGTCCACGACCCGCAAGGTTTGACGAAGCAGGCGCAGCGACGGCTCGAAGCAATCCAGCAAATGGAAGAACTCGGTTCGGGCTTCTATCTCGCGATGCACGACCTCGAAATTCGCGGCACCGGCGAAGTGCTCGGCGACAAACAGTCGGGCGAAATTCAGGAGATCGGTTTCCAGCTTTACACCGACATGCTAAACGACGCCGTGAAGGCGCTCAAGGACGGCAAGGAGCCGGACCTCACGGCGCCGCTCGCCGCCACGACCGAGATCAATTTGCATGCACCGGCCATTCTTCCCACCGATTATTGCGGCGACGTGCAGGAGCGCTTGTCGCTCTACAAGCGACTCGCTAATTGCGAGCACAACGATTCGATCGACGGCATCCAGGAAGAGCTGATCGACCGCTTCGGCAAGTTGCCGCCGCAGGCGCATGCGCTGGTGGAAACGCATCGGTTGCGGCTCGCCGCGAAGCCGCTCGGCATCTCGAAGATCGACGCGGGCGAAGCCGTTATCGGTTTGCAGTTCATTCCGAATCCGCCCATCGACGCAATGCGCATCATCGAGATGGTGCAGAAGCACAAGCACATCAAACTCGCGGGACAGGACAAGCTGCGCATCGAAACGCGCAGCCCCAACCTCGCGGTGCGCGTGGCTACGGTGAAGGAAACGCTGCGCGCGCTCGGCACACCGAGCCGTGGTGCGCCGCAGGCGAATGCCGCCGCGCGGATGATCTGATCGATGTGCGCAGGCGAAGCCACACGCTAACCGTCACCTGATGGAATTAACGCACGGCTCGCGCAAATGGCCCTGAATTCAGGAGTTTTTCCATCATTCATGCTGCAGTGTGCAAACGCAACGGTGCGCACATTGCAGCCGAATTGCAGCCCGTCACCCGATTCCAAGCGCATACGGGTGAGTTTTTTGGGGTATGATCGAAAGACTCAAATGCTGGAGTCCTGTCATGTCCCACGTTGCTGAATCAGCACAGTCCGCGTCGTCTTCCAACGCTGCATCGAACACTTCCCCTGCTTCGCTTCCCTAGATCACGCGTCTCGTGTCGATGGACACCGTCAACCGCAATCCCAATCTCGGGCTCATCGAAACCGTGCGCGACGAACTGCGCACAGTCGGATCGAAGCGACGCTCACGCACGATCAGCGCGGCAAGTGGGCCAACCTCTTCGCAACGATTCCCGCGCACGACGGCGAAACGAATGGCGGCGTCGTGCTGTCGGGCCATACTGATGTCGTGCCCGTGGACGGCCAGCAATGGGACAGCGATCCGTTCAAGCCGGAAATTCGCGGCGACAAACTGTATGACCGCGGCACCTGCGACATGAAGGGTTTCATCAGCGTGGCGCTCGCGCTCGTGCCCGAAATGCAGAACACGAAACTCGCGAAGCCGATTCACTTCGCACTCTCCTTCGACGAAGAGGTGGGCTGCGTAGGCGCCCTGCTTCTCATCGCCGATCTGATGAAGCGCGGTGTGAAGCCGGACGGCTGCATTGTTGGCGAACCCACCAGCATGCGCCCGATCGTTGCGCACAAAGGCATCAACGCCTACCAGTGCTGCGTGCGTGGTCAGGCTGCGCATTCGTCGCTCACGCCGAAGGGCTTGAACGCGATCGAATATGCGGCGCGTCTCATCTGTCACATTCGCGACATAGCCGACCAGTTCCGCGAGCAAGGTCCGTTCGACGAGCTGTACGACGTGCCGTTCACCACCGCGCAGACCAGCACGATCGCGGGCGGCAACGCAATCAACACCGTGCCGGCGGAATGCAAATTCCAGTTCGAATTCCGCAATCTGCCCACGCTCGATCCGGAACCAATCTTCGCGCTCATCGACAGGTACGCGCGCGAAACGCTGCTGCCGAAAATGTTGCGCGAGCATCCATCGGCGGCGATCGAGATCACGAAAATCGCTGCTGCGCCGGGTCTCGATTCGTCTGAACAGGCCGCGATTACGCAGCTCGTGCGCGCTCACGTCCGATCAGGACAAGCGCAAAGTGGCGTACGGCACCGAGGCCGGCCTCTTCTCGCTGGCTGGCATTCCGAGCATCGTGTGCGGTCCCGGCGACATCCAGCAGGCACACAAGGCGAATGAATTCGTTGCGCTGGAACAGCTCGTCGCATGCGAGCGCTTCCTGCAGAAATTCATTCACAGCATGTCCGTCGAAGCGCACGCGCACTGAAACTGCACGACGCAAAACGGGTCTTATGTTTATCGGACTACTGCGCGCCCACGCCATGTCAAGCGCTACACCGCAACATACGGACTACACGATCGACGGCGAGCCGATTCCCTCGCTCGACGACATCGCCTCGCAACACTTTGCGCTGACACCGTGGGTGACGCGAACGCCGGTGTTCGACCGGCAGGACTTCGCGTCACTCGAATCCACCGTGGTGAATTTCAAGTTCGAGCTGTTGCAGACAAGCGGCAGTTTCAAGGCGCGCGGCGCGTTCACCAACCTGCTCGCGCTCGACGAGGCACAACGCAGCGCGAGCGTCACGTGTGTGTCGGGCGGCAATCATGCGGTGGCCGTCGCGTATGCGGCCATGCGTCTTGTATCAGCGCCAAGGTCGTGCTGTTTCGCGCGGCGAATCCGGCACGCGTCGCGCTGTGCCATCAATATCGCGCGGACATCGTTTACGCGGAGAACATCGCCGAAGCGTTCGAACTCGTGCGGCACATCGAGGCCGAGGAAGGCCGCTACTTCGTTCATCCGTTCAACGGTTATCGCACGGTGCTGGGTTCCGCCATGCTCGGCTACGAATGGGCCACGCAAACGCCCGATCTCGAAGCGGTCATCGTGCCGATCGGCGGCGGTCTCGCTGCGGGTGTCTCCACGGCCATGCGGCTCGCGAACCCGGGCGTGCACGTGTATGGCGTCGAGCCCGAAGGTTCGGATGCGATGGGCAAGAGCTTCGCCGTCAATCACACGGTGAAGATGGGGCAGATGCACGGCATCGCCGATTCGCTGATGGCGCCGCACACCGAGGAATACAGCTACGAGTTGTGCCGGCGTCATATCGATCAACTCGTCACCGTTTCCGACTACCAGTTGCGCGCCGCCATGCTCACGTTATTCGGACAACTGAAGCTGGCGGTCGAACCCGCGTGCGCCGCAGCAACGGCAGCATTGCTCGGACCACTGCGCTGTGACCGTGCCGCCATGCACGTCCGTCAATGCTTTCGTGATGGCGAAGCCGAGACCGAGACCGCCAAACTGGCACGTCATGTTCTGATTGCCCTGCTCGAACGCGTTGAAGAGCTTACCAATCTGATCGGGCTCGATGCCTATGCTCGTGTCTTCCACGCAGATCTGCACGTGCATGCGTTCGTCGCGCGTGCGCACGAAAAGGTGGCCACCATCCGGCGTGAATTTGGCTGCGTTGCGAATGAGGTTCCACAGCATCTGCTGCAGGCGCGCGCGATCGGCGAGCACGTAATGATGCTGCGCGTCCGTCTGCACGTGCAGTCCTGCTGCTTGACCTGAATCTCGCTGCGAAAGAGTTCGAGCACGCTGTCGATCACGTCGTGCACGTCCACCGTTTCGAGCGACAGACGCAGCTTGCCGTTCGCCACGCTCGTGAGATCGAGCAGATCGTCGATCAACCGTGCTTCCAGTTCGACGTTGCGGCGGATCATGCGCACACTGGAGCGCGCCTGCTCGGGCAAGCCTGGAATCATCTCGAGCACGCTTGCGCCGGCGAGCACCGGTGTGAGCGGCGTGCGCAATTCGTGCGAGAGCATCGCGAGGAAGCGGTCTTTCGCGCGGTTGGCATCTTCGGCCGTTTGACGCGCGGCCTGCTCCGATGCGAGCAGCCGTTCGCGCTCCTCGATCGCCTCCCACTGCGAGTGGAAGTCCGTGCAACTGCCGAACCATTTGCTGATGTTGCCTTCGGCGTCGCGCATGGCGACCACGCGCATGTCAAACCAGCGGTACTCGCCGTCGAAACGGCGAATGCGCATTTAGTCGCCGGTGCTGCCCGTTGCCGCTTTCAGCCAGTTGCGGCGAATGTTTTCGCGATCGTCCGGATGTACGGCGTTGAGCCACGCGAGTCCGTAACACGCGTCCTGTGCGAGCCCGTGTAGTCGTACCACTGCTTCGACAGAAAATCGCAGTCGCCCGCGGCATCGCAGGTAAGCACCAGATGCGGCAACGCTTCGGACAACGTCCGGTAATGCTGCTCGCGGTCGCGCAACAGCAGCGCTTCCTCCGATGCCTTACGCAAACGCTCCTGCGAGAGAGCGCGCTCCACCGCTTCCGGCAGATAGTCGAGGTAGTCGCCCGACTTCGGCACCACGTCGGAGACGCCCGCGCGCAACGCTTCGATAACGCGTGATTCGTCGGTGAAACCGGTTACGAGGATGGCGAGAACCCGAACGCCTTCCGAGCGCAGACGCCGGAAAAAGTCGAGGCCGGTTTCCGGGCCGCTCAACTGGTAATCGAGCACGAGCAGATCCGGCAGCCCGCGCGTTCCAGCGATTTGCACGCGAGCCGCAGGAGGCCTTCGTCGTTGACGACAAGGACATACGCGGCGTGCTGCATGGACACTTCTTCGGTCATGCGGAGTCTTCTATGGCTATCGTGTTACGCGCGGCTTTCGGTGCGCTTCGTTCGGCGTTGATTCGCCTTACGGCATGACGAAACGATGACCCGGCGGCAGCTTGACCACCTGCAGGAAAAACCCGAGGCGGCGCACGGCTTCAATGAACGCGTCGTATTCGACCGATTTGGTGATGTAGACGTTGCAGCCGAGTTCGTAGCAGCACGCGATTTCGTGCGGGTCGTTGGGTCGTGGTCAGGATGATGACGGGCACCGCGGCCGTTTGCGGCGATTCCTTCAGGCACCGCAATACTTCGAAGCCGTCGACGCGCGGCATCTTCAGATCGAGCAGCACGACGAAATTCGCGAGGTCTTCACGCGACGGAAAAGCTTTGGCTACTTGCGGCGCGATATCCGGATCGGCATGCGGGCTCAGTTCCGCGGCGAGGCCGGCGTCGGTCGTGAATGCAGCGGCGCCCGCCGCGAAATCCGCCACCGGTGATGACTGCAGTGACGACTGCGATGGTGACGGACCGAAAAAGTAATCGAGCACGTCTTAGCCGTCGCGAAACCGCATGAAGCCGTTCGTGATGCGTGCGCGCCGTAAATTACGCTCGACGAGCGTGGCATGGCCATCGTCATCTTCGACCAGCACAATGCTGACCGTTTTCCCGTGACTCATATACCCTCCGCACAAACACGCTCATTATGCCAAGCCTTTTTACTCTGCCCCATACCGAACATCGCACGCGCGCACCCTGCCGTCTGATTCCGGCTGATTCGCGGTCCGCTTCACGGCCTGCTCCACAGCCCGCTCCGCTGCGAGAGTTACAGCCGTGCCGGCTGTTCCGGCAGCACGACGAAAAACGTCGATCCCGCGCCTTCCGCCGACTCCACCCAGATGCGTCCGCCATGACGCTCCAAGGTCCGGCGCACCACGGCGAGACCGATGCCGTCGCCGATCGCCACGTCGCCGTGCAGCCGCTGGAACGCACGAAACACTTTCGACATATATGCAGCCGGAATACCGAGGCCGTTGTAGCGCACGTAATAGATACGCATACGTACGGCGCGCGGGTCAGTTTCGTCGACCGGTTCGAGTTCAAGCGCCCCAACTTCGATCCACCCGTGGCGCGACGGGTCGAGATAATTCAGCGCGTTGCCGATCAGGTTGCTGAAAATCTGTTCGATCGCACCGGGATCACCCCACGTGGGCGGCAACTTGCGAACTGTCACGGTGGCCGTGCGCTTGCCGATCGGGCCTTGCAGCGAATCGATCACGCGGCTCACCACGCGCCCCACACTCGCGCACGTCGCCGTCCAGAATGTGGGTCATGCGGGCGATGTTCGGCTTCGGGCAAACCGGCGCTCCCGACGATACCGTCGAGCTCGTCGCACGAGACCTGCAATTCTTTCGAAAAGCCCTGCAGGTTCAGGAGCGATGAGCGCAGATCGTGCGACCACGCTGTAGATGAACATCTTGTTGTCCTGCGTCTCCTGACGCAGTTCCTCGTTCACGCCCGCCAGTTCCTGCGCACGCGTTTCGAGCTGCGCTTTGAGCATGACCTGTTCGCGCTCGGCCTCGCGCAGCCGTGCACCGGTTTGATGCAGGACGCCGTCGAGTGCCGCAATTTCGTCGTCGCCGCCAAGCGGAGCGAGCATCGGCCGGTCGCCACCGAGCCGCTCGGCGTTTTCGGTCAGCACCTCCAGCCGGCGTCCGATGCTGCGCGCGAACACGACGACCGCTGTGCCCGCCAAGATCAGCATGGAGCCGAGCACCGCGCCGATCAGCGCATATTGCTGGCGCTCGCGGCGCCGCGCTCCGCTCGGATCGAGCCGGGCGGCTTCGTCGGCGAAGGCGGCGAGCTCGTCGCGAAACACGGCCACCTGCTGCGGCAACACGCCGGTCTCCAGTGCCGCGAACATGTTCGGGCCGCGACCATCGTGCAATGCCTGCGATACTTCCACGGTCTGGGCATGATAGGCGTCGATCGCCTGCTTCATTTTCCTGACGCGCGTGACCTGCTGCGGCGTATCGGCGACGAGCGTGTCTAGCGTCGCGAGACAATCGCCCACGTCGACCCAGACGGTGTGACGGTCGATGAACGCGGGGTCGCCCACGGCAATGCCGGTGCGGACCCGTGCCGCCTGACGCAGCAACGGATCGACGATGGCCGACGACTGATAAAGGATCTGCTTGCTGTTGTTGACCCACTGCGCGGCCTGCGTCTGCTCCTAGGTATCGAAGACGACGCCCAGAAGCACCAGATCGACCGCGCTCGGCACTGCAATCAGCAAGAGACCCTTGGTAAATCATTGTTCGCGTGAAGGGTCATTCAAGCCGCAGCGGCCCGCATAGTCTGCCTTGCGCAGGCAGCTCGATAAAGCCTTGCGAAAGCCGACTGCCGTGCACAACGCAGTGCAGCCGGACGGGCCATTATCGACGTGAATCAGAGATATTTCAAAGGAACGAGTGGATGCGTTTGCCCACACAAAAATGACTTTTTTACTGGTCTGAAATGTTTTTTGCCGCCTGCTGCGTCTATAATGGAAATAAATGTGCTGGGATGCGAAAGCGCGCAGCGAGGCGGTTCGGCATGATTCGTGCGGGAGCGGTGAAGGCGGTAATGTCGTCGAATCACCGTGAATCCGACCTTGTCGTATGCCATAAAAGATCGACGTGCGGCGCGCGAAGCCGGAAGTTGTCGCATGAGGACGCAGCGTTTCTTGCAATTCTTTTTCAGGCGAATTTTTATGTCCTTCCCGAAAAAGCGTAGGCGCGAAGGTGGACGGCGACGAGTTGTTCCTCGCGGTACTGCGACACTTCAAGCCGTTCGGCCAGCTCGACACCAAAATTGCGCGCGTTCGCGCGCAGGACGAGCCTGTTCTGTAAGCACACGTGTTGCCGGGGCTCGACGTGCTCCTTTGCAGCGTGCGGTGCGCCCATCCGCCCTATCCTGCGGCAGCCGAATTGCGCCGCCGCTGTATCGAGTCGATTACGAACGCACTGGAACAGCCGCTCGACGGTCTCGAGAATGACGGCTACTGGTATGAGGCGAACGGCTTCGGCTTTTTCGTGTTCGCAAGCCGCGCGCGCGGCAGGATCCTGACCGAATTCGGCGCCACGCGTGTGGGCGCGTATCGAGGTGTGCGTCGTCAGGACGCGACGAGCGATGCCGCTCCACGTTCGCTTCATTGACCGGTTTTACGCCTTAGCGTCTGTCTGTTTCGAGGTGAGCGTCGAGTTTCATTCAGTTTGCGTTGCTCGCGGCTTGACGCTCTATCGCCTCTTCTCCATCCTGCTTCGTCGTTCTTCACGCGCATTGACGGCGCACGCTTCGTGCGTCCTGCCTCACGCGTGACGTGCGCTTGCGTTGCTCGATCCACTCGATGCCCGGGTGCATCGAGTGGCAAGGCAAGCCGGTGGCGCGAATGGATATTCCGCGCTACAGGCGGCACGTTGCGTACATTCGTCAGCGGCCTGCTTTGCTCGATGGCAGCGTCGAAGACAACCTGCGTTATCCCTTCACGTTGCATGCGTATCGCGACGTGAGTTTCGATCGAGCGCGTGCTGCGAACCTCGCTGCGCAAGCTGGACGCAGTGGCGACTTTCTCGGCAAGCGCGCAAGCGAACTCTCCGGCGGCGAAGCACAGATCTGTGCGCTGATTCGCGTGCTGCAATTCGCACCCGACGTGCTGCTGCTCGACGAACCCACCGCGTCGCTCGACCCCGAGTCGTCGCATGCGATCGAGTTGCTCGTGCATACGTGGTTCGATACAGACCGCGGACGTCATGCGTCGATCTGGGTTTCGCACGATCCCGCGCAAGCCGCGCGCATGAGCGAGCGGCATCTCGTCATGCGGGCCGGTGTGCTCGATGAGAGCGCGCACGCTTCCACTCGCGAGGCGCTCGGCCAATGACACTGCAAAACCTGAGTTTCTGGGATGTCGCGATTGCCGCGCTGCTGATCGTGGTGAACGGCGTGGTGTCGGTCACCCTCAAGCTCGATCTCGAACACAAGCTCGCGTGGGCCGCCGTGCGCACCGTCGTACAACTGCTCGCGATCGGCTACGTGCTCGGCTGGGTGTTTCAGAATGCGCGCTGGTACGTCGTGTTGCCGCTCATGATTCTGATGAAGCTGATCGCGGGCTTCGCGGGCGCGCATCGCGGCAGCCGCACGTACTCGGGTCAGCGGGCCGACAGTCTGCTGTCGATCTGGGTCAGCTCGTGGCTCGTGGGCACGGTGGGTCTTTTCGTCGTAGTCCGCATTCATCCATGGTACGAGCCGCAGTATGCGATTCCGATTCTCGGCATGATCCTCGGCAACACGCTCACCGGCGTGTCGCTCGGCATAGAACGGATGACGGAGGAACTGACCGCGCGGCGCGATCGCGTTGACATGGCGCTCGCACTCGGCGCAACGTGCTGGAAAGCGGCGCAGACGCCCGCGCGCCAAGCCGTGCGGGCAGGCATGATGCCGACGACGCTGAACCAGATGGCCGTGGTCGGCGTGGTGAGCCTGCCCGGCATGATGACCGGCTAGGTGCTGGCCGGTCAGTCTCCCTTGCAGGCGGTGCGCTATCAGATCGTGATTATGTTTCTGATCGCGGCAGCATCGGCGCTCGGCACCGTGCTGCTGACTTACCGGCGGCTCTTTTCGGCCGAGCACCGGTTTCTCGCGTCACGGCTCGTTGAACGAACCGACTCCGCAAGCTGAATGGGTGCACACGGTTCATTCTCGGCGCTCCCAGCGCGCGCCAGGAGAACTGAAGGCGCTGAAAACGCCAACGCCCGCTGCTAACGCTTCGCGCTCACCGCGACTTCGGTACCGTCGCTGAGCGTAAGCGTTTTCGTGCTGCCGTTCACGGGCATCGTGAAACGCAGAATCTGGCTGACGGTGACGTCGTTCGGACACTTGAGCGTTTTGCCGCTCTTCGTCACGTCCTTCACGCCACGCGGCATCTGCGCCTGAAAGCTCAACTGCACGCTCGCGGTACCGTCGCTGGCAACGACCGGCGCGAAGCGGATCTGCGTCTGCCGAATCATCGCGCCATTGGTATCAAGCGGCAGCGACGCGTAGTTCGGGCACGCGTCGGTTGCGAGCACCGGGCCGCCTGGCGGCACGGTCTTCCACGTGAAGTCGTCGGATTCGCCGGAACGGATCGTGCGCGTTTCCTGCGAATTGCCGAACTGCTTCGACGTGACGCGCACCGTGTAGCAGATCGGACCGTCGAGTGCGGATTGTGACGTTACCGTGATGGGCGTCGTAGCGTGTGCGGCTGTCACGATGACGCCGGATGCGAGCGCGCAAGCGAGAGAAGCAACGGCGGTGGGAACGGCGGAAAGTTTGAAGCGTAAGCTCTCATACTGTCACCTCCTTGTTGTACCGCTACGCGCCCGCCCGGACGAATTCATTCGATGCCTGACCAGCCGGGCCGCAAGACGCACAACTTTTTTAGCATGACGCGTTACCAGTCTAACGCCAAGCAGCACGATGTGCACCAGTGTGGGCTGGGTTGTGGAAACGTCCTCATGCCGCGCTGCGCACGTGCACAAAAAACCGGCGCGCATGAATGAACTGCACCCCAAAAGTTGGACAGCAATCCAACCTTTGGGGGTGTTTTCATGACGAAACACGGTGAGCAGTTGAAGCTGGTTAAGCAGTACGAGGCCGGAGCGGGTGGTGTACGGACGATTGCGC
>CALNWS010000070.1 GCA_940747215.1 uncultured Paraburkholderia sp. | reverse complement strand
GATCTGGTTCGGATGCACATCGAACTGCTGCGCCAGTTCGGCCAGCGTGCGTTCGCCCTCGACTGCCGCCAGGGCCACTTTGGCTTTGAACCCCGCTGAGTGCGTGCGTCTGGTTCCCTTTGTCATTTCCACCTCTCGGCGAGTCGCCTCAATAACCCTCTAGTCGATGCTCCGTAACGTGGAGCCAACGGACACGAGCGTGCGTGTCGCACCGAATTGGACATTTTAGCACGCGCCCCCGCGTGCGCCTGTGTCAGCAGCGCGACGACGGCGGGCATGAAAAGCCCGCCGCAGCGACCTCCGACGGTGCCCGCCGGGGGCGCTCTGCTGGCATCCCGCACGGTACAATCGCGACGTGGCGCACATGGGGTGCGGCCACGCCTTGCATATCAAACATGAGCCGTATTCCTTCCTTTTCAAGGCCGCAGCCCAAGCAGTTCGGCATGCGCCGCCCGCAGCCGTTTGCCGAAGTGCTCAATCGCACGGATGCTTTCGCGGCCCTGCGCGCCGGCGTCGAGCAGATCGCGGCGCTGGAAAAGGACCTGCGCGAATTGCTGCCGGACTATCTGGCCACGAGCGTGGAGCCGGGCTTCATCAAGGAAGGCGTGCTGGCGCTTTTCGCCGCGCACAACGCGCTCGCCGCGCGGCTGCGGCATCTCGAGCCGCGTTTGTTGTTCGATCTGCAGCAGCGCGGCTGGCCGGTCAACTCGCTGCGCGTTCGCGTGCGCCCGCAACCGGCGAAGGAGCCGCCGCCCATCAAGCAGGCGCGCATGTCGCCTGCGGGCGTGAACGCGCTTCACGAGCTGAGCGAATCGCTCGCGCCGTCGCCGTTGCAGGAAGCGTTGGCGAAAATGGCGGACCGGCATCGGAGAAATCGCTGAGCATAAAAAAGCGGCCCGGATGGGCTGCTTGCTTTTCCTGCGTGCGCTTCGGAAATCTCACTCGACGCGCCTGTGAAGCTTTATGCAAACGCCGTTTGCGTTTCGTAAGCGAAGCCACGCGGTGCCTTCTGCGTGTCGTCGAACGTAACGATTTCGTATGAATCTTCGTGCGCCAGCAGTTCGCGTAACAGCGCGTTGTTCAGGCCGTGGCCGGACTTGTACGCCGTGTACGAAGCCAGCAGCGGATGGCCGACCACATACAGGTCGCCGATCGCGTCGAGCATCTTGTGCTTCACGAACTCGTCGTCGTAACGCAAGCCGTCGTTGTTCAGAATACGGTACTCGTCCAGCACGATCGCGTTGTCCATGCTGCCGCCGCGCGCGAGACCCAGTTCACGCATCATTTCCACTTCGTGCGCAAAACCGAAGGTACGGGCACGTGCAATTTCACGCACATACGACGTATTGGCAAAATCCACTTCCAGCGCTTGGCCGGTTTTATCGACTGCCGGATGACGGAAATCGATCGTGAATTTCAGCTTAAAACCAAAATACGTATCGAGACGCGCGAATTTATCGCCGTCGCGAATTTCGACAGGTTTGGTGACCTTGATGAATTTCTTCGCCGCGCCCTGTTCTTCGATTCCGGCGGATTGAATCAGAAACACGAACGAACCTGCGCTGCCGTCCATGATCGGAATTTCTTCGGCGGTGACGTCGACGTAAAGATTGTCGATACCAAGCCCAGCGCACGCCGACATCAGATGCTCGATAGTCGAGACGCGCGCGCCGTCTTTCTGGAGCACGGAAGCGAGCCGCGTATCGCCAATCGCCATCGCCGACGCAGGAATGTCTACCGGCGTGGGCAGATCCACGCGCGAAAACACGATGCCAGTATCCGGCACCGCGGGGCGAAGTGTCAAGTTGACTTTGCGGCCGGAGTGCAGGCCAATGCCAACAGTCTTGACAATTGATTTGATAGTGCGCTGCTTCAACATGGTGGCCTTCTATTCGATTGAAAATACCAATCGTGAATTTTTATTCCATAGCGCGAGTTATACTCCAATACCCTAAGTAGCGTCGTTGCCCGGAACGTATCAATCTGTTTCGCTGCATTACCCGCTGGGTACCCGTCAGGAAAACGTGACGGGCCGATGTCCCGGAACGGAGGCGTTTCCGGTCATCGGCCCGCGTAACGGCCTGTCACAAAAGCGTCTTATCGACCGTTGCCCACGCACAACGCGCTTTCGCGTGCTGGCGAGGCGAAGGTCGGACGCCGCCATAACTAGCTCAACGTGGCAAGAATACTTTCTGCATCGCTAACTTCGAATTTGCCGGCAGCCTCGACGTTCAGCGCCTTGACCACGCCGTCGTCGACCACCATCGCGTAACGCTGGGAACTGATTCCCATGCCACGCGCCGACAAATCCTGCTCGAGACCGAGCGCTCGTGTGAAAGCCGCATACCGTCCGCCATCATGCGCACCTTGCCCGAGGCGTGCTGATCGCGTCCCCACGCGCCGCCCATTACAAACGCGTCGTTGACGGACACGCACCAGATCTCGGCGATGCCGAGAGCGCGCAACTTCGCGGCATGCTCGACATAACCCGGTAGATGTTTGGCCGAACAGGTTGTTTGGCCAAACAGGTCGGCGTGAACGCGCCCGGCAATCCAAAGATCACCGCACGTTTGTCCGCCGTCTGCTCGCGCACGTCGAAACTGTTAGGTCCGATCGTGCAACCCGCCCGCTCGTCTTCGACGAATTCGAAGAGCGTTGCGTCGGGTAGCTTTTCACCTGCCTGAATCATGCTCAGTCCTTTGCATCGATGCGAAGCACGCTCGCACGTCGTCGTGTCGCAGTGAAGATTGCGCGTTGCCTCGTGGTGTTAACCAACATGGCCCGCCGTTCGGCGACAGCTGCCCAATCCGCTTCGCGAATCCGAAGAGGGCACTTGTCTTTATCGCGAATTTTTAACGATACGCGACTTGCTCGCCGTTCACCTGCCACGCTCGTGCATTCGTCCGCCAGCGCCTTGAAACCGGCCCGGCAACGAAAGCCTGCCCGTGCTCAGTCCGCCTGCTTGCGCAGGAACGCCGGAATGTCGTACGTATCGACGCCCTTTTCCTGCAGCGCCTGCACGTGCGAAGCTGCCGTATCGCGCGACGTGCGCCACACAGCCGGCGTGTCCAGCGCGCCGTAATCGGCCGTGCTGGCTTGCGACGACTGCGGTGCGTACGCAGCGTGCGCGCTGATCGGCTGGTTGTCGGTACCGGTGCGCAGCAACGTTATCGGTGCCGATTGCTGCTTCTTCGCTGCACGGCCGAGACCCGTTGCCACGACCGTCACGCGCAGCGCAGCGCCCATCGCATCATCGTACACCGCGCCGAAGATGACCGTTGCGTCGTCTGCGGCGTAGCTCTTGATCGTGTTCATCACTTCGCGCGTTTCCGACAGACGCAGCGAACGGCTCGACGTAATGTTCACCAGCACGCCACGCGCTCCCGACAGATCCACACCTTCCAGCAGCGGGCTGGCCACAGCCTGCTCGGCGGCGAGACGCGCACGATCGACACCGGCAACCGTCGCTGTGCCCATCATGGCCTTGCCCTGCTCGCCCATCACCGTCTTCACGTCTTCGAAGTCGACGTTCACCAGACCGTCGACGTTGATAATTTCCGCGATGCCGGCAACTGCGTTGTTCAGAACGTCGTCTGCGCACTGGAAGCACTTGTCCATCTCGGCGTCATCGCCCATCACCTCGAACAGCTTGTCGTTCAGAACGACGATCAGCGAGTCGACGTGATCCTCCAGTTGCTGCGAACCGGCCTCTGCTACACGCATGCGCTTGCCGCCTTCGAATTCGAACGGCTTGCTGACCACGCCAACGGTCAAGATACCCATTTCCTTGGCGATCTGCGCGACCACGGGTGCTGCGCCCGTGCCCGTGCCGCCGCCCATGCCTGCGGTGATAAAGACCATGTGCGCACCGCGCAGTGCGTCGGAGATACGCTCACGTGCTTCTTCCGCTGCCGCGCGGCCCATTTCCGGCTTGGCGCCAGCGCCCAAACCCGTGTTGCCCAACTGGATCACCGCGGTTGCGCGCGAACGCGACAGAGCCTGCGCGTCCGTGTTCATCACGATGAAGTCGACGCCTTGCACGCCTTTGTTGATCATGTGCTGAACAGCATTGCCGCCAGCGCCGCCTACTCCGACCACCCTGATGATGGTGCCGTTCGTTTCGGTTTCCAGCATTTGGAAATCCATGATGCCTCCGTCAAGATAAAAATTACAGCCACTTCGGCCGTTATTCGGCAGGAGATCGGGCAACCCCTGTCGCGCGCCGCGCCGCCGGCACCGGCGTGAGTTTTCCAAAATCCGTTCGGTACAGCGGTAAAGCGAATCCGTTAGAAGTTGCCGAGGAACCAGTCCTTCATGCGCGTGAACACCCGTCCCATCGAACCGGACTGCACCGCGACCTTGCGACCGCGCATGCGTTGCGAGCGTCCTTCGACGAGCAGACCCATCGCCGTCGAGTAACGCGGATTGCGCACGACATCCGCAAGACCGCCCGCGTATTCCGGCACGCCGATACGCACCGGCTTTAGGAAGATGTCTTCACCCAGTTCGACCATGCCGAGCATCATCGACGCGCCGCCCGTGAGCACCACGCCGGAACTCAGCAGTTCCTCGTAATCCGACTCGCGCACCACCTGCTGCACGAACGAAAACAGTTCTTCGACACGCGGCTCGACCACCGCCGCCAGCGCCTGGCGCGACAGCGTGCGCGGACCGCGCTCGCCGAGACCCGGCACTTCGATCATTTCGTCCGGATCGGCCAGCGCCTGCTTGGCGATGCCGTAATCCACCTTGATGTCTTCCGCGTCCGGCGTGGGCGTGCGCAGCGCCATCGCGATGTCGCTCGTGATCTGGTCGCCGGCAATCGGAATCACGGCCGTATGACGGATCGCGCCTTCGCTGAAAATCGCGATGTCCGTCGTGCCGCCGCCGATGTCCACCAGCACCACGCCGAGTTCCTTCTCGTCTTCCGTCAGCACCGCGAGCGACGACGCGAGCGGCTGCAGAATCAGATCGTTCACTTCGAGCCCGCAGCGGCGCACACACTTGACGATGTTCTGCGCCGCGCTCACCGCGCCGGTGACGATATGCACCTTCACTTCGAGGCGAATGCCGCTCATGCCGATCGGCTCGCGCACGTCTTCCTGGCCGTCGATGATGAATTCCTGCGTCAGGATATGCAGCACCTGCTGATCGGTCGGGATGTTGATCGCCTTCGCCGTTTCGATCACACGCGCCACGTCGGCCTGCGTGACTTCCTTCTCCTTGATCGCGACCATGCCGCTCGAATTGAAGCTGCGGATATGGCTGCCGGCAATGCCGGTGAACACGTTCGTGATCTTGCAGTCGGCCATCAGCTCGGCTTCTTCGAGCGCACGTTGAATGGACTGCACGGTGGCTTCGATGTTCACCACCACACCTTTCTTGAGCCCCTTCGATTCGCTCTGGCCGAGGCCGATCACCTCGTAGTGACCCTCGCCTTTCAATTCGGCGACGATGGCCACGACCTTCGACGTCCCGATGTCGAGGGCGACCAGCAGATCTTTATAGTCTTTACTCATTGTGTGTGATGTCCGTTTACTTCTTGCCCTTGTCGGGTTCGCTGATGAAGCGCATGCCAGCGGCACGAATCGCGAAGCCGTTCGGATAGCGCAAGTCCGCATATTCGATTTCATTCCCCCAACGTTGCGTCACCGTGTTCCACGCCGCTGTCAGACGTTTGCTGCGGTCGAGCAGCGTGTCCTGATTGCGTTCGCGTCCAAGTTCGATCTGCGTGCCGTTCGAGAGCTTCACCGTCCATGCATAACGCGGCGACAGCGTCACTTCTCCCGGCGTCGCGCCCAAAGGCGCAAACCACTTCTGGAAATCGTGATACCGCGCGACGACTTCCTTCGCCGTTCCATCCGGACCGTCGAACGCGGGCAGTTCTTCTTCGAGCTCGCCCTGATTCGCCGTGAACAGTTCGCCGTCCACGCTCACGAGCTGATCACTGCCCCACGTTCCCAGCGGTTTGTACTCCTCCAGCGTGACAGCCAGCGCATTCGGCCAGACGCGCCGCACGCTCGCGTGACGCACCCACGGCATCTGCTCGAACGCCTGACGTGCGACGTCGAGATCCATCGTGAAAAAGTTGCCCTTCAAACGCCCGACCACACCCGCGCGCACCGTCGGCGAATTGATGTGCTCCGTATCGCCGTCGATCCTGATTTCGCGCAGCGCGAAGCTCGGACGCTGGATCAGCCAGTAACCGCCTGCCGCCAACAGCACGAGCACCAGAAACGCATGCAATGCGTTGGCGGCGAAATTGAGCTGGCGAACGTTGTTCCACATGTTGTTGCTTTCGGGTCGCCCCGGTTAGTGTCGCAATTAGTCCTTCAGGGTCAGCGCCAACACGCCGACCACCAGATCCTGATAGCTGATGCCCACCACGCGCGCTGCTTTCGGCGGCAGCGAGTGATCGGTCATGCCAGGCGCCGTGTTCACTTCGAGGAAATACGGGTTGCCCTGCGCGTCGAGCATGAAGTCGGCGCGGCCCCAGTCGGTGCAGCCGAGTACGTCGAACGCGCGGCGCGCCAGCACCTTCAGACGCTTTTCCTCGTCCGGCGCGATACCGCACGGAATCAGATACTGCGTGTCGTTGGCGATGTACTTCGCGTGATAGTCGTAAAACTCGCCGGCGGGCACGATGCGGATCACCGGCAGATCAAGGTCGCCCGCGATACACGCCGTATATTCGCCGCCGCCTTCGATACTCTTTTCCACCACAATGATCCGGTCGTACTTCGCCGCTTCGACGAGCGCCGCCGGCAATGCCTCGGCCGTCTTTACCTTGATGACGGCCACGCTCGAACCTTCGCTCGCCGGCTTCACGAAGAGCGGCAGACCGAGCTTCGCGACGATGTCTTTCGAGCGCGCTTCGTAGTCGTCGCCGCGGAACACGGCTTCGAACAGTGGCGTCGGAATGCCGAGTTGTTGCCACACGAGCTTCGTGCGGAACTTGTCGAGACCGAGCGCCGAGCCGAGCACGCCGCTGCCGTTGTACTTGATGCCGTAGAAGTCGAGCGCGCCCTGAATCTGGCCGTTCTCGCCGTAACCGCCATGCAGCGCAATGAACGCGCGATCGAAACCTTCCGCCTTCAGTTCGGCGAGCGGACGCTCGGCCGGATCGAACGGATGAGCGTCGACGCCCGCATCGCACAGCGCCTGCAGCACGAGACGTCCCGACGTCAGCGACACTTCGCGCTCGGCGGACACGCCGCCGAGCAGCACGGCAACCTTGCCGAATCGTTTCTCGAATTGATCCGATTGAATACTGCTCATCTCACACCTTCGTTTCCTGAGCGAGGCGACCCGGCACTCCGCCGATCGAACCCGCGCCCATCGTGATCACCACATCGCCGTCGCGCACCACTGCTGCAAGCGCGTCCGGCACTTCATCCACCGTATTGACAAATACCGGCTCGACCCTTCCCGCCACCCGCAGCGCGCGCGCAAGTGCGCGGCCGTCTGCGGCGACGATCGGCGCTTCGCCCGCCGAATAGACTTCGGTCAGCACGAGTACATCGACTGTCGAGAGCACTTTCACGAAGTCTTCGAAACAGTCGCGCGTGCGCGTGAAGCGGTGCGGTTGGAATGCGAGCACGAAACGACGGCCCGGGAATGCACCGCGCACGGCCGCGACGGTTGCCGCCATTTCCACCGGGTGATGACCGTAATCGTCGACCAGTGTGTACTCGCCCGCCGTTTTTCCTTCCGACACGACCGGCACTTCGCCATAGCGTTGAAAACGCCGGCCGACGCCGTTGAAATCTGCCAGCGCTCGCTGGATATCGGCATCTTTCACTTCAAGTTCAGTCGCAATTGCAATGGCGGCCAAAGCGTTCTGCACGTTGTGTTCGCCGGGCAGGTTCAGCACGATGTCGATCGGCGCCGCGTCTTCGCGCATTGCCGTGAAATGCATCTTGCCGTCGAGCGCCTTCACGTTCACCGCGCGCACCTGCGCGTCGGGCGCAAAGCCGTAACGGATGATCGGCTTCGAGACGAACGGCAGGATTTCCTTCACGTTCGGATCGTCCACGCACAGCACCGCGATACCGTAAAACGGCAGACGGTGCGTGAATTCGATGAACGCCTGCTTCAGACGCGCGAAGTCGTGACCGTATGTGTCCATGTGATCGGCGTCGATGTTCGTAATGACTTCGATCACCGGGAACAGATTCAGGAACGACGCATCCGACTCGTCCGCTTCGGCCACGATGAAATCGCCCGTGCCGAGCCGCGCATTCGCGCCCGCGCTGATGAGACGACCGCCGATCACGAAGGTCGGATCGAGTCCGCCTGCGGCCAGCACGCTCGCAACGAGCGACGTGGTCGTGGTCTTGCCATGCGTGCCGGCGATCGCAATGCCCTGCTTCAGGCGCATCAGTTCCGCGAGCATCACCGCGCGCGGCACGATCGGAATACGGCGATGACGCGCGGCCAGCACTTCCGGGTTGTCGCTACGCACGGCCGTGGACACCACCACGGCATTCGCGCCTTCGATGTTCTCTGCCTCATGACCGATCGCGATACGCGCGCCGAGTTTGGCGAGGCGATCGGTTACGGCATTGCTCGACAGATCCGAGCCACTCACCTGATAGCCAAGGATGACCAGCACCTCCGCGATGCCGCTCATGCCGACACCGCCGATGCCGACAAAGTGAATGTGTTTGACGATATGTTTCATTGCTTTCCTTCTGGGCTCGCGCCCGAAATCGAACCCGCCACGGTCGCGCAAATCTGCGCGACCTGTTCCGTGGCGTCGGGTTTCGCGAGCGAGCGCGAACGCTCCGCCATGTCCGCGAGGGTCTCCCGCGTCTGGCTGCGCAACCAGTCGGCGAGGGTCTCTACCGACAGATCGCGTTGCTGCACGACCAGCGCCGCGCCGTTGTCGGCGAGAAACGCTGCATTGGTTGTCTGGTGATCGTCTACTGCATACGGGAACGGCACGAAAAACGCCGCCACGCCTACCGCCGAAATCTCCGACACCGTCATCGCGCCCGAACGGCAGATCACGAGATCAGCCTTTTCGTATGCGCTCGTCATGTCGTCGATGAACGGCATGAGTTCGACGTCCGAACCCGTTTGCAAACCCGCCGCCGCGTAGTTCTCGCGCAGCGCCTCGATATGTTTCGCACCCGCCTGATGCACGATGCGCGGCCGCTCGTTCGGCGCGAGCAGCGCGACGGCGCGCGGCACCACTTCGTTCAGCGCGGCTGCGCCGAGACTGCCGCCCACCACGAGCACGTTCAGCGGACCGATGCGTTGTGCGTAGCGTGTTTTGGGTGCAATTGAGCGCACAAGTTCCGCCCGAATCGGGTTTCCTGTCCATTCGCCGTGCGGCAGCGCATTCGGGAACGCGACGAGCACGCGTTTGGCGAGTTTCGCGAGCACCTTGTTCGCAAGACCCGCGATCGAATTCTGTTCGTGCAGCACCAGCGGACGGCCGCTCAGTGCGGTCACAAGTCCTGCCGGGAACGTGATGTAACCGCCCATGCCGAGCACGACGTCCGGCTTCACACGACGCAGCACCGAAAGACTTTGCGTGCACGCGCATAGCAGATTGAGTGGCAGCATCAGCTTGGTCTTCAAACCTTTGCCGCGCAGTCCGCCGAAGCGCACGTATTCCATCGGGATGCCGTGCTTCGGCACGAGCGTCGCTTCCATGCCCGCGGGATTGCCGAGCCATACGACCTTCCAGCCCCACGCCTGCATTAGATGAGCGACCGCGAGCCCCGGGAACACGTGTCCCCCGGTACCAGCGGCCATCACCATCAGCGTGCGTTGCGGCAAAAAGGTCATACCTTCCCTCCACGCAGCAGCACGCGATTTTCATAATCCACGCGCAGCAGCACGGCCACCGCGACGCAGTTCAGCAAGATGCCCGAGCCGCCGTAGCTGACGAGCGGCAGCGTAAGACCTTTGGTCGGCAACAGGCCGAGGTTCACGCCCATGTTGATGAAGGTCTGCGCGCCGAACCAGATACCGACGCCCTTCGCCACGAGGCCCGCAAACGTGCGGTCGAGCGCGAGTGCCTGACGGCCGATTTCGAACGAGCGGCGCACGATCCAGCAGAACATCAGGATCACGACCATCACGCCGACAAAACCCAGTTCTTCGCCAATCACCGCGAGGATGAAGTCGGTGTGAGCTTCCGGCAGGTAGTTGAGCTTTTCGACGCTGCCGCCGAGGCCCACGCCGAACCATTCTCCGCGACCGAATGCGATCAGCGAGTGCGTCAACTGATAAGCCTTGCCTTGCGCGTAACGGTCGTCCCACGGATCTAGGTACGCGAAAATCCGCTCACGACGCCACGGCGACGCCCACACCAGCAGGCTGAACGTGCCCACTGCCGTAGCCACGAGGCCGCCGAAGAGCTTGCCGTTCACGCCGCCGAGGAACAACACGCCCATCGCAATCGCCGCGATCACCATGAACGCGCCCATGTCCGGTTCGAGCAGCAGCAACGCACCGACGAGACCCACAGCCACCGCCATCGGCAGGAAGCCTTTGGCGAAGCTGTGCATGTATTCCTGCTTGCGCACCGTGTAGTTCGCCGCGTAGATCGTCACCGCGAGTTTCATGATCTCCGACGGCTGCATGTTCGTGATGCCGAGCGGAATCCAGCGGCGCGCGCCGTTCACGCCCTTACCGACGTGCGGAATCAGCACGACCACCAGCGCGGCGAGCGCCAGCAGAAAGAGCTTGGGCGCGTATTTGTCCCACGTGGAAATGGGAATACGAAACACCACGATGCCAATCACGCCGCCGAGGAACACGTACAGAATCTGCCGCACGAGAAACGCGTAATCGCGATACGACGCGTACTTGGGCGAATCAGGCATCGCGATCGACGCCGAGTACACCATCACGACGCCGAGGCCGAGCAGCGCCACGACCACCCACAGCAGCGAGTGATCGTAGTCGAGCATGCGCGAGCGCAGCGGACGCACGCCGTTGACGGCGCTCGCGAGACCGCTGCCGCCCAAGTGGCCCGAAGCGCGCGCTGCGCCGCCTACTGCTACGCCCGCGTCGCCAGCAGCCACCTGGCGCGAGCCGAAACGTTCTGACCAGCTCATATTATCGTCCCCCGTTTGGCCGCGATGTCTTCTACCGTGCTGCGGAACACTTCCGCGCGGTGTGCGTAACCCTTGAACATGTCGAAGCTCGCGCACGCCGGCGAGAGCAGCACGGCGTCGCCCGGCTCGGCGAGCGCGGTGGCCGCACGCATGGCTTCTTCGAGCGTGGCGTGATCGGTGATCGCGATGCCGCTGTCGGCGAGCGCCGCGCGAATTTGCGGCGCGTCGCGGCCAATCAGCATGACCGCGCGGCACCAGCGCGTGACCGGCGCTTCGAGCGGCTCGAAATCCTGGCCCTTGCCGTCGCCGCCTGCGATCAGCACGACGCGTTGCGCAAGGCCGTCCAGCGCGGCCACGGTTGCGCCGACGTTGGTGCCCTTGCTGTCGTCCACGTAATCGACGCCTTCGATCGACGCGATCAGTTCCACGCGATGCGGCTCGCCGCGATATTCACGCAGACCGTGCAGGAGAAGCGCGCCCGGCAGATCGACCGCACGCGCGAGCGCGTACGCGGCCAGTGCGTTCGCGGCGTTGTGCAGACCGCGGATGCGCAATGCGTCGGCGGGCATCAGACGCTTCAGCGCGATGTCCGGCGGCGTGATGGTTTCGTTCTTGCGGTGGCGCTTTGGCGTGGGTTCGTCGCTCGCGTCGCGGTCGTGCGCTTCGACGAGCCAGATCATGCCGTTATCGCGCAGCAGACCGTAGTCGCCGTCGTTCTTAGGCTCGTTCACGCCAAACGTGACGATGTCCGCTTCGCTCGATTCCGCCGGCGCGAGCGCAATCACGCGCACATCCTCGCGGTTCAGAACGCGCACGGTGCGCGTGCCGAAGATGCGGCCCTTCGCGGCGGCGTAGGCGTCGAGGCCGCCGTGCCAGTCGAGGTGATCTTGCGTGATGTTGAGTACGGCCGCCGCATCCGGTTCGAAGGTGTGCGCGGTTTCGAGCTGGAAACTCGACAGTTCGAGCACCCAGACGTCGGGCAACGCGGTGTTGTCGATCGATTCGGCGAGTTTGTCGAGCAATGCCGGGCTGATGTTGCCGGCCACCGCAACCTTCTTGCCGGCACGCTCGCACAGCAGGCCCGTCAGGCTCGTGGTGGTGGTCTTGCCGTTGGTGCCGGTGATCGCCACGACCTTCGGCGCGTAGCCGCTTTCGCCGAGCGTGCGCAGCGCCTGCGCGAAGAATTCGAGTTCGCCCCACACCGGAATGCCCTGCTCTTTCGCGGCGGAAATCAGCGGCAGCAGATCGGCGGCGAGCGGCGACAAACCGGGGCTGATCGCCACCAGTTCGATACCTTCGAGCAGCACGGGCGAGAACGGGCCGCCGACGAAATCGGCGTCGACACCATGCGCTTCGAGCACGGGCAGATTCGGCGGCGCTTCACGCGTATCGGTCACACGCAGCCGACAGCCGTGCCGCGCGCACCAGCGCGCCATTGCGAGACCGGATTCACCCAGTCCGAGCACGAGCACCATCGGCTTTTGCCGATCCCGAAACTTCTCGCCAAACATCGCCTGCTTCCCCTAATACCTGCTTAACGCAACTTGAGCGTGGACAAACCGAAGAGACACAACATCAACGTGATGATCCAGAAGCGCACGACCACCTGCGTTTCCTTCCATCCAGACAATTCGAAATGGTGATGCAGCGGCGCCATCTTGAAGAGGCGCCTGCCTTCATCGAAACGACGCTTGGTGAATTTGAACCACGTGACCTGCAGCATCACGGAGAGCGTCTCCGCGACGAAAATGCCGCCCATGATGAACAGCACGATTTCCTGACGCACGATCACCGCGACCGTGCCGAGTGCGCCGCCGAGCGCGAGCGCGCCGACGTCGCCCATGAACATCTGTGCCGGGTGCGTGTTGAACCAGAGGAACGCGAGCCCCGCGCCGCCCATGGCCGAACAGAAAATCAGCAGTTCGCCCGCTCCCGCGATATGCGGAAACAGCAGGTATTTCGAATAGACCGAGCTGCCCATCACATACGCGAACACGCCGAGCGATGCGCCCACCAGCACGACCGGCATGATGACGAGACCGTCGAGACCGTCCGTGAGATTGACCGCGTTGCTCGCACCGACGATCACGAGATACGTCAGCACGATGAAGCCCCACACGCCGAGCGGATAGCTGATCGACTTCACGAACGGCAGCATCAGGTCGGCGCGCACGGGCAGGCCCATCGAGAGGCCACTCTTCACCCACGCCATGAACAGGTCGAACACGCACACGTTGCTTGCCTCGGACACGCTGAACGCGAGGTACACGGTGGCGAAAAGACCGATCACCGATTGCCAGAAATACTTTTCGCGCGACGACATGCCGCGCGGGTCCTTGTAGACCACCTTGCGGTAATCGTCGACCCAGCCGATCACGCCGAAGCCGAACGTGACGAGCATCACGATCCAGATGAAACGATTGGTCAGATCGGCCCACAGCAGCGTAGCGACAGCGATGCCGAGCAGAATCAGCACGCCGCCCATGGTCGGCGTACCCGACTTGACGAGGTGCGATTGCGGACCGTCTTTACGAACAGCCTGGCTGACCTTCATCGCGGTCAGCTTGCGGATCACCGCCGGGCCACAGACGAGCCCGATCAGCAGCGCGGTGATGGTGGCCATCACCGCACGGAATGTCAGATAACTGAACACGCGCAAGAAGCTTGCGTCATTCTGCAGCCATTGCGCCAGTGCCAGTAGCATACTTCGGTCCTTCTATTTCAATGTGCGGCGGGCGCGTGGCCCGCTGCGTTGGGTTGTGGACTCGTTATGGCGTCCACCACGCGTTCCATCTGCATGAAACGCGAGCCTTTCACGAGAAGCGTTGCAGCCGCGCCGAAACCGGCCTGCTGCAATTGCGCGACCAGCGTGCCAACGTCGGCCACGCGATGCGCGCCCGCGCCGTATGCGTTGCAGGCGTCGCGCGAGGCGTCGCCCATTGCATACAGTGCGTCGATACCGCGTTCCTTGGCGTACGCGCCAATTTCGCGATGAAATTCGGGACCGTTGTCGCCGACTTCGCCCATGTCGCCCATCACCAGCACGCGCGGCGACGCGCACGATGCGAGCACGTCGATGGCGGCACGCATGGAATCGGGATTGGCGTTGTACGTGTCGTCGATCACGGTGGCGCCGGCGAGCGAGCCGAGCGCGGCCTGCTTCACCTGCAGACGGCCCTTCACTGCGCCGAACGATTCCAGACCGCATTTGATCGCGTCGAGCGGCACGCCTGCTGCGAGCGCAGCCGCCGTTGCCGCGAGCGCGTTGTGCGCATTGTGGTTGCCGAGCACCTGCAGCGCGACGTCGATCTTGCCTGCCGGCGAACTGATGCTGAGCACGTTGCCCGTGAACGTGCCGGTGACGGCCGCTTCGGTGATGCGCTCCGTCGAATTCAGCGCGAAGTCCATGATGCGGTTGCCGGCGGCGGCCACGTGCCAGATGCTCGCGTAGGCGTCGTCGGCGGGGAACACGGCGACACCTTCCGGCGACAGTGCGTGAATCACGCTGGCGTGTTCGAGCGCAATGGCTTCGATCGTCGCCATGAATTCCTGGTGTTCGCGCTGCGCGTTGTTGACCACGGCCACCGTCGGCTCGGCGATTTTCGCGAGCAGCGACGTTTCGCCCGGATGATTCATGCCGAGTTCCACGACCGCGAGTTTGTGCGCGGCGTGCAGACGGAAGAGCGTGAGCGGCAGACCGATGTCGTTGTTGAAGTTGCCCATGGTGGCGAGACGCGCGTCGGTGCCGACTGCGGCGGCAAAGATCGACGCGATCATTTCCTTCACCGTGGTCTTGCCGTTGCTGCCCGTTACCGCGACGAGCGGCATGCTGAACTTGTGGCGCCAGCCGCGTGCGATAGCGCCGAGACCGACACGCGTATCCGTGACGCGCAACGCAGGGACACTCCAGTCCTGCGGCGTACGCGTAACCAGCACCACCGTGACGTTGCGTGCGGCGACGTCGGGCAGGACGTCGTGCGCGTCGAAGCGGTCGCCCTTGATTGCGATGAACAGATCGCCGGGGCCGGCGCTGCGGCTGTCCGTAGAAACGCGTTCGAACGTAACCGAGTCGTCGCCAAGCACAGTTGCGCCGTCGATCAACGCAGCGGCTTCACGCAGCGAGAACATGCCTTTACCTTGCGCGCTCATTCGCCACCTCCACGTGCGTGCGTAGTACGCGCAGCGAGCGCGAGGCGAGCGTGGTCCTGATCGGAGAAAGCGCGTTTCTTGCCCATGATTTCCTGTGTTGCTTCGTGCCCCTTGCCGGCCAGCACGATGACGTCTTCGCGCGCCGCGCCGCGAATCGCCTGCAGGATCGCGCTCGCGCGATCTTCAATGCGACGGGCTTTCGGCGCGTCTTTCATTCCTGCCGAGATTTGCTCGACGATGGATTGCGGATCTTCGCTGCGCGGGTTGTCGCTCGTCACGACCACACCGTCCGCGAGCTTTTCGGCGATCGCGCCCATCAGCGGACGCTTGGTGGCATCGCGGTCGCCGCCGCAGCCGAACATGCAGATGAGTTCGCCGCCGCGCGCGCTCGCCATCGGGCGCAGCGCTTCGAGCGTTTTTTCGAGCGCATCCGGCGTGTGCGCGTAATCGATCACGACGAGCGGTTCGTCGTTTTGCAGACGGCCGCCAAGGCGTTGCATGCGGCCGTTCACCGATTCCAGTTTCGACAGTTCGGCGAGCGCCGCGAAGAACGGCACGCCCGCGGCGAGCAACGTGCCAAGCACGCCGAGCAGATTGCTCACGTTGAACGCGCCGAGCGTTTGCACTTCGACCTCGGCCTCGCCCCATTCCGACGTGTTCAGGTGAAACGCCGTGCCCGTTGCCGTGGCGCGAACGTTCGATGCGAGCAGCACTGCGTCGGCGGCAGGCGTATCGTCGAGCGCGCCTTCGAGACCGTAGGCGATGGTGCGCACGTGGCCTTTCGTGCTTTCCAGCAGGCGGCGGCCCGCTGCATCGTCGCGATTGATCACCGCCGCGCGCAGGCCGGGCCAAGCGAAAAGACGCGCTTTCGCCGCTTCATAGGCTTCGAACGTGCCGTGGTAGTCGAGATGGTCTTGCGTGAGATTCGTGAAAACCGCGATGTCGAACGACGTGCCGTTCATGCGTCCCTGATGCAGCGCGTGCGACGACATTTCCATCGCGACCGCCTTCGCGCCCGCATCGCGCAGTTGCGCAAGACTGCGCTGAAGCTGCGGCGCGTCGGGCGTGGTGAAACCGGTGTGCACGAGCTGGCCGGGCAAGCCGGTGCCCAGCGTACCGATGATCGCGCAGCGCGTGCCGAGCGCGGTGAGCACCGCGGAAATCCACTGGCTGCACGAGGTCTTGCCGTTCGTGCCGGTGACGCCGATTGCGAGCATGGCGTCGCTCGGACCCTGATACCAGCCGCTCGCGATCGAGCCGGCGAGTTCGTTCAAGGCCGGTACGGCCAGCATAGTGGACGGATCGATCGCGCCGCTGAAACCCTCGGGCTGCACGAGCACCGCGGTCGCGCCACGTTCGATTGCACCGCTGATGAACGGACGGTTGTCCGCGCCATCCACGGCGTAGGCAAAGAAGGCGTCGCCTACTGCGAGCGAGCGCGTATCGGCGTGCAGATGCGCGCCTGGCTGCACGTGGGCGCGCAGCCAGGTGAGTGCGTCGGCGATCTGCCGTTGCGCCGGATGCTGCTTGCGCAACGCGCTCATCGCACGACTCCCGGATGGCTCTTTGCGTTGGCGGAGATCATCAGCTTCTTCACGCTGGCCGTGGTGGACAGCTTTTTCACTTGCGATGGCGCGGCGGGCGTAGCCGGTGTAGTCGGCGCGGAATCGTCCGACACCACCATCTGCTTGACCAGCATATCCGGCGGCACGTTCAGCGAGCGCAGCGTATCGCCAACGATGCCCGAGAACACCGGACCCGACACCTGACCGCCGAAGTGGCTGCCTGCCGTTGGTTCGTCGACCGAAACGGCCACCACGATGCGTGGATTCGGCATCGGTGCCATGCCGACGAACGACGCGCGGTACTTCGAGTGATCGTAGCCGTGCGGATCGTGCTTGTACGCCGTGCCGCTCTTGCCGCCGACGCGGTAGCCCGGCACCGCCGCATCGGGCGACGTGCCGCCCGGCGCCGTCACGGTTTCGAGCATGGCGCGCACTTCGCGGGCGGTAGTGGGCGAGAAGATTTGCGGGCCCGTAGCCGGCTGATCGTTCGGCGTGCGGAAGATCGACACCGGCATGATCTGGCCGTCGTGCGCGATCGCCGTGTAGGCGCGGCCCAACTGGAACAGCGACACCGACAGACCGTAGCCGTACGACATGGTGGCCTGCTCGATACGACGCCAGCTCTTCCACGGACGCAGACGTCCCGCCGCCGCGCCTGGAAAGCCGACCTTCGGCGCGAGGCCGAGACCAATGCTGGTGTACATGCTCCACATCTCTTCGGGCTTGAGCTGCATCGCGATCTTGGTCGCGCCGATGTTGCTCGACTTCTGGATCACGCCACCCACGGTCAGCACGCCGAACGCGCTGTCGTCGGTAATCGGCGCGCCGTTAAGCACGAAACGGCCGCCGCCCGTATCAATCAGTGTAGACGGCGTCACGCGGTGCAGGTCGAGCGCGAGCGAAACCGTGAACGGCTTCATGATCGAACCTGGCTCGAACGTGTCGGTGAGAATGCGGTTGCGCAGCTGGTCGCCCGTGAGGTGCGAACGGTCGTTCGGGTTGTACGTCGGATAGTTGACGAGCGCCAGCACTTCGCCGGTACGCACGTCGATCACCATGGCCGCGCCCGCTTTCGCCTTAGACTTTTCGACCGCCGCCTTCAGGTTCGTGTAGGCGATGTACTGGATCTTGCTGTCGATCGACAGGTCCACGTCCCGGCCGTTGTGCGGCACGACCTGCTCGTCCACGTCCTCGATGATGTGGCCCATGCGGTCCTTGATCACGCGGCGGCTGCCCGACATACCGGCGAGCAGTTTCTGGTCGCCAAGTTCGACGCCTTCCTGACCTTCGTCTTCCACGTTCGTGAAGCCAATCAGGTGAGCCGTGATCTCGCCTTCCGGATAGAAGCGCTTGTATTCGTCGCGCGCGTAGATGCCGGGAATGTCGAGCGCTTTCACCTCGTCCGCAATATCCACCGGCACCTGGCGCTTCACGTAGACGAAGTTCTTGTCTTCCGACAGCTTCGTGCGCAGTTCCTTGTTGGTTATGCCGAGCAGCTTGCCGAGCGACGTGAGCTTGTCCGCGCCGAGGTCGTCCGGCACCGATTCGGGAATCGCCCAGATGGCGCGCACTGGCAGACTCGTGGCGAGTACGAGGCCGTTACGGTCGAGAATCTTGCCGCGCGTAGCGGGCAGTTCGAGCCGGCGCTGATAGCGGATTTCGCCCTGCTTCTGATAGAACGCTTTGCCCGGACCCTGAATCCAGAGCGCGCGCCCAGCCAGCGCGACGAACGCCATGAACAGCAGGAACACGATGAGCTTGGAGCGCCACATCGGCAGACGTACCGAGAGAATCGGATTGGCAGAGAAGGCAACACTCTTGCGAGCCGACGATTTTTTCATCGCACGCCTCCGCGACGGCTCGCTGCCGGTGCCGAGGAGGGGCCGGATGTAGGAATAGGCGCGTCGTCAGCTTTGGCCGCGCCTAGGTCGAGCGTCAGGTATTGCGTGCGCCCCGTGGTGACCGATTGCATCTTCAGCAAGTCGGTTGCGATCTGCTCGATGCGCGAGGTTTTGGACAGCGCGCTCTGCTGATATTGAAGTTGCGAATAGTCCTGCTGCAGCTGACGCTCCTGCGATTGAGCGCGCTGCAACTGTATGAAGATCTGCCGCTGCTGATTGGTAGCATTGACGACGGACAAGGCGCAACCCATCACGATTATCAGCAAGAAGATATTGAGGCGATTCATGGTGCAATCCGCTCCGCCACGCGCATCACGGCAGAACAGGCGCGCGGGTTCGCGGCAACTTCAGCCTCGCTCGCGAACACACGGCCAATGATTTTGAGCGGAGGGCTCGGCAGGTCGACTGCACGAATCGGCAGACGGCGATCCACCGCGGGCGCACTGGCGTGTGCCTGCATGAAACGCTTGATGATCCGGCCCTCGAGCGAATGAAAGCTGATGACCACCAGCCGCCCCCCTTGCTCCAACAGCGACAACGCTGCTTCTAAAACGACTTGCAGCTCCGCAAGCTCTTGATTGATGTGAATCCGTATAGCTTGAAAGGTGCGGGTTGCCGGATCCTTGCCCTTCTCACGGGTTTTGACGACGTTTGCCACGATTTGGGCAAGCTCGCCCGTGGTGACGAGAGGCCCAAGAGGGTCGGACTTTGCCCGGCGAGCAACAAGCGCCTTTGCAATCTGAAAAGCAAACCGTTCTTCCCCATAATCTCGTATCACCTCCGTCAATTCCTGCACCGTGGCCCGCGCCAGCCAGTCAGCGGCAGACTCGCCGCGCGTCGGGTCCATTCGCATGTCGAGCGGGCCATCGGCGCGGAAGCTGAAGCCCCGCTCCGGATCGTCGACTTGCGGCGACGACACGCCCAGATCCAGCAACACACCCGACACCCGTCCAACTCCGCGCTCCGCCATCGCGGTGCGCAGTGAAGCAAAACTCTCGTGCACGATGCCGAAGCGCGGATCGGTGATCTGCTGCGCCGTGGCGATGGCGAGCGGGTCTTTGTCGAACGAGATCAGATGCCCCGCCTCACCCAGCTTCTCCAGCACCAGACGGCTATGACCGCCGCGCCCGAACGTACCGTCCACATACGTGCCGTCGGTGCGCGTAACCAGCGCCTCGACCGCTTCATCCAGCAGCACCGTGCGATGCTGCAACTCGTTTCCCATCGCAGATGCCATATATGTAAAATGTAAACCGCGATCAGAACGTGAAATCTTTCAAGGCGTCGGGCATGCCCTCGGCCATTGCCGCCGCTTCCTTCGCGGCGTATGTTTGTGCATCCCACAGCTCGAAGTGACGACCCATGCCCAGCAAGGTCACTTCTTTTTCCAGCCCACCGGCCGTGCGCAACTCCGACGACACGAGCACACGCCCTGCGCCGTCCATTTCCACATCCATTGCATTGCCGAGAAAAATGCGTTTCCACCAAGTCGCGTTCATGGGGAGCTTGTCGACCTTGTCGCGAAAGATTTCCCACTCCGGGCGCGGAAAGAGCAACAGGCAGCCGTCCGGGTGCTTGGTGATCGTCACTCGGCCCTCTGCCTGTGTTTGCAGCGCATCCCGATACCGAGAGGGAATAGACATCCGCCCTTTCGCATCGAGCGTAAGCGCCGACACCCCTTGGAACACTTCGCTCTCCCCTGTCGACCGGAGTTGGAGCTTTAGCGCTTACTCCGGTCCCATGCACTCTGTCGCTCTTACGACGCGTTTGCGCCGCCCGCCGGATCCGTGAAAATCTACCGCAAACCATTCGCGAGATCACACAAAAATACACTTTCTCACACTGTCTCCCACTTTAGAGGAACGCCAAACGGGGGTCAAGGGAGATACGTGCTTTTCGAGCGAATTTTGTTTGTTAGAACAAGGACTTAGCGCGACTCGTTCACGTCTGGTATAAAACGGAAAACCGTTATAAATGAATGAGCTAGTGCAACTTGTGAAGGTGATACGTGAAAAGTACGGGGGCGCGTGGAATCTAAGCGGTCTTGAAGGGTGTTCGGAAGGTGTTTGCTGGCGTTTCAGACAACTGGAGCGGACGGCGCGCGTTGCGCCGTCCCACTTTGAATCGGATTAATCAAACGTCTTTCTTACTAGATGTAATAGGCGGTACGCATCATGACTTTGGAGACGGCCCGCATGAGCGCGCGAGCCGGAAACGGCAATTCGACGCCGCCGGCATCCATCGCCGCCTTGCCATGTTGTGCTTCATCCACGCGCATCTGCTCGACGATCGCACGCGATTCGCGATCCGCAGCCGGCAATTTCTCGAGATGGCTGTCCAGATGCTTTTCGACCTGACACTCCGTCTCCGCCATGAAGCCGAGACTCACGCGATCGCCCATGCGTCCTGCAGCCAGACCGATGGCGAGCGCGCCCGTGTACCAGAACGGGTTCAACAGACTCGGACGCGAATCGAGCGCTTCGAGGCGCCGCGACGTCCACGCGAGATGATCTTCTTCCTCGACGGCCGCACGATTGAACACATCTCGCAGCGACGGCGAACGGGTGGCCAGTTTCTGCGCCTGATAAAGCGCCTGAGCGCACACCTCGCCGACGTGATTCACGCGCATGAGACCCGCGGAATGCGCACGCTCGGCCGGCGACATTTCCTCCGCCTCCGCTGCCGATTCTTGCGGAACAGGCAACGGACGACTCATTCGCGACACACCCGTCATTGAGCGTAAACCCCGATCGAACTCGCTGATCAACTCGTCTAGAAACATTCTGGCACTCCCAGATTGGACATTTGCTCCGGATTTATAACAGCCCGCGCGACAAGACTTTGCGGCCAGAAAACCGGCTTTGCGCGGCTGCGAAAACGCATAAATTGAGCAAGCAATTTATGATTTTAGCCATGTTGCGTAAACGAAACAGGAGCCTTCCTAGGCTCATCCCTTTGCTTTGTGCCATGTATGCCTTTTGTTACATTACGTGCAACTTCTCGCGAAGTTGGACAAGCAAGGCCTCAACGCTGAACAAATATTCGCCTTGTACAAAAGATTCGTAATCCTTGGAGATCATTCGATGAAAAAGTCGCTTCTCGCTCTCGCAGCACTGGGCGCATTCGCAGGCGTAGCACATGCTCAGAGCAGCGTGACCCTGTACGGTATCATTGACGAAGGCTTCAACATCAACACCAACTCGGGTGGCAAGCACCTGTACAACCTGTCGAGCGGCGTTCTGCAAGGCTCGCGCTGGGGTCTGCGCGGCACGGAAGACTTGGGCGGCGGTCTGAAGGCTCTCTTCGTGTTGGAAAACGGCTTTGACGTGAACAACGGCAAGCTGGGCCAAGGTGGTCTGATATTCGGTCGTCAGGCATACGTCGGTCTGTCGAGCCAGTTCGGCACGGTTACCCTAGGTCGTCAGTACGACTCCGTGGTTGACTACGTCGGCCCGCTCGAAGCAGGCGACCAGTGGGGCGGCTACATCGCAGCTCACCCGGGCGACCTCGACAACCTCAACAACGCGTACCGCACCAACAACACGGTCAAGTACACGAGCGCAAACTACGGCGGCCTGACGTTCGGCGGCACGTACAGCTTCGGCAGCATCGCAGGCAACTACTCGCAGAATCAGATCTTCTCGGCTGGCGTTGGCTACAACAACGGTCCGCTGGTCCTGGGTGTTGGCTACTTGAACGCACGTACGCCGAGCATCTCGGGCGGCCTGTTCAACAACGGTGGCGCAGCAGCAACGCCGCAAGGCGCAGTGACTTCGTCGGTGTACAGCGGCTTCACGTCGGCTAACACGTACCAAGACATCGGTGCAGGCGGTGCTTACACGTTCGGCGCAACAACCATCGGTGCAACGTACTCGAACATCCGCTTCAGCAACCTAGGCGCAACGTACGCTTCCCCGTTCCGCGGTCAGTCAGCAACGTTCAACAATGCTGAAGTCAACTTCAAGTACCAATTGACCCCGGCTCTGCTGGTCGGCGCAGCGTATGACTACACGCGCGGCGCAGAAATCAACGGCAACTCGCGTGCTCAGTACCACCAGGGCGCAGTGGGCGTGGACTACTTCCTGTCGAAGCGTACCGACGTGTACGTGACGGGCGTGTACCAGCACGCTCTGGGCGACACGATCACCACGACCGGCGCTGTGGTCGCAGCAACGGCAAACATCAACGGTCTGTCGCCGTCGTCGAACCAGAACCAGTTCACGGCACGCGTCGGTATCCATCACAAGTTCTAATAAGTCGTAAAAAAGCAGTTTGTCTCAAAGGCGCCTTCGAGTGCCTTTTTTGTTTGCAACTCCGCTTCTGGTTGCTGTGCGCGGAAAGACAAAGGCCCAGTCAACGAATGCACTCGTTGACTGGGCCTTTGTCCGACTTTCGCTCTGGCGCGCTATGCGGATTGCGCTTCAACTTTAGCTGCTTTTGACTACGCTGCTTTTACTACGCATAAGTGCGAATCGCGCCTTACGCGCGGCCGTCGCGCAGTTCGCGCCGCAGGATCTTGCCGACATTGCTCTTCGGTAGTTCGGTGCGGAACTCCACGATCTTCGGCCGCTTGTAACCCGTGAGTTGCTGCTTGCAGTAAGCCAGAATATCCGCGTCGGTGAGCGACGGGTCTTTCTTCACGACAAACAGCTTCACCGCTTCGCCCGAGTGCTGATCCGGCACGCGCCCACCGCCGCAACTTCGAATACACCGGGCAGTTTGGCGACGACGTCTTCGATCTCGTTCGGATAGACGTTGAAGCCCGACACCAGAATCATGTCCTTCTTCCGGTCGACGATCTTCACGTAGCCGTTCTCGTTCATGAACCCGACGTCGCCCGATTTGAAGAAGCCGTCCGGCGTCGTGACCTTCGCCGTTTCGTCCGGACGATTCCAGTAGCCCACCTGCGGATTTCAGCAGCCGTGCGAGCCGCCGGGTGAAGCTGCCGTCGCCATGGGCGATCTTCAATTCTTCGAACAGTCGGGCAACACGCACGTACAAGACGGAACGACGGGGCGGCGAACCGATCACGAGTGCCCGTAGGC
>CALNWS010000069.1 GCA_940747215.1 uncultured Paraburkholderia sp. | reverse complement strand
CGCGGCGTCGAGATCCTGCATCGCGCAGATACGGCAGGGAACGACTGGAAGCCGCCTGCCTACGGGCACTCGTGATCGGTTCGCCGCCCCGTCGTTCCGTCTTGTACGTGCGTGTTGCCCGACTGTTTTCAGTACAAACCGAAGCTCATTCGGTGCAGAACGTTTCCTGCAAATGACGCCACATCACCTGGACATTCGCGCCGAGATCCATCACCGCGATGGAGCGACGCACGTTCGCGTTGCCCGCGTTATCGCGCTGATACTCGCGATACTTCACCACGGCGGCCGACGGATACTCCGCCACGATCTCCAATCTCCATATCGGCGATCGTGATTTGCGAGCCGGGCCGCGCGCCGCGCCTTGAGGCGTGAACAGCGTGAATTGCGGCGCGAAGCGCGCCATGATCCGCTCGAGCGCGCCTTCGTTCGCAGAGCCATCGAATAGCGACTGGATTTCGACGTGGATGTCGCGGAGTTCATCGAAGTAGGGATTCGTTGTTGTCATTGCGTTGCCTCTTGGAACACGCGTAATTATTTTTTCTGGATGAACTCGATCTTGTAGCCGTCCGGATCGGTAACGAATGCGATCACCGTGGTGCCGTGCTTCATCGGACCGGCTTCGCGCACGACCGTGCCGCCCTGTGCCTTGATCTTGTCGCACGCTGCATAGGTGTCTTCCACTGCGACCGCGAGGTGGCCAAAGCCCATGCCGAGATCGTACGAAGGCGTGTCTCAGTTGTGCGTGAGTTCGATCACGGTGCCGTTGGCTTCATCTTCATAGCCGACGAAGGCGAGCGTGAACTTGCCGTCGGGATAATCTTCGCGGCGCAGCAATTTCATGCCGAGCAGTTCGATGTAAAACTTGATCGAGCGGTCCGGGTCGCCGACCCGGAGCATGGTGTAAAGCAGGCGCATCGTGTACTCCCAGTTGCTTGATGACGGGACCGTCAATGTACCCGGAATCGCACGACCATGCAGGGTGGCGCGCCTGTGAACAGTACTCGGAACTGATGCCGCAAGCCCGCCATGATGCCGATCTGCGTGCTTTTCTGCGCGAGTCCGACGCCGTTCACGCCTTGCAGTTGCGCGCCGATCAGGTCGCCGCGATAGATCGAGTAATCCGTTTCCAGATAGACGTCGGTGCGGCGCGAGAGGTTGTAGTCGGCAACGCGAGTTGATACTGCCATGCGGAGCCGTCCTTCGCCTTGGTCTTGCCGTCCTGCAAGGTGCGCCAGACGTTCGCCGCGAAGTGCCACTGATTGCCGACCTGCTGCGTGATGCGGCCCAAGATCATGCGGCGTCGCGAGAAATCCGTGTATTTAAGCGCGGCGAGCACGGGCGTCGTGAAAGGTCCGTTGGCGAAATTCGAAAAACCCGCGTCGTTCTGATCGACAATGTAGCTGGCCGAAAAGCGCGTGAGATTCCATGTGTACGCGCCGCCGAACGTCCATGTTTTCGCTGCTGCGCCGTTCACCGAATCCTTCGACTCTTCGTATGCGCCGCCGATGCTGAACGGGCCACCTTCCGGTTTGTACGCCGCGGCCACGCCGATCTGGCTGCCGTACGAGTTGCCCGCATTGCCGCCGACGCGTAGCCCGCAGCGAACGTGAAGCCTGCGTAGCGCGCCTGATACTGCACCTAGTTGCTGGTCCAGATGCCGCCGCTCATCGTCACTTCAGGCTGGAAGCTGAAGTCATACGGGATCCACGCGTTGCTGCCGTAACCGCCCACCGTGATGCCTTCGATCACGACGTCGTATTGCCGCCCGAAAATCACCTGGCCGAACGAATCGGAGCGCACGCCGCGTTCACGTGAGTCAGATAGCGCACGCTTTCGTCGACTACGCCGTAAAGCGTCACACTCGATTGCGCGTACGCCACTTCATAGCTGGCCGAATAGCCGATTGACACCATCGCCGCCGGCATCATCACTCTCACCCACCTAGTCATCTTATTGTTCCCCTCGTACAGGTTCCGCCTCGCGTGGTCATCGATTCGTCCACGTGAGCAGACCGACAAGGGAAATCACGCATAGCAAGCGGGCGTAGGCCGCGTAATGCTTGTATGTTGCGCCTCTGACGAAACTAGGCAGCCCGTACGAATATCCTGAAGAAACGCTTGTGCGCACACCTTATCGCGAATTTATGACGTTAAGAAATTAGTCTGAAGATGTTGTTGCGAAGGTGTCGCGAACACGATGTCTCGCAAGCGAAAAGACTTGCGGTACGCAGGAAGCACGCGTAAGCGGCGCGGTCATCGACTCGGTACGAGCGCGGGTTTGCTATCGTATGAACGATTCATGTCCGATGCCCAATCTGCACCTTATTCACACCGAACCCGACTCAATCCGACTCACTTAGCCCCCGTCCATGAGCACACAAGCGTTCCCCGAGCGCCGCACGCCCGAAAGCTTCGCCATCCTGCGATCGGCCTCTGTGGCTATCTGGGGCTTCCAGCAGGTCGCCATCAAGAGTACGAATGCCGTCATGCCGCCGATTTTCCAAGCGGGTCTGCGCTCTCTGCAATTGCGTCGCTTCCCGTATGGGCCTGGGCGCGTTCGCGCGGTATGCTGCTCTTTCGCGACGACGGCACGCTCGGTGCCGGGCTGGCCGCGGGCGTTCTATTTGCCGGCAGAGTTCGTATGTATTTTTCTCGGTCTCACGTTGACGAGCGCGTCGCGCATGGCCGTGTTCCTGTACACCGCGCCGTACTTCACGGCGCTCGGACTGCATTTTTTCGTCGACGGCAAACGCATGTGGCGCATCCAGTGGATCGGCATTGTTGTCGCCTTCGCGGGCATGGCGCTCGCCTTCGCCGACGGCTTCCTGCATAACCACACCGCGCACGGCGCGATGGTCTCGGGCGCGGCCGGCGACCGCGCTCGGCGTGCTCGCCGGTCTTTCGTGAGCGGCGAGCACGGTCGTGGTGCGTCGTGAAACGCGGCTCGCGCAATCGAGCGCGAGCAAGACGCTATTCTATCAACTGGCGGTATCGGCGAGAGTACTGCTCGTGCTTGCCGTCGCACTCGGCGAGACGCACGTGGGAACGGTCACGCCGCTCACGGTGATGCCTCGCCTATCAGGCCATGGTGGTGGCGTTCGTGAGCTATCTGGTGTGGTTTTGGCTGCTCACGCGCTACATCGCGCTTCGCGGCTCTCGGTGTTTTCGTTTCTCACGCCGCTGTTCGGCGTGAGCTTTGGCGTGCTGCTGCTCGGCGAGTCGTTCACGTTGCGCTTCATGATGGCCGCCATGCTCGTGCTCACGGGCATTGCACTCGTGAACGCGCCGGCGAAGCGGCCTGCCGCCAAGTCAGCTCGCCGCTAACCGCTGGCGGATGTGGACGGCGAATCAGCCTTCGCCGTTGGCCGCCGAGCCCGCCACGACTTGCGCCACACGCACGTACTCGGCCACCGGCACGTCTTCGGCGCGGCGTTGCAGATCGAAGCCGAGCGCCTCGAAGTCCACCGAATCGCGATACGCCCCGAGCGTGTTACGGAGCATCTTGCGACGCTGCGAGAACGCGGCCGTAACCACTTCACCCAGCACGCGCTCGTCCACGTTGGGCAGTTCATGCAGTTCGTACGGGATCATCCGCACGATCGCGGAATCGACCTTGGGCGGCGGCTGGAACGCTTCGGGCGGCACGTCGAGCTGTTTGTCGATCACGTAGCGATACTGCAGCATCACGGATAGACGGCTGAATGCCTTGGTGCCCGGCTCCGCCACCATCCGCTCGACCACTTCGTTCTGCAGCATGAAATGCTGGTCGATCACGCGATGGGCGAACGTGGCGAGGTGAAACAGCAACGGGCTGGAAATGTTGTAAGGTAGATTGCCGACGATGCGCAGCGACGCCTTTTCGCTTGGTGACGCGAGCGAACCGAAGTCGAAGGCGATCGCGTCGCCCGCGTGCAGTTCGAGCAGATCGCCGAACTTCGTCTTGAGGCGGCCAATCAGATCGCGGTCCAGTTCGACGGCATGCAGCGGCGACTCCGGCGTGGCGAGCCGTTCGATCAGCGGCTCGGTGAGCGCGCCGAGGCCCGGCCCGATCTCGACCATGCGCTCGCCGCGCTGCGGCCGGATCACGTCGACGATCGAATCGACCACGCCCATGTCGACCAGAAAGTTCTGACCGAAACGCTTGCGCGCGATACGACCTTGGTGCCGGCCCTGTTGCTGTCTGCTGGTGGACATCGATGAAACGCTAAGAAAGAGAATGGCTTAAGAAAAGAACGTGGGAAAGACTGCGCGAAACACATGTCTATGGCGTGCCGATGCGCAATGACACGGCCGCGCACCTGCAAACCGGTGCTCCGGCGTGGCCTTAGCCCGCGCGGCGGTGCTGCGCCATGGACACCGCGGTGTCCATGGCGGCAATGAGGCTGCCCGCGTCGGCGCGGCCCGTGCCTGCCAAATCGAGCGCCGTACCGTGATCGACCGACGTGCGGATGATCGGCAAACCGAGCGTGACGTTGATGCCTTCGCCGAACGTGGCGTATTTCAGCACCGGTAGGCCCTGATCGTGGAACATGGCCAGCACGCAATCGGCCTCTTCGAGATAGCGCGGCTGGAACAGCGTGTCGGCCGGATACGGGCCGCGTGCGTCGATACCCTGATCGTTCGCGAGCTTCAGCGCCGGCGTGATGACCTCGATTTCCTCGCGGCCGAGATACCCGTTTTCGCCCGCGTGCGGATTCAGACCGGTCACCAGAATGCGCGGCGCGGGCAAACCGAAGTGATGCCGCAAATCGTGATCGACGATGCGCAGCGTCTCCAGAATGCCTTCGATCGACAACGTGGCGGAGACGTCCTTGAGCGGCAGGTGCGTGGTGGCGAGCGCGACGCGTAGCGGACGCTTGCCCGTGCCGGCCAACATCATCACCACTTGCGCGGTGTGCGTGCGCTCGGCCAGATATTCGGTGTGGCCAGTGAAAGGCACACCGGCGTCGTTGATCGCGCTCTTTTGCAACGGCGCGGTGACGATCGCGTCGAACGTGCCGGCCACGGCGCCGTCGATCGCGCGGTCGAGCAGATCGAGCACGTAGCGGCCGTTCGCCGCGTTGAGCTTGCCCGCGACAGCCGGCGCCCCGAGCGGCGTGTGCTGCACGCGGATGCGCCTGCCGTCTGCGGTAAGCGTGGCCCAATCCACACCGACTGCTCGCGCCCGTTCGGCGAGGAGGCCCTCGTCTCCGAGCACGACGAATTGCGCGCCTGGCCAATGCGCCGCCGCGCCCCCCAGCGCCTGCGCCGTCAGCTCGGGGCCGATGCCGGCAGGCTCGCCGGTGGTGATTGCGATCTGCAACGGCTGACTGGACTGCGCGGTGCTTGTCATGATGATTACTGGAGGCTCGTTTGGGGCTTCACTTCGACGTAGGCCGTGTCGCGCAATTCGCGCAACCAGTCGGCGTAGGCCTGTTCCGCCTTGCGCTGACCGATGGCCTGACGCGCCAGACCCATCTGTTGCGAAACCAACCCTTCCGCTTCGCGGCGGCCCAGTACCTGGATCAGGTAGTAACCGTACTCGCTTCGCACCGGATCGCTGATCTGGCCGTCCTGCAGGCTGTTCATCGCGCGCTCGAATTCCGGCACGGTTTCGCCCGGGCTGATCCAGCCGAGATCGCCGCCTTGCGACGACGAACCGTCCTGCGAATACGTGTGCGCGAACTTGGCGAAGTCGCCGCCCGCCGCGATCTGCTGCTTGATTTCGAGCAGCTTCTGGCACGCTTGCGGTTCCGACATGCCGTCGCCGACACGCAGCAGAATGTGGCGCACGTGCGTTTGCACGAGCCTGGTGGAGTCGGCCGATGCGCTGCCCTGACCCGCGCGGCGATCGACGAGACGCACGATCTCGAAGCCGTCGTTGGTGCGGATCACGTCAGGATTGATCTGGCCCGGACGCAGCGTGGATGTGGCCTTCGCGAATTCCGGCGGCAGCTTCGACGGCGACACATAGCCGGTGTCGCCGCCCTTCGAGGCGTCCGGCGCCTGCGAATTGGCCTTCGCGAGCTTTTCGAAGTTCGCACCGCCCTTGGCTTCGTTCAGCAACGCCTGCGCCTTTTTCTGCGCCGCTTCGATGTCAGTTTCCGGCGTGTTCAGCGGCACCTTCAGGAAAATGTGCTGCATGTGCAGGTCGCTCGTGAGACCGGCGTTCGGGCCACGCTGGCTCGCGATGTAGTTCGCGACTTCGGCGTCCAACACCGTGACCTTGCTGTCCACTTCCTTCTCACGCAGACGCGACAGCGTAAGCTCGGTGCGCGCGTCGCCCGTGAACGTGATCCAAGGCACGCCTTGCGCCTCGATCCGCGCGCGGTACATGTCGAGCGACATGTTGTTAGCCTGCGCGAGCCGTTCGAGCGTTTTCTGCAGGGCGGCGTCGTCGACGTTGATGCCGTCTTCCTTGGCTTTCTGCAACTGGATGCGCTCCAGCACCATCTGGTTGAGCACCTGCTGGCGCAACTGGTCCATCGGCGTGACCGGCGCGTTCTGCTGGTTCAGACGGCGCGTGATCAGGCCCATGCGCTCGTCGAGCTCGCGCCGCGTAATGACACCGTTGTTGACCACTGCGGCAATGGTATCGACCGTCTGGCCGTTATTGCCGGAGAGCGCCTGCGCCTGAACCGGCGCAACCGACAGGAAAGACGCCGCGACGGCGAGACCGGCCGCGAGCGTTGCCAAGCGAAGCTTTTTCACGATTGCCACAGATACTCCAATGATGTCGGGCACGCTTGGCCCGTCTTTCGCATTCCGTCGATGCTCGCGGTCGGGCGAGCGTCATTCGTAATTGGTGAAACGCGCTTCCGGTACCGGCGGCGGCAACGGCGTGTAACCCGCCACGCTGTTGCGGAATGCACTGACCAGCCCGTTATCGACGCTCGACAAGCCCTTGAACGTCAACTGCGCGAGAAACCGCGTGCTCGACTGATTCTGCCCCGACGTATTCAGACCGTTCGCGTACCGCTGAACTCCAGCGCCGAGCGTCCAGCAGTCGGCGTCGTACTGCAGGCCGACCAGACCGTCGACGATCCGATGGCCGCCTAGGTCGTAATTAAAGCGCGCGACCCCGAACACAAGGTGCGAAAGCGGCCACTGGCCTGAAATCAGCAACTGGTTGTCCAGCATGGTGTTCGCGCGCGTGTAGCGGTAACCGAGGTTCAGCACCCGGCCAGTGCCCGGACTGAAGCCGAAACCGAGACTCGTCTTGACCAACTGGTTGTTGTCGGCATTATATTGGAACGCCGTTTCCGAAGCGAAACCGACCCCGAGCTTAAGCGACGCGCCCGCGATCAGGTCCGAGTGCGTGGCCTGCGTGCTGGTCTGGCTAGGCAGCAGCGTAACGCGCTGATCCTGGAAGTAATACTGCTGCGCGATCACGAAGCGCGCACGTTCGTCGCCTGTTGCCGGGTTGATGAAGCGCGTGGTGATGGCGGCCGTGAGCCGGTTCGCGTCCGCGATCCGGTCGTTACCCACGAAGGTGTTCGGCGTGAAGATTTCCGCGAGACCGAAGTCGGAATCGGCCGTGTCGAACAGCGGCGCCGACTCCTGGTTGCGGTACGGCGTGTACACGTAGTACAGGCGCGGCTCCAGCGTCTGGATGTAATCCTCGCCGAAGATGCGCACCGAACGGTCGAAAATCAGGCCCGTGTCGAAACTGAACGTGGAAATCGACTCGGTGAAGTTTTTCGGCGTGCCCACCGGCACGTCGGTGCCGATGTTGCGCAGGTTGTACGACGCGAAGTGCCACTGCACCTTCGGCATGACGAAGTAGCCCGGCCCGACGAGCGAATACGACACGTACGGGTTGAACATCACCCGCTGGCCTTCGGTCATGTCGGCCGTGGTGATGCGGAAATTCGTGTAGTCGGCCTCCGCACCGTAGTCGAAGCCGCCTACGTTGTACTTCGCGTACTTCACGTTCAACTGCGGCTCGCGGCCATACGGCGCGACCGACGGCGTGAGCGTCTGCCAGTGCTGTTCGCGCGCGAGCACGGACCACGGGCCGTTGTTGTACGTCAATCCAGCTTCCTGCTGATATAGGAGCTGGGCGCCGTTCATGAACTGGTTGACCGAAGACGACAGGTCTTCCGGATACGTGTTGTCCGAAACCTTGTTGTAGTAGATGTAACCGCCTAACCCGTTGCCGAAGTTCTGGTTGTGCTGAATGTACAGCGCGTAGCGGTTCGTCTTCGTCAGGTGATCGTCCGGCAGGAATTCGCCGGTGATCGAGCCGGAATACGTGGGCGACAGATAACGGAACGTGCTCTGCAACTGCACGCCGCGCTTCGAGATGAGACGGGGCGTGACCGTCAGATCGCGGTTCGGCGTGATGTTGAAGTAGTACGGAACCGAGAGTTCGAAACCGTTCGACGAACTCAGCGAGAACGTGGGCGGCAGGATACCGCTTCTGCGTTCGCCCGAAAGCGGGAACGAGAGCCACGGCGACGCGAACACCGGCAGGCCCTGGAAGAACAGCACGCTGTTGTAGGCGACGCCTTCGTCCGCGCCCGTGTCGAAATCGAACTCGCTACCCTTGACGTACCACGCCGGGTTGTCCTCGCATGCGCATGCCGTGTACGTGCCTTTCGTGAACACCGAGCGTTCATTGTCCAGCATGTCGACGCGTTCCGCGCTGCCCGAACCGCCGGTGACGTTGAAGCGGTACTTGGGCGCCGTCATAAAGCCTTCGCTCGAATCCATGCGCATGTGCGCTTCCGGACCGGCGAAGGTGGCGCCGTTGTTGTTCACGTGAACCTGGCCGTAAGCGTCGGCCATGTCCGTGTCCTGATCGTAGTGCAGCGCGTCGCCCTTGATGACGAACGTATTGCGGCGCACTTCGGCCGAGCCCTTCGCGGCGAGATCCTGGTCGGTCGTGCCGCTCGTGCTGTCGCCCAGAACGAAGGTGGCCGGCTTCTGGCCGGTTTGCAGCGGATGTTCTTCGAGCTGCGGAGCGAGCTGCATGCCCCACGGCGCGTCGATAGGCTGCGGCTGCGCGGCTTCCCCTACCAACTGGGCATGCGCAAGCGCGGGCATCAGGCCCGGAATGGCGATCAACGCCGCGACGAGCCGCCTTTTGCGCGGCTCTGCGGCACAAGAGGGAGTCGTTTGGGAAAGCTGTCTAGGCGGCATGTATCGTTTGGCGAATCGGCCCGTCCGTCAGCTTGTGTCGTCACGATCCACCGCCTGCACACCCCGACCGTGACAGTCGGCTGCACATCAACTCTGACAATCCGTGTAACGGCGAGGCGGGCGGTGAAGCGCTATACGCGAAAGCTGGCGTGAGTCGCGTCAAAAAAGTCGTGGGTATTATAATAGTATGGTAAGATGTTGTTCTCTGAATTTGCTGCCAGTTTTCATGACGCTGCCCCACTCCAAAGACTCCACCGACACCCGCCTCGAACTGCTCAAAGCCTAGCTGCAAGGCCACGCAGCGCGCTATGGGCTCGAGCTCGACACCCTCGTTCCGGGCCTCGTCCGACGCCAGTTTTCGCCGTTACTTCCGCGTGGCCGGTACGGCGGCGGAAGGCGAAAGCCTCGGCACGTTGATCGCCGTGGACGCGCCGCCGCCCGAAAATGCCGCGAATTCGTGCAGGTCGCGCAACTGCTGCTCGCCGCGGGCGTGCATGTACCGCGCATTCTGGAGGTGGATTTCGAGGCCGGTTTCATGCTCGTCACCGATCTCGGCACCGCGTTGTATCTGAACGCACTGAAGGAAGCGCAGGCGGCGGGCGACACGGCAACGTGCCGCAAGCTGATGCGCGACGCGCTGGACGCGCTGATCCGCTTCCAGCTCACGTCGCGTAAAGACGTGCTGCCCGCCGTTCGACGAAGCGTTCCTACGCCGTGAAATGGAACTGATGCCGGAGTGGTTCCTCGGCCGGCATCTGGGCCGCGAGGTCGACGACAACACCCGTTCCATTCTCGACCGCACCTTCGCGCTGCTGATCGCGAGCGCCCGCGCGCAGCCGCAGCTTTTCATGCTGCGCGATTTCATGCCGCGCAATCTGATGATCGCCGAGCCCAATCCCGGCGTGCTCAACTTCCAAGACGCCGTGTACGGTCCGATCACGTACGACGTCGCCTCGCTGCTGCGCGACGCGTTCCTCGGCTGGGACGAAGAGTTCGAGCCGGACTGCATCGCGTACTACTGGGAGCGCGCGAAAAAGGCCGGTCTGCCGGGCGATCCGAATTTCGGCGAGTTCTACCGTCAGCTGGAATGGATTGGCCTGCAACGGCACATCAAGGTGCTGGGCCTCTTCTGCCGCATTAATTATCGCGACAGAAAACCGCACTACATGAACGACCTGCCGCGCTTCATCGGCTACGCGCGCAAGGTCGCCAAGCGCTACGCGCCGTTGCGCCCTTTCGCGAAGCTGCTCGACGAACTCGAAGGCCGCGCGAACGAAGTCGGCTATACGTTCTGATTCACGCGCCCTCCAATCCACCCGCGCTCATGACGATGTCCCTGAAGAAAGCGATGATTTTCGCGGCCAGCCGCGGCAAACGCATGCGTTCGTTGACCGATACCTGTCCTAAGCCGCTGATCGAATGGCAGATCGAGCGCCTCGCGCGCACCGGTTTCGACACCATCGTGATCAATCACGCGTGGCGTGGCAAGCAGATCGAAGCCACGCTCGGCGACGGTTCACGCTGGGATGTGCGTCTGCGTTATTCGGCCGAACATGAAGCGCTGGAAACGGCCGGCGGCATCGCGCAGGCTTTGCCTTTCCTCGACGAAAAGGAAACCGGCGAGATCTTCGTTGCCGTGCGCGGCGACCCGTTCGCCGATTTCGACTACGCGGCGCTGAACGCGCGCGCCGCGCAACTCGCGGCAGCGGCGGAATCTGGCATGCATCTGGTGATGGTGCCGAACCCGGCGTTTCATCCGAACGGCGACTTCGGTCTCGTGGACGGCATGCTGTCGCTCGACGCGCAACCGCGCTTCACGTTCGGCAATATCGGTCTGTACGACACGCGCATGTTCCACGATCTGCCGCGCGGCATGCGGCGCGCGCTTACGCCGTACCATCGCGAAACGATCGCGCAAGGCCACGCGAGCGGCGAGCTGTACGAAGGTCTCTGGGAAAACGTCGGCACGCCCGCGTAGCTGCAGGCACTGGATCAACAATTGAATACGCGCTAACGCGATAAAACGCTAGCGCGTCGGACAGATCGGGCACTTCCTGTCCTGCGCCGAGCAGCGTGAACATGCGGTCCATGTCCGTGAGACTCTGCTTCAGTTCGCGATACACCACGCCGAGGAAATTCAGCGGGATATAGAGCTGCAGCATGAACGTATTGATCAGCACCAGATCGCCGAGCGTGAGATGCCCGGCCATCACGCCTTGCGTCGCGCGCCACAGAATGAAGACGAGCCCCGTGCCGATGGATCGCCTGCTGCCCGAAATTCAGCGCCGACAGCGAGCGCTGCGACTTCTGCGACTTACTTGATTGCCGCTGAGCGATAGCGCTTGAGGTTGTCGTCGTAACGCTGCGCTTCCCACTCTTCGTTGCCGAAGTACTTCACGGTTTCGTAGTTCAGCAGCGAATCGATCGCGCGCGAGTTCGCCTTCGAATCGAGCTCGTTCATCATGCGGCGAATGCGTGCGCCACTCGGTCACTTTCACCGTGAACGTGATATACACGGCGAGCGCGATGAACGTGCCGATCGCGTAATACGCCTCGTACTTGACGACGAAAAAGCCCAGCACGAGGCCCACTTCGACGAGCGTCGGCAGAATGCTGTAAAGAGAATACGAAATAAGCTGCGTGATGCCGCGCGTGCCGCGTTCAATGTCGCGCGACATGCCGCCCGTTTGCCGTTCCAGATGGAAGCGCAACGAAAGCGCATGCAGGTGGCGGAACACCTTGAGCGCAAGCTGGCGCACCGCGTTTTCCGTCACTTTCGCAAAGAGGATTTCGCGCAACTCGGTGAAGAGCGACGTGGAGAGCCGTACCACCGCATACGCCACCACCAGCAGGCCAACGCCGCTCAAGAGCACGATGCCCGGCGCATAGTGCGCGCGGCCGAGCGCGGTGAGATAGCGCACGGCAGCGAGATTGTCGACGATACGCTTCATCACGATCGGCACGCCGAGATTGGCGACCTTCGCACCGATCAGGCAGGATAGCACGAACACCACGCGCCACTTGTAGGTGGCGAGATAAGGCAGCAGCGAGAGAGTCTGCCAGTCGTTGCGCGGCTGGGTGGAGATCGGGGAAAGTTCGGTTGGAGACGAGCGGCGCATGGGACTTTGCAGCTTTCGTTATGCCTGGGACGGGTGTGGAAAAGACGTGGTGTGCAGCGGCGCCCAGCTTTTTGTTGCGCGACCCGGCGCAGTGTTTTCCCGTACAATTTCTGATTTTTCTATTGTTGCAGAAGCCGGCTGGCGCCGCTTTTCATGGGCTGACTGGCGAGAGTGGCATGTGAGTGGCGCCACGATTCGCATGCGGCCGCACACTGCAGTTGTCGTGAAATCCCCGCCTGCCGGTCGAGCCCGCCCGAGCCAACACGTTTTCAAGGGTGTCCCGATGACCGATATTCTTCAACTACCACAAAAACACTGCGCGCTGCGCGTCGTGCCGCAGCCGTCGGACGCGAACGTTCACGGCGACGTGTTCGGCGGCTGGATCATGGCTCAGGTGGACATTGCCGGCTCGATTCCGGCAAGCCGCCGTGCCAACGGGCGCGTCGCGACCATCGCGGTCAATTCGTTCGTGTTCAAACAGCCGGTGTTCGTCGGCGATCTGCTGAGCTTTTACGCGGACATCGTCAAGACGGGCAACACGTCCGTCACCGTGTCGGTCGAGATCTACGCGCAACGCATGAGCCTCACCGAAGACCTCGTGAAAGTCACCGAAGCCACGCTCACCTACGTGGCAACCGACAGCGATCGCCGTCCGCGCGCGCTGCCCGTGCTGGACTGATCCAGCCGGCATCTTCACGCCAGACCGGAAACGAAACGAGGCCCCTTGAGCGCCTCGTTTCGTTATACATCACGGCGTTGCTTACTGACTCGCTCCGGCGCCGATGCCGGTCTTCTTTTCTGCGTTCTGAATGTCGTTCGGATAATTCGGATCGTTACGTGACGGGCTGTAGCCGTTCTTTTCCAGCGTCTTCAATTATTCGGCGTTCTTCTTTGCACGCGCCTGCTGCTTGTGCGCGGTTTTGCGTTGCGCTTTCATGGACGGCGTGCTCGATGCGGCGGCAGTCGTCGCGGCGTCGGAATTCTCTCCCGCCGATCCGCCACCGCCGCTTTACGCGAACGCCAGCGCGACGGATGCCACGCTCAGTACCAAGGATGCCAAAAGAACGGACCACTTCTTTGCAGGTGAAGACGTCATTCCTTTTCTCCAGTGGTTGAACAGCGATTGACGGCATGACGCCTCGTGGCGTGGTTCGGCATGGTGCTCAGACTGTATGCGACCCTTTTTGACTTCGCAGATCCGAACCGCGCCGGCGCAACCGATTCAACCTGTAAGCAAACTGCATGCCGCGGCCAACCGACGCGGCGGCGTGACGCCCACGCCGTCGCCATCTCCAGGCCCACGCCGCCTTGCAGCAGTTCGGAGATCGCGTCCGTCGGCAGCGGCTTCACAAAATAGAAGCCCTGCATTTCGTCGCACGCGCGTTCCTTCAGGAAGTCGAGCTGCGCCGAGCTCTCTACGCCCTCGGCAATCACCTGCATCTGCAGCAAATGCGCGAGCGCGATGATCGCCGACGTGATCGTTTCGTCGTCGCCCGACACGCCGATGTCCGACACGAACGAGCGGTCGATCTTCAGGCGATCCACCGGGAAACGCTTCAGATAGCTGAGGCTCGAATAGCCCGTGCCAAAGTCGTCGATCGCGAGACCGATGCCGAGCGCATGCAACTCGTTCAGCATCGAGACCGCCTCTTCGTCGTTGCGCATGATCGCACTCTCGGTCAATTCGAGTTCGAGGAACTACGGCGCGATGAACAGCTGATTTCAGAACAGTGCGCCGTCCTTGCGGTAGTTGCGCACCACCGCGCTCACCTCGCGGTTTGCCGCGAGCGATTGACGGATCAACGCGACACCTTCCTGATCGCGGTCGTCACGTTGAAGCACGCGGCAGTCGTGGCCGATCACTTCGGCCGGATCGTAGCCTGTGATGCGCATGAACGCCGAGTTCACGTACTCGATCAGATTGCCGGTCGGTGACGGCGCGGTAATCAGAATCGCATTGACGCTCGTGTCGAGCGCGCGGCTTTGCAGGCGCAATGCGAGGTCGGCGCGCTTGCGTTCCGTGATGTCCGTATACGAACCCAGCACGCCGATCACGCGGCCGTCGCTGTCGGTAAAGGGCAGCTTGCTCGTCACCGTGGTACGGTGAACGCCGTCGATCACCACGTCCACTTCGAAGTTCATCTTCGGCACGCCGGTCGTGATGACTTCGCTGTCGTGCTCGCTCAACTGATCGGCGAACGCGCGCCACGGCATGTCGGCGTCGCTCTTGCCGACCACCTGCTCGGGATACGCGAAGGCCGGCATCGCGCGCGAAGGCCATGTTGCAGCCCAGATAGCGCGACGTCAGGTCTTTCCAGAAAATGCGCTGCGGAATTTTGTCGATCACCGTTTCGAGCATCTGGTTCGAACGCTGCGCCTCGGCTTCGGCGTTGATCTGCTCGGTGACGTCGTCGGCGAGCCCGAAGAACGCCGCGCGGCCCGTGAAAAATTGAGCGCGTGATACGAAATGTCGGCGCGGATCGTCGAGCCGTCCTTACGCCGGTGATGCCAGACGCCCGCCATCGTGCGGCCGCGCGGTACGAGGTCGCTGCGCTGCAGATGTGATTCGAGACGCGCCGCTTCGGAGCTCGTGCGGATCGCGCGCACCGTCGTCATGCTGAGAAATTCGCTTTCGGTGTAGCCGTATTGCTGGATCGCCGCGGCGTTGACGGCGAGAAAGCGCAGCATCTCGCGGTCGAAAATGTACATCGGTACCGGATGATCGTCGAACAGGCCGCGAAACCGCTCGTCGTTGCGGCCGAGCGCGTGCACTGCTCTCGCGCACGCCGAACATGAAGATGAGCAGCGCGCTGCCCGCGAACATTGTCACGATCAGCAGGAACATCGCGCGCTGCTGCTCGCTCTGCAAAGTCGCGAGCGACGCCTGCAACATGTGGTTTTCTTCGGCGCGCAATGTCGCGAGATCCGCCTCAACGCGGTCCAGCCCGAGTCCGAGCTGTGTGTAGGCGGACGCCGCCCATGTGCGTGCGCTTTCCGGCGTGCCTTGCGGCGCGGGTTCGGCGCTGCACTTCAGGGCGCTGTGATGTCATGTTGCAGCGCCTCGCCATGGGTGCTGAGCGACGCGAGCGCGTCGAGCATGACGGGCTCGCCGGCCAGCTCCTGGTGCAGATCGGCTTCGATGCGCGAGAGCGTCGAGGTCCTAGCGCACGCTCGTCGGGCGCAGCATGCGCAGGTCGGCAGCGCGCTGGCCGCAAATCTGCGTGTAGGCGACGAACGCGTTCGCGACGAACGCCGCGGCAACGACCGCCAGATTGATCAGCAGACGCTTCTATAGAAATGAAGTCACGGTTCCGAACGTTGTTCGTTCTGCGAGCGGAGCGCGAGGTCGCAGTCGATGTGTCGAGCGGCATCGAAGCGTATGTTTTTACGCGCTAACCCATGGATAACGGCAGGGTTCGGAACGGGTTGAGGGTGTGAGAGGAAATATTGTGCAAGGCGGCGGTGGCGGGCAACCGGTGCCGTGTTTCGGTGGCGACGCCTCAAAGCGGCGATGTCTGGCCGGTAGCAGCTTAAACCGCGGAGTCTGGCCGGCGACGTCTGGCGCGGCTGCACCTAGCCGGCCGCACCAAACTCCCGCATCGCCGGGACGAAGTCGTGATTCGCCTCCGTTTTGCTCGACAGCTTGGCGAGCACATAACGCTTGAACGTCGCGAGCTCGGCCCAACGGGCGACGCCCGGCGCGGCCAGTCCCGCGAGTTGGGCCTGACGGACGACGCCTTCGGGCACGCTATCGGTGCGCCGCCAGGCCAGCGATTCTTCCGGCGTGAACCACTCCGGCTCGACATTCGCGTGGGTACGCAGCATTTCAAACAGCGCGTGATCGAAATTCGGTTCGATTTCCTCGTCTTCGTCGACGGGAAAGCGCGCGAGCAGCTTGCGATCTTCGAGCGGCAACATTTGCCACTGTTCGAGCGAAATCCGCAAGCCGAAGCGATCGAGATTGAAGCGGACGCACATCGGAATAAAGGTGAAATTCTCCGACGACTCGACCTCGAAGTCGAATAGAAGCGGTGCTTCGTTGAGTCCCATGACAGCGTTCCTCTTTGTTGGCAGGCCACACGCAAACCCGGCTTGAGGTATTTTAGAACCTTATTCGTGCGGCGGCGCCCGGGCTTCGGCCCCGCTTTCCGCGCGAAACAGGGCCGCGAGCCAAGTGCGCGCGGCAAGACGAGTCAAAGGAGTGCAGTAGCTTGAACGATCTGGAAACAGCCGGACAACCGGGCGCGGTGGAGCGCGAGGTGCGGCGGCATCGCGGCGATTCGGTGGAAACCGTGACTGACCACGTCGGTCAGGAATGGCCGGTCGCGCTCGTTTTCAACGGCATTTCGCATGCGGTCATGATGTGTACGCCGCGTGACCTGGAGGCGTTCGCGGTTGGCTTCGAGATTTCCGAGGGCATCGTGGAGCGCGGCAGCGATATCAAGGACATCGAAGTCGAGCTTCACGACGACGGCGAATTGCCGCACGCCGAAGTGCACCTGGAAGTAGTGCAGCAGGCGTTCGTGTCGCTGAAGGAAAGCGCCGCGCGCTCGCCGGGCGCACCGGCTGCGGCGTATGCGGCATCGAGAGTATCGATTTGCTGGATCTGAAACCGGAACGGGTGCCGGACACCGGTTTTTTGCAACGGCTCGCGCCGGACGTGATTGCGCGCGCGGCGTGCGAATTGCCGGAGCACCAGGCGCTCACGCGGCTGACGGGCGGTCTGCACGCTGCCGCATGGTGCGACGCCTCGAGCGCGATCCGCTATGCGTTCGAAGACGTAGGCCTCCATAACGCACTCGACAAACTGATCGGCCAGCTCGTGCTGGATCGCGCGGACACGAAGGACGGCTTCGTGTTCCTGTCGAGCCACGCGAGCTACGAGCTGGTGCGCAAGGCCGCGCGTGTCGACGTGCCGATGCTCGCGACGATCTCCGCGCCGTCGTCGCTCGCCATTGCGATTGCACGCAAAGCCGGCGTGCGGCTCGTGAGCTTCTGCCGCGAAAAGAGCCACGTCGACTACGACACGTTGCAGCCGACGCCCGCCGCGCAAGCCTGACGCAGCGTGTGATCCGGGCCGCTCAGAGCGCGCCCGGCCTGCCTCACTCTTCCGCTCAATCGAACTGCCGGAAGTTCGGCTTGCGCATCTCGAAGAACGCCTTGAACGCCTCGCGCGCCTCCGGCGCGAGCAGCATCTTGCCGAAATGCACAGCTTCTTCGCTCATCTGCGTCTGCAGTTCCTGGTGGCTTGCGCGCTTCATCAGACTCTTCGTCACACGCAACGACGAAGCCGGCAAGGCCGCCAGCTTCACAGCCTGCGTGGCGGCGAATGCGTCCACGTCAGCGGCCGGCACTACGCGATTCACGAAACCCATGCGCTGCGCCTCGGCGGCGTCGAACGCTTCGCCGAGCAGCAGCTTTTCCGCCGCCGCCTGATAACCGCCCACGCGCTGCAACAACAGGCTCGACGCCGCTTCCGGGCACAGGCCGAGTTGCGCGAACGGCAGAGAAAAGCTGGCCGAATCCGCGGCGTAGACCAGATCGCAATGCAGCAGCATCGTCGTGCCGATGCCGACAGCCGGACCCGCGACCGACGCCACCACCGGTTTTTCCGCCGAGCTGATCGCGCGCAGGAACTGGAACACCCGCGCGTCCTCGCCCATCGGCGGCGTTTTCATGAAGTCTTCGAGATCGTTACCGGCGCTGAAAATGCCCGCGCTGCCGAGGATCAGGATCGCGCGCACGCTCGCATCGCCTTGCGCTTCGACCAGCGCGTCGGCCATCGTCTGGTACATCGCAGCCGTGATCGCGTTCTTCTTGTCGGCCCGATTGAAGGCAATCGTCAGTACGCCGTCGGCGCGCTCGACCAGAATATCCATTGTCATCTCCTCGTACTCCTGCTGGGAAAGTAAAAAATAAAAAACGGTCCGCAAGCCAGTCAGACCTGCGAACCGTTCGTTCGATGGCGCGAGCCCAGACTTACAAGACGCTCGATGATGCCCGGCCGCGCCCATGCCGGTACCGACGCACATCGTCACCATGCCGTACTTGTAGTTGCGGCGGCGCAGGCCGTGCACCACCGTCGACGCACGAATCGCTCCAGTTGCGCCGAGCGGATGACCCAACGCGATCGCGCCGCCGAGCGGGTTGATCTTCGACGGGTCGAGACCTAGGTCTTGGATCACCGCGAGCGACTGCGCAGCAAACGCCTCGTTCAGTTCGATCCAGTCGAGGCCGGGCACTTGCGCCACGGCGGATCTGATTGCGTGAACCAGCAGTTCGTACGGACGCGTGTTCTTGAACATGCCGCGCGGCGCCTTGCCGATCGGCGTGCGGCTCGCGGCGACGATGTATGCGTCTTGCAGTTGCTTTGCCATTTTCCGTATCCCCAGCTCAGTTGCGCACCGGCTTGCCGGTTTGCAGCATGCCCATAATCCGTTCCTGTGTCCTTTGCGTACCGAGCAGGTCGACGAACGCACGACGCTCCAGTTGCAGCAGCCATTCTTCATCGACGAGGCTGCCCGCTTCCACGTCGCCGCCGCACACGGCTTCGGCGATGCGGCTCGCGATCAGGTAATCGTGCTCGCTGATGAAGCGGCCGTCAGCATGTTCACGAGCGACGCCTTGATGGTCGAGATCGCCGAGCGGCCCGCCACCGGCACCTGCGTGCACGCAGCGGCGGACGATAGCCCGCTGCGGCCAAGGCGCGCGCTTCCTTCTTCGCGACGTCGAGCAGTTCGAACACGTTGAAGACGATCGTGTCGGACGGCTTCAGGTAACCCATTGCGCGTGCGTCGAGCGCCAAAGCCGAGACCTTGGCCATCGCGGCGTTTTCGAACGACTTCTGCATGAACTTCAGCAGGTCGTTCGTAGCGCCCACTTGCGTCGCCGCTTCCTTCAGACCGCCGCCCGCCGGCACCAGACCCACGCCGACTTCGACCAGACCGATATAGCTCTCGATGTGCGCAACACGCTTCGCGCTATGCAGCACCAGCTCGCAACCGCCGCCGAGCGCGATGCCCGACAAGGCCGAGACCACCGGCACGTTCGCGTATTTCACGCGCAGCATGCCCTGCTGGAATTTCTTCACGAACGGCTCGATACCCTTCGCGCCGCCCATCATGAACACGGGCATCGCCTCTTCGAGTTTCGCGCCCGCCGAGAACGGGCCGCCCGGCGCGCCGAGTTTCAGCGACGTGGGCTGCCACACCACCAGAACCTTGTAGTCCTTCTCGGCGAGTTTGATCGCTTGCGTCAGACCGTCGATCACCGACGGTCCGATCGTGTTCATATTGCTCTTGAACGAGACGATCAGGACGTCGTCTTCACCCGGGCGGTTGTCGACCCAGGCACGCACGGCCTCGGTTTCGAACAGCGTCTTGCCGCAGGTCTTCGGATCGGCTACCGTTTCGCCCGCGAGCGGTGCACGGAACACCTGCTTCTCATAAACGGACAGCGACGAGCGCGGCACGAACGTCTTCGAAGCCGGCGACCACGAGCCTTCGTTCGTATGCACGCCACCTTTCTCAGCGACCGGACCTTCGAACACCCACGACGGCAGCGGCACGTTCGAGAGTGCCTTGCCCGCCGCGATGTCTTCCTGCACCCACTCGGCGACTTGCTTCCAGCCGGCCGTCTGCCAGCCTTCGAACGGACCCTCGTTTCAGCCGAAGCCCCAGCGGATCGCGAGATCGACGTCGCGCGCGTTGTAGGCGATCGATTCCAGATGCACGCCGATGTAGTGATACACGTCGCGGAAAATCGACCACAGGAATTGAGCCTGCGGATGCTCCGACTCGCGCAACAGCTTCAGACGCTCCGCCGGCGGACGCTTCAGGATGCGGCCGACCAGTTCGTCGGCCTTCGCGCCGCCGTCCACGTACTCGCCCGTTTTCGGGTCGAGCACCTTGATCGCCTTGCCTTCCTTCTTGTAGAAGCCGCCGCCCGTCTTCTGGCCGAGCGCGCCCTTATTCACCAGTTCGGCCAGCACGGCCGGCTTTTCGTAGACTGGGAAAAACGGGTCGTCCTTCAGCGTGTCCTGCATCGTCTTGATGACGTGCGCCATCGTGTCGAGACCAACCACGTCGGCGGTGCGGAACGTCGCCGATTTGGCACGGCCTAGACGCGAGCCGGTCAGGTCGTCCACTTCGTCGAAACGCAGGCCGAACTTCGCGGCTTCGGTGATGACAGCGATAATCGAGAAAATGCCGACGCGGTTGGCGATGAAATTCGGCGTGTCTTTCGCACGCACGACGCCCTTGCCGACCACGCTCGCGAGGAACGTTTCCAGTTGATCGAGAATTTCCGGACGCGTGCTCGTGGTCGGAATGAGTTCGATCAGATGCATGTAACGCGGCGGACTGAAGAAGTGCACGCCGCAGAAGCGCGCTTTCAGTTCATCCGAGAAACCTTGCGACAGGTCGGTGATCGAGAGGCCCGACGTGTTGGTCGCGAAAATCGCGTTCGGCGCGATGTGCGGCGACACCTTTTTGTACAGATCGTGCTTCCAGTCCATGCGCTCGGCAATCGCTTCGATCACGAGGTCGCACTCGGCAAGCTTCTCGATGTCGTCGTCGTAATTCACGGGCTGGATGTATTGCGCGTCGTCCTTCACGCCGAACGGCACCGGCGACAGCTTTTTCAGGTTTTCGATCGCCTTCAGCGCGATGCCGTTCTTCTGGCCTTCCTTTGCGGGCAGGTCGAACAGCAGCACGGGCACCTTGGCGTTGATCAGGTGTGCCGCTATCTGCGCGCCCATCACGCCGGCGCCGAGCACGGCTACCTTGCGAATGATCAGATTGCTCACGTCGTTCCTCCGGGGAGTTGTGCGGTGTCGCGAATGTCTCGTGTGTTTCGCTCGAGCCTTCCGCTCAAGCTTTCGCGCGAAGCGTGCACGAGGTTTCGCTTATATGTAACTGGCGGCGCGCCACGCCGTTCGTTGCGAACATGGTGCGGCGCTGCCGTGATACGGCTTTTAGAACAGCGCTTCGTCCACTTCCATCAGCGACTTCGAACCGGCGCGCGCCTGACGGATCGTCATGGCGGTTTCCGGCAGCAGCTTCGCGAAGTAGAAGCGCGCGGTGGCGAGCTTGGCCTTGTAGAACGCGTCGCCCGACGCCTCTTTGTCCAGCGCGATGCGCGCCATGCGTGCCCAGAAGTACGAGAACACCAGATGGCCGACGGTGCGCAGATACGGCAAGGCTGCGGCGCCCACTTCGTCCGGGTTCTGCATGGCCTTCATGCCGATTTCCATTGTGAGCTTCTGCACCTTTTCACCGATATCGGCGAGCGGGTTGATGAACTCCTGCATTTCCGGCTTCACGCCTTCGGCTTCGACGAATTCCGTCACCAGCTTGCCGAACTTCTTCATCTTGACGCCCATGTCGCCAAGAATCTTGTGGCCGAGCAGGTCGAGCGCCTGAATCGCGTTCGTGCCTTCGTAGATCATGTTGATACGCGCGTCGCGCACGTATTGCTCCATGCCCACTCGGCGATGAAGTCATGGCCGCCGTAAATCTGCATTGCGTGGTTCGTGCCTTCGAACGCGTTGTCCGACAGAAACGCCTTCAGGATCGGCGTGAGCAGCGCGACGAGGTCGGCGGCTTCCTTGCGCACTGCTTCGTCGCCATGAGACAGCTCTTTGTCGATATGCAGCGCGGACCAGTAGGGAGAATGCGCGTGCCTTCGGCGTAAACCTTCTGCGTGAGCAGCAACATGCGGCGCACGTCCAGGTAGGTGCACGATGATCGGGTCAGCCGCTTTTTCCGGCGCTTTCGGGCCGGTGAGCGAACGCATCTGCAGACGCTCTTTCGCGTAGGTCAGCGAGTTCTGGTATGCGACTTCGGTCAGGCCGAGGCTTTGCATGCCGACGCCGAGACGCGCGGCGTTCACCATCACGAACATGGCGTTCAAGCCCTTGTTCGGCTCGCCGACGAGCCAGCCCTTCGCGTTGTCGAGATTGATCACGCAGATGGCGTTGCCGTAAATGCCCATCTTGTGTTCTATGGAGCCGCACTTCACGCCGTTGCGCTCGCCCGGTTCGCCCACTTCGTTCGGGATGAACTTCGGCACGATGAAAAGCGAAATGCCCTTGGTGCCGTTCGGTGCGCCCGGAAGACGCGCGAGCACGAAGTGAACGATGTTCTCCGAGAGATCGTGTTCGCCGCTGGAGATGAAAATCTTGGTGCCGTTGATCGCGTACGAGCCGTCGCTGTTCGGCTCGGCCTTGGTGCGCAGGGTGCCGAGGTCGGTGCCGCAATGCGGCTCGGTCAGACACATCGTGCCGGTCCACACGCCTGCGACCAGCTTTCGGCAGATAACGCTGCTGCAATTCCGGCGTGCCGTGCGCGTGCAAGCACTCGTATGCGCCGTACGAGAGGCCCGGATACATCGTCCACGCCTGATTCGCCGAGTTCAGTATTTCGTAGAACGCGTTGTTCACGAATGCGTGCAGCCCCTAGCCGCCGTATTCCAGATCGCAACCCAGTGCCGGCCAGCCGGCTTCGACGTATTGCGCGTAGGCTTCCTTGAAGCCCTTGAGCGTGGTCACGACGCCGTCGCCGACGTACGTGCAGCCTTCCTAGTCGCCGCTATGGTTGAGCGGGAACAGCACTTCGGAGCAGAACTTGCCGGCTTCCTCGAGCACCGCGTTGATCGTGTTGGCGTCGAGGTCCGCGTGCTTTGGCATCTGCCTGATTTCGGCCTCGACGTTGAGCAGTTCGTGCAACACGAATTGCATGTCGCGCAGCGGCGCGGCTTACTGTGCCATGACTCATTCTCCCAAGATTGACAAGAAGCCAGGCTGTTAGCTGAGTCCGTGGATCGGACTTTCTGCGCCGCTGAATGGTTAAAGCTTCCGCGGCCCTGCTAACGGCTTTCGCTTTGATACGAAATAATCAGTTTTTCCAGCGCGGCCCACGTAAGACACACCGCATCCGGCAGATGCAGAAAACGCGCGTCGTGATGCAGACCGAGCGTGAAGCTATACAGTTCGAAGAGCATGAGCTGCGGATCCGTGTCGGCGCGCAAGTGCTCTTCTTCCATTGCCTGCGAAATGGCGCGCGTGAGCGCCGCCCGCCAGATCGTCACGCTCGACACCAGTTGCTCACGCACCGGGTTGTCCGCGCGATCGTCGTACTCGACGGCACCGCTGATGTAGATGCACCCAGTCGTCACCTCCTGAATGCGCTTTTCTATCCAGCGGGAAATCATCGCGCGCAAGCGCGGCAATCCACGAGGTTCACGCAGACTCGGGAAAAACACCTCGTCTTCGAAACGACGGTGATATTCGCGCACGACTTCGACCTGCAAATCCTCGCGCGACCCGAAATGCGCGAACACGCCGCTTTTGCTCATCTGCATGCGCTCGGCCAGCAGCCCGATCGTCAGACCTTCCAGTCCGTCGCGGCTTGCCAGATCGAGTGCTGCTTCGAGAATCGCGGCTCGCGTTTGTTCACCTTTTCGCATAGTTTTTTACCGTTCTAATGTGACCGAAATAAAATAGAACGGCAGTGCTATTATTGAGTGGCACCGTCCGCTAAACAAGTCTGCCAGGCGACAGCGAGTGCCGGATAGAGTACACGCCCGTCTTCCGTCGTCGCAACCGGCTGACATGTGCAGCAATCCGACGGAAATCGAGAAGCGTCTCGGCTTTGCAGACCGCGCAAAGCCGGCATTGTGCCGGAGATCGGCGTTAAACCGGAGATCATGCAATGGGATCGCAACGTTGACAGTAGAGTAGTGTTGTTAGCGCTAGGCGGCCGGATCCGCAGAAAGGAGAGGTGGCCCTGTTCGTTCGGACAGTTTTCTGAGATTTTCAAGTGGAACGTCCGGGGCGATCATGCTGCCGATCTGATCGCAGGCAGCGTTGCGAAGTATGCCTCATCCGGCATCCGGTCTGCC
>CALNWS010000068.1 GCA_940747215.1 uncultured Paraburkholderia sp. | reverse complement strand
TTACCGCGGCTGCTGGCACAGAGTTAGCCGATGCTTATTCCCCAGATACCGTCATTGCTTCTTCTCCGGGAAAAGAAGTTCACGACCCGTGGGCCTTCTACCTCCACGCGGCATTGCTCCGTCAGGCTTTCGCCCATTGCGGAAAATTCCCCACTGCTGCCTCCCGTAGGAGTCTGGGCCGTGTCTCAGTCCCAGTGTGGCTGATCATCCTCTCGGACCAGCTACTGATCATCGCCTTGGTAGGCCTTTACCCCACCAACTAGCTAATCTGCCATCGGCCGCCCCTACAGCGAGAGGTCCGAAGACCCCCCTTTCCTCCGTAGAGCGTATGCGGTATTAATCCGGCTTTCGCCGGGCTATCCCCCACTACAGGACACGTTCCGATGTATTACTCACCCGTTCGCCACTCGCCGCCAGACCGAAGTCCGCGCTTGCCGTTCGACTTGCATGTGCAAGGCATGCCGCCAGCGTTCAATCTGAGCCAGGATCAAACTCTTCAGTTCAAACCTGTTACCATTTTCGGTTCAGTTACGAACCGGTCGCTCACTCAACGTACTGACGAATGATTAATCTGCTCATCTTCCAGAAGAAGAGACAGAAAAACCTTCCTTTCATTACCGTGTGAGACTTGATACTTTCGCTTCACGAAACCCCGAAAGATTCCGTGTGCGTCAGCGCATCAAGCGCTCACACTTATCGGCTGTTAGTTTTTAAAGATCGTTGCGCAGTCACTACCGAACACCGCACCAGCAAATCCACCCACCACCGGCACCGCTTCGTTCTGCGTCGCTGAATCAGCATAAAAGAAAAATTATGAAGAACTTTCGCGTCGTTGTCAACAGGTTTTTTACTGCTTCACTGCTTCACTACCGCCACTTCAACCTGACCGACTCGCCGAAAGCCTCGCCAAGCCAATACTGGCTCTCCTGCTCCCCGTGTCCCGGCGTCCGGAACACGAAAGAACGAATTCTAGCGACCCGAACCGGGCCTTGCAAGCGTTATTTTGACAGGCGTATTAAGCGCCGAAGAAGCACCGGAACCGGCGCAAGGAAAACAAGCCGCACAACAAACGAACACTCGCCAATCAACTCACTTCCCGCGCCTCGTGCCGCTGCATCACCCGATCGACGACACCCATATTATGATCCAGCTCCGGCGTCACGCGATCCGCCTCCTTCGCGCGATCGTCCCACCTGCGCAGACGCAGCGCGTCTTCGGCATAAGGCTTCTGCAGGAACGCTTCGGCGTTTTCGCTGCTGAAGATGCGGCCCTGCAACTCCAGGCTTCGCACGGAATCGGCGGACAAGCTGCCCGAAGTACGCGCTGTCGATGGCGCACAGGTAGCGCTTGGCGTCGACGTGAAGCCGGATCGACTCCAGCACCGCGTCCGGCACCGGCCGCAGGAACGGCAGCGCGAAGTACTGGTGCAGATCGTCGATGCCCCGCTCCGTCGGCGTCTCGCCCTGCAGATTCAGCAGAATGCCCAAGGTCGTGCAGAAACGCCGCTGCGACCAGTTCCTCGTCGGCGCCCTCGGCCTCCGCCAGCGCGCCGCTCTGCAGCGCATGCTCGAGTTGCGTGACCGGCTCGCCACTGTATGCCAGATTGCCGTAATGCTCGAACAGCGAGCGGATATCGCTCAAACTCAATACCACGCTTTCACTCCCAAGGTAATGAGAAGGTCTTCAGATTGGTGAAGCCCTTCATCGCTTCCTGAACGCCTTCCTTGTATCCAAGCTCTGAATCCTTGATGCCGCCAAATGGCGTCAGCTCGATCCGGTAGCCCGGCACTTCCCACACGTTGACCGTCCCCACGCGCAATTCGTTGATGAAGCGCGTGATCGCGTCCTGCCGGTTCGTACACACGCCCGACGAGAGCCCAAAGGCCGTGCCGTGCTGATACGGATCGCGTCGTCGATCGTGTCGAACGTGATAACCGGCGACACCGGCCCGAACGTTTCCTCGCGCACGACCGACATCGACGGCTCCACGCCATCGAACACCGTCGGCGCATAGAGCGCGCCTTTGCGCACGTTGCCGAGCCGCAGCCAGCGCGCCCGCCGCCACCGCTTCGTTCACGCGCGCTTCGAAAAGCTGCGCGGCGGTCTCGTCGATTACGGTGCCCATCTGGTTCGCCGGGTCGAACGGATCGCCGAACGACCACGCGCGCGTTTTCTCCACAACGAGATCGGTGAAATCCGCGGCCACGCTCTTTTGCACCAGCATGCGTTTGACCGCCGTGCAACGCTGCCCGGAGTTCTTGTACGAGCCCTGCACGGTCAGCGTCGCGGCGCGTTCAAGATCGGCGTCTTCGAGCACGATCAGCGGATCGTTACCGCCCAGTTCCAGCACGACGCGCCGGTACGCCGCCTTCGCCGCAATGTACTTGCCGATCGCCACGCCACGCGTGAACGTGACGAGTTCGGCGAGCGGATGCGTGATCAGCTCGTCGGCGATTTCGCGCGGGTCGCCCATCAGCACCTGCAACATTGGCGCAGGCAATCCGGCTTCGTACAGCATGTCCGCGAGATAGAGCGCCGACAGCGGCACCTTCTCGGACGGCTTGAGGAGCACGCGATTATTCGTCGCGATCGCCGCGCGATCTTGTGCGCGACCTGGTTCATCGGATGGTTGAACGGCATAATCGCGACGATCACGCCAGCGAGCGGCTCGCGCTGCGAAAACACGCGCCGCGTCCTGCCGTGCGGCGTGAGATCGCACAAGAAGCTCTGACCGTCGTCGCGCAACGCCTCGATCGACGCGAACCTGAACACGTCGGCCACGCGCCCGATCTCATAGCGCGAATCCTGTTTCGACAGACCCGACTCGAGCGAGATCAGATCCGACGCCTCTTCGCTTCGCTCGCGCAGCAAACCGGCCGCGCGTTCGAGAATCTGCGAGCGCTCATAGCGCGTGAGTTTCGCTTCATAAGCGGCGGCGAACTCGAACGCCGCGCGCACGTCGTCGACGCTCGCGAGCGGCACCGTCGCCACGCGTGTTTCTGTGAATGGATCGAATACGTCGAGCGTACGCGCCCGCGACGCACGCTCACCCTTGAGCCGCAGAAACTCTGCCCGGAAAACCGGATGGTCCCGCAGCCCGACGTTCATGATGCCGCCACGCGATTCAGCGCAACGTCGAAAATATCGAAGTTGCGCAACCGCTTGCCGCTTCCGCCGGCGGGCAGTCCGTCGACGCGCCGGTTGAACAGCAGCAGGACTTCCTGCTCGGAGATGCCGCTGTGCGAACGCAGCGGCACCGTGAGGCCGGACAGATCATGTTCTTTCTCGCGCGTGCCGAGCACCACATGCCGCGTACTCACCACGACGATATCGCCGACGCGGTCGTTCGGCAGCTCGAAACGCTCGCACGCCGCCGCGTTGTAGAGCACGGCCTCGATGCCGGGCAATTCCTTGATCCGCGCGATCACCTGCGCCACGCTCGCATCGCGCGGCAGATACACCGTCGCGAACAAACCGAGCCGCGCCGTGATGAACCACGTACGGACCCGTGATCGGCAGGATCACGCACGATTGCCCTGCTCCGAGCCATTCATCGAGCACGTCCTGCAGATAGATCACGTTCGGCTCGCCGGTCTGCGGATCGTGCTTCGCGTTCATGCTGTGGTCGGCAGTGAGACCGATGACCCAGCCGAGTTCGTCGAGCTTCGCGAGGTAGCCGTCCATCATCGCGTAGAACGCGTTCGCGCCTTCCGTGCCGGGCACCCATTTGTGCTATTTGTGCTGGATGTAATCGGTGGTAGACAGATATATCAGGTCGAGCTTGCGCGTCTGCGCGAGCCGCACGCCCGCGGCGAACACGAATTCCGACAGACCCGCGCTGTACACGTCGGGCAGCGGCAGGCCGACGAGTTCCAGCACGTTTAGATATACCGTTTTGCGCCTCGCTCACCTTGTCGGCTTTCTCCGCCGAAAAACAGATGCCTTTGAGTTGCCAGCCAAGCAGACCGCGCAACTTGTCTTTCGCCGTAACCACCCCACTGCCGCGCCGGCGTCGGTGGCAGCTGCCAGAAAGGTGCCTGCGCGCAGATAGGCGGGATCGTTCATCATGACTTCCGCGCCTTCGCCGCCGTTCGCGTCCGGGTCCCAGAAGTAGTTGCCGCAGATGCCGTGCACCGAAGGCGGCACGCTGCACACGATAGAAAGATTGTTCAGATTGGTGAACAACGGCACCACGCAGTCGCCCTTGAAGGCCGCGCCGCCCTTGAGCATCCGGCCGATGAACGGCGCCACGCCCGCCGCGACCGCGGCTTCCAGATAATCGAACTCGCAACCGTCCACGCATACGACGACCGTCGGCTGCCTGGGCAACCGGTAGCTTCGTCCGTTGACGTCGATCGTGCGTTCGCCGGTGCTACTTGCACTACTGGTCGTGCCTGCCATCGTCGATTACCTTCCGTGCGCTTCGATGCGTGCGGGGCACGCGCGTTGTGTGGTCCAATCATCATCCAAACGTCATTCAGTCTTCGCGGTTGAATCTCATGCAACCGCTCACTCGTCCTGCGACACCGACGCAACCGGCAGCATGCCCAGCGCACCCGCCGGCTCGCACGCCTCGTGCGCGCGCTGCAATCCGCCGCTCACGTGTTCCTGCATAAGCGCCGCGGCCCATTCGCCGTCGCGCGAAGCAAGCGCCGTCAAGATCGCGCGATGTTCGGCGAGCGAACGCGCCATCGCGTTGGCATGCACCACCAGCGCGGCACGGCGAAAAAGACTCAGTTCACTCACCAGCCTGCGATACGTCTCATACAGCTTCAGATTTCCCGACGCCGCCACGATCGCGTCGTGATCCTGCGCGAGCGCCGCCGCGCGCATCGTTTTGAGCCAGTCGCGCAACACCGCGAGCTTGCGCGCGTCGATATGCACGGCAAGCAGTCGGCACGCCACTTCTTCGAGCACCGCGCGCACTGCGTAAATCTTGTCGGCTTCCGCGAGCGACACCGTCCGCACGAACACGCCGCGAGCCCCGCCGCCTGCTCCAGCGCGCGAAACGCCTCGCGCACCGGCCCGCGCGACACCTGCAGACGCGCGGCCCAATCCGCTTCGTTGAGCTTGTCGCCCGGCGCGATCTCACCCTCGACGATGCTCCGCTCGATCTGCTCGCGCACCAGCGTGGTCAACGAATGGCGGCGCACGACGTCGATTGGATAGGCACCCTTAGTTTGCATATTTTCGGTCATTTTGACAACTTTCGCCACATTCAACATCGACTGGTGACGACGCGTCTTTGCGACGCGCCGCAGCACAGTTCAGAAGTTGCGCGTCAGTCGGCCCGACGGCGCGGAACCCGCGCTGCGATCAGCAGCAACGCGGCGAGCGAGACCAGCAGCAAAATTAGCGAGAGCGCGGAAGCCGGCAGGTAGTAACCGCGCTCCACCTGGTCGACGACCACGATCGGCACCGTGGCGAAGCCCGGCGGATACACGGTGAGCGTCGCGCCGAGTTCGCCGAGCGACAGCGCGAAGCCCTGCGCGAGACTCGCGCGGATTGCTGGCACGAGTTGCGGCAGCACGACGCGGCGCAGCACCATCGAAGGAGGCGCGCCGAGGCTGGCCGCGGCTTCGCGCAGGATCGTCAGTTCGGGGCGCAGCGCGGCGGCCGCGCAGTGATAGCAGAACGGCAACACCAGTGCGAGCTGCACGAACACGACAATCGCCGCTGAGCTGGACAGATCAACCGGCCGCTTGTGATACGCGATCAGCCCGGCCAGCCCGAGCACCACACTCCGCTCGGCACGCCGTTACCATAGCGATGGTGTCGACCAGCGCGCCCAAGCCGCGCCGGTCGCGTCTTTCCAGTGCGAGCGTGAGCCACAGGCCGAGAATCGTGCCGAGCACGGCGACGCCCATGCCGATTTCGAGGCTCGTGGTGAGCGCGTCGAAGTCGCTCGAACCGAGGTGCTCGAACCAGCGCATGCTGAAGCCGTCGGGCAGGATCGTGCCGGACCAGTGCGCGGCGACGCTGGAGAGCGCCACCACCAGCACGGGCAACACGAAGAGCCAGAAGCACAGCAACACGGCGAAGCCGAGAAAGAGACCGCCGGGCATGCGCACGACGAGGCTGCGGCGCCCCGGCGGCGCCTTCTTTCTTGTGCATGACCGGCAGAACGGTCGGGTCGAGTTCAACGGCCATTGTCCGCTCCTTTCACCTTGCGACGGTTGACCTGGCGGTACAACGCATACAGCGACAAAGACATGATCAGCATGACGGCCGCACCCGCGGCGGCCGTCGGCAGATCGAGGTCGACGGTGGCCGAGCTGTAGATCGCGACCGGCAGCGTGATCAGATGCGCACTGCCAAGCACGAGCAAAATGCCGAACTCATTAAGCGTCAGCAGGAAACAGAGGATCGTGCCCGCCGCGATACCCGGCCACGCGAGCAGCAGGATCATCTTGAACGCGACCATCCAGCCGTTCGCGCCGAGACTGCGCGCCGCTTCGATCAGACGCATGTCGAGCGTGGCGAACGAAACCAGCGTCGGACGCACGACGAACGGCGCGTAGAACACCACTTCCGCGAGAATCACGCCGCACACGCCGAACAGGAAATCGAGCGGCGGCGCCTGCAGATGAAAGAGCTGCTGCAGGCCGATGCTCACCGAATCCTGCGAGCCGCACAGAAAAATTAGCGTGAACGCGACGAGAAACGACGGGAACGCCACGAACAGTTCCAGAAAACGCTTGAACCATGCGCGTGCCGGGAAACGGCTTGAAGAACAGCAGCGACGCGAGACCCGCGCTCGCAAAGAGAGAATCCACAGCGTCGTGCCGATCGCGCCGCTCGTCTCCGGATTGCTGAAAAACGCCGTGTACGCATGCAGCGTCAAGCGCATGCGCGCCCGTGAAACTCAGCAGCACGAGACGCACGAGCGGATAGATCACGAGCGGTCCGAGTACGAACACCGCGAGAAATAGCAGGTGCCATTGCGCGGCGCTTCACCGCCGCCGCGTGAGAAACGGCGCGCTCGTTGTAGCGCGCGTCGGTCATGCTGAAGGTGAAGGCAACCTGCGGCGGCAGCAGATTGGCCGCGCCGAGATAACGCGCGACGAAGCCGTCGGTGGGCGTGTCGTACAACTGCTGCAGCGTGCCGAGTTGCGCGATGCGGCCTTCGCGCATCAGCAGCGTGCGGTCGGAGAGCACGAGCGCGTCGTCCTGATCGTGCGTCACGCAGACGATCGTCAGATTCGGCAGACGCTCGTGCAGCGCATTGAGTTCGGAGCGCACCGAGGCGCGTAGATTGGCGTCGAGTGCGGAAAGCGGTTCGTCGAGCAGCAGCACGTCGGGCTCGATCACGAGTGCGCTGGCAAGCGCCACACGCTGCCGCATGCCGCCCGACAACTGCGCCGGCATCATGTGGCCGGAGTCGCCTAGCTGCACGAACTTGAGCGCGTCGGCGACACGGCGTGCGATGTCCTTGGACGGCGTGCGGCGCGCACGCAGACCGAAGGCCACGTTGTCGAACACGGAAAGATGTGGGAAGAGCGCATAGCTCTGGAACAGCAATCCGAGATTGCGCTTGTGCGGCGGCACGTGCGTGAGATCGTGGCCCGCAACGGTGAGCGTGCCGGACAGGCCATCGGCCTCGATGAAACCGGCGATGAAGCGCAACAGGGTCATCTTGCCGCAACCGCTGCGGCCGAGCACGGTGAGCAACTCGCCGCGTTCGATGGTCAAGGACAGATCGTCGAGTACCGTGCGCGATCCGAAGCACACCGTCAGATGGTCGATCTGCACGCCGCCCGGCGTATTCGAACGCGCGGTGCCGAGCGCGTCGGGTGAGGCGCCGACTACGCCAGGGTGAGCAAGACTGTATTCACGGGTTCATCCTCCAACTGGGTTGATGCTGACGCGGCGCCTCGGGTTGCCTGAGCCTGCCCAAAGCTGCTCGAAGGTGCAATGAGGCACCGCCTGATCCTGCTGCAAAAATAAGTGTGCCGCCGCGCTACACGGAACGCGGCGGCCTGCTTCGCGTAATGCTGCTTACTTCGGCTTGACCACTTCGGTCTGCTTGCCCGACGAACCGATCACGTCGTTCTTCCAGCGCGTCGTCCAGTCGGCCTTCTTCGCCATCACCTAGTTCCAGCCCACCGGAATCAGCTGGACGCCCGAGATAGCCTGCTTGACGGCTTCGCCGTTCTTGCCGGCGAGCGGCACGTCGCTGCGGCCCGGAATGCCGAAGATGTCCGGCACCTTCGCCTGCACTTCCGTCGACATCAGGTAGTCGATCAATCAGGTAGTCGATCAGTTTCTTGCCTTCCGCCTGGTTCGGACCGTTCTTGATGAGGCCAATCGCGTACGGCAGCTGGAACGTGGTCGGCTGGCCGCCCGGCGTCGCCGACAGGAACACCGGCTTGAGCGACAGGCCGCCGTTGGCTGCGTCGTCGAGATCCATCTGCAGGTCGCCTTGGCCACCGCGATTTCGTTACGCGAGAGCAGCACGTCGAGGTAACCCGTACCCTTCATGTGGAACTTGGCACTTTGTTCGAGCTTCTTCAGGTAGTCGAATGCCTTGTCTTCGCCCATCAGCGACGACGTCAGGATGATGACGGCCATGCCATCGCCGGCCGTTGCCGGGTTCGAATAAGCGATCTTGCCCGTGTAGTCCGGGTGCGCAGGTCGGCGAACGTCTTCGGCTGGTTCTTCGTGACGTCCGGGTTGATCGCGAACGAGAAGTAGTTGTTCACGAACGTCGCCCACGCGCCGTTCGACGCCTTCGCGATCGCCGGCACTTTCTTGTAGTTGGCGCTCTGGTAAGCCTGCAACAGACCGGCCTGATCGGCCTGCTGGATGAACGGCGGCAACGTGACGAACACGTCGGCCTTCGGCTGGTCTTTTTCCATGGTGGCGCGGTTCACCACTTCGCCGCTGCCCGCCGTGACGATGTTGACTTCACGCCTTCTTTCTTTTCGAGGCCCGGCAGCACGTCCTTGTACAGATTTTCGAGGCCGTCGGCGGTGTACAACACCACGGCGTCGGCCGTGTGCGCCTGCAACGCTACGCCACCGAATGCCACTGCGGCGACGAGCGCCGGCAGCAGTTTGCGCGCAAGGCCAGCCGTCGCGTGAAGGGAATTCGTCTTTGTCATGTCGCTCTCTCCGAAAGGCAAAAAAACCAGACGGTAGGGATGATGTCCCGGAACCTGTTGTGATTGAACGGCGGTAGCGCCGCGCCACTTGCGTGTTACCCGCAGCCAGTTGTCGTGCGCGCAATTGCGCTTGTCTTTACGCTGATCTTTGCGCTCACATGGATGCTCGATGTGAGCATTGCAGATTGCCAACAACTTTGCTGCCTGTTTTCCAGCCCGACTTACAGCTCACCTACGACATATGCGCTGCCTGCCATACCTGAACGGGCACGGCAAGAATCACAGGTTTCCGTGACAACGCCGTGACGATTCTGGCGAATTCCAAAAAATGACACAATTCGCCAATATTAGCCAAATCGGCAAGATTATCGGGAAGGGTGTCGGGCGATTATTTGATGTTTGAGTTCGAGACCGCCGGCTGCGGGCATCGATGGGTGGCTGGCGTTCCGGCGGCCTTACATCTCATCGCAAGCGATGAGAATTTCCGGCCCATGCGCCGTGATCGCCTTGCCTATCGCCTTCTCCGGCACAAGCTCGGTGACGAGATAGCGCGCCGATTCGATCCCGTTGATGCGTACCGGTGTGACGCGCCCGAACTTCGAATGGTCGGCCACGACGACCACCATGTCGGCTGCGGCGATCATCCGGCTGCGCACTTCGGCGGCCATGCGGCTGTAGTCGGTCAGCCGTCCAGCGAAATGCCGCCCGCGCCGATGAACGCGAAGTCCGCGTGATACTGCGTGAGTTGATGGACCGTATCGAGGCCGAAGGTTGCGTCTTCGATATCGGACAGTTCGCCGCCGAGCAGCGTGATGCGATTGTCGTTGCGGCGGCCGAGCAGCAGCGCGATGCGCCAGTCGTTCGTATAGACGATGAGCCGATGCCGGTCGAGCAGCGCGCGCCACGGCCTGCGTGGTGCTGCCCGAATCGATGATGAGCGAAGCGCCGTCGGGTACGAACTCGGCCGCGCGTTCGCCGATCGCGCGTTTCGCGCCGGCATTCGCCGCTTCGCGTGTGTCGAAATCGGGTTCGCGGCGGTCGCTCGAGAGCGCGCCGCCGTGCGTCGTGACGAGCAGGCCGCGTCCGGCGAGCGCGTTCAGATCGCGCCGGATGGTCTCGCGCGACACGTTCAGTTCGCGCACGAGTTCAGCAACGGAGAGCGCGCCGGTTTTGGCGACTTGGGCAAGAATGTATTGGTGACGTTGTTCTTGCGAGCATCAGTTAAAGGCCGGAAGCCGGCACGCTTGGGTTTCGCCATGGTTTGGAGAAGGCAGCAAGACTGGATTATTGTATTACGTATTACGATAAACGCGGCGATGCGCCCGCCGACACGCCTTACCTGCTAACCTGAACGCCTTGGCTGCGCGACCCGTCCGTGGACGTTGCGCGGTGTATCAACCGAACTGCCGATGCCGCCACTGTTTCGCCGTCTTCTCCTGTTGTTCCACGCGCTGCGTTACGGCGAGCGCCTGATCTGGCTGGCCGCGCCCGCCGATCACAAACTGCACTGGATGATCGAGCTGATCGGGCGCGTGCACGCGCCCGGCCAAAGCGGCGCCAATCTGAACGGTCTGTTGCCCGCCCTCGGTCCGCTCGCGGGCCGCTTCGCGCAGACGCTCGCGCAACAGCCCGAACTCGCGAGCGCCACGCTGCACGATGCAATCGACGCCATCGATCACATGGAAACGCCCTGCCGCCGCAGGAGTCGGAGAAGGCGCTCACGCGTGCCTTCGGCCGGCCGCTCAACACGCTTTTCAGCGCGGTCGACCTCGTGCCGGTGCGCAACGGCTTTGCCGAGTAGACGCATTTCGCGCGGCTGCTCGAACCCGTCAACGGTCACCGCGAAGTGGCGATCAAACTCGTGCGCGCGGCGCAGCTTCAGCAGATCGGCGACGAACTTGCGCTGCTGCGCTGGGTCGCACGCTGGCTGGAAAAGCTGTAGCGCACCGTACGCCGTCTGCAACTGCGCTCGCTCGCACAGGCTTTCACCGACGACGTATTGCGCCGCTTCGACCTGCGCGCCGAAGCCGCCAATCTCAGCCAGACGGGCCATCATTTCGACGGCGACAATCGCATCGTCGTGCCGGACGTCATCTGGGATCTATGCACGAACTACACGCTCACGATGCAGCGCATCAGCACGTTGCCCGCGAGTGATCTGCCCGGTCTACATGCGCATCACATCAAGCTCGCACCGCTTGTCGTGCATATCGTCGAAGTGGTCACCGAGCAGGCTTTCGAGCACGGCTTCTTTTCGAGCACGGCTTCTTCCACGCCACGCTCGACGTCCGCCGCGTGCGCGTAAGCATCGAGCCGGACACGCTCGGGCGTCTCGTGCTCCGAGTCTGTCCACCTGCGAGCGCGAATTCTTCGTGCATGGCGCGACCGCGCTGTTCGACCAGGATTACGGACGGCCTTGCCGAGATGCATCGCGACGCGGGTCACGTGCCGCACGACACGTGCGCGGAAATGCTCGAATCCGAGTTGCGCACGCGGGCCTAAGCGAACTTCGCGGCCGAACCCGAGGAGCGTTCGGCGGGCTTGCTCTTTCATTATCTGCTGCACGCAGTGCATCCATTTGAAGGCGCCGTGCCGGCGCGCCTCGCCACCGCGCAGTGCTCTTTTCAGCAAGCGGAGATGCTGGCGCGGGCCCTGCATCCGGGCGTCGATACATGGAACATCACGCGCGGCGTGCTCGCGGGCATTGCCCAGCGCGATGTCGATCATCGCGGCTGGTTCAAGCGCATTTCGCGCGAGTTGCCGCAGCTCGCGGTCCGCTATCTGCAACACGAACATGATCGCGCGCGCTCGCCGCAGCAGAATGCACGACTGCTCACGGACCTCGGCCGCGAATACCGGCGCAAGCGCGTTCTGCTGTGGGCCTGCGCGATATACGGCGGATTGCTCGGCGCGGGCGCGGTTCTGCTGATGTGGTGAGGCACGCGCATTGCAGCGCGGTCGTGCCGTGAGTCGGGTTCCAGATCAAAGCTTTGATCGAAGCTTCGACTGAAGCGCCAATTGCAGCTTCGAACAAGACGCACGGCGCCGCGCCGACACCATGTCGGCTTTTCATCCCACGCCGTTTCCATGTTCGCTACCGTTATCGCCGCTGTCTTCGTCGTCCTGTGGTCGACCGGCTTCGTGGTCGCGCGGGCGATTACGCCTTACGCCGACCCTAACCTCTTCCTGCTCGCGCGCTTCGGCGACACGGCGCTGATCTTCGCGCTCGCCGCCGCGGCTTCGCGCGCCACGTGGCCAAGCCGAAGCAACTTCGGCAAACATCTGCTGGCGGGCGCGCTGCTGCAAGGCGTCTATCTCGGCGCGGGTTACTGGGACTGGGCCGTCGCGCAAGGTTTGAGCACGGGCGTGATGGCGTTGCTAGGTGCGCTGCAGCCGCTCGCCACGGCCGCCGTCGCGGCACCGCTGTTCGGCGAACGCCTTTCGCGGCGCGGCTGGACCGGCATGGCGCTCGGGCTTGCGGGCGTGGTGCTCGTGCTGGAGCCGAAGCTCGCATCGGCGACGCCGCCCGCCGCGCATGGCAACGCGCCCGCGTGGCTCGTCGTGCTGATCTCGATCGTCGCGATCGCGGCGGGAATGCTGTTTCAAAAGACGTCGCTCGCGTGGGGCATCGTGATGCTCTCGGGCATCAGCATCACGCTACTTGTATGGATGGTGAGGCGCGACGGCGCTCATATTCCTCGCGCCGCCGCTCGCCGCGCTCGAAGGCTATGTGGGTTTCGGCGAAGTGCTGCTGCCGGTGCAGGTTGCAGGGTTTGCCGTGGCGCTCGTGGGGGGATGTTGCTCGCGAGGTCGTGAAGTTTTGTGGCAATTTGGAGCGGGGCCGCGCTGCTCGCGAAGCCGTAGAGGTTCGCGAGCAGCGCTGAGTCAGCGCCGCTCAGTCCGCCGTGTCCGCGCCTGCCGGCATCTTCGCGCGCGCCTTGGCTCCGGGCGCGGGCGACCACGCGGGACGGCTCTTGCGCTCCGAATCCACCACAACGATGTAGCGGCCGGCCCACGGCGTGATCTGCCGGTCGCTCTTCAACACCCAGAGCGATTTGCCCGAATCGCTGAGCGCGGCGTACTCGGTGTCGAGAATGCCGTAGTGATCGAGGAACGTGTTGAGCGACGCGGGTATCCGCACGCAGCCCTTCGAATGCCGGATGCCGAGCAGCGGCTCCAGACGGTCGGGGTCGGTGGCGTGTATCTGGAAGCGCATCTGCTGCGACATGCCGCCTTTGCCCCAGCCGCGCTCGCCTTGCGCCCAGCCGAGATCGAAAATGCGCATATCGCGCTTGCCGTAGCCGCGAATGTGGTTCTCGTTCTGTGTGCCTTCGGAGCGGAAGTCCATGTTCGCGGGCGTGTGCTCGAACACGCCGAGCGGCGTGACGAAGTGACCGTATTCGCCGGGCCGCCCCGCCGACACTGGCGACGCGCCGACGAGTTGCCAGCTATCCGATGGCGTCGCGTGAAAATAGATGAAGAGCGCCTGCACGTTGGCGTCGCGATCCACCAGCACGACGTACTCGCTGGACAGGGCGCCGAGCGCAGGCGCGCGGCATAGGCGCGCTGTTCGACCGCGGGCACCTTCAACCGGCGGGTAACGTCGCGTGCGAACTCGTCGCTCAGAAGGAACGCACGGTGCGGATCGACGACGCCGGCCGCGTCGGACGCGGCGACGGCGGCTGCGTTGATACCGGTCGCGGGCGGCCTTTTTGCGGTGGCGGATTATGCAGATTGCAGATGTAGTTGCCGATGCCGCACATGGCCTCGATGCCTGTTCCTGCGCCTTGCTTTGTGCCTTTGTGCCTTGCTATGCACTTTTTCCGGCACCTGCGTGGCCGCCGATGCCACTGATGCCACCGACACCGCGGACACCGCCAACGCTGGCGAAGACTGCCAGACCGACCAGCAGCCCAGCACACAACACGTGCGGATCAGCAAGCGCGACGCGTAAAGCAAACGACGAGTCTTCATGAAATAACGATCTTCTGTTCCGAGCCTTCGCAGCTCACTGGGATAATTCATCGCGTAGTTAGAAAAACCTGATTATGATGATCACTCGATTGAAAAAGGCCGGCTGAAGGCTCGACTAAAAAGCCAACTGAAAGCATGACTGAGTGAAGGCCGGCATGAAACCAGTTTGTGCATTCGCTTGAAAACCGGTTGAACACATTGCAACAACTTCGATCGGACACGTGTTTTCATCATTCACCAAAACGCTGTCAAAATCCGATTCTGCAAGCACAAAAACACATTTCACCGCTTGGAGTTGGCCCTGAACGGAGACAGATATTACTCAGCATTTCGCGAATTGAATTGTGGTGGGACAAGCGAACGGTGAGAACATCAGGCAAGCAGGCAACGGGCGAATATCACGGCACGTCTTTTACTCTGCATGGTTTTTTTAAATCCGGTTCAAAGGTAATTTAAAGCTGTGAGTCAAAATAAACGCGAACCAGCTCACGTGAATAAGCAAGGCGAAATGTCTGCGGCACAAGACGCACGATTGCCGGCACTATTGCAGGCAGCGTGCCCGCGTTGATCGTTCGACTTGGAAAAGCGCACAAGGAGCGAAAGGAAAACATGATGCAACAGGATCCCAAAGCACGGCAGGCAAGCATCGGCGCCGAGATGCAGGTGAGCGCGGAGTTCGACGCTCAAACGGAAATCGAACGCCGGGTGAATTTTCTGGCGAACTATCTGCGCAGCAACGGCCTGAAGACGTACGTGCTCGGCATTAGCGGCGGCATCGACTCGACCACGGCCGGCCGTCTTGCGCAGCTCGCGGTGGAATGCCTGCGTGCCGGTCATTACGAAGCGCGTTTCGTCGCGGTGCGCTTGCCGTACGGCGTGCAGAAAGACGAAGCCGACGCGCAGCAGGCATTGCGCTTCATTCGCGCGGACGAGAACCTCGCCATCGACATCAAGCCCGCCGCCGACGCCATGCTAGCCGCACTCGAGAAAAGTGGCGTGCCGTTCTCGGACGATTCACAGCAGGACTTCGTTCACGGCAACATCAAGGCGCGCCAGCGCATGATCGCGCAGTACGCGGTGGCGAGCTCACGCAGCGGCGTGGTGATCGGCACGGATCACGCGGCTGAATCGGTGATGGGATTTTTTACGAAGTTCGGCGACGGCGGTACCGACATCCTGCCGCTCGCGGGCCTCACCAAGCGGCGCGTGCGCGCGGTGGCAAGAGAACTGGGCGCACCCGACGCACTGGTTCACAAGGTGCCGACGGCCGATCTGGAAATGTTGCGCCCGCAACGTCCTGACGAAGATGCGTATGGCATTCCCTACGAAGCCATCGACGATTTCCTCGAAGGCAAACCCGTGAGCGACGCAGCGTGCACCGTGATCCTGCATTACTACGACGTGACGCGCCACAAACGCGCGTTGCCTTACACGCCGTTCGACTGGCCGCCGCAAAACGGCAAGGCGTAACGCCCAACGCGCGATGCGCTCAGGCATTGCGCTCATCGCGTTGCGAGTGGAAAGGCCACGCGCTTCACGCGGCGCGCACTACACGACGCGATGCGCAATGAAGCTCAGGAATCAGCCGGCGGTTCGTCGCTGAAAGGATCGGCGTTCGCTTCGAGCGTCGATCCGCCAAGCTGTTTGCCGTTGATCTCCCGCGCAATCACCTCACCCACGTAAGGCACGTTCGCGCCCAGCTCGACCGTGGCGTACGTGCCGGGCTTGCCCGCATCCACGACTTCGATGTGTTTCGCGTAGTGCCCCAGTTGCTTCTGGAGGAAATCCCGCACTTCCTGCTCGCTGCATGACTCGCCGATGTTACGCACGATCAGGTTCATGCAGTCTACCTCTCGCGCGACGGGCGATTGCCGCGAACTTCGGCGCGCACACGAACCGGACGCAACGCCGCCCGTTGCTTCGCCTCTCGTGCAGCCATTTCGCGAATGACGACGGTGCCTGCGGCACCCAAAGCGGCCAGTGTCAGATAGAAGGCAATCATTCAAATCTTCCCTGCGAGTTTCGTCCTGTTCTCAGGATAGCCACGAACGATCGTGAGATCGCCGCGACGGTGATGCAACATACAGTGACGGCAAACATATCGATTACAAGGCCGTCAATGCACTGTACCTGAATACGGCACGCAAAAAATAGCAAAAGCCTTTTCAGATGCGTGCGTCATCCAGTGTTGCATGCGCGACTGTACGGCGGGCATTCAGCGCGCATCGCATGCGGCGCAGTTGCGTCACCGCACCTTTGTGCCGACGCAAATTCCGGGCCGTGACGGGCGGCGCCGTGGCATCCCGCAGGTGAGCAACGGGGAGGCTGTAGAAAAACGGTGAACCGGGGAAGCCGTCATACGGGGAAAGCAGCGGGCGGACTGGTCCTTCGCGATCAGTCCGCTGCCTGCACATTGGCCGCGCTCACCCACCATGCGTTCTTGCCTTGCGGCACCTGAACCAGCACGGCGGACGGATCGTTCACGCCATCGTCGGCAATTTCGCAGACAGCGAGACCGTCGCGCAGGCGATGAACCTAGCCTGCGGCCTAGAACAGCGCGACGCGCTGTGCGTCGAGCGGACGCAACTGCTGGTACACGTCGAAGCTGATGGCCGCGGGCACGTCGCCGCGAATCTGCAATACGTCACCTGCATTGCAGCGCACCGGGTCGGCCGCGGACGCAGCGGCGCTGCCGGAAGACAGCTGATAGTGAGTGCCATGGCGGCAACACGGGAATAGGTCATGGTGATTCTCCGAAAATAAAAAGTAGCGGCTCGCAGCGCGGCGATGCCGGCAACTGCGTCTTCCACGATATGCGTCGAACGGCAAGCGAAAACGGACCGGCTCGAATAGCGAGAAACGACCGGCAATCAACCAAGAGTCAGCCGGTGGTGCTCACAGCAGATGCTTCTGCGACTACCGAAACGATCGACCAGTTGCCAACGATCGCCGCCTGCGCTTCGGCAAGGCTCATTTTGCCTTCACAAACGCAGCGCTTGAGCATGACCGCCGCGCGCGCCTTGCGGCGCCCGCCCTGCTGGCCTGCCCACGGCAGAAGATCGAGATTCGCGGCCGCGTCGGGCGAACCGCCGAACACGATCGGCACGCGCCGATCGAGCGCGAAGTCCACGCCCGAGTCCGAGTCGATCCCGCGCGCGGCGAGCAGCCGGTCTTTATATGAGCCATCAACTCGTCGAACGGCGGCGCGACGGTGTCGGCATAACCGGGTCGGCAGATCGTCTCGGCGACGGACTGCTGCGTGACGCGCTCGTCGAGCATGCTCACGGCTGCGCACACGCGCCGCCCATGCACATCGCCATGAGCGCGCCGACACCCAGCAGCAGCGCCAGACGCGCTCTGCGTGGGGGACGCGCCTCGCCGAACCTGCGCGCCTGCGTCGGTATAATGGTCTCAAACGTACTGCCGAGTGCGTCGCTGGAGTGTATGCGACGCCTTTTCGCAATGCCTGCGTTCATTCGTCGGCACACCGGCGGCGGCACGCAATAGTTCAATTCGCAGGCCAATTAAAACATATTCAATATGCCAAGGCGAAAAAACGCCGCAATTTACTGTGTAGAAAAGCCCGCTCACGCATGTCTGCACGCGCTTTGCGTATGACGCACCGGCGAAAGAGGCGCGCAAATCGCCGCCTTCTTTCGCCAGTTCACACGACGCAAACGTTACAACCGGCGCACGCCCTACTTCCTTTCGAATGTGCGCGCCTGCAACGCCCGGATGCGGCTGACGGCCTGCGTGTTGGTCGACGTGGCGTCGTACATGTGAGCCAGATCGGCCTTCAGCGCAGTGCGCGAGCCGCCGTCGAGATAAACCATATGGCCCGACGGATAGAAGCGCGCCGACAGATTCTCCCGAACCTGCTGGCTGGGTAGCGGCATTTCCTGCAGGTCGATCACGGTCTGGTAGAATGGGTGTGACGTAGTCGAAGAAGCCGGGTGTGACGTAGTCGAAGAAGCCGTTGGCCGACAGCACCTTCAGATCGGGATTGAGCGCCATCACCGCGGCAAGGTCGCCCGCCATGTAGAAATGCGTTGCCTTTCGAGTCGAGACCTTTCTGCGCGCCAGTCGGGTCGATGTGGCCGAAGTCCCAGTACTTGAAGGCTTGGTCGTTCAGATCGGCGAACGAGGAGTTCGACGTGTACTTCAACTGCTCGTTCAGATACACGTTCCACATGGTCGTGTACACGCCCGTGACCGCCGTCATGGTCGGATCGTTGCCGCCCGAGTTCGGGTCGATTTTGCCGGCAATGCCGGTGCCGATCGCCGTGACTCGGCCGTCGTACTCGCCGAGCGCCAAGCCCTGCGATTTGAGCAGCGTGGTGAGGAAAAGCGAATTGCCGCGGCTGTCGTACGACGTGATGTCGAGGCTCCACGCAAGCAGCGTGGTCTTGTCGATGCCCCCTTGTATTCGCTCAGCTTTTCGACCGTGGCGTCGTCCGTGGTCGGGAACTTGCGCAGCGCCGCGAGGTAGTCGGTGCGCGCGAACTGCGCGAGTTCCTCGGCGAACGTGCCGAGGTCCGTGGGACACGGCGCGATGCCGAGCTTCTTGTGATACCACGCGTCGGCAACGGCCGTGGGCAGCGCGCCGATCGGGTTGCCGGCCTGCGTGTAATCGAGAATCGACTATTGCAGCGTGATGCCGTTCAGATCCACGCCGTCTTCATGCAGACGGTACGCGAGCACGCAGTTGCGCGCCGTGCCGTACGACTCGCCGAACAGATACTTCGGCGAATTCCAGCGGTTGTTCTTCGTCAGAAAACGCTTGATGAACTGCTTGATCGAGTCGGCGTCCTGATCCACGCCCCAGGTCGCGGTTCTTTTTTTCGGCGCGACCGCGGCCAAATAGCCCATGCCTACGGGATTGATGAACACGAGACGAGGTCACTTTTATCGAGCAGGCTGTCCGAGTTGTCTTCCATCGAATACGGCGCGGGCGGCGTGAAGCCCGGCATCGACGTCCTGATGCGGCGCGGTGCGAACGAACCCAGCAACACGAATACCGACGACGATCCCGGCCCGCCGTTATAAAAAAAGAATGTGACGGGGCACGCTTCCTCTTTCTGGTTGTCCTGCGTGAAGGCCACGTAGAACAGGCGCGCTTCCGGCTGCGAACTGCTCGGGTCGACGATGACCAGATGGCCCGCAGTCGCCGTGTAGTTGATCTTCTTTCTGCCGATGGTCATGGAATGATGCGTGATCGCCGCTGTTTCCGTCGTTTCGGTGACGGAATCGTCCGGCCCGTTGCCATAGGCGACCGGATCGAAGAAGGGCTGATCGCCGTTTTTTCTTCGCGCTTTTCTTGGCGGCGGGCTTGGGAGCGGGCGCTTGCTCTTAGCTTTCGTGGCGGCCTTTGTAGCAGCCTTTCTGGCGGCGGGCGTGGCGCGTGCAGCTGTGTAGCGCGTGCGGTTGTCGATGTTGCGGCTGCCGCGGTGGTCGTTGTAGCGGCCGGTGTGGCCGATGTGGCGACCGACCCCGTCGCGGCCTGCGAATTGTGCGACGACTGCGGACTATCGGAAGCTGATTCGGTGTTCGTCATGATCGCTCCATGGGTTCATTCACGTCTTGCGTCTTGTCTCTGGCTTGTTGCCCTCCTGATGCCTTCGCTCTTCTCTCTGTTCACGCACTGCTTCGCTTCGCGCCGTGCAGATGATCGCCCCGCGAGAATCTCGCGGGGCGAATTACCGACTATAGTGCCGCCGCCACTTTCTGACCATTGGGACTGCCGAGCCCCGTGCAGGCATCCCACCCCGCAGCGGCCGCGAAGCTGCTGTTATTGCCCTGCGTGATGTCGTTGCACGAGGCCGGCGTCTTGTACAGCTTCGGGTTGATGAAACCCGCCGGCTGCCCTTTCGCCGCATTGATGCGCGCCACCAGCGCCGCCCACAGCGGCGCCACTGCGCTGGTTCCGCCCACCACCGTCTGCGAACCGTCGATCAACACGCTATAGCCCGTGAGCGGCGATGCGTCGCCCGCCACATCGGGTACGCCGCGCCCACTGAGCGCCTTCTTGCCGCTGCCGGTGGCCGTAGCTGACAGGCCTTTCTGCCAGACCGGCACCGGAAACGAGCGGCTCACTCCACCGCCGCCCGCACCGCTTTGCGCGCCGTCGTTCCACACCACTTCGTGCGTAATGGCCGTGCCCGACGCGGCCAGGTTCGTGCCGCCGCACGCCAGCACGTAAGGGCTCGACGCCGGGAAATCCACCTGGTCACCGCCGCTCACGCCGTCGCTCGAACCGCTGTCGCCCGAGGCCACGCAGACCGTGACGCCCAGCGTCGCCGCCGATTGCAGCACGCTGTTGAACGCATTGAGCGACTGGCTGGTCCAGTTCGATTCCGGGCCGCCCCAACTGATCGAGATGACCGATGGCTTGTTGGTGGTATCGTGCACGGCGCAGCTCACGGCGTCGATAAAGCCAGCGTCGCTGTTCTGCGTGAAATACACGGTGATGGTCGCGGCCGGCACGATGGCGCCGACGATCTCGATGTCGAGCGTCACTTCGCCGTCCGGACCGTTCGGGTTGCCGCTCGGCTCGTTCTTACCCTGATCGACGCAGACCGATTTCACCGTGGGCGACGCGACACCCAAGCTCGAGAAATACGACTTGAGGTCGGATGTGTTGTAACCGCCGCCCAGCTCGATGATGCCGACGCACTGACCGCTGCCGTCGCCTTGCGGAAACTGGTAGAGCGACGCGAGTTGCAACGGCGTGAACGAAGTCTGATGCCCGCTTGCCGGCGAGAACGGCGGGCGGATGCGAAAGTGCGGACGCGCCTGCGGACGGTCGTCGAGCCCGAGCACTGCCTGCACGACACCATGCAGGTCATCCGGCACGCTGATCGTGCCCGTGCGCCCGCGAAATTGCCCGGCGGTGTGATGCTCATAGTGTTCGAGTTTGACGCTGAAGGCGTCCTGGAACTGCGCGATCGTGCCGCCCAGCACGACGGTGCGCGCCGCCGGATCTTCGCGCACCACCGTCAGGCCGTGCGCAGCGGCGAAGGCCTTGATCTTCGTGACATCGGCGGGATCGGTACCGTAGTCTTTTGCAAGCGCCTCGCGTGTAAACGGTTTGACATTCGGGTCGCCCGCTTCGATCCTGCTCATCAGCGCATCGAACTGCGCCTGCTGATGACGGCGCAGCATGACGAACACCTCGATCCGTTCGGACGGATTGCATTGACCTACGACTTTCGAACCTTGCACTACCGTTCGATCACTGCCGGGAAGCGGAATCCTGTTGACCATGGTATCGACTCTCCTCTGTTAGCGCAACGCTGGCCCTGCAAACGAAATTACAGGAACCCGCGTCACGGCACGCGCCTGCACAACCTCGATGACAACGGCCGGCAGGCTGGTATTTCAAACACCTCGTCCCTGCGTCCGACATGTTCATCCGATCACAGTTCCAGCACGCGCGGCACCTGGCCGAATGGCTAACGCCGCGCTTCGCCCTGCGCATCGTGTGCGGCTCGCGCTATGATGCTGCAGCGGCAATCCAGCCGTTACATTGCCTCGCGCCAACGCGCGCACGATCAGAGAATCAGAGGAACCCCATGTCCATTTCGATGTATCAAGCTTCCGTACCCGTGCTGATTCGCGGCCTGACGAACCTGCAGGCCATTCTCGGCAAGACTCAGGCGCATGCCGCGGAAAAGCAGATCGATCCGTCAGTGTTCACGAATGCCGGCTCGCGCCGGACATGTTGCTGCTCATGCGCCAGCTCTATATCGCGAGCGACACGGCGAAGGGTTGCGCCACGCGTCTCGCCAATGTCGAAGCGCCGAAGTACGATGACGTCGAACAGACTTTCGACGAACTGCATGCCCGCCTTCAAAAGACGACGATTACCTGAAGGAATTCAATGCGCAACAGATCGACGGCAGCGAAGAGCGCGTCATCACCTTGAAAATGCGCTCGGGTCCGATCGAGTTTTCGGGCATGTCGTATCTGCTCAGTTTCGTACTGCCGAACTTCTATTTCTACGTCACCACAGCGTACGACATTCTGCGTCACAACGGCGTCGAACTCGACAAGCTCGACTACCTCGGCGGCATCAAGTAAGAAAGGTCGCAAGCGTGGCCATCACACGCGCGGCTGGAATGCGATGATCGCCATGCCGGCGAGCGTGAACGCCACGCCCGCCGCATCCCCACAACGTGGGCCGTACTTCGTCCACACACCAGAGCCACACGATGGCCACGGCCACGTACACGCCGCCGTATGCCGCATACACGCGGCTGGCGGCGGTGCCGTGCAATGTCAGAGCCACGCGAAAAGGGCGAGGCTCAGCGCACCGGGCACGAGCAGCCAGATGGAGCCGCCCTCTTTCAGCCAGCGCCACGGCAGATAGCAGCCCACGATATTTCGGCCACGGCGGTGATCGCATAGAGCAAAACGTTTTCATTGATCTTCGTCGGCAATTCGGAACGTGTGATTGTGCCGTGAATATCACGCACGTAAAAAAGCGCTGCGCCGCTGGACGCTTGCTGTTTCTCGCCGTATGCGGCGAGCGCTCTTATTGAGACAATCACTTTGCACGGCGGGCATGCGCGTGCGAGAGTCGACGTGAGCAGTTCTTTTTTATGCTTCATTGGCGAAGGCTCATGATTATTGAGGACCGGCCGCGCCGCGAGCACAAGCTCATCAAGAAGTACGTGAAGTGATACACGCTCCACGCACGAGGCAAGGCGCATGAAGTGCGAAGCGCGAGACACATATAGGCTAGCGCTTCACATCGATCCCGCTGTCAGTCCAGCGACAGCCGCAGCGCGAATCCAATCAGCGCGGCCGAGAATGTCCAGCGTTGCAACGTCTGCGCAAGCGGGTGCGCGCATCCAATCCGGCAATGCGCGCCGCGCCCACCGCGTACATGATGTCGAAGCACGCGCCCACGACGAGCAGCACGAGACCCAGTTCCACCATCTGCAACGCGACGGGCCCCGCTTCGAGCCGCACGAATTGCGGCAGCAGCACGGAGCAGAACAGGAGCGTTTTCGGGTTCAGCAGATTCGTGAGCAAGCCTTTAACGAACAAAGTCCGCAGAGGACGCGGTCCGCATGCAAAGCCGGGTTGCCCTTCGTCGCGGCTTCACCCGCGCAGGCAGCGCGAACACCGGCGAGCGGAAGATCTGGATCCCCCCACCCACGCGAGATATACCGCACCGCCATAACGCACCACGTCATAAAGCCAAGGCGCGTTACGCAACAGCGCCGCACGCCGACAACGTGACGTGCGTGGCGCGCGCGAGTCCGAGACCGCCCGCCGCCGCAAAACCGCTGCGCATGCCGCGGCCAATACTCGTTTGCAGCACCAGCACCATGTCCGGTCCCGGCACGGCACACACGACGAATAACGCAGCAACAATATAGACAGCCAGCAGGTGGGCGGAAATCATGTGAGCATGTGAGCCTCGCATTGAGCAGTTGGAGCAGTTGGAGCAGTTGAGTGTGAGCCTTGCATCTTCCGGTGAGCCTTGCATCTTCCGGTGAGCCTTGCATCTTCCAAGTTTATTATACAGTCGGTGACGGAGTGTTTGCTGGCGATTTGCGGTCCACTCCGCGAGATCTTTGGAGCTATGCGCTAAAATTTCTTTCCAATCACAGGTTTTCCACCAATCCGAAATTTTGCGTTCTCAACCATGACAACCGCACTCGATAAGACGGACCGCGCGATTCTCGCCGCGCTTCAGCACGACGGCCGCATGTCAAACGCGCGGCTCGCCGAGACGGTCGGGCTGAGCGAAACGCCATGCGCGCGGCGGCTCAAGCGCCTCGAAAACGACAGCTCTATATTGACCAGTACCGCGCGGTGTTGTCGAGGTCGGCGCAGGATTCGGCGTGGTAGCGTTCATCTACGTGCGCTTCGCCGTGCACGACTGCGCAACGGCCACGCGTTTCGAGCGCGAGGTGCAGGCGATTCCGCGTATCCTCACCTGTCACAATGTGTCCGGTAGCGCGGACTACATTCTGCAATTGGTGGCGCGCGATCTCGACGATTACGGCACCTTCATGCGCGACGAACTGCGCAGCCTGCCGGGTGTGACGTTGGTGGAATCCGCGTTGTCTCTGCGCGAAATCAAGGCGAACGGCGCATTGCCGTTGTCGTAAAGTGGACGTGGCTTGGTCCTTTTAGTCAGCAGGGTGTCATCCCACACGAACCCTGTAAGACGGGGTTCTGGGTAGATGTGTCTTATGGTTACATAGACGACGAGCACCGTCTCAGTCGGCGACGTGGGCAAGGAGCGCACGATCACGAATGTCGCAGCGGGGCGGGTGACGAGGGATTCTACTGACGCAGTGAACGGTTCCGAACTTTACGCAACAAACCAGGC
>CALNWS010000067.1 GCA_940747215.1 uncultured Paraburkholderia sp. | reverse complement strand
GGCGGTCTCGTAGTGGTTCACGCAGTCCTGCGTGGTGTTGCCCAACACCGGTTCGTAACGATCCGCCTTGGTGATCAGTGCCTTCGGGTTGTCGGGGACCAGCAGCTCGGGTACGCCGCCCTGGGATGGATGAGTGTCGACGTACTCTTCCCGGAGCAACTGCAATGTCACGCCCTTGCGGTGCAGGTCGCAGTGCATCGCCGCGTAGAAGTCACGGTCACGCCCTGACCGTGCTTATGTCCATCGGGACTCAAGGATGAAGAAGTTTCTGTCGTTTCTGGTATCGCGCTGGTTTCTCGCGTTCCTCGCGCTGTTGGTGCTCGGACTCGTGATCTGGTTTCTGGAACCCTTTGTCGCTTTCGGCGGGCTCAAGCCGCTCGCCACGTTGGGCATGCGCGTTCTCGTGATTGCGCTGCTGCTCGTCGGCGTGCTGCTCTGGCTCGCTGGCCGGTCGATCAGCGTGGTGTTCGTCGCCCTGCTCTGTCTGCTCATCTGGTACGCGGGGCCGCTGCTCAGTTTCGGACGTACCGAACCACTGGCGCCGGTCGCGGCGCGTGTGATCGCCATTGTCGTCGTACTGAGCGCTTTCGCGGCGTTCGGCGTGTGCTGGCTCTAGCAAAGAATGCGCAGCGACGAAGCGTTTCTCAGGAAGGCGCTCGCGTTCGGTGGCAAGAAGTCAGTATCGCCCGCCGCCGGCCGCCTCAAGGACGTCGAGAGTCGCATCAGCGCAGCGCTCGCGCGGCTGAAGTCGATGCGCACGGGTGCACGCGGCGTCGGGCGACTGTTTCAGGGCACACGCTATCTGTACGAGCTGCCCTAGTTTATCGCACTTGAATCGACGTCCTTGGGCAAGACGACCGCGCTCCTGAATGCCAGTCTAGCCTTTCCGCTTGGTGGTGCAACGCCGCGAACCTCGGGCACGGCGCTCCATACAAAAAACGTCGACTGGTGGCTTGCCAACGAAGCCGTGCTGATCGATACCGCGGTTTACTACACGCGACATGGCGCATCGACACTTTCGCTGCCCGCGCCTATCGACGAACAAAGCGACCGCAACGGAACGGGCAGCCGCCGCGGCGCGTCTGGCCGGATGGACGCAGCCGGCACGGAGAGTGACTCCGACTGGCGGCGGGTCGACGAGGACGAGTGACATGGCTTTCTCGATCTGCTTCGCCGGCATCGTCCGCGCGCGCCGATCAACGGCATGCTGCTCGCCATCAGTCTCGACGTGCTCACAGCATCCGATCTGGCCGTGCGTGCAGCGGAAGCCGAAGCGCTGCGCGATAGGCTTGTCGATTTGCGCGGCAGACTCGGCATACACTTTCCGGTCTATTTGATGATTACGCAGATGGACCGACTGTCCGGATTCGCCGACTACTTTGGGTCCCTGACCGAAGAACATCGCACGCAGATGTGGGGATTCACGCTGCCGGTCGATAGTCGCGCCGATCAGGGCAAACTCGCCGCGCTTTGCGACGGCGAATTCGCCGCAGCTCGCAACACGGCTGACCAACGGCGTGAATACGCGCCTCGAAGACGAGTACGACCTCGACATACGGCGGCATCTCGCCGCGCTGCCCGAAGCGTTCGCGGCACTCGCCGCGCCGCTGGCCGAACTGCTTGCGCAACTCTTTCCCGACTCGCGTTACGACGACACGCAGCGTCACGCGACGATGCGCGGCGTGTATTTCACGAGCGCCTTGCAAGGCAGAAAAAAGTTGATGGCCGAGCCGCTCACAATCATGCATCGTCTGACGAACACGCGCAGTGGGCTACCTGTGGCGGACGCCGCCCAACCGGCTGAAAATCAGAGCTATTTTCTGCATGATCTGTTTGCGAGAGTCATTTTTCCGGAAGCCCATCTCCTCGTGCGCCCGAACCTGCGCTGGGAATTCCGTTTCCGTCTGCTGCGGCTGCTTGGCCATGCGCTCGCGATGCTCCTGTTCGCCTGGCTCGCAATCGGTATGCGCATGAGCTTTGGGAACAACAGCGACTATCTCGATGCGATTGCGCACAAGACGCAGGCCCTTGCCGCAAAGGTCACGCAGCTTTATCGCGAGCCGAAACCGGAAGCCGTTCCCGACACATTGAGTGAGGCGCTCTATCTGTCCACCTAGACGGGTCTCGATCTCTCCGACCCCGACAGCAGATTCCGCTGCGCCTGTACAGCGCACCGGGTGTCGTCGCGCTCGAAGACAATTTGCTGCTGCCTTCCATCGTGCATCGCCTCGAAGACGTCGTCGCGCAATCGCTCGCAAACAGGGACGCCAAGGCCACGTACGACGCGTTGTGCTTTTACCTGATGCTGCACGATAAAACGAAATTCAACGCCGCCGAGATCAAGGCTTGGGTGCTGAACGACTGGGCGGAGCACGACAGTACATCGATTTTCAGCGGACGTGCGTCAATGATCGAACACGTCGAGGCACTTTTCTCGGGCGACCGGATCGTCCAGTCGCCGCTGATCCGCAACGACGCGCTGATCCAGCAGGCCCGCGCGTTTCTCGACGCGAGCAACGCCACACAGCGTCTGTACGATCGCGCCAAAGCGGATATGGAGAAAGAGGCACCCGACGAATTCACGCTGCTGCGCGCGGTCGGCCCTCAGGCGAGAACGATGTTCATGCGGGCAAGCGGCGCGCCGTTATCTCGCGGTGTGCCCGGCCTCTTCACCTTCGACTGCTACCGCAATCTCTTCGACAAACGGCTGCCCGAATTCGTGGGCACCGCGCGTGAAGACGATGCGTGGTCATGGGACGTTCGTATCTCGCCGAGGCTCAAAAAAACGGCTGAGATCGTGAGCACGGTGACGGGTGCCGACGATCCGCTGACGGAAGCGATCCGTCGCCTGTAACTAGCCGAATACGCGCAGCAGTGGGACGTATTTCTCGGCGACAGCACCGTTGCCGGCACGAGCCTCGCGTTCAACCTGCAGGTACTGCGTCAATTCGCAGCGCCCGATTCTCCGCTCGCGCGGCTTGCTCGCGCGTCCACGCACGAGACGACGCCCACCCAGTTGATGGCGCCCACGGAGGGTTCGCTTCTCCAGAAGACCGCCGAGCAACTCACCCAGAAAGCCGGCAGCGCACCGGGGATTCGCGCGGAAGAACGGGTCGAGCGCGAACTGGTCGACAACCACTTTGCAGCGCTTCGGGAAATGGTGACAGGCAACGGCGACACGTCGTCCGGCAATCAGCCTGCCAGTGTGCAGGCCGGCAAGTCCGAGCTGGATGGCGTCACGAGTCTGCTCAACGATTACTACACCGCGCTCACCGTCGCGGACAACGCAATCGCGAACAACAGCATGCCGCCGGCCAGCGACGCCGCCACGAAACTGAAAATGGCGGCCAACACGATGCCCGCGCCGTTTCGCGAGGTGCTGCTCGGGCTGTCGATCTAGGACTCGCACGAGGTCAATCAGGGTATCGGTCAACTGCTCTCGCGTCAGATGTAGGCCGTCGTCAACGACACCTGCCGGCTGACCGTCGAAGGCAATTATCCGTTCGCGCCGGACAGTCCGCGCGACATCAGCATCGACGACTTCACACGCGTATTCGCGCAAGGCGGCGTGATCGACGATTTTTTCGCGAAGAATCTCGCGCCATTCGTCGACACGTCGGCAAGACCGTGGCGCTACCGCACGTTGCCCGGCACCACCGAGCCCGTGCAAGGTCCCAATCTCGAACCGTTCCAGCATGCGAAGCAGGTCCGCGACACTTTCTTCGGCGATCAGGGCAAACAGCTTCTATGGAAGTCCGATATTCGCGTGCCCGAGCTCGATCCAACCGTCACGACACTTGCGATCGACATCGACGGTCAAAGCACGCAGTACCAGCACGGTCCAGTCGCGCCTTTTACGGTGAACTGGCCGGGCCCGCGCGGCGGAGTACACGCCAAAGTCACCGCGAGTCCGCGCATTCACGCGGAAACGTCCACGATTGCAGCGGATGGGCCGTGGGCGCTGATGCGTTTGCTGCGCAAATGCCAGATCGTCCAGACCACCACGCCGGGTCGCACACGCGTCGCGTTCGACTTCGACGGACGCAAGGCGGTACTCGACTTCGCAAGCGCCGGAAGTGCCGCCAATCCGCTGACGAGCGACGTGCTCGCTAATTTCCGCTGCCCCAATTCGATGCCGATGTTCAGTTTGCCAGACAGCGGGCCGCCGGCCGGATTGCCGTCCGCGACGGCGACAGGTTTGGGGCGGACGCATTGATGCGCGCGACGATGTCGTCTCGACGGCTCATTCTGGATTGAGCGATGTGTGTCTGAGACCAGCAAGGCAACTGCGCCAAAAACGCTCCACCACGGGTACTGAGCCATGCACAATTCATCGATACTCGTGGCGCTGTCCGTCATATGCGCGGTGTCATCATGCATCGCCAACGCAACACCTGGCCACTTTCGAAGATTGCCCTGCAACGGTTCAGAAAAAAGCACGTGACACCCCGCCTCGTCTTCGATTCTCGCTCGCGAGCATACGGAAGCACGAATGCGAGCGCGGCTCGCGGCCCCATAGATTTGCGGGGCGATACATCCTTGCAGAACGGGGATGCGGTGCCAATTGCATGATGACAGCGGCCATCAAGACGAAACCCGGCAGACGAAACCCGGCCGCGTCACTACGCTGCCTTTCACCGTTTCGGACTGGCCGCCGGACGTGACCGAGCTGCTGACATATCGCGTAGATAGCTGTGTGGTAACTGCTCAGAGAAGTCGCAACGAGAGCAAAGAGCACGGAACATACTGGTTGGTACGCCTTCGATGGCGAAGCATTCCATTTGCGCGCCGCAATTCTGCAACCGGAACACTAGCTCATTTACCGATCCGCCAACGGCACTTCCCTCACAATTAACTCGCTCGACGAATGTGACCGCCTCCCAAATAGCGAACGCCCTTTGGTCACCTTCAAATCGTACTCATGCACGGCACGCGCAACAGAGGAGCGCACTCGGCCAAACACCCGAGCATCAATACCGCCCCCCAATATCGACTATCGCGAACCCGCGCACCGAAAACGCGCCAACTGCCAATCGCCTCTGCATGACACCCACAGCACGGCAAGCTCCACAACTTCACCCCCCAACCCACCCACACCGCAGCCACCGCCCTTCCTGGTGATAAGCTCCTATCATCCTCTCACGTCGCCTTCCTATGAAATTCTGTTCTGTCTGTGGCCACGCCGTCAGTCAGTCTGCGCATTCCGCTAGGCGACAACCGCGAGCGGTTCGTGTGCGGCAATTACGGCACGGTGCATTACCAGAATCCGCGCAACGTCGTCGGCACCGTCCCGGTGTGGGACGCGACAAGGTGCTGCTGTGCCGTCGCGCGATCGAACCGCGTTACGGCTACTGGACGCTGCCCGCGGGTTTCATGGAAATGGGCGAAACGACCTCCGAAGCCGGCGCGCGCGTCGAAGTGCAAAGCCTTTTTTCGCTGCTGAACGTGCCGCACGCGCATCAGGTGCATCTGTTCTACATGGCGCGTCTGCTCGATCTGGACATCGCGGCCGGCGAGGAAAGCCTCGAAGTGAAGCTCTTCGAGGAACATAAGATTCCTTGGGACGAGATCGCGTTTCCCACCGTCGGTCAGACGCTGCACTTCTTTTTCGCCGACCGTGCTGCTGGCAGCTACGGCCTGCACACGGGCGACATCTTCCGTTCGCTGCGCGAAGGCTGAGCGGCGCGCATGGTTCTGTGGCTCGCGCCTGACGACCCTTTTCCGCCCGTCGACCGCGCGCTCGGCGCGGCAAGCGGCGCGCCGGGTCTGCTCGCCGCAAGCGGCGACCTGCTGCCGTCGCGTCTCATCGAAGCCTATCGCAACGGCATCTTCCCGTGGTATTCGGACGACCAGCCGGTGCTCTGGTGGAGCCCCGATCCGCGCATGATCCTGCGCCCCGCCGAATTCAAGCTTTCGCCGTCACTGCGTAAAACGCTCAAACGCGTAATGCGCGACGACGCGTGGGAAATCCGCGTCGACCACGATTTTGCCGCCGTCATGCGCGCCTGCGCCAACGCGCCCCGGCGCGGCCAGCGCGGCACCTGGATCACGGCCGATGTGGTGGAAGCCTATTCGTCGCTACACCGTGCCGGCGACGCCCACAGCATCGAAACCTGGTTCGAAGGCGAACGCGTCGGCGGTCTGTACGGCGTATCGTTCGGCAAGATGTTTTTCGGCGAATCTATGTTCGCCGAGGTCACGGATGCCTCGAAAATGGCGCTTGTCGCCCTAGTCGCACACTTGCGACGTCACGAAATAGAAATGATAGACTGCCAGCAGAACACGTCGCATCTGGCGTCGCTAGGCGGACGCGAGATAGCGCGCAAGGCGTTCATCGCGCATGTTCGCGCGTCTGTCGACGCACCGGCCATTCCCTGGCGCTTCGACAAGACCGTGCTGCTCGAGCTCGTCGCGCCCGCGGCGTAGGAAAAATCAGGCTGAATCCGGATCCGTCGCCCACCGAGCCGCGGGTAGTCAACCGCACGGCGCCGGGTTTGCATTACCAGAGACGCTTCGAGAGCTGCCAACGTGACTCATCCCAACGAGCTGCCTCTATCTCCGCTTTCAGCGCTGCAATTTTATGCAACGGCGCCGTATTCCTGCAGTTACCTGGATGGGCGCATCGCGCGCTCGCAGGTCGCCACACCCAGCCACCTGATCAATTCCGATGTCTATACGGATCTCGTCAAAGCCGGCTTCCGTCGCTCGGGCGTCTTCTCCTACCGTCCGTATTGCGACGGCTGCCGCGCCTGTGTGCCCGTGCGCGTGCCGATCGACCGTTTCGAACCGAACCGCACGCAGCGCCGCGTGTGGAAATCGCATGGCGAGCTGATCGCCACCGTCGCGCCGCTCCACTACGACGAAGAGCATTACGCGCTCTACATGCGCTATCAGTCGGCGCGGCACGCGGGCAGCGGCATGGACCGCGACAGCCGCGACCAATACGAGCAGTTCCTGCTGCAAAGCCGGATCAACTCGCGGCTCGTCGAGTTTCGCGAGCCGTTGCCGGGACGTCCCGATGCACCGGGCATCCTGCGCATGATCAGCATGATCGACATTCTCGGCGACGGGCTCTCGTCGGTGTACACGTTCTTCGAGCCCGGCCTGCCGCACATGAGCTTCGGCACCTACAACATCTTCTGGCAGATTGAACAGGCGCGCAGCCTGAAACTGCCCTATGTCTATCTCGGCCACTGGATTCGCGAGAGCCAGAAAATGGCGTATAAGGCGAATTTCCGGCCGCTGGAAGGTCTCATCGACGGTGCTTGGCGTGTGCTCGATCCATCCAGCATGGATTTGCCGCCCGTCGATCTCGCGTTGCACGGCAAGCGCGTGCCGGGGCGAACCTGAACTAACCCGAGCAAACCGGGGCATACCTAGGCGTGCCGCCCTTTCAGTCTCATCAACGCACCAAAGCCGGTAAAATAGTAGGTTTACATTTTCCGGCCGCCCGGCTTCGTCCCGTGTTCAGTTCCATCTATCCACTTGTTCGCGCCCAACTCTTTCGCATGGACGCGGAAGACGCTCACCATCTCACCTTGCGTGTTCTCGGCGCCGCCGGCCGCACCGGTCTTGCCGGCGCGCTTGCGCCGCGCGTGCCGGATTCGCCGCGCACCGTGATGGGGCTGACGTTCCGTAATTCGGTCGGGCTCGCGGCGGGTCTGGATAAAGACGGCGCCTGTATCGACGGCCTCGCCGCCCTCGGTTTCGGTTTCATCGAAGTGGGCACCGTCACGCCGCGTGTGCAGCCGGGCAATCCGAAGCCGCGCATGTTCCGTCTGCCGCAGGCGAATGCCGTGATCAACCGGATGGGCTTCAACAACGCGGGCGTCGACCAGTTCGTGAAGAACGTCCAGGCTGCCCGCTATCGCGGCATTCTCGGCCTGAACATCGGCAAGAATGTGGACACGCCGCTCGAGCGCGCCGCCGAAGACTATCTGTACTGTCTCGAACGCGTCTATCCGTTCGCGAACTATGTCACCGTGAACATTTCGTCGCCGAATACGAAGAACCTGCGCCAGTTGCAAGGCGCGGGCGAACTCGCCGCGCTGCTCGCCGCGCTGAAAGACAAGCAGCAACGTCTCGCCGACATGCACGGCAAACTCGTACCGCTCGCGCTCAAAATCGCGCCGGATCTCGACGACGAGCAGGTCAAATCGATCGCGGACACGCTCCTGCGTCACCGCTTTGAAGGTGTGATCGCGACCAACACGACGCTGTCGCGCACGGCCGTCGCCGGCATGCAATACGGCGACGAAGCCGGCGGCCTGTCGGGCAAGCCGGTGTTCGACGCCTCCAACGAAGTGATCCGCAAGCTGCGCGCCGAAGTCGGCGAAACGGTACCGATCATCGGCGTCGGCGGCATTTTCTCGGGCAAAGACGCGCGCGCGAAGTTTGCGGCCGGCGCCTCGCTCGTGCAGCTCTACACCGGCTTCATCTATCGCGGCCCGGCGCTCGTCGCCGAGTGCGCGCAAGCCCTGCGTTAATCCCCTCCGCGTTCCCGGCGGGCTGGCTGAAAGGCCGCCCGCTGACAGATCGCCCGCAAACTCGTCATGCGACCCACATATAGACATAAACAAACTATATTTGTGTTTCAATAGCCTTCTTTGTTATGCTTTCGTCTATTGAAACAATGGTTACACGCGCCGCAAAAACAAGGAACACATGAAATTTGGCTTGTTGAAGAAGATGCTCGTCGCCGGTTTGATCGGCGCGTCGTTTACCGCCGTCGCCGCCCATGCAGACGATCTGCTCGACCAGGTGAAGCAACGCGGCACGCTGCGCATCGGTCTGGAGGGCACTTTCCCGCCGTTCAACTCGAAGGTGCCGTCGGGTGAGCTCGTCGGTTATGACGTAGACATCGCCCGCGCAGTCACCGCGAAGCTCGGCGTGAAGCCGGAGTTTGTCACGACGGAATGGAGCGGCATCATTGCGGGTCTGCAGGCAGGCAAGTTCGACGTGATCGTTAATCAGGTCGGCATTACGGACACGCGCAAGCAGGTGCTCGATTTCTCGCCGGCCTACACGTACTCGGCCGCGCAACTGATCCAGCGCAAGGACGACACGCGCCAGTTCAAGACGCTCGACGATCTGAAGGGCAAGAAGCTCGGCATCGGCCTCGGCACGAACTACATGGACATGGCGAAGTCGGTGCCGGGCATCGACGTGAAGACGTATCCGGGTGCGCCGGAATATCTGCGCGATCTGGCAGCGCGGCGTCTCGACGCCGCGCTCAACGACCGTCTGATGCTCGCGTATTTGCTGAAGAACTCGCAACTGCCGCTGCGCACCGGCGCGAGTGTCGGCGCGGGCAACCCGTCGGGCATTCCGTTCAAAAAGGGTAATCCGAAGTTCGCGAAGGCAATCGACGACGCGATGACCCAGCTCGAAGCCGACGGCACGTTTGCGAAGATTTCGGACAAGTGGTTCGGCATCGATGTGAGCAAGCCGATCAGGTAAGGCACTCCGCTTACGCCACGCGAAAAATGCGGAGGGCGGCATCGTCGACGATGCCGCCCTCCGTGCTTGTACCGCAACGCTCATGATGTGCGCCCTCGCGCGCCAACCCGTCACGCTCATGTCCATCACTTCCCTGCTCGTCCAATCGCTGCCCGTGCTCGCACAAGGTGCCGTCCTGACGGTCAAGTTCGCGGTTCTGTCGATGATTTTCGGCCTGATTGCGGGCGCCATGCTGGCGTTGATGGGCGTTAGCCACAACCACGCGCTGAACTGGATCGCGCGCATCTACGTGAGCGTGATGCGCGGCACGCCGCTGCTCGTGCAGATTTTCGTCATCTACTACGGCTTGCCGAGCTTCAGCATTTCGCTCAACCCGACACCCGCCGGCGTGATTGCGTTGTCGGCGAACGTGGCGGCGTATCTGTCGGAAAGCATGCGCGGCGCGATTCTCGGCATCCGTCAGGGTCAATGGCTCGCCGCCTACAGTCTCGGACTTTCGCGGCGCCAGACGCTGCGCTACGTGATCGCGCCGCAAGCGTTGCGCATTGCCGTGCCGAGTCTCTCGAACAGTCTGATCAGCCTGATCAAGGACACGTCGCTCGTGTCGGTCATCACCGTCACGGAACTGCTGCGCAGCGCGCAGGAAGTGATCGCGTCGACGTATCAGCCGCTGCCGCTCTATCTCGCGGCAGCCGCCGTGTACTGGGTGCTGTGTCAGGTGCTCGAAGCGGTGCAGCGCTGGTACGAACGGCGGCTTGCGCTGCCGTCGCGCCATTGAGCGCCGTAGAGCGTCTTTCAACGCCCCTGAGCGCACCCGAGCACCCGCCGCGTCTAGCGGCTCGCGACGGGCGTTGCGTTGTCGAGCGCCACGCCAAAGCGGTCGAAGCGCGGCTTGTAGAAGTGATCGGGATTGAGTGAGAACGCCACGTGGCGCGTTCGACCCATCAATTCCTTGCGCTGGAAAAAGCCGAAATAACGCGAATCCGCGCTGTTGTCGCGATTGTCGCCGAGCATCAGATATTCGTTCGGCGGCACGATCACAGGCCCGAACGAATCGCGTGGACTCGGCGCTTCGGGCGCGAGGCGCACCGTGTGCGCAACGCCGTCGAATCGCTCTGTGAGATAGTCGCCGGGAGACGTCGCGTCGCCAAGCAACGGCTTCAGTTTGAGCGGCTCGTAGTCGGCGCGTTTGCCGTTCACGTAGAGCACGTTGTCACGCATCGCGACGCTGTCGCCGGGTAAACCGATCAGGCGCTTCACGATCAGCTCGTGCGCCGCGGATGAATCAATCGTCACGATGTCGCTGCGCTGCGGATCGTGCAGATGCACGATCGCGATGCGTGAGCGGCACACGCAGGTCGTACGTCATCTTGTCGACGAAAATGCGGTCGCCCTCGCGGATCGTGGGCAGCATCGAGCCGCTCGGCACGACGTTCCAGTCGGCGACGGCGCTGCGAAACAGCACCATCAGGAAAAGAAACGCGACGAGACCTTTGTTGTTGCGCCACAATTTCAGAAGCATGCGCATGACGGCGGCTCCAGTGGAAGAAGTTCGAAAGCTGGACACGTGTCCCGCGTTTTGCATTCTGCAGCTCGCTCCGCAGACACGTCCGCGCAAATCCTACCACTGTGGCCGCCGCGATATGTGTCGCGCGGTCAAGACGTTTCATTCGCGCCTCATCGACGTCTCGTCGGCCTCACATGCCGCCCTTCACTCGCCCGCGAACTTGAGTCCCAATGCCGCCCGCGCGGCGTCGGCCATCGCGATCATCTGCAACGACTTGCTGTGCGGCATCACCGGACTCTCGAGCTCGCCCGCACGAATCAGCTCGCAGAAATGCGCGGTTTCTTAGTTGAGGCCGCCGCTTTCGAACGGCTCGTCGAGTTCGATCACACGACCGTCCTTGTAGCGAATCGTCGCGCGCGACGGATTCCACCACGGCACGTGAATGCTGACGTGACCGTCCGTCGCCATCAGCAGCGCGTCGCCCTTGCCTTGCAGATCGAGTCCGCAGAAGAGTTGCGAGATGCCGCGCTCGTGCAGACTGTTCATACTCGCGAACCCGAGACGTCCGAGCGTTTGCACCTCGCTCGGCGCGCCGAGCCAGTCGACGGCCAGAAACATCTCGTAGACGCCGATATCGAGCAGCGCGCCGCCCGCATGTTCGAACGACAGCGACGGATGATCGTCCGGCACACCTGGCACCGAACAGCCCGCGCTCACGAGGCCGATCTCGCCGATGGGCTCGGCGGATAATTGCTCGCGCAGCTTCTTATAGAGCGGATAGAATGGCGGCTTCATCGCTTCCATGAAGAGTCGCTGCACGGTATGCGCTGCGTCGAGCACACGCTCGAGCTGGGTCTGGTTGATCGTGGCGGGCTTTTCGCACAGCAAGTGCAGGCCGGTGGCATTCAACGCGGCGATCGCGTAGTCGGCGTGACTGTCCTGAACGGTGGCGATATAGAATGCGTCGATGCCGCTTGCGAGCAGCGCGTCGAAATCCACGCACACCTCGCCGCCGAATTCACCGGCGAAAGCCTGCGCCGGTTCCGCGCGGCGCGACCACAACGCGGCCAGTTGCGCGTGGGGCACGTGAGCGAGCCCTGTGCGAAGCGCCGGGCGATACGTCCCGCGCCGGCAACTCTCCAGCGGATCAAGCGGTCCGCGAAAGTTTGCTGTGTTGCCGATGTCATCGTTCCTTCGGTCCGAGCAGTTCAGAACAAGCGCCATTGTCGCGCAATGCATGAACCGCAGGAACAGTTGGGAACAACTCGATACGATTGAGGTGAAGAAGGCAGATTCCGGTTTCAGGCCGCGACGGCCATCACCTACAATGCCTTAGCCGTGCGCGGGCGCCTGCCCCGAAACCTTGCCGCCGATTTCTTCCGCGGTGTAATCGATCATCGTGAGCGATGCGATTTCCGCTTCTTTCGGATCGCGCCGTTCGATCGCTTCCACCACGCGACGGTGCGATTCCACCGCGGCTTCGTACAAATCGTCGTTCGCCTTCACGATCGCCGGATTGACTGTCGCGAGCGCGCCGCGAATGATCGCCGCCACATATGCTTGAAGAACTGGTTGCCGCTCGCCACGACGATGCGCGTGTGAAAGATCTCGTCCGCTTCCTGATAGCCGGGTTCGCTCGGGCGAATCTGGCGAAACGCTTCGAACGCCTCGCGAATCGCCGCGATGTCCGCAGCGCTGCCGCGCGGCGCGGCCTGCGCCGAAGCGCGCGGTTCGATCAGGATGCGAAACTCGATCACTTCAGGCAGAAACAGCGGATCAGGCTTCGCGCGAAAGCGCCAGTTTACGACGTCTTCGTCGATCATGCGCCAGTCGCTCATCGGCCGTATACGCGTGCCGATTTTCGGCCGCACGTCCAGCATGTCGCGCGCGAGCCTCATCGACAGCGCTTCGCGCATGACGGTGCGGCTCACATCGAACTCCTTCGACAACACATCCTGCGGTGGCAGGATCGCGCCGTATTTTTCCTCGACGATGCCCGTCACGAGCCCGTCCATCACTTTGCTGACCAGTGATCGGTCTTTATTCGCCTGTTTCATGACACTCTCCCCGAAGCGGTGTTTGCCCCCGCGAGCCTGTTGATGAAGCGGCCCTTTTGTGTCGTTTTTACGTGCTGCATTGTTGTTTTACGATACGTTGCTAGCTTCAAAACGGTTGCGCCAGTTGGGAAACGTCCTGACAGGGTTATCCCTCTGAAGAATTGTTTCTTTCATGAAACGCCACTTATTCTGATGGGCCTTAATCTTGCCTCTGAAGGGTGTCTGCACGCCGTTATTTGCATCGTGCGAAGACGCACGTAATACGATGATTTGTCTGATTCTCAGCGCGCGGGCGGCTGGGAACTGGCGGGAAAAGACGAACTCGCCGCGTACGGCGCGGCACGATCGGTCAGAACAGGTGCCGATACCGAGGCGTAGCGGCCACCGAAAAAGATCAGCGGCACATGCTCGTCGAGCAAAAACACCTGCACTTCCCCCACGAATAATGTGTGATCGCCACATGGATGCCGGTCCACCACGCGTGCCGCAAAGCGCGCGGCCGCGTGTTCGAGCAGCATCACGTCGGGCAGGCCTTCGACCTGCGCAAAACGCGGCGTGAGCCACTGCTGCGGTTCACCCGCGAAATGCCGGCTGTGTGACTCCTGAGCCTCGGACAGCACGCTCATGCCGAACATCCCGTTTTCCATCAGACGCTCGTGCATACGCGCACGATGCCCGACCGAGACGACGATCAGCGGCAGCTTCAGCGAGCCCGACATGAAAGCGTTGGCGGTCATTGCGTGCAGCGTGTCGCCGCTGCCCGTCGAAATCACCACGACGCTGGTCGCGAAACGCCCCAACGCCTGGCGAAAACGCCGTTCGTCGAAACTCGCGGGCTCGCTGCCGGCTTGCGGCATGTGCAACTGTTCATCTACGGCGCGCTTCATTTGCAGTTTCCCCGTGAACGGACTGGTCCGTCCTCATCTGCCCTGTTCTTCGTCATCGCGCTTCACGCGTGTCTATCTTTCACCGGACGCGCGAAGCAAAAGCCGCTTGCCCGCATTCATCCGGAATCCTGCTTAAATTGTTTTCGACGTGGAAGTCACAGCATCTCGAACGTATTGACGAGCGACGCGCTATCGCGCTCGCGACGGCGTGAGCTGAACAAGAGCTGGCTGCTGTGTACCTGACGCGTGAGGCCAATGAACGGCACGCCATGCTCGAGATACGGGCCTTCGGTCTTGCGAAAACCGAACTGCTCATAGAGAAGCCGCGCAAACCGAGCGGTGCGCTCACGCGCGCGGCATGGCCCGGCCAACGCTCGGCAATCGCGAGCAGTACGTGTTCGACGAGCAGTTCTGCCGTGCCGTCGCCGCGGCGCAGCGGGCTGGTCAGCACCTTATCGATGGTGATCTCGGGATCTTTCGCGTCGCCCGATTGCACGCGTGCATAAGCGAGGATCGGCATTGGACGGCCCATGTACTCGACGGCGAAAACGTGCAGCGAGTTTTCATCGCGACCATCTGCATCGAGACACACGTGCGACTGTTCGACTACGAACACGGCACTGCGTGCACGCATGATCAGATAGAGCTCACGTGCACACAGTTGATCGAATTCCAGCGTTTTCCAGTTCATTTCGTTCCCCAGCGGTAAAGGAGTTCAGCGAAGCCAGCCCGCAAGTGGCCCCGGTGGCGAGGCTCGACAGGCCGGCCTGTTGTCATGGGCTACATGGTACGTGCGTAATAGGCACGTTTCCGTGCGCCATCGCACTGACGCCGGGCGTTGGTAATTCTTAAATACGTGTCATCGGGACACGGCGTCATGAGGACCAGCAAGACATGGACCGACACCGTGAGAGCGAAGAAACCAGGCATTCGTGAGACGGCTCAACATGTGGGCACTAATGAAGCTCGGGCGGGGAACACACCAATTCCATGCGGCTTCGACACCGGGTCACGAGAACAGGCATCTGATTTTTTGATCAGCCCAATCCCATACACCGTTTGACCACGAGGGGGTAACATCATAAAAGACGCATTGCGACGCATCCTTTTCGAATCGGCACGGCTCGACGTTTCGCCCGAGACCCTAGCCGACGATGCAGATCTCTACGCAGCCGGCCTGTCCTCGCTCGCGACCGTGCATCTGATGCTCGCTATCGAAGACGAGTTCGGCATCGAAATTTCGGACCGCATGCTGACGCGCCGTCTGTTCTCGAGCATCGATTCGATGGCCGCCGCGGTCGCCTAACTCCAACAGGCGAAGGCAGCATGAACGCGCCTGTCCTTGATGCAAAGGTCCTTCCGGCATCGAATGCGAAAGACACAGCGGAATCATCGGGCGATGTTTCCGTCGTGCTGAGCGCAGTCGAAGCCGAACCGAGCTGGCGCGCTGCCGCGCAGCGCTGCGCCGCGGTTGCGGCACAATTTGCCGACGCCGTGGATCGTGAGGCACGTTTTCCTCACGAAGCCTTCGAAGCGCTCAAGCGTGAGCGTCTGCTCTCCGCGATGGTGCCCACAGCGTTCGGCGGCGCCGGCCTTTCTCTTGCCGACGTCGGTTCGATCTGCGAATCACTCGCACAAGGTTGCGCGTCGACGGCGATGGTCTATGCAATGCACCAGATTCAGGTGGCGTGCATCGAATCGCACGGCAGCGACCGCGCATGGCATCGTCAGTTGCTCGCGCAACTAGTGGAACATCAGTGGCTACTGGCATCGGCAACCTCTGAAGAAACCATCGGCGGCAACATGCGAACCAGCGCCTGCTCTGTCGAGCTCGACGGTGCGCGCCTTCTCATCAAAAAGCTCGCACCGACAACTTTCGTACGGCGCACACGCTGACGGCATTCTCGTGACCGCGCACTGCACGGCCGAATCGGCTGCGGGCGATCAGGTACTGATCGTCGCCCTGCACGACGAAACGCAACTGGAAAAACGCGGCGGCTGGAATTCGGTGGGCATGCGCGGCACCTGCAGCGAAGGCTTCAGGCTCGTCGCCACGGGTTCGGTGGAACAGATCCTGCCGACGGGCCTTTCGCCGAGATCGCCGACCAGACCATGCTGCCCGTTTCGCACACGCTGTGGGCGTCGGTATGGACGGGTATCGCCGGCGACGCGGTGAATCGCGCGAAGGCGTTCTTCCGTGCGCAGGCACGCGCCAAGCCGGGTTCGGTGCCGCCCGCCGGCATTCGTCTCGCCGAAGCAGTGGGCCTTCTGCAGATGATGCAGGCACGCCTGTCCGTCGCACTGGACGCGGCACGCGCCGCGCATCAGGCACGTCACGGCGGCTCGCAGGCGGACGCACCGCTGTCCGCCCTGCTCGGCTTCGAGTCCGACATGAACACGCTGAAAATCAGCATTTCCACGACTGCGCTGCAAGTTGTGCAGGAAGTGCTGATGATCTGCGGCATGGCGGGTTACAATGACGGCACACTGTATAGTGTTGTGTGTCATCTGCGCGACCTGCACTCAGCGCCGCTCATGATCAACAACGATCGTATTGCACAGAACACGGCAAGCCTGTTGCTCGCTTAACGTCCTGCCGCTCCGGGGAGAGTCTGACATGAACACGATGACCGATACGGCCGTGCTTGCCGCCGCCGATCAGGCCACGGCCGCGGCCAAATTCCGCGAAGAACTGCTCGCTGCGGGCACCTGATCGAAACCGGCGAAAACGGCCTGTATGGCCGCAGCCAAGTATTCGAAGACGTACCCAATCGCCTGAATGTCGCGATCACGCATCTGGGCGCCGATCAGGATCCCGAAATGCTTCACTTTCCACCGGCCATGCGCCACACGGATTTCGAGAACAGCGAATACCTGAAGAGCTTCCCGAATCTCGCCGACACGATTCACTCGTTCTGCGGCAACGACATTGGTCATCAACGTCTGTTGCGCGCACTCGACGACGCGATGACGGACAGCGACGACGATCGCGCTGACGACTGGATGGCACAGCAGAAGCCCACGCGCGTCGTGCTCATGCCGGCCACCTGCTATCGATCTATCCGGTCATGGCGCGCCGCAGTCCGCTGCCGGCGGACGGCCGCACGATCGACGTGCTGTCGTATTGCTTCCGCCACGAACCGTCCCTCGATCCGGGCCACATGTAGATGTTCCGTCAGCGCGAATACGTGCGCCTCGGCAACGGCGAACAGGTGATGGCTTTCCGCCAGATGTGGATCGAACACGGCTCGCTGCTCGTCAAGCTGCTCGCGTTGCCGCTCGAAGTGGATCTCGCGAACGATCTGTTCTTCGGCCGCGGCGGCAAGATCGTCGCCGATAGTCAGCGTGCCCAGGCGCTCAAGTTCGAACTGCTGATTCCGGTTGCGGATCCGCGCGGCAAGACGGCGTGCCTGTCGTTCAACTATCACATAGAACACTTCGGTGCGATCTGGAAGATCGAATGCGACGACGGCAGCGTCGCGCACACGGGCTGCGTCGGCTTCGGTATGGAACGCATCACGCTCGCGGAAGCATCGGCTGAACTGTTGTGCTCGCACCTGAATCGCCGTCCGCTCAGCAATCCGACTTCGCACTGGCGTGCAGCGTTTCCGGAGCATCTCGACACGTTGCTCGAACACGGTGAGAAGTTCTTCCATCCGTATTCGTTCAACCTGATGCGTCAGCTCGGCGCGAACTTCGAGTTTCTTTCGAAGTATCTGCAATGGCTCGGCTCACAGGGCTTCGAGATGCCGGCGTCGATTCCGGCTGCGGCGCAAACCATCGCGTCGGAATCGATGGTGATGCAGTTCCGCCTCGTGCGCGCCATCACACACCGTCGCCGCGATCTTTGCGAAGACTGCTTCGACGTGCTCGAAAGCGCCTACGAAAAGACCTTGCCGCCGCTCGCGGCGCTGGTGCTGTAACTCGCCCCTCTCACGTTTTTGCTTCTTTTCAGGGGCTCGCCGTGGATGTATTGACCATCGACCCGTCGCGCGCAGTAACAGAAACGGGCTACGCATCAGACGAAACCGGACAGGACGTCTGGCCACAACAGCTCGACATGGGCTGGTAATGCATCGGCACGGCGCCCGGCGTGCGGCCGGCATGTTCGATATAACCAACCCGCCGCCACTCGCTTTCGACGATCACTGGTATCGCGTGACGCTCGAAGGGCACGGCAAACGGTGCCTGCGTCTGCACGGACTTGCGACGATCAGCGAGGTCTGGCTCGACGGCATGAAATGTCTCGATTACGATTCGATGTTCGTTTCGCACGATCTCGACATCGAACTGAACGGCCGTGCGACGCTCGCACTGTGCTTCCGTTCATTGACGCCCGCGTTGGCGGCAAAACGCTCACGCGCGCTGGCGGCCGCGGCTCGTTTCGCCGCCGACCTTGCGCAACGTACGCACCACATTCTTGGGTCACATGCCTGGATGGTGCCCATCCGTTCATGCGGTGGGCCCCTAGCGGTCTGTCGAATTGCTCGGCACCACACCGCACGCAGTCGATACGATCAGACTTGAAACACACATCAACGGCGATGACGGAATTGTTTCGTTAGTGCTACGTTTCGTTCATCCGCACGATGCTGCTGCATGTACCGCGTCGCTTCAATCCGATGATTCTGTTTCGTCCCTGAAGTGGATCGATGCATACACACTGGGCGGCACGTTGCACATTCCACACGCGCAACGTTGGTGGCCGCATACGCATGGGACATCTACTTTGTATCCCGTGACGTTGAAGCTTGATGACGGCACCGACGGTCTCGGCTTCGCGCTGCGTATCAACGGCGTGCCGGTGTTCTGCCGCGGCGCCTGTTGGACGAGTGCGGATCTCGTCACGCTCGCGGGCACCGAAGAGCAATTGCGCCACACGTTTGCATTTGCACGCAACGCCGGCCTGAACATGCTGCGCGTGGGCGGCACGATGGTGTACGAATCCGACCCGTTCTACGCACTCGCCGATAAATACGGTCTGCTCATCTGACAGGACTTCGCGCTGGCGAATTTCGACCATCCGAACGACGCGGCCTTTGCGGAATCTGTCGCGCTCGAGGCCAGTCAATTTTTGACACGTACCCGGCGATTTACGTCATTGACCGTGTTATGCGGCGGCAACGAGGTCGATCAGCAGGCGGCCATGTTCGGTTTGCCCACCTCGATGCGCAAGCAGTCGCTAATGTCGGAATTATTGCCCGGCATCGTCGCGCGCGAGCGGTCAGATGTACCGTACGTCAGCAATTCTCCGTCGGGTGGCGCGTGGCCGTTTTCGACTAAGGAAGGCATCACGCACTACTACGGCGTAAGCGCGTATCAACGGCCGCTCGACGACGCGCGCCGCTCGCAGGTTCGCTTCGCCGCCGAGTGTCTCGCATTTGCGAACGTGCCCGACAACATCACGCTGCACGACGCGATCGGCACCATTCAGTCGCACGATCCGCGCTGGAAAGCAGCCGTGCCGCGCGATCCCGGCGCGGGCTGGGATTTCGACGACGTGCACGACCACTATCTGAAGACGCTTTACGGCATCGAGCCCGCACGTCTGCGCTACGAAGACCCCGAGCGTTATCTCGATCTGTCGCGAGCCGTCGTTGCAGAACTGATGAGCGACGTGTACGCCGAATGGCGTCGCGCAGGATCGGGCTGCGGTAGCGGCATCGTCTGGCAGTTGCAGGACTTGCGAACCGGCGCAGGCTGGGGACTGATAGACGCCACAGGGGGCCAAAAAGCGCCCTCCACGGACTCGCGCAAACGTCGCAGCCCATACAGGTGATCATGACGGACGAAGGCCTCAACGGGTTCGATATCCATCTGGTGAATGAGTGGTCGCAAACGTTGCACACGCGGCTGGATCTGGTGTGTCTGCGCGATGGCAGTTTCAAGGTGGCATCCGCGAACTGCATGGTCGAACTCGCACCGCACAGCACGCAACGCATCAGCGCCGCCGCACGCCTCGGACAGTTCTTCGATTTCACCCACGCTTACCGTTTCGGGCCGCGCGCGCACGACGTGACGATAGCGACGCTGTGCGACGCCGCGAGCGACCAGATCATATCTGAAGCGTTTTATCTGCCCGAGCGCCGCGCAACGGAGCGGCACGATCTCGGCATCACGGCCGCCGTGGAGCGCAACATCGGCGACGACGGCTGGCAGCTCGTGATCGAAGCAAAGCGCTTTGCGCGCTTCGTTCATATCAATGACACGCACTATCGGGCCACGCGCGACTGGTTTCATCTGTCGCCCAACCGTCCTTGCATCGTGCCGCTCGTCCCTCGCGAGACGTTCGTTGTGCACGCATCCAACGCTACACGTAGCGCTTCGTTTAACGTCGATGCAACACATGCGGCACTTTCGGGCGAAGTCCGCGCAATCAACGCAATCTCATTGACGTTCTACGGCTAACTTTTTCGAAGTGCTCACGCTCTCGCAAGTCACGTAAAACCCCACGCCAGCCGGGCTCAGGTGTCTGATCTAACGAATCAGTGTGGGGTTGTTTTATACGACTTTTGAAGTGAAGTGCTCATCAGCGCGATCCGTACGGCAGCGAACGAAGCCCGTTGAACACATCTGAATCAATTCCGGCACATTCCGGACGCAACGTTAAAATATGTGTAGCAAGGCTGATTCAAGAGTGAGACAACTCGTGCAAGGTGGGCTCAAGCCCCCGCGAGCCCAATAGCATCGGGGACTTGAGCCGGATGGAGCGCGTTCGGTGCGCAGGGTGGGCTCAAATGGTCTGTGTACAGATTTGAAACAAAAAGCATCGAGAACGCGCGGTCGCGCTGTTCGGGCGGAAACTTGTCGAGAATGATCGACTGCTGGTTAGGCTGCAGGCCGCCGCCGAAAAAACCTGTAAAACACGGAAGATAATGAGTTGCCACAGGTCTGTCGCGATCCCGCACAGGAACGAACAGATCGTGAACGCAATGATGCAGACGAGGAAATAGCGCTTGCGCCCGAGCAATCTGCCGAGAAAGCTGGAGATGGGCAGCACGATGCCGTTTGCAACGAGATACGACGTGAGCGTCCACGTGGCTTCATCGTAACTGGCCGACATGGTGCCCGCAATGTACGGCAGCGCGACTTTCACGATGGTCGTGTCGAGCACTTCCATGAACGCCGCAAGCGTCACGACGATCGCGATCAGCCACGGATTGGTCGCGGGTTTCCAGTTGGCGTTGCTGCCCTGAGCGGCGTCTGTCGAACTCATGACAGCACCGCCCGTGCCTCTGCTTGCGCCCGCAAATACGCGCTGCTTTGCGCGGCGCGCTCAATCGGCGCGTTTACTGTGCGCTCTGATCGCGCGGCGCCGGCGTGCCACCGTTGGCTTTTTTTCTTCGCATTCTGGATGTCCTGTGGATACTCCGAATCGGTGGCTTGCGGTTTGTAGCCGTTCTTTTCGAGCTTCTTCAGTTCGGCTTTTTCGCTGCGCGTTTAGTCGTACCGCTGTTCTGCGCGCCCGTTTGTGCGCCGTTCTGTGGACTGGTGGGCTGCTTGCCTGTACGAGATGCGTACCCGCGACAACGAGTATCGAAGCCGTCAGGACGCGCGCCAATCAATGTGTTGCGCGATGAGCAACCGAATGTGCGGCTGATTCTGCGGTTCATGATGGGCTCCCTGTGATCCGCCTTCATGAAGCTGAAGCGAGCACGCCGCGTGCCGCGTCCGCATGAGATCGAGGCGTGCTGTCATTTCAGATACACCTTCGGCGTGACCGACAGTCCGAGACCAAGCAGGTGATCTTTCGGCATGCCGTCGTCGATGACGATTTTCACCGGCACGCGCTGCACGATTTTCACGAAGTTGCCGGTGGCGTTTTCCGCCGGGAACGCGGAGAAACGCGAGCCGCTGCCGAGTTGCACGCTGTCCACGTGACCGCGCAGATCGAGCTTCGGATACGCATCGACTTCCACTTTCACCTTGTCGCCGGGACGCATGCGTTCAAGTTGCGATTCCTTGAAATTAGCCGTGACCCACACTTGCGGCGTGACGAGCGAGAAGAACGACACGCCCCCTTGCAGAAAACTGCCGAGTTGCACATTGCGTCCCGTGATCCAGCCTTCGGACGGCGAGCGCATTTCGCAATACGAGAGGTTGAGCTGCGCCTGTTCGAGTTGCGCTTCGGCCTGCTGCACTTGTTGACGCCGCTCTTCCACCGCCGCTTCGCTCTGGCGAATCTGCTGTGGGACGAGACTCGCGGTTTGCTGCTGGGCGTCGGCGGTGTCGATATTCTGCTGCGACGTCGCGCGCTGATCGACCGAATGCTGACGGAGATACGCCGCCTGCGCTTGGCGATAATTCGCCTCGGCCGAAGAGGTCTGCGCGCGCCTGCCGGAGCTGCGCCGGATACTGCACGCGTGCGATGTCGGGTTGAACCTGCGCGGCATTCAGTTGCGCCTTCGCGAGCCCGACCTGAGCCCGCGCCTAGTCCACTTGCGCCTGACAGTCGCGCTTGTCGATCACGACGAGCAGATCGCCCTGGTGGACGTAGACGTTGTCGTTAACGGCGAGCTGCACGACATAGCCCGACACTTTTGGCGCCATCGTGATGGCGTTGCCGTCCGTGTACGCGTCGTCGGTCGTCACTTCGTTGCGGGTCGCAAACCACCAGACGAAGGCAACGATCGTGAGCAGGACCACGATGACAGCGAGAATGATCAGCGGCTTCTTGCCGGGCTTCTTGCGCTTGCCGCTTTCGCCATCGCCGTTGCCGTTGCCATCGTCTTTGCCTTTGTTCTTATCTTTGTTCTGGCCTTTATCCTGGCCATCGCTTTCCTTGCCGCCGCTTTTATCTTTGCCTTCGTTCTGGTCCTGTCCTTTTTCACTCTTGTTATTGCGATGTTATTGCGATCGTCCTGATCTTGCGCTTCGTGAGCGGAGGCGGTCTCGTCTGACATGGCGAATCGTTCCCGTCGTTGTGACTGTCGTGTTGCTGCATGCGAAAATACGGCGCGTCTCGCGCAAATGTGTGAGACGCCCGGGCGATGCGCGTAAGTGCGATGAAAGCGGGTTAGTGTTTGTGCTGCTTTTCGGCCGGCGTGTCGGCAGCCTTGCCGTCTTGGTTAGGTACGAGAGCTTCGTCTTGCCGCCGGTGGACGGCGGATCGCTCGCGGGAAAGCTGTCTTCCACCTGTTTGTCGATCTCTTTATCGCTCTTGTTCGAATGCGGGTGCGTTTCCTTGTGTTCCGTCATGATGACTCTCCTATGCGTTGCCGTTACCATTGCCGTCGCTATCGGCGCTGTCTTTGCGGAGGATGTCGAGCGCCTCTTTGCGTGTGAGTCCGTTGTGCTTGCGCATCGCGTCGATCAGGCGCGCGGTCTGTGCGCTCGCACGCCAGCACGGCGACCACCTTGTCGTCTTTCAGATAGAGCGCGGCAAACGGCGGATGATCTAGGTCGCCGTCTTCGACGATCTCGTCCCACTCGGTCGCGTGGCCAAGATATTCGTAGTTCGTGTCGTAGTGATAGGTCCAGAAATAAGGCGCGCTCGTGTAACGATGCCGCGCGCCGCACATGCTTTCCGCGGCGATGCGCGTGTGTTGCTGCGCGACGCGCCAATGTTCGATGCGCACGGGTTCGAGATTTTCATGCAGCGTGAAGGCCGCGACGTCGCCTGCCGCGTAGAGTCCGGGTGCGGCTTCCATGCCCGCGTTCACAACCACGCCGCCGTCTTTCTGCAGCGGCAGGCCGCTCACGAAATCCGTGGCCGGCTTCACGCCGGTAGCGAGCAGCACGATGTCGGCCGCCACGTGATCGCCGTTTTCCAGCATCACTTCGTGGATGTTGCCTTCTTCGCCCTCCAGCGACGTCACCTTCGATTCGAGCCTGAACGTCACACCGTTGCGTTCATGTGGCGCGCGAAAAATCGCGCCCGCACTTTCGCCGAACTGTTTCGCAAACGGAATCTTTTCCGGTGAAATCACCGTGACGGCCACGCCGCGTTTGCGCAGCGCGGAGGCCGCTTCGAGTCCGATGAAGCTGCTGCCGAGAATGGCGACGCGCAAAGGGGCTGAGGGGTCGGCGGCTTTTGCGCCGTTTTTTGCACTGTCTTGCGTGGAGTCGCCGTCGAGCGCTTCGACGAGCGACAGTGCGTCGTACAGACTGCGCAGCACCTGTATGCCACCCAGCTCGCAGCTTGGAATGGGCGGCAGTTTCGGCATGCCGCCGGAGGCGAGCAGCGCCGTGTCGTAAGTCAGCGACTCGCCGTTCTCGAAGAGGATCGTGCGCGTGGGCACGTCGAGCCGCGCGACCTTCGCGACGACGCGTTCTATGTCGTACCGATCGAGCCACTCGGGCGGCACGTCGGCGGGCGGCACGGCGAAGATCGAAAGCGTGGTGGGCAGTGGGACGACCGTGCGAATGTATCTGCCGCGCTATAGTGAGCGTCCGAAAACCGCCGATGCGAGCGCGAGTGCAACCGAGCTTGCGGCACCGACGTCGTCGGGCGTGGTGCTGCTCGTCGAGGACAATGTGGATGTCGCGGCTGGCGTGACCGCAGAGGTGGTCGCGGGAATTTGGACAGCCGGATCAGTGGAGCGGCCGGGGCCTGAGCCAGCGGATAATGCGGGCAGAGGAACCGGGGAATGACAAAGGGAACCAGACGCACGCACTCAGCGGGGTTC
>CALNWS010000066.1 GCA_940747215.1 uncultured Paraburkholderia sp. | reverse complement strand
CACCAAGCAGTCCTCCGCATCCTGATCATGATCACCTTCACCATATAATCCATTGCCCGCGCAACGCCACCTTCCAAACTGATCACGGTCGCCAAAACGGCCTGATCACCATCACCGAAATCCGCAAAGAGAGCGAACCTCGACAACTTCTCGACGATCGTGCTGAAAATGGCTTGGGCTCTGCCCGGCGTGTTCGAGCACAACCGCGTTCCGATGGACATGAGCGCGCAACTGTGGACGCTGCCGCTCGAAGTTCACTGCTATCTGGTCGTGCTGGTCACGGGGCTGGTCGCTTGCTGTACAGCGCGCGTTGCGCGGCGTTCGCCGCGTTGCTCGGCATCGGGACGTTCGTGCTTCACATCGACGTGCGGCACCTCGAAGTCGGCCTGCGTGACTTCAGTGAAACGCCAGCGGGCTTTTCATTCTGGGTAGAGCCGTTCTTCATGCTCGGCATGCTGCTTTATGCGTGGCGTGACCGCATCGATATCAACGGTTTGACGGCGGCTGCGCTCGTCATGGTGTTTCTCGTGTTTCGCGATATGGCCGCCGCGCAGCCGCTTTTTTATATTGCGTTCGTCTCGTCTACGGCGTGCTGTGGATCGGCACGACGCCGTTGATGCGGCGTTTCGTGCCGCGCCACGATTACTCGTACGGGATCTATCTGTACGGCTTCATGGTGCAGCAGTGCATGGCGAATCTTGCGCCGGATCTCGGGCACGCGACGGCGGTGCTGGTCGCCGCGCCGTTCATCCTGTTGTGCGCGGGCGTGTCGTGGCCTTCGTCGAGCGGCCTGTGTTGACGTGGTGCCGCAAAAGACTCGCGCGCCCGCAGACGACCGTTGCCGCGGGCCTTGCCACTCGCGATCAGATGGTGCGGTGAGCGGCTGGGTGCAAAGTGCTTGCTGGTGGATGCGCGAATGCGCTGAGGCGCGGAGGAACGGTTTGAGGATGATGGCCGGCGAAGCGGTGTTCGCCGGCCTTTTTCTTTTTCCTGAAGCTTTGGTGCCAAGGCTTCACGCCCGAAGCTTTAGCGAGCGTGCGCGTCGGCCTCACGTTCGGCGGCTTCGATCGTGTTGACGAGCAGCATCGTGATGGTCATCGGACCGACACCGCCCGGCACTGGGGTGATGTAGCCGGCCACTTCCTTCACGCCTTCGAAGTCGACGTCGCCGCACAGTTTGCCGGCCTCGTTGCGGTTCATGCCGACGTCGATGATCACGGCACCAGGCTTCACCATGTCGGTGGTGAGAATGTTACGCAGGCCGGTCGCGGCGACGATGATGTCGGCGTTGCGCGTGTGAACGGCCAGATCGCGCGTCTTGCTATGGCAGATAGTGACGGTGGCGCCGGCTTCGAGCAGCAGCAGGGCCATCGGCTTGCCGACGATGTTCGAGCGGCCGATCACCACCGCGTTCGCGCCTTGCAGCGGGATCTCGTATGCGGCGAGCATTTTCACGACGCCATACGGCGTGCACGGGCGGAACAGCGGGCGGCCTGTCATCAGCGCACCGGCATTGGCGACGTGGAAACCGTCGACGTCCTTTTCAGGCGCGATCGCCTCGATCACCTTGTGGCTGTCGATATGCGGCGGCAGCGGCAGTTGCACGAGAATGCCGTGGACGTGCGGGTTGTGATTCAGTTCGTCGATACGCGCGAGGAGTTCCTCTTCCGGCAGATCGTCCGGATAACGGTCGAACGACGAACCGAGACCATTGTCGTGGCACGCCTTGATCTTGTTGCGCACGTAGACTTCGCTGGCGGGATTGTCGCCGACCAGCACCACGGCGAGACCCGCCTGATGGCCGCGGGCATTGAGGGCGGCGGCACGCGTGGCGACATCGGCACGCAGAGTCTTGGAAAGGGCGAGGCCGTCGATCAGTTTGGCAGTCATGGTCGGTCGAGAAGGGCGGTTTGGAAAGCGAAGCAGCGTACGGACGGCTCGGGCCCGCGCGGCGGCGCTTTTCGGCGGGAACGGGTCGGCATGTGAAAGGCGCGCAATGCCGAACACGGCTAGGCACTGCTACGAAGTCCGACATCATTATACCGGCGGTTGATTGCTGGTCGCCGGTCGATTGGAGAGGGGATGATGTGGTGAGTATGTGGGAAGGGGGCGGCGAGTAGGTGGCAGGTTTGCGGCTAGGGACGCGGCGAGGACGCCACAAAGACGGCGAGGTGTGGCAAGGAGTGTCGCGGCGAGCGCATGGGAAGCAGCTAGCACGTTGCGACGGGCAGCAAGGGTGCGGCAAAAAGCGCGATGTAAAAGCAACAGAGAGGCAGCTAGGTGCGGCAAGGGCGAGGGGAACGTGGTGTGAGTGCGCAGGAAACAGCCAGCTGGTCGAGAGGAAGCGGCGAGGGCGGAAAAGTCTGCGAAGAGACCGCGAGAAGGGAGCGCGGATGCGAAAGACGTGGCGAGGAAAACGCACGAGGGCGAAGACCCAGCAACAGTAAGGAACGTAGACACCAACGCCACAGCCACGTCACAGACGCACCGTGACGTGGCGCAGCGGCGTTAGACCGATGCTCACGCCGCTCACCACACGTTTGAACGCGCCTACCTGAACGCGCCTACGGCTGCGTGGCCTGCCAACTGCTATCCGGATCGAACGCCCTGATTCCCGCGGCCACACGCGTGGTTTGCGGGCCGAGATTCTTCTGATATACCTGCCCGTCCTGATTGACGATGAAACTCATCACGCCGTCTTGCCATAGTCGGTGGGCGACGCGATGAGCGCGAAGCCCTTGTCTGCGTATTTCGGCAAACGTGATCAATCGGAATCGCTGATCACGTTCGCCGAAATACGCATCCATGTCGTACATGTCGCCGGCGTAAACCCATTCGCGAAGTGCAACGGGAAACCTGCGTTGCTCGACACTCAGAGGCAGGAGATTGGCCTCGCTTCGTTCAGCCGAGCTCATGTCTCACCTCATCCGAGAATTGTCTGAGGACTTCAGAAGGAGGGCTGGAGTGGTTCGTAGCGCGGCGCATCGCGCTCAGCGCAGCACGATTCCTGACAGGCGGGGCAATAGCAACGGCTTATACACTCCCCGGAGCCGCGCGGTGCCGGCACCGGGTGACAATTGCCCGCGGCATCGTAGGATGGCCGCAGTGGGAGCAGGTAACCTGTCCGTCTTCAATGAGGCATTCGGGCTCGACTGGCTGTTCCGACATGGCTACCACCCCGTGTAGGCTGTTGGATTGTTCCCCATTATGGCGTGGGGTGGCATCGTGCAGGTTGGCGCGCTACGTCAGAAGCAGCGTGGATTGACCTTCAAGGCCGAACCGGTACCCCTGGGCGGTATTCAACAGCACACGCACCGACCTGGTGCCTCTTGCGGAAATCGAAATTCTTCCGGTCGCGACCGAGAAAATGATCCTGGCGCCATCGGGGCTTCATACGTCACCCGCTCATTCGCCGTTTCGTCTCGAACATTTCCGCCAGCGGCATCCCTGATGTCCTCGAGCTTGTCAACGAGCGTGGCAAAATCGATAAAATCGCGATTCGTCTTCACGACCAGCTTGTCGAATTTGCCGGAGAAAATCTCGTTGATCTGTTCGATCCGGACGCTGTCCGCCGCGGTGCGCAATTCGAGCTTCCGCACGATCTGGTACATCGACGGATCTTGCGTATGATTATGATGTCTTGGCTCGACGGTATAGCGAAAATAATCGGTATTTGCACGACAGGTACATGGCAAAATACCCGGTCGCAGTCAGATATCCCTTGAGAGTTCTTTGGGGTTGAAGTCCGAGATCACATTCCGGGCCGCGCCGAAGGACGTAAAGGCTGCTGCGCAGGCGTCGACAAAAGCCAGTGCCCTGCGGCACGAGGAAGCCTGAAGCTGGTCTAGCAGGACCTCTCGAAGGAAGGAGCATGGTACCGTCTATGTTATGGGGGGTGAGTATCCCATGCGGTAATCCGGTTACCGCCGTGCCCATGAAATCCATGTCCGGCATAGTAGAAAACGAACAGGTCGTTCGCCTCTAATGATCCAATGAAAGCCCGCAACTGGCAATGAAAGCCCGCAACTGGTATTGGATGTTCGTGAGTGTGGCGCCACTGTCGACGATCATCTCGCCATCGAGCCTGTCGCCGTACAAGGTCCGAAGGGCGTCCATGAACCCCTCAGCGTCGTCGCGAGCGTAATCCACCTTGCGCAGCGAATGGTCTGATCTGACCAGATAATTCTCGATGCCGATCACTAGGGCTTTCACCGTGGCATTGGCGGGAAGCATGGATAACCCCGGAGTTGCGGCCGGCAGGCTCGGTCGTGTTGTTTTTGGCAAGATCATGCTCCTCGATGACGGTCGGGCGTAATTGATTCGCCGGTAGACAATTCCACCGGCAGAGACACGGCATCGCTAAGAGAGCAAATGCTAGCCGATTTTCTGACGGGAAGATGGCCTCGCCGAGGACGGGCTGGTGCGCTGCACGCCGTATTGAGCAGCATGCTTTTGCCTGACTCTCTTTCGATCAGGCTTGCTCAAGAACAGTGCGAGGTAGTGGACCTTCCACGCGAGGCGTCCATTGATGCGCACATGCCGTACGGGGCCGTTTCTCAATACCCATTCAATACCCATTTTCGCAGCGTTTGAGGTTGGCGGTTGAGCGCATGGGCGGCCTCGTTGTGGAGAGTGCGCACGGCCTCCTGCTAGGGTGGCAAGGCCGGTGGGGATGGTCAGGGGCATCGCTAACCTCGCTGTGCACTGTGAGTCGGTGCGAGCAGGACACCGATGGCAGCGAGGTTGCATAGAACAAAGGCCGCACAGTGGCGGGCTTGACGTGATCCTTTCAGGCATGCGCGAGACGCCGCATTGGAGACCATCTCGCAGGGGCCTCGGTAGGCTTTCGCCTTGAAACCGGATCAAGCTGTTCGATTCACCAATGATACAATACAGTATACGCACGAAAATAAGCTGCGATCAACCGCGCGCAGTAGATTTTCTCGGACTTCCGTATCTCCTGATTGCGGTCGGCGATTTTGATGGACTACAGAAATTAGGACTGCTAACTGCGAGTGACCCGGAAGGGGTTAAAAGCGTCGGGTCGTTTTGTCCGTCCGGCAGCGGATCAAACAGCATGGGCTCTTTTGTGTAATCGAAGTCGAATGTGCGTGTTACTACCGGCATATCCGTTGCGCTTACACTGACCTTGACTCCCCCGTACCAACCTTTCGCGGATGTACCGGCGGCCATCTTCGGCTGGATTGCCGGGTACGGCCAAGTGAAGATCGTGACCAGTTGCTCGTCACCGGGGTGCAGGTCCGTCTGTTGCACTTTGGTCATTTCAATTGCCCGGCCAATGGACTATGCCTTAACTCCCCGGTCAGCTCACTCACCACCTGAACGTCTCGGAGTGTGCGTCCGCCAGTATTGTGAATCGCAACGGAGTATTGATAGTAGTTGTGACTGACTGTATTGTCGGGTTTCGTTAATGCTTCAAGCGCCCAGAAGCGGCGCTGGCGATTGGTCGTATCGAAGATGATTTCGATGGGCGATGGCGCTTCGTAAGTCGACAAACGGGCTTTGTCTTTGATCGACGAGCGATAAGAGGCCTCGGTATACCCATGCAAGTAGCAGCGCGAGCGTAACCGCCGACCACATCGGTAACGACCAATGCGGGACCAAGTTGATCAGTTTCCAGCGATTCTCATCGCTCGGTCGCCAGAACTCGTCACGAAAGAACGGAAACGCGGTCAATACGAACCACGCCAGCCCAACCCACTTCCCCCATAGTCCCTCCGCCCAGAGCGATTTCAGGTGGTCTTTCCTAGTCTGTTGGATCGTCATAGTGGGCCCGTATCGGCGCAACTATGCGAAGTATATAAGGGTTGAATCGGCACCTAGCTTCCGTGAATGCTGGGAGTAACGGTAGAGCGCGCGAACGCTGACAGTTTACGATAATTCGAGAAAACAGCGAGAAACAGAATTTTTTATCCATCCCGACGCGCGATTGCTATCGTGTGCCATTTTATGCAATTTGCATGTTCTCTGCAATGTCTGATTATTCGATAACGAATGCTTGCAGATCTTCTATGGATTGAGCGAATAAAAGCTCGTGGGAGTTGCTCGCCATAAATGCGTTGAGTTCGGCGACCTGAGCCTCCGTGTCAAGTTCTGCCAGGTTTGGCGATTTTCTTGCGAAGATTGTCAGCCGAGGATCTATGGGATAATAAATTGAGATCTCCGGCGCCTCTTCGCCGGGCTTTGCGGCGAGATTATATATGGGTTAGTCGGATGTAGTAAGATTGGTAATCGAGGTATTTTTCACCAATCTTATCTCCAGCGTATCGTGAATTTGTGTGCCAAGGTTGTTTGCGTAGACAAAGGTGAGGGCTTCGTATATTTTTTGAAAATTGCAATTCTTGTCGTCAGGGATTGCCTGGCTCTCAGGTAGTTCGAGTCGGGATTCTTTTATTTTCTTGGTCCGTATATATTTCTGGCCAAGAAAGATAAAAAATCAATTCTGTCCTTCTAGTTGTCGAGGATGCTCGGGTTTCCTGTCCTAAGCGCTTCCATGATAGGAACTACTTTATTTTCGATAATTCCATGGTGCCACTCACGCCGAATCTCCAGCTTCTTTCACTGGTGTGTGACACTTCTATGTAGGTGCGGAAATTATCTAGATTGACGGCCCGGGCTAGCCATTTCCCAAGACTTAATATCGACTCGACAAGTTTTATTTCACTCGGAGTAAATTAGCTTGTCTCATAAAAATACCTTTCATGTACAATATTTTCTGTTGATGTATGGAGCAGTTTCCCTTTGCGCAGGCACCAGATTTTATTCTTGGTGGTCCATGCTTTCAGATAATATTCCCAAACGTAGTGCTATTTCTTGGTATCGGTGCTCATGTTTTAACTTCACTCAAAAGTAATACATCGGGGGCAGTGATCCGACACATCTACATATAGTTGATGATCTGGCTTGAGCCCCGATTGTCCGTCCGGCCGCCAGATGCTGTGCGCACCTGGCACTTGGCACCTAGCAACTGGCGATGCGAAATGACGTATGGCTGGGTTAAGTCGCATTGCTCGCCATTGCCAGGAAAGTCGACAGACCGTTGATGGCACGAGCTACGCTGGTAGCCTCGCAGTCTAGCGCCAGATTTCTGCGAGCCGGAAAGTCAGGGACTGGGCGGCTGGCCAGCCGGCGCTGACGAACAGATTGAGGCACGCCATGAGTTCGTCCAGCCGCGCATCGTCGCGGAACACGTCCCGGATAGTCGGCAAGATATTTCTCAACAACGCGAACAATCACGTCGGCGCCCATCGATTCAAACGCATAGCCGAATCTGGAGGACGTCATGACCGACTTGACGATCAATCGAAATACGCCGGCCGGGTCGGCTTGGATGAAGTGTTCCAGAGCCTGGATCAGATAATAAGCCGTGTGCACGACACCGCATTCGGCCAGTCGGTCAAGCACTGACATAAGCTCACGGTAGAGCCCGCCAACGATGCGCCAATTCCTCTCGGGTGTGATCCGCGTTATTGTCGCCTCCGCTTGCAAAGTAAATTCTCAGTGCCATGTCGTCAAGGACGCCGCTTAATGCCTGCGCCCGCGATACGACCTCCGATGGGCCATTCACCCGATTTGGCCACTTCATGCTCGGCGTAGATTCTTTCGATGGCATCAGAGACGGCATCGGCAGTGTCTCGGTAGAACGCGATCGTCTTGGCCCGCTGGCGATCTTGATTCGAGCCGGTGTCGTCGCCGATGGTCAGTTTGTCGGAGTACCGTGCGACCCATGCATGCAAGTTTTCGGCATGCAGTGGCGGGTCAGCAAGTTGCTCTGCGTAAAATTCGTCGGCTTCGGCATTTGAGAATACGAAGTGGATATCCATGACGTGCGAAGCCGCGGATTGGCAGACTTGCCCGATTCCCGGACTCTGCTGTCCCTTGTACCGGTCGAGGACGCGCTTTGCGATCCGAATGGCACGCAGAACGTCGAGATACGCGACCTGTGCTAGTGATTGAATGGCGGAATCGATCACCTGACGCATGTACTCGTGCTCCAGCACGTGCTCGATCTCGGCCCATACCCATGCCGAATCGCTGTCTCGAAGCACGTGGAGATTCTGCACGATCTGGAGGCGAACGTCGCAGACTGGATCACGCGCGAATTCATGAATGGTAGCCTGGACGTCAGGATCGAGCGGATTCTGAGGCCGGGCGAGCGCCATGAGTCCTCCTGCTGCCCTGTTGCGCGCCGATGGGCCACCCTAGCTCGCGTGGTCGTGGAAGCGGTCTTCGTGCTCTTGTGAAAACGATGGGGACGTCGATCCCTTCGCGAACAAAAAGACTCGCTTCAGGCGGTCCCGAACGTCAGCCTGTTCGATGACATCATAGTGCGTGATTGCCACCCGGTGCGCAGCTCTGCTGCCGTGCCCGTGGCATGTTCGTAGAGCGTTGGGTCTATCTGTCCTTGGGAAAGCGCGAAGAGACGATCTACCAGCGGATAAATGAGCTCTAACCGTCGACGGGCCTCATCAAGGCTCAGGCTGGTGTCCCACGTGTTCGGCAGAGCTTCGACGGGACGCATGAGTTCCCGAATGGCGACGTTGTGTTCGTCCGTAACATTGACGCCCATTTCCTTCAGGTAGGCATCCGGGTCGTACGGCCTGCTGCTGAATTCAAGCTGCATGGCCGGACGATTCACGGGTACCTCTGCGTTTGCGGCGATCTGGTCCTGAAAGGACTGCATCTCCGGCGTCACGCAGTCCGCGGCGGAGAGACATCCCGCCAGGATTTGCTGGCTATGGGTGCTTCCTTGCCCGGACAGGACGAGGATAGCCCGTTCGATGGGAGCCTTTTGTTCGGCGGTCAGCGTCGAAAAAACGGCCGTGAGGTAGTTGCCAACTTAAAACCGTGTTTCGAGCGACCCTAAGACCGGTTGGGCGCTCGCCAAGGGTAGAACGGCTGCGCCAAACATAGCAGGGTGCTTCGCCGCCGCTGCCAGCAGGGTGGACCAAAGGACAGCATTCCCCGCTTCGTCGGCTACCGTTTCGACAATCCGTGTGAACACTTCTTGCGAGTCGCCTCGGGCCGACAGGCACTCCAGGAAATCATTGAATTTGTTGAGGAGGACAGGAGCGTCTCGATAATGCTGGATCCTTCGCCTGTTCCACCTATAGCTTCGATCATGGACATAGCGTGCTGGTCGTTCGCCGATGTCGAACTCTTCTACTTCGTTCGGACTCTCGGGGTCGGTTTCATGGCGACGAATGTAACCGTCGAGGCCGCGCGCGACGGCCTTCGTTCCTTCAACGGGATGCTTGTTGAGCAACCACGGGACAGCTTCTCCAAGCATCCACCAAGCCATTTGGCGAAGGTGTTCAGGTTCCAGCGCACGTCTCAGAAGCCTGATAGTAGCCTGCGGGTCGGATGCCACGGTGTTGGCGACGCCGTTGATCGCGGTGATGACGAACTGCTCGATACGCGGGTCATGATTCCACGCAAAGTCGAGCAAGCGACGCGCGGCTGCGCCGGCGTGGGTCAACTGTTCGGTGGTCAAATCCCTTGGCTTTTCGGTGCCTGCCTGAACGAGAATTCGAACCGTATTCATGGCAGCGTCGGTCCCGACCTGCGATAGCGTGTCGGCAAGCGCCATCCACGGACCGGAGTCAGGCCCGATCAACGGAGCGCTTGCCTTGGACGCGAGCAAGCAGGGTGCCGGTCAAGTGCTGAAGGATCAGCTCGGCGGCGCCTTGTCGGGGCGAGTCTGGTGTCAGAGCATCAAGAGCGGCTGCAGATCCGTCAAGGTTTCTGCCTGCTCTGCGATCGCGACAGAGCCGACAAGCTGACCAACGGGTGACACCCGGGCCTCGCACGCGACTGCGAAGGCCAGATTCCAGAAGCGAAGTCGGCCTGATTGGCCGTCGCTCCACACCTCGTTGAACGTCAGAGACAGGCTTGGCCTGAGCATCAAGGCGAGCGCGGGCTCCTAGATCAATATCTCGCAAGGTTCGCCGGGTCCCGGCCGCGGCGGAAGACGAGGCGCGCCACGGCGTAGTCAAACAGGATATGGTGCGAGAAAAGGAGCGCGTCATCATTTTGGCCGTGCTCGTCCTCCGCTCGCAGTATGTCGAGTTGCTCGAGCTCGACGATCGCTTCGTGATCAGCCTGCGCCAAGACGTCAACGCGAAAGGCCTGGAGGGATCTGGACGTCAGCATCCGGTCAACAACCGAGCGAAGGGCGAGTTCGCGACGATCGTGATTTCCGTCGGAACGGCGGATGCGGTGATTCCAGTAGGTGTCAAGCAGTTCAGACTGGGTCGTGATTTCCGCAAGTTCGCTTGTCACGATGCCATCTTCGACCAGTTCGGCAAGGAGCCTAAGGTTAAAAATGTTGCGCAGCAAGCCGCGCAATGGCGCCGAGGCGGCTTCTCATAAAGACTCTTCAGTTCCGGTGAAAACGCAGCGATCTGGACAAGCTCTGGCTCGGTCAGGCGCGCCACGAGAATGTGTCGTACGTTTGGAAATCTAGGGTCTGCGTGATCGGGAGTTGGTGGACGACCTCTAAAGAGGCGCGCCCACTCGGCGCCTTGGCGCAGGTCGTAGCTTCGGACCGAGGCAACGACATTCCACCTGCCGCCGGCTTGTCGTAGAGCTTCCTCAATCGTCACGCGCAGCACAGTTTGGGTTTCGGATTTCCGGGCTGCATCCAGCGCGTCGACAATCAGGAGACCGTGCTGTGCGCTAGGCCAGTTCGCGAGGACTTCCCCCAAGTCGTGGAAATGCCGGGCTCTGCGCGTAGCGCCGCAAGGCCGTCCACCGTCAACATGTCGACAGGGATAAATGACGTCACGACCCGTGGCCCTCTCGGTCTCGGCGAGACGATGGGCGATACCGGTTTTGCCAGCGCCCGGTTTGCCGACGAGCAGCACGGAGTTTTGTCGTGTAGCCTCGACGATGTTCGGCCAGACGGCCCGTTCAATGATCGACGCGGAATTGCCTTCGATGAGGCGGGTGAAACGCACAGCTGTCGTCAGGCGGCAGGCCGTCCATGCGCGGAGGGCAGCGCGATGTCGGCGCGGTAGTCGGGTGCAGCCTGAAGATTGATTCCGGCTTGAGCGAGCGTGCTGAGTAGTGTCGAGTTGTCCGCGCCCGATTGATCGGAACGGAGGCGCGCACAATGAGTGACCAGATGCGAGAAGGCCGCCTCGGCTTGATCTGGGTCCGTGAGTAGCTGGGAACGCAGGTCGTCCATCGCCGAGAGCCGGTCGCGCTCACCTAGCTCTACGTCGATGAACGAAGGTGAATCAAGCGAAGTAGCGCGCCGATTGCGGGCGGTGTTGGCACAGATCCATAGGCTACCAGCCATGAGCGTCGAATGTGGGTTTCCACAACGCCAGCTACTTCGCGCTCCTCCTCGTTGAGCGCGATGTCCGAAAGCAATGCCTTATCGGGTTGATCTCGAAGTCCTCGAAGAAGCCGCGTCAGCGCGCCTCTGATCTTGGCCGGCGCGGTGCTCTTGGTCGCGAGGACAAGCCGGTCGCGCGCAGAATCAAGGGGTCACCCAGAAACCGCATCGGACAGGTGTTCGGATGCCGCCTTCTGCTGGCGAACAAACTGATCCAAGGCCTTCGCCAGTGGTGATGTCTCGCCAGTGGTCAGTCCGATGGTACGCTTTACCTGTACGAGGACGACGCCATCGTCGCTCGTCCGACAGTTTACGTCGTCGACATCCTCCCCACTCTGAGAGCGCAAGGTGAGCAGACGGGTGTTCCAGGTAGGTCAAATAGTGGGTGTGCGAGACGGCCGAGCAGAATACGGACGCAGTACCACGCGGCAACCAAGGTTTCATAGCTTCCGCCTGCCGCCTCTGCTCTTCCACCGGCTGAGCCGCGATTCGATGCCATCTTGGTTGTTGACTTGTTCAGAATGGTCGTTTGACTGCAATTTTATATCATCAACCAAGGGCGCATGGGATAGCCATAGTCGAACACAACAAACATCCTCGGCCTACCGAAAGACATTTTCCCTCATGGTCCTTGGCCACTCGGTTTGAAATCTCCGGCCACGCTTGTTCCTCGCGACGGATGAATTCATGACGCATATCGCAGGTGCTTTTCGGCCGCTTGCGGGTGAAGCAACTGGGCTCGCCATTCTCGAGCGGTCCTCGAACTGCTTATGCTCGCGCGTGCTGGGGCCGGGCTCGAAGACGCGCGAAGTTTCGTGTGACCTCGCCGCGATCTCTCGGCAGTTACGGAGCACCGACCCGTGACTTCAACTGAGTGAGATGCTGAGTCGTTGCTTCCGCATACTCAGCTACGATTCCGTTGGAAGTTCCTAACGGTAACGATGACGGTATCCGCGCAGAAATCGTTCGCACACGTCCAGATTTTATGGTGGTGCAGTGAAAGCGTGGGTTGATGCGACGCAGTCCGTCAAACGCTCATAACTGCCAACCGGGTTTTTTGGTATCGAGGACGGTATCGCCGGCATCTGCGGTGGCGGGAATCCCTTCCCCACAAGGGTGCGACCGCTGGGTTGACAATCGAGTGGGAATGATCCACGGCTGGATACGCAGCGAAACTGATAGCTGCGGTGATTCGAAAGAGAGCGCTTCGGCACCCTTTTGCGCCGGTCAGTTTCAAGTCGGCGGTTTATGTTTATCCGCCAACTCGCGCGCGCGGGCGAGCGCCTGGGTAATTTCGTCGAGTACTTTGTCGCGCGAGCTTTCGTCCTGCTGGCACAGTGCGAACGACAGGTGATAAGTAGTGGTCGCCCATCCACCGTTGATCTCAAAAGGCGCATTCACGTAGTCGCGAAGGCTGACCTTATTGCGCAGTAACGACGTGAGCGCGGTTGCGCCAAGCGTCACGATGACCGCGGGACGCACCGTGTCGAGCTCACGCTCGAGCCAGTAAGAGCGCGCTTCAATCTCCCGTTGCCCCTGCGTTTTGTGCAAATGACGCTTGCCTCGCGGCTCTCATTTGAAATGCTTTACAGCATTGGTCAGATAAACTTGGTCGCGCAACAGGCCTGCACGTTTGATTGCGACGTCGAGCAACTGCCCGGCCGGCCCAACGAACGGTTGTCCGCTCAAATCTTCTTGATATCCCGGCTGTTCGCCGATCAACATGATTCGGGCGCTGGTTGGCCCCGCGCTACCCACTGCCTGCTTGGCATTACGCCACAAGTCGCAACGCCGGCAGGTATCCAAAGAGGAGGGTTGCTCGCGCGCGGGTTGTGCCGCGTCGGCTTCGACGGGAATCGCTTTGCCGTTTAGCGTACCGACACCGCTCGCTTGTGCGAGCCGCCGCGCGCCGCTTTTCGCTTCGCTAATCATGCCGGAGATCAGATGTGCTTCGGGTAAGCCCTTCCAGAAACGCACGGGCATGTGCTGCTCTAACGCGTCTTCGTTCAATCGCGCCGGGTTGAACGTGCTGCGGTAATACGCAATCCACAACGCCTCCGCTTCGTCTTCGGTGTCGTAACGAATGGTCGCCCGGCAATGCGCGCCGCGCGTTCAGATGCAATTCCTGGCCGTCCCAGAAGGCCGCGCCTTCCGGCGTGGTGATGAGCCAAGACGAACGGCCCATGCGCTGCGCGAAGTGTTCCGCTGCCCATTCGAGCACGTCGTGATCGGGCTCGTACCACGCAACGTATTCGGGAATGGCTTGCGTGTCCGGTTGCTTGCGAAATCGCACGTAGGCAATCATGCCGTGCTGCGCGCGCCGCACGCTTTTGGCCATGCGATAGAGGCGCGCCCCGTCGATATCTGCAGGCGACGCCGCCGAGCGGTCGCCATGATGCCAACGCCATAGCACCTTGTATAAAAATGCCCAGCGCTGAGGATCGCGAAACGACGCGGCGTCTTTCAGCAGTGCGGCGAACTCTTTCGACACGTGAACTTCGGCCGCGCGTGGTGATACTGCCGCTGAGCCTAGTGAATCCGACGCGTAGTTGATGGATGCCTGTTGCTGTGGCAACTTGGCAGTCTCTGCAATAAGCCCGGAAGCGCCGCGTGAACCGCGTTTGGGCGCGCCGCTGCTGGCGCTGGAAGCGTCGTACTTCGCCGCGTCGGCCAGAACTTCGAGCTTTTTGCAGTTCCACGTCGTCACCGATACTGTATAGATATACAGAATTCTACGTGGGCGGGCGGTGAGTGCAAGCGGTATTTGAAGGGAATTTTCGGGGTGGAATCGGGTGGTCAATCGGGTGGAAATCTGGCGTACAGACAGGTAGGAATGCGTGGCAATGATTTTGCGACGGTGCTGGGCGATCAACTGAATGCACGTCACTCATGGTGGTGCGAGCAGCGTGACGACGTGCTGTACTTGATGATGGAAATTCGCAGCGAAACGGATTACGCCCATCATCATGCGCAGAAAGTACTCGCACCTTTCGCGTGCATGCGGGGCTTTGGCGCAGCGTTGGGGGCGGCGGGTCATCAGCTGCGCTATTTCCGGATCGACGACAGTGACAACGGGCAAACTTTCGCAGCGAATTTGCGCTCTGTGGCGCAGGCCGTCGGCACTACCGCACTCGAGCGAATGGAGGCTGACGAATGGCGCGTCGAACAGGCGCTCGACGCTGCCGCAGTGGAATGTGGGCTCGAGCAAACGGTCGTCACGAGCGAACATTTTCTGGTCGAGCGGGGCGAGCTGAAAGCGGCGTTTGAGTCGTCGGTGCCGCGCATGGAATTTTTCTATCGCGACCTGCGCAAGCGTTTCGACATTCTGCTCATGGCGGAGGGAGAGCCTGAAGGCGGGCATTGGAATTATGACGTCGAGAATCGTGCAAAGTGGCCGGGGACGCCGCAAGCGCCGGTGTGGCGTTGGCAGGCTCACGACCTGAGTGAACTGTGGCGAGAAATTCAGGCGGCGGGCGTCAAGACAATGGGCGAGCCGAATGCGAGTCAATTGAAGTGGCCGTTGACCCGGCGTGAAGCTCGTGAAGGACTCGCGCTATTTGTGCGCGAAGCGTTGCCTCATTTCGGCACGTATCAGGACGCGTTGAGCAGTCGCTCGCTCACGCTGTTCCACTCGCTGCTGTCGTTTTCGTTGAACGTGAAAATGCTGCATCCGCTCGAAGTCATTAAGGCAGCGTTGGGCGCATATAAACGCGGCGAGGCTGAACTGGCGAGTGTAGAAGGTTTCATTCGCCAGATACTGGGCTGGCGCGAGTTCGTGCGCGGTGTGTACTGGGCGCGGATGCCGGCATACGCGCGTCAGAATGCGCTCGAAGCGCGGCGTCCGTTGCCGGAGTGGTACTGGAGCGGCAAGACCAAGATGGCCTGTCTGGCTCACACCATCGGGCAGTCGTTGGAGCATGCGTATGCGCATCACATTCAGCAACTCACGATAACTGGCAACTTCGCGCTGCTGGCGGACTGTGATCCCGATGAGGTCGACGCGTGGTATCTCGGCATCTATGTCGATGCATTCGAGTGGGTCGAGATGCCAAATACGCGCGGCATGAGTCAGCATGCGGACGGCGGCGTGATGGGCAGCAAGCCGTATTGTGGGGCGGCGGCGTATATCAATCGGCAAAGCGATTACTGCAAAGGCTGTGAGTACGACGCAAAGCTGCGGCATGGTGAACGAGCGTGTCCGTTCAACAGTTTATATTGGCATTTTCATGAGCGTCACCGTGAAATGTTTGGCGACAACCCGCGTTTGAAAATGCCGTACCGGCTATGGGCAAAGATGGATGAATCCGGGAAGAAAGCAACGCTACATCAAGCTGAGCTTTATCTTTCAGATCTGAATGCGTTGTAGCAACCAAGCGAATGCCACGTGGCGTTGGTTGGGAAGCACAGGATGTCGAAGTATTTGATCGGCGACTCTTTAGTGTTCACGTTAGCGAACGGAGATTGACGGGATGCGGAATTCGACAAATCAGGAGCGCCATGCCTGAGCAACTGTGTTGCCGGGACTTGAAGTACCGCCCACTCCAACGGACGGGCTGTTTTCGCTGTTTATCCGCACGCCTTGGCGGCGGCGGAGATTGCCCGGCGCGGGCGGCAGATGTGCGCTTCGTTGCGGGCGCGGGGCAAACCGCTGGCCGCGAACCGCTTGCATGTCACGCTGCATCATCCAGGAAATTTTGCGGGTGGGTTGCCGCAGGAGAAAGTGGATGCGGCGGCATCGATAGCCGCGGCGCCGTTTAGCGTTGAGTTCGATAGAGCAACGATTTTTGCGCCGAAGCCACGGCCGGGACCGTTGGTGTTGTGTGGAGGGAGGGTGTCGTGGGGCTTCATCAACTGCATGACCTGCTTGGTGAGGCGTTGGAGCGCGCTGGTTTCGAGCATCGCGAGGTTGGGAAGGCGTACACGCCGCATGTCGCTGGCCTACGGTATGCCGTGGATTGCCGAGCAACCCGTGGAAGCAGTCGCGTGGAATGTGCATGAGTTCGTATTGATGTAAAGTTTGCTCGGGCGCACGCGTCATGTGGCGCTGGGGCGTTGGCCATTGAGGCCGGGCACATGAGGCGCGATGCTGCATCGCCAATGAAATGGACGGTGGGGGCACGAGGTGCGGGTTGAGCTGGCGACCGGGCACTGCGCCGACAACGGGGCACGACAACGTAGTCGCGAAACGCAGGACATATGCTTAGAGCAGAAAGCAGAAAGCAGAAAGCATACACGACATTGGCGTATCCAGACCCCGCAGCACAGATGCGCCGCAGCCAACCGTCTCGCGACCATTGAACGCTTCGCCCCTTTCGTAAATGCAGACGATCTGAAAAGCTGAGATTTCATCAAACTGACACGAGAAATGCCAGGGCGCACCTTTGATAGAATGCTTGGGCCGCATATCGTGGATTGCAGATGAAATTGCTTGATGCGCTAGTCGAACAGCGTATTGCCACCGTCGCTGCGCGTGGCGAGTTCGACGATTTGCCGGCGCGGGTGCGCCTCTGGCTCTGGATGACGACGCGCTGGTGCCCGAAGAAATTGCGCGTGGCCAACCGGATCTTGAAAAATGCGAGGTTCGTGCCGCCGGCTGTGGAGCAGCTGCGCGTGCTTCGCGACCTTCAGACCGAACTGAATGCGGTGAGCGATCCCGCCCCCGTTGCCGTCTGCAAGCGCGCATGCTCGCGCTCGACATGACGCTCGAATCGCTGCGCGGCGGGCCGCTGGTGCTGCCGCGCGAATACTGTCGCCGGATTGCCGAGCGGCTTCCGGAGGGCGCGGGCGGTCAGGCTGCGGAAGACGCGGGTTCGCAGTGAGCGAACCGTTCGTCTGTCCGCAAGCTGCATCAGAACCGTAAGACACCGCTAGCAGCGGCGCGTCCAATACATTGCAGAACACCGCTCGAACGGCGCTCGCCGCCGATCAAACCGGCCGCGCCACAACGCCTCAAATGAACCCGACCGATTCCGACGAGACCGACGAAACGACAGCGGCTTCCGTTGGCGAACCGGAAGGCGAGCCGATTTCATCATCCGTTGCTCCCATATACGAACGCGATTACCGCTTCATGGCAAGGGCCCAAGCTGCGGCGGAAGAGGCGCGAGCGGCCGGAGAAGTGCCGGTCGGCGCTGTGCTCGTGCGCGGCGATGAAGTTATCGCTACCGGTTTCAATCATCCGATCGGTGCGCACGATCCGTCTGCGCATGCGGAAATGGTGGCGTTGCGCGCAGCGGCGCAACACGTCGAGAATTACCGTCTGCCGGGCTGCGAACTGTACGTGACGCTGGAACCTTGTCTGATGTGCGCCGGCGCGATCATGCACGCGCGCATTGCTCGCGTAGTCTTCGGCGCGCGCGATCCGAAGACCGGCGCGTGCGGAAGCGTCGTCGATGCTTTCGCTAATCCACAACTGAATCACCATACGTCGGTGACGGGTGGTGTTCTCGAAGGCGAATGTGGCGCTGCGCTCAAGTCGTTCTTTGCAGAGCGGCGTCGTGCGAGTCGCGAGGCGCGTGCGGCAGCGCGGGCAGACGCAGAGGCGGCTGCGAGTGACGCTGACGTTAAAGATGCGAGCCATTCAGCGTCACCCGCAAACACCGCAACCCCCGCAAACCCAGGCATCGCAGCGGCAGACGAATGAAATTGCAACCGACGCATCCTCGGCAATTCCCGTCACCGTCCGGCCACGCCGAATAAGCCAATCACGCTACCCAAAACGTCCAAATGACCGTCCATCGCACCGTCGAACTCATCGCGCCGTTTGACTATCCGCATAATCCGGAAGTGCTGCAGCGAGCGTTGCGTCGGCTGCACGTGCAAGGGGTGGAATCGACGAAACGTCGTTATCAGCGTTTTGCCGGCACCGACAGCGAACGTGCGGCCGATCTGAACCGGCTCGCTGACCCGTCGCGCGATCTGCCGGATATCGTGCTCGCCGTGCGCGGCGGCTACGGTGCCGTGCGCATTTTGCATAGCCTCGACTACGAAGGTTTGCAACGGCGTCTGAGCGATCAGCCCGTCGCGCTTGTCGGACACAGCGATTTCACCGCCGTCCGGCTTGCGTTGCTGGCGCGCGCCGGCGTGAAGACGTTCGGCGGCCCGATGCTGATGAGCGATTTCGGTGCCGAGAACATCAGCGAATTCACGATGCAGCACTTCTGGTCCGCGTTGACGAAGCCGACCATGACCGTCACGTCCAGCGTGCCGCAGGCGCAATCGGCCGATGTCTCCGGCATGCTGTGGGGCGGCAATCTCGCGGTGCTGTCGGCGTTGATCGGCACGCCGTACATGCCGCCGGTGCAAGGCGGCATTCTATTTCTCGAAGACGTAAACGAGCAGTCGTTCCGGATCGAACGCATGCTGTATCAACTGCATCTGTCCGGCATTCTGTCGCAGCAGCAGGCGGTCATATTCGGTGACTTCTCGGGCAGCAAGGCGTTCGACTACGACAACGGCTACGACCTGCACACGATGATCGAACAAATCAGGTCGGTCATCCGCATTCCGGTGATTACGGGGCTGCAGTTCGGACATGTGCCGAACATGCTCACGTTACCGGTCGGCACCGACGCGCATCTGGTCGCCAACACTCATGGGTTCAAGTTGACCCTGTCGAACTATCCATATCTGGGGTAACGGCACGAGAAGGCGTGGGGCAGAAAGGCGGACCGACAAGTCCGCTTTTTTCAAACGCTACATACGCAACTAACCGCCCGTCCTTTAAGCCCTCACAAAAAGCACACCCAGTGAAGATCCAGTCATTTTGTTGACAAAAAGCGCTTACGAGTGCTTGCGGCTAAGCTTCATCCAAGCGGCAAACCTCGACACGGAACACCTTTCCAGCCACAGCCACGGCTAGCCCCAAAAATCAGCGACCAAAGATTGTCGAAATTCGCGACAAAAATTGTTGACAATTTTTATGTCCGTCCTATGTGCTGACCAACATACCGAGACGCAAATCATGTCCGAGATAGAAGCCGCCACCGCGAATGGTCCGAAGCCCGAAGCGATCGCCGAGCGCATCTGCGCCACGATCCTCGAGCATCGGCTTGCGCCTGGTGCCAAGCTGATCGAAGCGCAGATTTGTGAAGTATTCGGCGTAAAACGCGGTCCGATCCGGCAGGTGCTGGCGCAACTCGCCACCGACCGCTTGGTCGACCTCGAACCGAATCGTGGCGCGTTCGTCGCGAGTCCGTCGTTGCAGGAAGTGCATGAAGTGTTCGAAATGCGCCGCATCATCGAACTGGCTGTTGTGGAAAAAATCTGCAGCGGTCATGACATGCGGCGTCTGAAGAGTATCGGCAGCATGATCGGCCGTGAACGCAAGGCGTTCGAGACGCGCGATTTCCCCGCGTGGATCCGTCTGTCGGGCGAGTTTCATACCGAACTTTCGCTCACTGGCAACGCCGTGCTATGCAATTGCCTGAACGGACTGGTGGCGCGCTCCACGCTGATTTCGGCGCTTTACGAGTCGCTCGGACGCAGCCCGTGCTCGTTCGCAGATCACGAGGCCATTATCGCCGCGCTCGACGCCGGCGACGCAAAGGAGGCCGCGGCCCTGATGTCGCGCCATTTGCAAAGCGTCGAGTTGAAGATGCTGGATCGGCCGGCGCGTGGCGCGGCGGACCTGCACGAAGTGTTTGGCGCGTCGCGTGAGGCATAGGGCCGTCAAGCCCGCACGAAGCGAAGGCAGCGGCTCGGAGACGGCCGCCACGAAATGCCCGGTACGCGCCCGTTGCTGGTGCGTGCCGCGCGACCTTCGGCGTGATCGGCGCCAACTTCCCGCCGTGATTCGCGGCCTGATCGCGGTGGCGTGGTACGGCATTCGGACGTACCTGGCATCGAGCGCGCTCGTGATCGTCGTGCTCAAGTTCGTGCCGCAGTTGTTGCCGTATGCCGACGTTCATCATCACGGCTTCGCGGGTCTGTCCACGCTCGGCTGGGCCGGCTTCATGCTGCTGTGGGTACTGCAGGCACTCGTGTTCTGGAACGACATGGAGACCATCAAGAAGTTTATCGACTTCGCGGGTCCCGCCGTCTACGTCGTGATGTTCATTCTCGCGGGCTACATGGTGTATCGCGCGGGTTGGCGCAACATCGGCATCAACCTCGGCGGCGTAAAGCATGGCATGGAAGTCGTGCCGGTGATGATCACGGCGACCTCGTTCGTGGTGTCGTATTTCTCCGGCCCAATGCTCAATTTCGGTGACTTCTCACGCTACAGCAAGAGCTTTCGCAGCGTGCGGCGCGGCAACTTCTGGGGTCTGCCGGTCAACTTCCTTGCCTTCTCGCTGGTGACGGTGATCACTACGGTCGCCACGCTGCCTGTGTTCGGTCAACTGATTACCGATCCGGTCGAAACGGTGGGCCGCATCGATTATCCGACCGCCGTGATTCTCGGCGCATTGACCTTCACGATCGCCACCATCGGCATCAACATCGTCGCGAACTTCGTGTCGCCCGCGTTCGACGTTTCCAACGTCGCACCGCGTCTGATCAGCTGGCGCGCAGGCGGCATGCTTGCCGCGGTGGCGTCGATTTTCATCACGCCGTGGAACCTCTTCAACAATCCGGCCGTGATCGACTACACGCTCGACGTGCTCGGCAGCTTCATCGGACCTTTGTATGGCATCCTGATCGTGGACTACTACCTCGTGAAGCGTCAGAACATTGTGCTCGACGATCTGTACACGGTCGCGCCGACGGGTTCGTACTGGTATCGCAACGGCGTGAACTATCGGGCCGTAGCCGCGCTGCTGCCGGTAGCGGTGATCGCGGTGCTGTGCGTGATGATCCCGGCGCTCGACGGCTTCGGCAACTTCTCGTGGTTCATCGGCGCAGGGTTTGCCGCACTGTTCTCTATAGCTTCCTCACGCGCCGGACACGCTAAGCACGCCGAGCCCGCTACACACGTAACGCACGCGGGCACAGCAAGAAAACTGGAGTCGATATGCGCATCAAACTCATCAACCCGAACACGACGCAACGCATGACGGACGCCATGGGCCGTTGCGCACGTGAAGTGGTCGCGCCGGGCACCGAAGTCATCGCGGTGAGTCCGACCATGGGACCGCCTTCGATCGAAGGCTATTACGACGAAGCGCTCGCCACGCCCGGCCTGCTGGCCGAAATCGCGGCAGGCGAGCGTGAAGGCTGCGATGGCTCGTGATCGCATGTTTTGGCGATCCGGGGCTGTATGCCGCGCGCGAACTGGCGCGCGGGCCGGTGATCGGCATCGCCGAGGCCGCCATGCACGCGGCGAGCGTGCTGGCGTCGGGCTTTTCGGTCGTGACCACGCTCGCGAGAACCTGCGGCATGGTGTGGCATCTCGCGGAGCGCTACGGCATGAAGTGCTTCTGCCGCAACGTACGGGCGACGGACGTCGCCGTGCTCGATCTGGACAAGCCGGGGTCGGTGGCGCGCCACATCATTCTCGACGAATGCCGGCGCGCGCTCGCCGAAGACGGGTCGGACACGATCGTGCTCGGCTGCGCGGGCTGGCGGAGTTGTGCCGCGAGATCGAGGCCGCGCTCGGCGCGCCCGTGATCGAAGGCGTGATAGCGGCCGTCAAATGGACGGAGGCGCTGGTTTCGCTGCGCCTTTCGACGGTCAAACGCGGCGATTACGCGAGGCCGTTCGCAAAGCGCTACGACGGCGCGCTCGAGTCGTTTGGTCCCGGCGCGGACGGCATTCCGGAAGCAAATCCGCAGCTGGCTGGCTTGATTGGCTTCAATGGCGCCGAACGAAGCCAGAAAGGTGCAGAAAATGCCGATTTAATGCGGGTAAACGCTATAGAATCGGGCTCTTACATACATTCTGCATGACTCGCACTATCTGCCCGAGTGTATGGGCGTGCCCGGGCCTTTTCGCTACACTTTTTACGTACCGTCACCACGTTTTCGTCAAACCATGCCACTCGACCCGAACTACCCACGCGATCTGATCGGCTACGGCCGCCACCCGGTGCAGGCAAACTGGCCGGGTCGAGCGCATGTCGCGGTGCAATTCGTCCTGAACTACGAAGAGGGCGGCGAAAACTGCGTGTTGCACGGCGATCCGGGTTCCGAGCAGTTCCTGTAGGAAATCGTGGGCGCGGCCGCTTATCCGGCGCGTCACATGAGCATGGAATCGATCTACGAATACGGTTCGCGCGCGGGCGTGTGGCGCATTCTGCGCGAATTCGAAAAGCGCGGTTTGCCGCTCACTGTGTTCGGCATCGGTATGGCGATCGAACGCAATCCTGAAGTGACGCGCGCTTTCGTCGAACTAGGTCACGAAATTGCGTGCCACGGTTATCGCTGGATTCACTATCAGGATATGGCGTCGGAAAAAGAAGTCGAGCACATGCGCCTCGGCATGGAAGCCATTCAACGCGCCACCGGCGAGCGTCCGCTTGGCTGGTACACGGGCCGCGACAGCCCGAACACGCGGCGCCTCGTCGCGGAATACGGCGGCTTCCTGTACGACTCGGATTACTACGGCGACGACCTGCCCTACGGTGACGACCTGCCGTTCTGGATGGACGTGGAAGTGTCGGGCGGCAAGACGGTCTAGCAATTCATCCTGCCGTACACGCTCGACACCAACGACATGCGCTTTGTGAGCCCGCAAGGCTTCAACACTGCGGACCACTTCTTCACGTATCTGCGCGACGCATTCGACGTGCTCTACGAAGAAGGCGACGAAGCGCCGAAGATGTTCTCGATCGGCATGCATTGCCGTCTGCTCGGCCGGCCGGGCCGCTTTCGCGCGCTGCAGCGTTTTCTCGACCATATCGAACAGCACGATCGCGTTTGGGTTACGCGTCGCGTCGACATCGCGCGCCACTGGCGCGAACATCATCCTTATCAATCCAACAACCGCGGGGCTGCGGCATGAAGGCGATGCAATACACTCTGGACCAACTCAACAGTACCTCGACCGACGCGTTCGTCGCAGCGCTGTCGGGCATTTTCAAGCACTCGCCGTGGTCGCGGAAATCTCCGCGCAGCAACGGCCGCTTGCGAGCGTCGACGAGTTGCATCGCAAGATGTAGCACACCGTCGAGACATCCGGTGAAGAGAGGCAACTCGCGCTGATCAACGCTCACCCGGAACTGGCCGGCAAGGCGGCGGTGCGCGGCGAACTCACGGCGGAGTCCACGCGCGAGCAGAGCAGCGCGGGCCTCTCGCAATGCACGCAGGAAGAATTCGACAAGTTGCTTGCGCTGAACGCCGCGTATCGCGCGAAGTTCGGCTTTCCGTTCATCCTCGCGGTGCGCGGCTACGACCGTCACGGCATCATCGCGTACTTCGAGACGCGCGTGAACAACAGCCGCGCCGACGAGTTGCGCATGAGCCTCGATCAGATCTACCGCATTGCACGTTTTCGGCTCGACGACCTGATCGACGCGTAGTTTTCCATCGCGCGTCCCCGAACCTCGCATCTCGCACCGGAACGTTTTTCAGCACTGACAAACCAAGGAAGACAAGGATGGCACTCCCTATTCTCGATCTCAACGCGCCGGATTTCACGCGCCGCTATGTGAATGAAACTCGCGGACCCGCGTCTCGGCGCGCAGGTGCTCGAGGCCAGCGACGATTTCTTCGCTCCGAAGGAACGAATGCTGAATCCGGAACCTGCCGTCTTCATTCCGGGCAAGTACGACGACAACGGCAAATGGATGGACGGCTGGGAAACGCGCCGCAAGCGCGCAACCGGCTACGACTGGTGCATCGTCAAGCTCGCACGGCCGGGCGTCATCAAAGGTCTCGATCTCGACACGAGCCACTTCCCGCCGGCAGCGTCGGTGGAAGCGGCGCGCGTGGTGGATGGCGCGCCGAACCAGTCCACGGTGTGGACCGAGATCGTGCCGTCCACGACCTTGCAGGGCAATAGTCACCACTATCACGAAGTCAGCGACGCGAATGCGTACACGCATCTGCGCGTGAACATCTATCCGGACGGCGGCATCGCGCGTCTGCGTTTGTGGGACACGCTCGCATCATGAAAACGCTCGTCATCGAACCGCTGACCAAAGAGGCGTTCGCCGCGTTTGGCGACGTGATCGAACTCGAAGGCGCGAAGCAGATTCCGATCAATCTCGGCACGACGATCCGCTATCACGATCTGGCGAAAGTGGACGTCACCGACGAAAGCGGGCGCACGCTCGTCAATCTGTTTCGCGGACAGCCGCGCGTGCTGCCGTTCGAAGTGAAGATGCTGGAGCGCCATCCGCTCGGCAGCCAGGCGTTCGTGCCGCTGAACGACAAGCCGTACCTCGTCGTGGTGACGCCCGCGGGCGAGCTGGACACGTCGAAGATCCGCGCGTTCGTCACGAGCGGCTGGCAGGGCGTGAATTACGCGAAGGGCGTGTGGCATCATCCGCTGATCGCGCTCGGCGACGTGAGCGACTTCATCGTGGTCGATCGCGGCGAAGACGCGCTCAATCGTAAGCGATCCAATATCGACGTCTATCCAACAGCACTCTGAGCGAGGGGCATAGGTGTTCACCTATTTGTGAGGTGGACACCTATGGCTGACAAAGACTCGGAGCGAAGAGTAGTT
>CALNWS010000065.1 GCA_940747215.1 uncultured Paraburkholderia sp. | reverse complement strand
AGCATGCCCACAAGCTGCCGTTGAAAGGCAAATCGATGCGAAAAACCAGCACCAAGCAGTCCTCCGCATCCTGATCATGATCACCTTCACCATATAATCCATTGCCCGCGCAACGCCACCTTCCAAATATGCCGGTGAGCTGGAGCGACATGCGCGACGCACGCTGGATCACGCCGCTGCGCGGCTAGGGTATTTCGCTCGGACGCGGCGCGATCGAATCGAGTTCGCTTACGCTGAATCTGTCGCTGCTGATTCGCGGCGAGTTCGCGTCCCATTCTGCCGCTCTCGGTCGCGCGGCATCATGTGAGACGTGGGCGCATGCGCGTGCTGCCGCTTGCGCCGCTCGGCGAAGTGGTGCTCGTGTGGCGCGCGGATACGTCCGCGCCGGCTACCGATCTGTTCGGCGAATGCCTGCGGGAGTCGTCGTCGGAATTACTCGAGGGTGAGGCGGAGTGAGGTGAGCGCGCTCACGGCTCGTTCGAGCACCTTGCCGGTCCCGAAAAATCTCACCGTTGCGTTGCAAGTGCGTGAGTAACGCACTGCGCCGGCTGCCACGCCAAGCGGTTTATCCGCGTAAATGGCGTGTTTCCGGCTGATACCGACATGCTCGTCAAGACGTCGCGCGGCGACCGCGCGCAACTCCCGAAAACGCTCACCTTTAGCAAAAGCGGCCGGAAAGCCGCGCGGCAATCAGCTGGCCAGTTTGCGGAACGTTTCGAGCACCGCGTCGCCCTTGAACGGCTTCACAATCCAGCCCTTCACGCCTGCGGCCTTGCCGCGTTCCTTCATTGCCGGGCTGCTTTCCGTGGTCAGCATGATCACGTTGACCGTCTTGTTCGCGAACTCGCCGCGAATCTTCCGACCATCGTCAGGCCCTCCATGTTCGGCATGTTGACGTCGCTGATCACGAGCTTGATGCCGGGGCTGGCCTTCAGCTTCGCGAGACCGTCCTTGCCGTCCACCGCCGTATCGACGTCCAGACCGTTCTTCTTCAGAAAGCCGGCCACTTCGTCGCGCACCGTGCTTGAATCGTCCACCACCAGAATTTTCGACATGGTTGATTTCCTATAACACCATCAGAACAACTCGAGTTCGCCACTCGTTTCTTCCACCGCGTTGACGTCAGCGATGAAATCGAGCGGCGCGTTCGCGCAGACGCAGACCGTCGCGACGAGCTGCACGGAACCATTGAGCGTGACCGAATACGACGACAACATGCCCGGCTTCAACGCGCGCAAATGCGGCAGACACTGCGCATTCAGCACATACGGCGTGGACATGCCGAGATCTGGAAAGGAGTGTAGCCACTCCTGATTCATCGCGCCACAGCAGAGATTGCAGATCTCCAGAAACGCTTCCTGAAACGGACGCTCGTCGCCCTCTTTCAGGTAGTACTGGCGCGTGCTGTCGTTCTCGCCGAAATGCAGGATCAGCAGCAATCTGAATGCGATCGACGAGATGGTCAGCACCACCACCTGCGTGTTGCGGCCGTCGCCCACTGTCGCGATTTCACCGATGCGCGCGATCTCGCACGAATCGTAGGCATCGATGGGCAGGCGCGACTGCGCAGCCTTGTGGAAAATGCGCTCGAAACTATCCTTCGCGTGGTCCGAAATCACACCGGCTCCTCGACGAGCTTCGAGTGAAACTGATTCGCCATCGATTCGACGCTCACAAGCGACGGCAGCGAGTTCAGCACGCCGGAAAGCGCGTCGCGCATGGTTTGCAGCGCGTGCGGCTCGGTGCCGTCGGCCTTGTCCAGCAGACTGAGCGTGCGTTGAATGTGCTCTTTCTCGACCATCACGAAGCGGCCCGTATTGCCGCCCTCGTTGGCGCGCTGCCCGTCTTGCGGCCGAGGCTTTGCTTCGCGCACGCGCGTCAGTTCGTGAATCAGATGCTCTTGGTCCCACGATCGGTCCGCATCCGGCTGACGCAGTTCGTGATAGCTTTGCTCCGTTTCATGAACCACGTTGGTTAGATGCTGTAGGTTGTACGTGCGCGCATTGCCCTTGATGGTGTGCATGTTGCGGAACAGCTCGGCGATCGCGGCATGATCCACTTCCGAATGCCTGCGGATGATGCGTTCGTTTTCGCTGATGAACCCCGCCGAGCTCTCGATGAAGTGATAGAACTTCTCTTCTCTCACCGCGAGAATCTCGCCGATCATGTCAAGATGGTGGCGCTGTTCGCTCGCTTCGGCGGCCAGCTTGCGCAGTTCGGTCACATCGCGCACGCACAGCATGAGGCGCACGATCACGTCGTTTTCGTCGGTGATCGCCGACCACGTCAGATCGAGAATCTTGCTGCGGCCGTCTGGCATGCGTCGCGAAATTTCGCCCACCAGCAGATGCTGGTTGAACGCAAAGTTGATGCAGTCTTCGCCGGGGCATACGTACACAGCGGCGTCGACCTGCGAAAGCGCGTCCGAACCGAGGTCGCTATCGCCGAACACGAGTTCCATCAGACCGCGGTTCGCAATGTCTTTCGTCTCGAAGATGTCTTCGTCTTCCAGATACGCCGAGTATTCCGAGTGGATCACGGCGCCTTTGACCACGGTCAGAATACCTTGCTGCATGTTCTGCAACATCGCCTGAATGTCGGCGGTTTTCTGCTTCAGTTGCGCGGAGCTTTCCTGAATCTTCTCGATCATGCCGTTGAACGCGACGATCCAATGACCGATCTCGTCGAGCCGGCCCACCGGCACGCGGCGCGTAAAGTCCTAGCTCGGATGCGATCTCGCTCATCATGGCCTGCATGCGGCTCAGCGGACGCGTGATCTGGCGATACAGCAACGAGCCGATCGACGTGAGCAGGATGATCGCGATGCCGGTCACAATGGCAATCGCCTTGGTCGTGGTGGTGAGCGTGGCGTTCAGCGTGGTGATCGCCTCGTCTTTCTCGCGGTTCTTCTCGACGCGCAACGTTTCGACGATGCCTTCGAGTTCATCGCGATACTGCGCGACGTTTGCGAACAGATAGGCCTGCGCGAGTTCGTTCTTGCCGTCGGCCTTCATTTTTGCCGTGTCGGCAATCGCGGAGAAGTAATTTTCGAGGCTGTCGTCCGCCCCTAAGCGACGAAGCCTTTCTGCGCATGGCTCGCGGCGTCTTTTGCCCGGAGCTTGAGCGCTTCCTGGAGCGATGCCTTTTTCTTCTTCAGATCGTCTTCGGCCTGCGACACCATGTTGGCGTCGGGCGCATAGACGAGCGTCATGGTCGCGAGCTGCACGTCTTTGACCTGCAAAACGAGATCGGCGGAAGCGAGTGAGCTCGGCACAACGCCTTCGGTCACTTTGCGCACTTCGGCGGCGCTGCCGCGTGTTTGATAGACGGCGTACCCACCGATCGCCGACATGCGACTAACATGAGCACAACCAGTAGCGTGATGCGATGACGGATCGTCATGTAACCCCCGGGGGTCTGGCCTTTCGCATCCGCTCTCAGTAGGAACAGCGCGTTTTTACGAAGCGTGAAGCGCGCGCGAGCATGTCGAAAGCGGTCTGCAAACGCGCGGAAGGCGACACAAAACGGTCATTACCTGCACTTCACACGGAAACTCCGCATATCTCGTGGAGTGCTCCGATGACCGTATTCGTGCGCAGCTATCTGTCGCCGACGCTCGTGCTGCTCGCATTCGATTGGCCCGAGGACAAGAACCGCGAGGATTTCCTTGGATTAGCGATCAAACGCACGCCCGGTTTTACGGCGCCGAACGGTCACGATCACGAGGCGAGCCGCTGGCTGCCGAACCGGCTGACGCTCAAGGGCGCCGTGCCGGACACACAGAACGATGCGCTGACGAAAACCGCGCCACATTCAGGAATTCATGTGGTGGAATGCGCGAATCGATGAATGGGATCGCGAGAAAACCTTTACAGTGGTGGGCAAGCCAGACGCGCTGCAACTGCTCGACGCGCAGAAGGCCGAGTCAAGCTCACGCTGCCCGCGCATACCGAGGACAAGATCGGCACCTGGTTCAATCGCGCGGTGGTCAGCTCGCAGGCGTTCGCACGCAAGGTCGCGGCACTTCATCTCGCGCCGCATGCGGCGCCTTCGCCGGAATAGGTGTTGCGCCCTGCGCACGTGGCTCGCGAACGACTTGCAGGAAGTGTTCGACCTGACGCTCACGCATGCGCATCGTGCTGGTGAAGTAGTGTATCACCTCACCGATCCGCTGTGGGCCATTCTGGCCTTCGCCAAGTTCGGCAAGGAACAGGGCAAGGCCTCGCTTGCCATCGTCTACGATTCACACGAGGTCGCGCAAAAGGGCAAGCCGCCGTTGCCTTCGCCGAATCAGCCTGCCGTCGACGAACTCTCGAAAGTCGCCACCCTCGCGCCGCGCGACAAGACGCACATCATGCATGACAAGTTCATCGTGGTGGACAACGGCAACGGCGAAGCGGTGCCAGCCAAGGTGCTGACGGGGTCGGCGAACTTCACTACCAAAGGCATCACCGAACAGGCGAACGTGCTGCATCTGTTCGATTCGCCGGAACTCGCCTCGCTTTATAGCGACCGCGAGAAAGCGCTCGCGAGCAATCCCGGCATTGCCGACACTGCAAAGCTCTCGCACGGCTGGTCCGATCCGATTCAGGTGGGCACGGCGAAGGTTCGCGCGATCTTTTCACCGGAGCCGAAAACGTCGCATCTGCAGATCGACACGATCGTGGATGCAATCTCGAAGGCGAAGCATTCCGTCATGTTCTGCCTCTTCATGCCGGCCGATGCACCGTTGCGCGACGCCTGCTTCGCGGCGGGCGACAAAGGGCTGATGATGTTCGGGCTCGGTAAACATATCAATATCAGCGAGAAGTCAGCCGAAGAGGCGCAGAAGAACGGGCAGACCGTGTCGACCACGGCGCTCGCCAACACGGAGCTGTATCACCGCAGCCGCGACAACCACGATTTGATAGACGCCGAGTACTTTTCGCCCGCCACCGTGCCGGCCGGCTTCGAGCCGGAACTGCAACTCTTTCCCGGCGAGCATGCGCCCAATTACGCGCCGGTCATCATCCATCACAAGTTTCTCGTGATCGACGCGGAAAGCGCGAACCCGATCGTGTATTCAGGTTCGGCCAACATGAGCAACAACTCGGAGCATTTCAACGACGAGAACCTGCTCGAGATTGGCGACCGCCGCATTGCCGGCACGTACCTCACCGAGTTTTTGCGTCTGTACGAGCACTATCCGCGCAGTGCATTGGCGATCGTGCAAAAAAAACGACGGCAAGCGTAAGCGGCTCAAACTTCAGTCGACCGGCGATTAGGCGAAAAAATATTTCGTCACGGGAGTCCGGAAGCGAAGGCGCGCGTCACGCTATCGCATGGCGCGGATTGAGTGTGCTTTTCCGCGAGCACGGTGTGACATTGCGCTGGACTTTGCTCGCGTTTCCCGGCTCCCGAATATCCTCACCTTCAGATTCGAAGTACGCGTACAGTTAATCATATCATCCGCACTGACTCCCGAAAACCTCACCTTTACGGCCACGCTAGCAGTTGCAGTGTGGCCGTATATACACTGTCGTAAGGCTCGTGCTTTCCGTTTGTCCATTCTCTTCGATCCACGCTCAATCATACCCGACACACCTACTCAGGTTCTTCTGGTCGACGACGATGCAGATCGCGCAGATCTGCATCGCACGTTCTTCCAGCAGCGCGGTGTCGAGATGCCGGTGCTGCACGACGCCAATCATCTTGCGCGCCGGCTGGAGCGCGAACGGCCTTCGATCGTCGTGCTCGATCTGATGATGCCGGGCATCGACGGACTCACCGCGCTCAAGCAATTGCGTGCGAGCGGCGACACGATTCCCGTCATCATGCTAACGGCGCGCGCAGACGGCGTGGATCGCGAGGTCGGTCTCGAACTCGGCGCGGACGATTATCTCGGCAAGCCCTTCATGCCGCAGGAATTGCTCGCGCGCATTCATGCGGTGTTGCGCCGGCATGCGCAACCGGCGTCGGCTATCGCTGCGACGTCGCCCGAAAAACGCGATGCGTTGCGGTTTGGCCGCTTTCGTCTCGACTTCGCTTCGCGCACGCTCTTTCGCGACGATGAACCCGTCAAGCTGACCGGCGGCGAATATGCGTTGCTCGCCGTGCTGGCCGCGCGGCCGATGGAAACGCTGTCGCGCTCGACGCTGCTCGATCTGTTACACGGACCGGATTCCGAGGCGACCGAACGTGGAATCGATGTGCCGGTGTGGCGGCTGTGTCGTCTGCTGGAAAACGACCCGTCGAATCCGAGACGCATTCAGACTGTGCGCGGAGTCGGATATATGTTCGTGCCGGGTGCGGTTGAGGAAGGCGATTAGCTTCGGCTTGCTTTATATCGGGGGTGAGTTCACGCAAGCCGCTTTGTGTCACCGTTGCGGTGAATAAGGTGAAGACCGCGAGCGCGAATGGCTCACGGTCTAAGTTGTATTGGTTAGCCTTGCGCCGTTTGCGACGGAACCACAATCGCACCATGCGGACCATCACCGCCAGGACCGCCTCCGCCCGGGCCGCCACCACCGCCAGAACCGCCGCAGCTAGGTCCGTCGCCGCCCCACGCCTGGAAGCGGACCCCACCAGCATCCGCTGAGTGTTGCGCTCAATGCGACCAGCGTCGCCATTGCCATTGGCTTCTTCATGCTTTCTCCTTCGATGGAACCGTTGCTCAGGCCGGGGCGTACCTCGCGTGTGAGGCACAACTTATCAACCAGGGAAAATCATGTTTTACGAAGCCGTTACAACCTTGCTCTGAAGACGGCCTCCGTGAAAAAGGCCTACGCAGTACAAGTCGGCTAGCAGCCGTGGCTTTGCGCGCGTCAACGTGCATCGGCAGCGCGCCTGCGCGTTCACGTTTGTTTGCAAATGAAAGAGGCGGTAAGCGAATCAGTCGCACTTCCAATGGAAAAGCATGGTCGAGCACTCCCTAGAAATCCTCACCATTGCATGCACTTTTCGCAAAAGGTGCGGTGAAATCGCGGTGATCGCTCACCTCTTAGAATGACTCACCTTTGCGCGATCTCCTGGAACGTCTCACCTTAAGCCGAGGTGATGTCATCTCCTTAGAATTCCTCACCATCCTGGATCGACTCACCATCGGCTTCCAGGAGAAGGTGAAGTTTAATCTTCTCCTGGAAGCCGATGGTGAACGGCAGGTTGTCGGAAGGAATCGGCGGGATCACGATGAAGTTCGCGCCCACGTGTTTGTATTCGACCATCACGATCGGCGCCGCGACGGGTCCGCTCGTGTGGTTGTGTCCGAGTCCCCAGTTGCCGTAGTTGTAGCCAAAGATGATGCTGCCCATCGTGGCGAGGCGGATGAATCCCCAGTGCAGGAATTCCGGCGCCCAAACGCCGCCGTAATACGAAGGCCGGCGCAGCAAATTGCGGAAGCCGCCCGTCGTCAACGCCCAGTTGCTGTTCAGCCAGCATTCGACGCCGAGGCCCGGATTGAACTGTTCGAAATGCGTGTCTGGATCGGGATTGATGTGATACGAGCCGAGCATCGCGTCGACCCATAGGCCGCCTTCGCACCAGTCGCCCGCATGCGCAGCGGATGCGCCGGCGAATGTCGCGGCGAGCGCAATGACGGTGTGTCGAATGTGTTTACTGATCTGCCGAAAATGCATGTGTTCTCCACCACCGGTCGAGCGCCGGTGTCAACGTTGTTCTGGGTATTCTGGCGTGTCGCCCGTCGCGCACTGTACCCCAACCCGCAGACGCGATGTTGAGGATGCGCTCGGCCGCTCGGGCACGAGACGTGCCATTCGCGAGAACCCGCAACAGTAGCGGAAAACCGATGGCAAAGCGGTGACTTTGCACCGCGCGCTTTTTGATCAGCCGAAAAGCGCCCTTGCGTGCTTGATAGAGACCGAGATCCGACAGGCTCGGATGGTCGTCGGGACGGCGGCCAAGCGGCCAGCGGTACAGGCGGTCCGGCTCGCGGGCAAATCGTTGATGCTCGCATGACGGCGCGACATCAGGCCGTGTTCGTCGAATTCCCAGTTCTCGTTGCCATACTACTAGCGGAACCCATACTAGCGGAACCAGTTGTTCGAATCGTCGTGCCATTCATAGGCAAAACGCACGGCAATACGATTTTCCGTGAACGCCCACAGTTCCTTGATCAGACGATAGTCCGAGTTCCTTCGCCCACTTGCGGGTCAGCAGGCCGACGATCTGCTAGCGCCCGTGCGTGAATTCGGAGCGGTTGCGCCACATGCTATCCACCGTATAGGCGAGCGAGACGCGTTGGGGGTCGCGCGTGTTCCAAGCGTCTTCGGCCGCACGCACCTTCTGGATCGCGGTTTCGCGCGTGAAGGGCGGCAAAGGCGGGCAGGTTTCGATCTGATCGGCCATGTGTCCCTCGTTCAGGTTGCCGTGCGCCGGTTTGGCGCACGTTTGCTTGCTGCTGTCGTTCCAGTCGTGCTTTCGCTGGTGTTCGACGTTGCATTCGGGTCCGCCTTGGCGCGCGTGCGAGGCTCAACTCGTCGCCGAGCAGCGCGGCGCTTACTGCGCGGGCGTCGTGCGCGGCGTCGGACTCGCCGCTCACCTGCGCCACGGCAATCGCGCCATCCAGCAGAATCAGCCACTGCCGCGACAGCCGCGCCACACGGCGCGAGTCGATATCGCACTTCAGGGCATATTCGCGAAACTACGTCTGTACGAAAGCGAGCAGACGCCCCTTGTGTTTTCGCGCGACGATCCGGATGGGGTCGTCGGCGGAAACGATCTCGCCCGTGGCGTTCAGAAACGCGCAGCCGTGAAAGTCCGCCGTGGCAAACCATTCGCGCCAAGCACGTCGAACATGCCGAGCAGCCGTTTGCGTGCGGTCTTGCCGCTCTTTTCGGTGCCTTCGATGAATCAGTTCATCCAGCGCTCGTCATGCCGTTTGAGCGCCACCGCGACGAGCGCGTCTTCGACTCGAAGTACGTGTAGAAGCTTTGGCGCGCCGTGTTGAATTGCTTGACGATCGCGCCCATGCCGGTTGCATGAATGCCGCCGGCGTAAATCAGCGCCCCCGCGGCGTCCAGAAGACGGTTGCGCGTACTGACAGGCGTTGCAGTTTCAGGCTGAGTTTCACTATCCCATACACGGAGAGTAGAACGACGATCATTCTCCCGCGTCAAGTTTTTACGTGACTCGTGACCGACCGATTCGCGATCTGGGCATGGGGTCTGCTGTCGTGGGTGAACTGGTCAAACGGAATTCCGACATGCGCCATCCGACTCTTCGCTCCGTGCTCGCGCGCGGCCTGCTCAGCGCCGCGCTGCTCACGGCCGCCGCGTGTACGCCTGGGCGCTACACGATCGATCCGGATCACACGAGCATCATGTTCGACGTCGATCACTTCAAATACACGCGCTTCACGATCCGTTTCGATCGAAAGCAGGGTCGCTCGACTGGAATGAAGGCTGGTTCGATAAAAGCACGGCGAACGTGACGATAGACACCGCGAGCATCGACACGAACGTGCCGCTACTCGACAAGATAGTGAAGAGCGACAGCCTGCTCGACGTGATGCGCTATCCGGAGATCCGCTTTGCAAGCATGCGCTTCGAGCGCACGGGCGAATCGCGCGGCACGCTCACCGGCGATCTGACGATTCGTGGCGTCACGCAACCGGTCTCGCTCGACGTCACGTTCAACGGTTTCGCGCCCGATCCGCTCACGAAAAAACACGCTGGGTTTTTCCGCCGATGGCCATTTCAGCCACGCGAAATTCGGTTTATCGACGTGGTATCTAGCGGTGGGCGACGACATCCACGTGCGGATTCAGGCTGAATTCGTGAAAACGCCCGCAAGCGGCTAGGCGCGCTGCGGGCGTTTTTGCGTTTTATGACTTGCTGCTGCGCGGGGCAGCAGTTGAAGTGAAGCGTCATGCGGTCCAGTCGAGAATCACCTTGCCGCTTTCGCCCGAGAGCATTGTAGCGAATGCTTCCTGATAATCGTCGACCTTGAAATGGTGCGTGAGAATCGGCGAGAGATCGAGTCCGCTTTGCAGCATCGCGACCATCTTGTATCAGGTCTCGAACATCTCGCGGCCGTAAATGCCCTTGATTTCGAGGCCTTTGAAAATCACCTGCGTCCAGTCGACCGCCGTTTGCACCGGCGGAATGCCGAGCAGCGCAATCTTGCCGCCGTGATTCATCGCTTCGAGCATGCCGGTGAACACGCTCGGCACACCTGACATTTCCAGACCGACGTCAAAGCCTTCGGCCATGTGAAGACCAGCCACGACGTCGCGCAGCGATTCGCGCGACACGTTCACGGCGCGCGTCGCGCCCATTTGCGTGCGAGCTCGAGCCGGTCTTGAATGCGTTGAACGCCGGAATCACCAGATACTCGGCGAACGCGCCTTCACGATTCACGCCGACGCCCACCGTATTGCGGCACAAATGCCGGCGCACGTCGCGACAGTTGCGGCAGAAACCGCACGTGATATGCTCTTCGTCCGACACGCGGTCGCCACACAAAGCCGCGCACTTCCTGACCCATTTCGACGATTTCGCCCACGTACTCGTGACCGACGTGCATCGGCACCGGAATGATTTTTTGCGCCAGTCGTCCCACTTCCAGATGTGAATGTCGGTGCCGCAGATCGCGGTGCGCGTGATGGGGATCATCACGTCGTTGTGGCCCACTTCGGGCTTCTTGACGTCGGTCAGCGTGAGACCCGGCGCGCGTTCGAGTTTTGCCAATGCTTTCATGTAGCGTTTCCGTTTCAGATCACACCGAGTTCATGGCCGACACGCGCGAATGCATCCACGGCGCGATCGATCTGTTCGGGCGTGTGCGCGGCGCTCATCTGCGTGCGGATGCGCGCGCGGCCTTTCGGCACGACGGGGAACGAGAAGCCGATCACGTAGACGCCTTCTTTCAGCAATGCGTCGGCCATTTTCGATGCGAGTTGCGCGTCGCCGAGCATGACTGGAATGATCGGGTGTTCGCCGGGGACGAGCGTGAAGCCGGGTGCGCTCATCGCGCGGCGGAAATGCGCGCCTTCGTCGCTTGCGAGCAGTTCGATGATCTCTTTACGAGCCGCGACGTAACCACCCGACGCACCGCAGAGCGCTTTGCCGAGCGTGCCGGTGATGATGTCGATGCGCCCGAGCACGTTGCAGTACTCCGGCGTGTGCCGCGCCCCTCTTCGCCGACGAAGCCCACCGCGTGCGAATCGTCGACCATGACGAGCGCGCCGTAACGGTCGGCGAGATCGTAGATGCCAGCGAGGTTGGCGATGATGCCGTCCATCGAAAACACGCCGTCCGTTGCGATCAGCTTGAAGCGCGCGCCTGCGGTGTCGGCTTCCTGCAGCTTCGTTTCGAGGTCGGCAAGATCGTTGTTCCTGTAGCAAAAGCGCTTCGCTTTCGAAAGACGCACACCGTCGATGATGCTCGCGTGGTTCAGCTCGTCGCTGATGATCGCGTCGTTTTCGTCGAGCAGCGTTTCGAACAGACCGCCATTGGCGTCGAAACAGCCCGAATAGAGAATGCAGTCGTCGGTTTGCAGGAAGTCGGCGAACGCGCGTTCGAGATCCTTGTGCACGGTTTGCGTGCCGCAGATGAAGCGCACCGACGCCATGCCGAAGCCGTCGTTCTCTAGACCGGTTTTCGCGGCGTCGATCAGACGCGCGTCATTGGCAAGGCCGAGGTAATTGTTCGCGCAGAAGTTCAGCACGTCGGTGCCGTTCGACAGTCGCACATCGGCCGATTGCGGACTCGCGATCACGCGCTCGTTCTTGTAGAAGCCATCGGCGCGGATCTGGTCGAGGGTGTCGCGCAGATGAGCGAGGTAAACGTCACGCATGAAGCAGACTCCTAGGAAGATGATTCGCCACACGGCATGTTTTTGACGTGCCGGGCTGCGCAGGTGCGGGTGACGCCTGTTATAGTCGATTGTCAGTTTTATCGGATATTTTCTTTTTTCCAAACCAAAATCCGGTATGTCGCACAACTCTAAAAGATAGGTCTTTAAATGGCAAGTTCGGGTATTCGCCGCGCCGCAGCAAAAGCGGCGCCTACATCGGCCGCTGTCGCGCTTCCTGCGCTCGCCGCGCCACCGCGCGTCGGCGAGCAGATTCAGCGCCTGCGCGCCGAGCGGCGCATGACGCTCGACGATCTGTCGCGCGCGGCTGGCGTGTCGAAATCGATGCTGTCGGAAATCGAACGGGACAAGGCCAACCCGACTATCGCCGTCGCTTGGCGGCTCACGAATGCGCTCGGCGTAAGTCTCGATTCGCTGTTTGTGCCGCAAAAATCGCCGGAAGCGATCGCCGTTTCCGGTCCGCACGAAACTCCGATGCTGAGCGGCCACGAAGCCAAGTACCAGTTGCGCGTTTGGGGGCCGATCGAGCTCGCGGGCAAATTCGAATGGTACGAGTTGACATTGCAGGCGAGCGGCGCGCTGGTGTCGAACGCGCACGAACCGAGCACGCGTGAGCACCTCACGGTGCTATAGGGGATCGATTGAGGTGGAGGCGGCCAGCGCCACGAAACGCCTGAAGGCGGGCGACACCGCGCGCTACGTGGCCGACGAGCCGCACGCCATTCGCAACGCAGGCAAGAGCGAGGCAAGAGCCTTGCTAGTCGTGATTCATGGCTGATTTCATGACTGTCTTTTCGACGCACCCATGCTGACGATTGGCTGAACGAGTCTGGCGGCTCTGGTTGCGCGGAATACTGCATATTTGTACAGTACTGGTATCGAGGAGCCGATAATGAACGAACTGACGCCCAAAAACGACGACCAGGCGCTGGCCGCGCTGCGCTGCCAAACTGCGGCGCGCGATCTCGAACATATCGTGCGCAATATCGCTACGCGCTACAGCTACATCGTGCAGCAGGTGCCGCTTACGTGGCGTCTGCTGCACGCAATCGAAGCTGAAGCGCTCGCCGCGATCTCGGTTTCACGAGCCGGCACGACGCGCTCATGCTCGGCCTCTTCCAGCGCCCCACTGAACTGCCTTACCCGGAAACCGACGAGACGGTGGACTTCGGCACGTCCACGGCCTTGCCGGCGGTATTCGAATTTGCCGTTTCCGCTTATGAAGAAGCGGCGCGCGGCAGAACAGCCGCCCGCTACAGATGCGCCGATTAAACATGCGCGCGCCTAGGGCGACTGAATGCTTTTTCGTTGGTCGGCGCCTACAAATAGCCGCAACTAACGGAAAGAAAGCTCATGTAACCTCCTCATCTGACTGATCCCGTCGAACGCGCGGCGCCGTCAACGGATCTTTTCGATCAGTAACGGGAAGACTGGCACCGCGATCCGCAAATCGCTTTCGATGCTTGGCTCGCGCGGCAGCATTTTCGGCGCTCGTCGGCGTCGGTTTATCAGGCGCAATGGGATGCGTTTCTCGAGTGGCTAGCTGTACGGCAGAAAAGCCTCGTCACTGTCGATACACAGACGATTGCTGAATTCGTCGCCTGATTCGATATCAAAAAGCCACAACGTGTGCGCTATTTGTGATTGATCGAGCGTGTGCTGGATCATGTGCGCGCAGTGGAATCGGCGTCCACGAATCCGGCGCGCTTCATTGCTCAGGATGGCGAAGCGGCTTAGCGCAACGCGCGCGACAATGAACCGACCGGTTTTCTGAAGCACACCGAACGGGCTACGCTGATTGCGCATCTGTTTGCTCCGCTGCCGGATATGTCTGCTGCACAGCGCTGGCGGGAAAAGCGTGATCGCGCGCTGGTCGCGGTATTTCTTGGCGGCGGATTGAAGACCGGCGAGGCAGGTTCGCTTACGGTTAGTTGCGTGAATATCGGCTCGCCGTGTCACGATCGAGTCGGCGAATCCTATGCTGACGCGGCGCACCTGATTCGCGCCATTCACCGCCGCGCTTCTCGACGCATGGCTCGCGGAACGGCGTCACGCGGAACTGGCCGGCAATCTGGTCTTTCCCGCTTCGCCGTCCGGCCGCCCCATGCACAAGGCAACGATGCTTCGCACAATCGACGCGTTGATCGATGCGGCCGGCATCGCCGAATCGCGTGCGTCGCGCGCCAGTCCGCAGACCTTGCGCAACAGCTTCGCCGCTGATCTATTCGAGAGCGGCGTGGAGGCTGAACTCGTCGGGCAATATCTGGGATTTGTGCAGGCGATGTAGGCGAACCGGCTGTACCGCGCGTGGCAGACCTAGTCGGATCGCTAGGATTTGCCTGCAACCGACCAGCCGGATCCGGCCGCTCCTCTCTTACCTAAACCCAGACACGACGGGCGTTTGACCCGAAAACGGTGAACTCGGATTGCTGAAAAGGCTCACTTTTAAGGTCCCGAATTTCCTCACCTTTAACCGTTTTTCCGCTGTCGTGGCTGCCACCGGGCTCGGCGTGGTCACGCCGACGTCGTCACCGTATCGGTTGAAAGAAACCGGCGAACGGCCTCCAGCCTTGAATCGCCGGGACCGGATGAGTGATCGCACTCCGGACACTGCAGTTCGAACCGATGATCGACCTGCGACAGTTCGGGCTCACCTTCCTCGCACTTCGGACAGCGCAGTGGCAACGTTACATGGCCGTCCGCCGCGGTGCCAATATTTTTCAGTTCGTCGACGGAAAGCCGGCCGCTTTCTGCCAGCGAACAGATAAGCGCCGCGACCTCGGGCGGAATGCCTTGCTGCTGACGCAGCGTGGCGACATCTTTCGTCAGCGCATCCACTTCGTCGGACTGTTCGCGCAACTGGGCGTCGAGCCGGTCGCCGCGAGCCTTGGCGGTCGCGACCTGCTGGATGAATTCGAATTCCTTGCGGCTTGCCTCTCGCACACCTGACTGATACGTAGCGGCCATATTGCGCAGCGAGTCGAGCTCGACCAGCATGGGCTTGACCCGGCGCTCGGCTTCCGCGATCGCGTCCTTGATCTGCTGCGCGTAGTGCTCAGTGCTGTGCCGCATCTCGACGTGCAAGGCGTCGATCCGGTCTCGCAGCGCGGCGTTCGTTGCCGTTTCCTTATCGAGACGCTGGCGCAGCGCCTCGTTGTCCTGATCCAGACGCTGCACCGTTGCCTGCAAGGTTTCGTGATGAACATTGCCGTGCATCGCGGCGTTCGACATTTCCGTTTCCAGCGCGCGGACCTTTTCCCAAGCGGCCTCAGCGCGCTGCTCGCTGCGCCTGATTGCTTCTTCGGACGCGCCGAGACGAATCTGCGCGTCCCGCGTGCGCTGGTCGGCTGCTGCGACCTGTTGCTGGAAAGCCTCGCGTTCGTCGTCGAGCGTTGTCCGCGCATGCGTGACCGCTTCTTCGAAAAGCGCGCCTAGCAGTTCGCCGGCTTTGTCTTCGAGCGCCTTCGGAATCGAGCCAGCACCGATCTTCACACGCGCCGCGCCGCGAACGCGTTCCCAGAAATGGTCGATGTCTTTAGGAATGTCGCTGGCGCTGCCTGTTTGCGTCAGATCGCGGACGGCTACTATCGAAGGACGGATACCAAGATCGAAGAACAAGCGCTTGCATGCGTGAAGCGAAAGGTCCTGCCGGCGCGCGCCGCTTAGCCTCATTGCTTCCAGTTCGTCGCGAATGGCTTGTCGTATTTGGTCCAGACTCATATGTATAGGTATACCTCTCATATGTATAGGTATACCTCGAATACCTCGATGTTCCTCGAATTGGATGAATCATAACAATTTGCGTATTGTTTGCTACGTATTTATCGTTGTCAAGCGTGTGTCGCTGATTTGATGCGTTTACGTGCTTCCAAGCCGCTTTGGAAATGTCGCTGCGGGTAAGTTTCCGTGAAACAAATCGAAGAATAGCTTATAAGCTATTGTTAATAAAGCGCTTTTGCAGGACATCAGCTGATCGCGCACTGTTTCACGAATGCTTCACCTTGTAGACGGTTTGTTTGGCTTTGTCCGGAGGAGACGCGGGGTAAAGGTGGGATAAAGGTGCTAGAGAGTAATAAAAATAAACACCTTTGAACCCTTGTTGAAAACGTTAACGCCACGACAAAGCCTTACCAGGCGGGCGTTTCAGACCGATAAGGTGAAGATTTGCGGGAGTGGTGGTGAGATCTTGCGGGATGGTCGAGTGATGAGGTTCGGGGAATTCGGTGAGAAGGTCCGGGACAGGAAGTGAGCGAGTTCAGGAGCCGGGCCAGAAGTGAAGTTGGGCAAAAGGTGAGATTTTACGGGGCGAGAGCGTAGTGAAGCGCCGGTAAATGTTCGGTAGGCGCGAGGCTCGGAAAAGGTGAGGTGAGAGCTTTTGAGACTCGCCGGAAGACGACTTTTGGGCTGCTTTTCGAGCCTCGGAAAGCCTTTGGTGAGTTGACACGGGAGAAAACCGACGCTGAAGGTGAGGTTTTACAGGGCCCGACGGGTGGTTTGGTGTGGTTTTCGGCCTCGCAGGTGATTAAGGTGAGACTTTTCGGGAAGTGGGTGGCGTTGCGAATGGCCGTCTGGTGGGGCTTTGGCGCTATGGCCGGTTAAAGGTGAGCGAATTCGGGAGCGTTGGCTGGTCGGCCGCTGGCGCTTCCAGATTCGGTCATAAGGTGAGGCTTTTCGGGAGCTGCTCGTAGCGGTGAGTAGGCGCTGCTGCCAGCGAGGCGATGTGGCTATAGGTGAGGGAATTCGGGAATTGTGTCGAGTTCGCCAGCGGTATTCTATTCGCTAAATTGATGAAATGATTGAGTAAAATCGCCAGCGCGTGGGAAGGTGAGAGTTTTCGGGAGGGCTTTTTGCAGAGTGCTGGAGGCGGGATCACCGCGCAAAGGTGAAGCTTTTCGGGATGTTTTCAGTGGTCGTTTTTACGTTCGGTCCGCTGCGAGCCTCGCCGTTTAAGGGCTGACGCGTTCGATAAGGTGAGAGTTTTCGGGAGGCTGACTCGTTTGAGGTTGCCTGTGATGAACCCTTGCTTCGGCGCGGCCGTAAACCGGAGCGGACCGTGCGCTGCGCCAGCTGATCTGGCCTGTGATCTGCACTCGCGGGTTTCCTGCAGGGCATGACTGGGCAACGCTCTCTGCCCACTCATCCATGGCCGGCAGCCCATGGAAACGGCCCTCGATGCCTCGCGGGCGACTGTTTTGACTACTAGGGGTATCCGGAGCCGGACGTCAGACGCGATTGTTTCTATTGCTACCTCGTTCGCCGAGGGAGTGGCGATTGCCGTTTTGACTTCGGTGCGGACGTGCGCCCCTCACTCGCAATTTGTTGCAGATCCACCTAACGCTTCGAAAAAAAATTTAAGGTGAGCACTTTCAGGATGCTGGGCCTCCCCTTCGCGCATCGGCCAGAAAAGTGTCAGAACAGCCCGGCCCGCGACTGGCAAGGAATGCCAGAACGTGGTGGATTTCCGGCAAAGTGAGCATTTTCGGGAGCGGTTCTAGGTGAGGCCGGCTTCGTAAACTCACTTCACCGGGAATGGTGATATTTGCGCTATGGACGCCTATCACCGCAGGCGTTATGCTTTCGCGAAATCCCTCCTCAACCAGACGCATGGCCACGAAGCGCGCCAAAAAAACTGATGTAGTGAGTCCGAGTTCCGCCGAGTTGCGCAAGGCCGTCGAGGCCATCGCGATTCAGCCCAAGAGCGGCAAAATCACGTTGCTCACTCGCAAGCTCTTCAACGTACTGCTCGCCGTCGCGCAGCAGGCGGACGAATCGGGCGACACGTACCGTGCATTGCTGTCGGATATCGTCGCCAATTCGGCTTTCGACTCCAACGACACTGCGCTCGTCAAGGAACACCTGCGCCGCATGGTGTCGGTGCAGGTCGAATGGAGTACGGGCACGTCCAGCCAGAAGCCTGGCCGCAAGTGGGGCATTTCCACGCTGATCGCCGATGCTGAAATTCTCGAGGATCCGACCACGCGCCGCGTGTGGGTTGAATTCTCGTTCGCGCCCAAGATCAAGAAAAAGCTGCTCGACCCGGTCCAGTATGCGCGATTGAGCTTGCAATTCCAGAGTCAGTTGCGCAGCAGCGCGGGCCTCGCGCTCTACGAAATTTGCGTGCGATACTTGACGAACCCGAGCCATCTGACGATGCGCGAGTCGTGGGACTGGTGGCGTCCGATTCTGTCCGGTACGCCGGACACCGAAGCGGGCGACGAAGCAAAGCGCGAATATAAATACTTCAAGCGCGATTATCTGCGTCCCGCGATTGCCGAGGTCAACGCGGTCACCAACATCTTCGTCGAGCTGATCGAGCATCGCGAAGGACGACGCGTCGCCGAAATCCAGTTTCGCGTGACTGAGCGCAAACAGCCGATGCTGGCGCTCGATGAGCACCCGAACGTGTTCGATAGCACGCTGGTTGACCGGATGGTGAAAATCGGCATTCCGCTCAAGGAAGCGCAGACGCTCTATGCCGATAGCGAAGAAAACCGCATTCGCGCTGCTTTGCAAATGACCGAGCAGCGCATGCGCAGCACGTTGTTGCCGGCGGTACGCAGCGCGCCGGCGTTGTTCAAGGATGCGCTGAAGAAGGGTTATGCGCCGCTCGTCGCCGAGGCTGTGCCGGCGAGCGGTGGAACGAAAGCCGCGATCGGCGCGCCGGCCGACGATCTCAAGGCACGCCTGCTTGGCGAATACTCTGCGTACCGTCGCAAGGAAGCGCGTGAACTTTACGACGAACAGGGCGACAGCGAGCGGGATATGGCCCGTCAGTCGTTCGAAGAAGATGAATTGCCGGGACTTGGTTCACACATGCGGGACGATTGGCGTCGTCGTGGACTGGAGTCGAAGATTGTCGAGACGGCATTCTTTGACTGGCTGGCTCGCAGGACTTGGGGCGAGCCGACGGATGGTGATCTGCTTGCCTTCACGCTCAGTCAGTCGCGCGTGGCTTGATCATTGATTTACTGCGGAAGCTGTAGCTGCAAAAAGAGGCCACGCCGATTGCGTGGCCTCTTTTTTTCGTGCCTTTACTTCAACATCTTTTCGATCTGTCGCAGGATGTCGTCACGCTTTTCACGCGACAGGCCCTTCAGACGCAGTTCGATCCGGTCGTCGCCGTACGACTTCAAATAGCCTACCGAGACGCCGTCGAGTTTGATTTCGAGCCGCTGAGCGTAGCGTTGGCGCCCTGCCAGTTTCGCGCTTTCCTGTGCGCTCGTTTGGCCTTTGACGATATCCGCGACCTGTCGAGTGCTCAGGTCGTCCAAGAGGATCTTGTTGATGAGACGCAGCGTCGCGTCGGCACCACGAGCGGTGTGGTAACGGCCGACCTGATAGGCCATGTTCGACCCAAAACGATCTGGCCGCACGACCATTTCCTGCATGACGACTTCGGGCAGCTTGGCGACCGAGAGTGCCACCGCGACGGTGGATTCGTCCAGCCCTAGGTGCTCGGCAAGTTCCTTCTGGCTATGGAAATGGCGATCGTCAAGAAAGCGTTTCCAGACGACGGCGTTGTCGAAGACCGTCTGTGAATCGCGCTGAACGTTCAGGTCGTAGCCGAGCTTGTAGCTCTCGAGGCCGATCGGCAGATCGATGACGATCGCTTTCACCGTTTCCTTGTTCGCTTCCTTCAGGGCACGTACGCGTCGTCCGCCGTCGCTGACGAAGTAAGTGCCGGGGTTGTCGTAGTCGAGAATGACGTGAATGGCCTGCTGCTGACCTTGCTTCGCGAGGTTGACCGTCAGTTCGGCAATCGACGCTTTCAGGTAGAAGTGCCGCGGGTTGAATGGGCTCGGCTTGATCGTCTTCAGAGCGAGATCGATAACTTGGCCTGGCCGATAGCCGTACTCCGTTCGCCACGCACGGTACGCGGCAGACTCGTCGGACGTGTCGATTTCGGCGATGTTCTGGGGCATTGCCGGCGTTGCGGTGTGGGTGGGAATTTCGGCGTTTCTCGCGCCGTTCTTGACGAGCCCGTCAATGGCATTCAGACGGTCGAGTGCGGTTCGCTTTTCGCTGCTGGTCGTGTCAGGACGTGCTTGAAAGCCTTTGGCAAATTGAGAGGGTTTCATTCAGGGTCCTTTATGCGCATAAATTCACGGGAGCAAGGCGGCGATTTCGTTGGCGCATGCCCGTACCTCGATGGCGGCGAGCTTCGCGCCGCGATCGTTCATTTGAAGCACCGTCTGTCCTAACGCCATGGCCTGCTTGTAGGCCTCGCGGGTGGGAATCTGGGTTTTGAGTAGCGGGAAACCGAGTTCTTCGAGCGCGCGTTTCAGTTCTCGCGTCAGCATCCGCTTTTCCTCGGTCTTATTCAGCAGAAACACAGCGCGCAGATCTTCGTTCATCACCTGCGCTTGCTGAACCAGTTTGACGAGGCCGACACTCGACCAGTAATCCGCGGGTGACGACGACGTCGGAATGACTGCGACGCTCGCTGCCAGCAGCACGACGCCGGAGACTTTTTCGGTTATGGAAGGTGGGCAGTCGACCACGATGGTGTCGTAGTCAGCGACGAACTTCTTGATCTCGCGATGGATCTGGCTGCCGGCTTCAGAGAGGTTGACGACCGGGAAGGGAATGCTGGTGTCGCCGTCTGATGAGGCACTGGCCCAATGAATCAGTGTGTTTTGACCGTCTGCGTCTACGACGAGTATGCGTTTGCCTTTCTCATGGAAAGCAGCGCCAAGGTGCATCGCGAGTGTGCTCTTCCCGACCCCACCCTTCTGCTGAGTTACCGCGATGATTTCTGCAGCCAATCTTCATCCCCTCTTATTAGACGCAGAGGAATTTTACCTAGATGCTTTTGCATTTCAATCGTTTTTGTGTAAGATTATTAGCCGTTCGGACAAGGTTTATGCGCATAAAGATGTGGGGACGATGGGGCGGATGGTGCTACGGACGCGCGGCAAGGCGGTGAGGGGCTTGGGCGGTCGACGAAATTGTCTGTGTGCGGAAGGTGGAGACATGGGACGCGGTAGGTGGAAAACCGTAGAGCCCTCTCGGCAAGCGCAAGAGTGTGGAGCAGAATTTCCGCGTTTGGGCGTTTCGAAACTCGGCGTGTCAACGGGCTCGGCGGCAAGATTTGAGCGCTAGAGGGAAGGCTTTATGCGCATAAACCGCACCCTCCACGCGCGCACCTGCTATACATCCTCGCCTACACCACCCCCAAGCCAGCTAAACTCCCCCTACCTTAGCAACCACCCACCTAACACCCCTAATCCACCAGCATGGTCACCATCTACCACAACCCCCGCTGCTCAAAATCTCGCGCCACCTGCGAACTGCTCGCCGGCGAATTCAATCGCCTTGACGAACCCACAGAGATCATCGAGTATCTGACGCATCCGCTGACCGTCGCGCAGCTGACTGAACTCAATCAGCAACTCGGCTGCCCGGTCCGAGACATGATTCGCGACACCGAAGCCGAATACAAAGAACTCGGCCTCGCGGACCCATCGCTCACGGACGCCCAGCTATACGATGCATTGGCGAAGCACCCCCATTCTTCTGCAACGCCCGATCGTCGTGAGAAACGGACGCGCTGTCATTGGCCGTTCGCCAGAAAACGTGGCCAGCTGTTCGCCTGACCACGCGTCACCGAAAGCACGTGCGGCGCGCGAATTGCCAAACAAAGCCACTCACCCGCCGCACGCAAAAAATCAAGCCTTAACGGACAACGCCGCATCCTTCGTAACGATCTTTGTCGGGATGATGCGCAGATCGCTGAGCGTATCTGCAATTCGTTGCTGCTCTGCGAGCACGTCGCCGTTCTACTGCGCGAACGGATACGCATTGAGAAAAAACTGGTGATGGCTGACGATTCCGTCGGCGTCCGCAAACAGGCGCGCATTGGACTGTCGCTTCGCTGCTTCGAGGAACGGGTCCCAGATTGCCCACGCATCGATTGCACTGCGTTCGAAAGCGGCCCGCGCATCGGCAGGTGCGAGAAACACCAGCTGGATTTCACTGTATTTCACGCCATGTTTTTGTAAAGCGGCGACGAGAAACCAGTGCACATCCGAGCCTTTATTGAACGCGATTTTTTTGCCTTTCAGATCGGCGATCGTCTTGATCGGCGTATTCTGATGCACGAGGATGCCTTCGGCGTGCGGCGTCGGGATTTCATAGGCGGTGTAGACGAAGTTGGCACCAGCCGCCTAGGCAAATACCGGTGGCGCTTCGCCGACGTAGCCGAAATCAATCGCGCCGACATTCAATCCCTCGAGCAATTGCGGACCGGCCGGAAACCCCGTCCATTTGACGGTAATGCCGAGCGGCGCGAGCCGCTTTTCGAGTGTGCCGTGCGCCTTCAATAACACTAGCGTACTGGCGGCCTTCTGATAGCCGATGCGAAATTCCTTCGCGTGTGTATCGGCGCCGCGAAAACGGAGCGGGATACGAGGGGCAGCGTAGCGGCGGCGAGCGAAGCGCTCACGCCGGCAACGAACGCCCGGCGCGTGAGCAGCGGATGATGGGACATAGCAAAACTCTAAAAAGACGGGCGCAAAATGGACCGATTGGTTCTGACGATAATTCGTCTGCAAGCCTGGACGAACCGAGAAATTCGCATAAGCAAATCAGTCGCGCGGCGATAAGCGTTCCAGGTGCGGCACGCCGTACGGCCTTGCTGACTGCCTCGAATGGCTTGCTTGGCTACAATCCGTCATCCGCGCGGCTGTAGCCGCGGGAAACAATGGAAAAGGACACCGTGCATCTCACGACAACTCTCGCGCCGTGGTCATCCCACGACACTCAGCTGATTCTCTCGTGCGCGCTCATCATCGTATTCATTAGCGTCCTGAAACTCGCGCTGCTTCTGTCGATTCTGGTCGGTACGTTCTCGGCGGGCTTGCCGCTCGAAGCCGTCGCCAGCGCGTTCAGTAAAGGCGCGGGCGCGCTGCTTGGCGACGTCGGCATCATCATCGCGCTCGGTGCGCTGATGGCGGAATCGGGCGCGGCCGACAGACTCGTCTCCACCATCCTCAAGCATTCTACGCCACGCACGTTGCCGTGGACGATGGCGGTCGTCGCGCTCATCATTAGCTTGCCGCTTTTCTTCGAAGTGGGTCTCGTGATGATGGTGCCGATCATCTTCGTGATGGCGCGCCGCGCGCAGCAGCCGATTCTGCGCATCGCGATTCCCGCGCTCGCCGGTATGACCACGCTGCACGCGCTGCGGCCGCCGCATCCGGGGCTACTGATCGCGGTGAGCGCGCTGCACGTCGATCTCGGTCTGACGCTGGGTCTCGGTTTGATTGTCGCGATATTCCCACGGTCATTCTCGCCGGTCCGCTCTACGGCATCTGGTTGTCGAAACGCATGCACGTCGTCGAGCCCGAAGAAATGGGCAAACTTTTCAGCACGCAGCAAACCACTGCCGAGCCGCCGGGTTTCGCAATTTCTCTGATTACGATTCTCTTGCCTGTTGTGCTGATGCTTAGCCGCACGGTTGCAAAACTGTTACTTCAGCCCGAAACGTTCTTGTTCAACACGCTTAACTTTCTCGGCGAGCCGTTGATCGCGCTCGGCTGGTCGCGTGGCATGCGCGCGATCGCGTCGGCGGCCTGAAGCAGGCGCTGGTCGTCGCGGGCATCAGCACGACGATTGGCAAGATTGCGGTCGGCGCGCACATGCCGCTCATCCTGCTCGCATGGTTGATCGCGGTTGCGCTGCGTCAGGCGACGGGTTCGGCAACGGTCGCTACGACGACCACGGCCGGCATCGTCGCGCCGGTCGTCGCCGGCTCCGTCTTTTTCTGCCATGTGAACGACGCCGGATTCTGGATGGTTCGCGAATACTTCGGTCTGCAATTGAAGCAGACAGTACTCGTGTAGTCGGTGTTGCAGACCATCTTGTCGGTCGTCGGTCTTGCACTTACGTTGGTATTGTGGCGCGCGTTGACGTAACGCAAGACGCGACGATCATTCGCGCAATGGCAGGAATTGACGCTCGCCTGTCCACTTCGACCCGGGCGCGCCGCCTACACTGAGCGGCATGATGCGAGGCGCGTTCTGCGCCCCGCTGACCTACCCGGAGTCACCATGCTTGAACTGAGACCATCATGCGAAGGTTGTAGCAAATCGCTGCCGCCGAACGCGACCGACGCCATGATCTGCACGTACACATACACCTTCTGTGGAGTATGTGCACTCACTACGCTACGCAACGTGTGTCCGAACTGTGGCGGCAATTTCCAGCATCGTCCGATTCGTACGCGCGCGCAGCTCGTCAAACATCCGGCGCGCGTCGAGCGCATTCCTGTTTCGATCGACGAAACGGCACACGCAAGTTTCTTCGAGCGTTACCGCGATACGCCGGCGGCGGAGCGCTAGGCATTAACATACGAAGCACCACAAGCAAACAAGGCAAATATCCACCGAAGTAGGCGCTCGCATTCCCACGTGAGCGCACAGCGATTAATCGTTGCTGTCCGTCGACAAATTCTTGAATCCGCTCACCGTGCGCGCCGCTACGCGAAGCAGACCGATCTGCTTGCGATAATTCCGGCAGCCGCTGCACGTCGGCACATGCAGCTGGATCGCGACCCATTCGCCGGTGGTGAGTGACCGGTCGAGCGCGTCCGAGAGCAGCCGCGTGATGTTTTTACATTTCCCCATTGGCATCCTCGCTCGACAAACCCTTTTCGCTCAGACACGTGCGCAGCCGTAAACGCGCACGGTAAATCAGCACGCTGCAATGGTTCGCAGTCGTCTGTAGCTCGGCGCAGATCGCATCCGTTTTGAGATCGAGAAACTCGCGCATCATGAAAACGCGGCCGATGTGCTCGGGCAAATGCTCGAGGCACATCTCGAAGAGACTCCAGAATTGCTGCTGACGCAGCGCGGTTTCTGGCGTCGGCCACGGTTGCGGTTTGGCTTCGCGCAACCAGTGTCCGTTTTCCTTGAAGAGCTCGCGATCGAGCACGTTTTCGCCGTCGAGTTCCGATTCGAGCGCGGAGAGATTCACCGTGCGCTGGCGGGCGCACAAGGTATCGACGAGCTTGTGCCGCAGGATGCCGAACACCCCGGTCTTGTGCTCGGACTGCGCCGCGAAGCGGTCCGCTTGCGACCACGCGGCGGCGAGTGCTTCCTGGACGGCGTCCTCGGTGGCCGCCGCGTTGCGCAATTGCAGGCGGGCGAAGCGAACCAGATCGCGACGCAAATTCGCGAGGTAGACCGGATCGTCGAAAGCCGCGCCATTCATGGACGGCATGTCGCGCTCCATTGGCGCGTTCGCGGCTGACGCTGTGTGAGTCGTGTGTCCGGATGGCTCATTGGCAATGGCTTTTTTCGCACGATCGACGGGCGCGTGCGCAACGCGCGTCGTGGGACGGGCAGAACGCTAGTGAACGTAAATACGACGACAATCGATGATTGGATCAGCGTTTGTCGCGCGCAGGCACAGTGTTGTGACAAACCAGAAAACATTATTGCGCAAATTGAAATCGCCAGAAAAGTGCAATACGTCGAACCGTGCGTCGGTCTCAATGCCTTGACAGAACTTGAAGCGCCCGTCACGCGACTCAGGGGCCAATCACAAGTCCGTCGATTCTTTCAGGAATTGAAAAAATGTCTTCGCAGCTTCGGTATTTTTAGCGGGCCCGCGAGTGGATATTCTTCGCTGCATCGATCGAATCAGATCGCGAACCAACGCTGAAGAGGACACTCATCATGAAACGCATTCTTTCCGCCCTGATTGCTTCTGTCGCCCTGTTTGCCGCCGCATCGGGCGTCGCAAACGCAGCCGCGCCGGCACAATGCAATGGTCCCGCATTGTACTGCAATGTGTTTTTCGGCAACTAATCGGATCTGCCGAAGCTGCACACGGAAAAAGGGCACCGCGAAGAGCCCTTTTTCGTTAGCACTTCCCTAATCGTTCGTCACATCTTGCCGCCGCCATCGATGCCCTGACCGCGGTGCCATACGTCCTTGCCGCGCTCGGACAATTCGCCCGAACTCCTCGTGGCGTCGGCCTGCGAGCCGTCTTTCGCCATTTCGCCACCCGGCTGTTCCTGTGCCGGCTGCTTCTGTTTCTTGCGGGATGCGACGGCTTCGTCGTGCGACTTCCCTGCGTAATCGAGTGTCATGATCGGATCCTCCTTGAAAAGTGGCTCCCTCAGTGAACTCAGCAAGCGCCGTTCAAGCTCTTGAAAATCCTTCGCTGCCACGTGACTACACGACCTAGGCAAACCGCATCCGCGCAAAAACTCTCGACCATGCAACTACATGTCCGGACTCGGTCACTTCTGCTCAACTTATGCCGCCCGTGCAACAAGACCAAGTGCGTATTTTGGCGAACGTGATCAGGGGATTCGGGTTGAACGTGACGGGTCCTTTCGGTTGAAGGTGATCGCTGATCAGCGGTTTTCGAAGCGAGCGAGCATCTTGCCG
>CALNWS010000064.1 GCA_940747215.1 uncultured Paraburkholderia sp. | reverse complement strand
CGTGATCACCCATTTCGGCAAGATGCTCGCTCGCTTCGAAAACCGCTGATCAGCGATCACCTTCAACCGAAAGGACCCGTCACGTTCAACCCGAATCCCCTGATCACGTTCGCCAAAATACGCACTTGGTCTTGTTGCACGGCCACGCCACGTCCCTTTCGCCGGCCGCGAGCAAGCGGACTCCACGGAATCACGCCGATGCCTTCGCTTTCGCACAGCGGCAGCATCTCGCGCTTTTCTTCGCGATACAGCAGATTCACGTAGTTCTGCATGGTGACGAAGCGCGTCCAGCCGTTGCTCTCGACCACATGCAGCGCTTTCGAAAACTGCCACGCGTACATGGACGACGCGCCGATAGGGACGCGCGGCTTCGTCGTCGAGCGACTAGGCATGCGTGCCGCGAGAGGGCACGCCGTAACTCATGCAACCGAGGCAAAGACGCGATACATCGAGGCCGGTGCGGCCGAGTTTCACATAATCCATCGTGATGCTCCTGTGGGAAGTGCACAAAGGCGGTGTGTGCTTCAAATCTTCGATTATAGGGAAATGATTAAAAGCGCGTATCGGGCGTGAGAAGCCCTGTGCGGCGCTTTTGGAGGATTGGACATTAATTTCGTCGCACCTATACTTCTTTCGGCTTGAAAGCACATTCTCTCTCAACCTGCATCACAAGCATAAAGAAGAACATGATGCTGACTCGCGCACCTCACCTCATCTCCGCCATTTCCACATTTGCGCTCGCTGCATGCGCGGCCTTTTCATCCGGACCCGCCAGCGTGGATGACCACGACGGTTTCTCTCACGACGACAGCAGCTCACACGGGCAGCACGTCAAGGTGATGATCATTTCCATGTTCGGTCCTGAAGGACAGGTCTGGCTCGACAAGCTCGGCGCCGTGGCGCGAAATTCCCGTGGATGATTTGTCGCCCGATTACCCCACGGTGCATTGCAACAGGCAGGAAGTGTGCGTGATGACCACCGGCATGGGGCACACCAACGCGGCGGCGTCGATCATGGCGCTGACGTTCTCGTCTCGCTTCGATTTGCGGCATACGTATTTCATGGTGGCGGGCATTGCCGGCATCGATCCGCAGCAGGGCACGGTGGGCTCCGCCGCGTGGGCGAACTATCTGGTGGACTTCGGGATTCAGTGGGAAATCGACGGCCGTGAAATTCCGCCAGCATGGAACACGGGCTATCTCGGTATCAACACGACGAGTCCGACCGACAAGCCGCTGCTCGACTATCGCACCGAGGTGTTCCAGTTGAACAAGCGTCTGACGCAAACCGCTTTCGCGTTGTCGCGCAACGTCACGCTATCGGATGACCCGCAGGCGCAGGCCGCACGCGCGAAGTACTCGTATGCGCCGGCAAACCGTCCGCCTTCGGTCATTCAATGCGATACGCTCGCGGGCGATACATGGTGGTCGGGCACGCTGCTCGGTCAACGCACGCGACTGGACAAAGATTCTGACCGACGGAAAAGGCACGTACTGCACGACGCAGCAGGAAGACAACGCCACGTACGGTACGAAGCGCTAAAGCGGGCGGCATCCATGCACAAAGTCGATCTGAATCGCGTCGCAGTGCTGCGTGCGGTCTCCGACTTCGATCTTCCTTATGACGGACAAACGAGTTCGGACAATCTGCTCAACTACGCTTCACAAGGCGGTTTTGCGATTGCGATCGCGAATCTGTTCGCGGCCGGCAATCCGTTGGTACAGGACATTGCGACGCATTGGGGGCGAATGGAGAGGGCGTGCCGCGTCGCTGATCCGGCTTTGCGGGCTCGATGTCGAATAGCGTGCATCAAAAACAATGTGCCTGCGGGATCGATCCGCAGGCACATTCACTTCAGCTACCGCATACGCTAAACTACGTGAATTAGCGTTGTGGCGCGCGATAAGGCGTCCACACAGCGGAGTCGGAATTCCAATGGTCCAGTTCAGAGGGTGTCATGATGTGCTCCTTTTTGAAGAGTGCATGAATGCGCCGCTTGCTGACTGTTTCTTTTGTAAACCGAATCATCGGCGGCATTCCAGGGTATGGAAGTACTTATTGGTCGTTGGCCACGCGGGTCACGTCGCCGTCATTGCATTCCTGCAATGCGAGGCGCGCGACCTGCGTCTGACCGATCAGATCTTTGTTCGGATACGAAATGCGATTGAGTGCGGGCAACGAGCCGTCACGATAAGCCGCTACGAGTTCTGCCTTCACTTCAGCACGCGACTTGCCAACGTTGGCCGGCGCGGGTTGCGTCTGGTACGTACCGGCGTGGCCGATGCCGCCTTCTGTAAAGCCGGTGCGCTAACCAGAAGCGAAAGAGCGAGACCTGCTACGAGATTGCGATTCATGATTCCACTCCTGTCGATTCGTTTGCAGCACCAGGGCACCGCGACAGGACGAAATGTAGACTTCGGCGCGTTGCGGATAAATCGCGCTTTCGCGGAATGAATTGTCGCGATTCAGGAACAATCGAAAAAACGATCGTGGCCTGAACACCGAACTATCAGGAAAACGCCTTGAAACAAGGGGTTCTTGTGTGCGCGCAAAAGAAACCCGCGGCATTGGAGCCGCGGTTGGAATTCACTGTTTCAGATTCTGTACTTCAATAAGTGCGTGCCGCTTTACGCAACCCATTCCGTCATCACAGGCGTATCGAGCATCGGAGCAGACTCGCGTTCTTCAAAAGTGCGCTTCGTGCATGTCGCGTCGAGACTGCCCTTGCCGCTCAACAGCGGGCAGCGGTCGAACACTTCCGCAAGCTGGATCAGGCCAAAGCCTTCGAGGCCGCACGTCACGCAGGCATCGGCGTCGTTCACCGAAACGATGCTCTTCATTTTCACTTCAACTTCTTTGCCTTCCACCGAGAAGGCCCAATCGATCGTGTGTCCCGTACGGCTCGAGAAGTAATTGACTGCCTTGTGATTGTCGAGGTCTTCGAGTGAAGCCGGCATGCCCGCGCGCTCGATGTAGTCGGGCACCGCGCACGTTACGCCTTCGAACAGACCGATGCGACGCGCGACGAGCGAGGAATCCTGCAACGCACCCACGCGCACCACGCAATCCACACCTTCCTGCAGCAGGTCGACAGGACGGTCCGATAGCCCGAGTTGCAGGTCGATATCCGGCTAGCGCGTGTGGAATTCGCACAGCGACGGAATGACCAGCAGGCGGCCGATCGAATCCGGCATGTCGATCCGCAGCTTGCCGTGCGGCTTTTTATTGCCGCTCTGGAAGCTTGCCTCGGTTTCTTCGACGTCCGCGAGGATGCGCACGCAACGTTCGTAGTACGCCGCACCGTCCGGCGTGAGCGACAGACGCCGCGTGGTCCGATGCATCAGACGCGTGCCGAGGAACGCTTCGAGGTTCTGAATGATGGTGGTGACCGATGCGCGCGGCAGGTCGAGCGTTTCCGCTGAGCGGGTAAAGCTATTCGTGTCGACGACACGTGTGAACACCTTGCATGGCCTGAAGCCGGTCCATTGCAAACCTCCAGAAAAGGGGCTGACGCTCCGTGGCGGTAAAACAATCCGCCCGACAATCCGAATCGAATCGATTGTTCAGAGGCGCCGAATTGTGTTGCCGGATTATAGGCATTTATTTACGAGTCTGCCGAAGCCACAATTCGCACCATTGAAGTTCTATGCGCATTGCGCGGCTCGACATGGAAGCATTTAAACCACCGTTCTCGTTCGTGCCCACCGGCAGTGAGCCAGAAGAGGCCGACAGCGAGCCGCATCCGGCGCTGCTGATCGACGACGCCGCCGTAGGCACCGACCAGGACAAGAAGTTCGTGCTGGTGATCGACCAGAGCAATCACGTCGTGTATCGCGAGATTTCCGTCGGCAGCATGCAAGGCAATCTGCGTGTCGTGAAGAGCGGCCTGAAGGCGAGCGACCGTATCGTGGTGAACGACGTGCAGCGCGCGCGTCCGGGCGACGCCGTGCGAGCCCACATGGTGCCGATGACAATCGACCAAGATCCGAACAGTGCTCCGCTCGCACAAGCGCGTACGAAAGCTGCGGACAAGAATTCGTGAGCCACGTGCGCGCGTTTTACGTACGGCGCGCGCATCGCTCCAACGTTAAGAGCTTCCAATGAACATATCCAAATTCTTTATCGACCGGCCGATCTTCGCGGGCGTGCTGTCGGTTCTGATCCTGCTGGCGGGCGTGATTCCGCTCTTCAAGCCGCCGATCTCCGAATATCCGGAAGTGGTGCCGCCGTCGGTCGTGATGCACGCGCAGTATCCGGGCACGAATCCGAAAGTGATTGCCGAGGCTGTTGCGTCACCGCTCGAAGAGCAGGATCAACGGCGTGGAGAACATGCTGTACATGTAGTCGTAAGCGAATAGCGACGGCAATCTCACGCTCACGGTCACGTTCAAGCTCGGCACGAATCCCGACCTCGCGACGCAACTGGTGCAGAACCGCGTGAATCAGGCGCTGCCGCGTTTGCCGGAAGACGTACAGCGGCTCGGCGTGACGACCATCAAGAGCTCGCCGACGCTCACGATGGTGGTTCACCTGATCTCGCCGAACAACCGCTACGACATGATGTATTTGCGCAACTATGCGCTGCTGAACGTGAAGGACCGGTTCGCGCGGATTCAGGGCGTGGGTGAAGTCCAGTTGTGGGGTTCGGGCGATTACGCGATGCGTTTGTGGCTCGATCCGCAGAAAGTCGCGCAACGTGGCCTGACCGCGACTGAAGTCGTGAACGCGATTCGCGAGCAGAACATTCAGGTGGCGGCCGGTGTGATCGGCGCATCGCCATCGATGCCGGGCACGCAGTTGCAGTTGTCGGTGAATGCGCGCGGGCGTCTGCGAACCGAAGGCGAATTCGGCGACATCATCGTCAAGACCGCGCCAGACGGCGGCGTGACATATTTGAAAGACATTGCGCGGATCGAACTCGCGGCGTCCGAATACGGCTTGCGTTCGCTGCTCGACAAAGAGCCGGCGGTGGCGCTCGCAATCAATCAGGCGCCTGGTGCGAATTCGCTCGCGATTTCCGATCAGGTTCGTTCGGCGATGAAGGAGTTGTCGGAAGACATGCCCGCAGGCGTCGAATACAAGATCTCGTGTACGACCCGACGCAGTTCGTGCGTTCGAGTATCGAGGCCGTGGTGCACACGCTGCTTGAAGCGATCGCGCTCGTCATGATCGTGGTGATCGTGTTCCTGCAAACGTGGCGCGCGTCGATCATTCCGTTGATCGCGGTGCCGGTGTCGATCGTCGGGACATTCTCGCTATTGCTTGCGTTTGGTTTCCCGATCAATGCGTTGTCGCTCTTCGGCATGGTGCTCGCCATCGGGATCGTGGTGGACGATGCGATCGTGGTGGTGGAGAACGTCGAGCGGAACATCGAGAACGGGCTAAGTGCGCGTGACGCGACGTATAAGGCGACGCAGGAGGTGAGCGGGCCGATTATCGCCATTGCGCTTATACGCTGGTTGCCGTGTTTGTGCCGCTCGCGTTCATGATGGGTCTGACGGGCTAGTTCTACAAGCAGTTCGCGATGACCATCGCGATCTCCACGGTGATCTCGACATTCAATTCGCTGACGCTCTCACCCGCACTGTCCGCAGGGTGATGAACCGTCTGCTGGGCGGCTTCTTCAAGCGCTTCAACAAGGTGTTTCATCGCGGTTCGGTTGCGTACGGCAATGGGGTGACCGGCGTGCTGCGACGCAAGGGCGCGATGCTGGTGGTGTACGCGATTCTGCTGGGCGTAACCGTGCTGATTTCGCGCGTCGTGCTGGGCGGCTTCGTTCCTGCACAGGACAAGGAGTATCTGATTGCGTTTGCGCAGTTGCCGAACGGTGCGTCGCTCGATCGTACCGAGAAGGTGATTCGCGACATGAGCACGATCGCGCTGAAGCAGCCTAGTGTGGAAAGTGCGGTGGCGTTCCCCGGTTTGTCGGTGAATGGCTTTACGAATAGCTCGAGCGCGGGCATCGTGTTCGTCACGTTCAAGGCATTCAAGAATCGCAGCGACAAGAAGCTTTCGGCAGGTACGATTGCGGGTGCGTTGAATCAGCAGTATGGCGCGATCAAAGACTCGTTCGTCGCGGTGTTTCCGCCGCCACCGGTGCTCGATCTCGGTACGCTCGGCGGCTTCAAGATGCAGCTCGAAGGTCACGGCGCGCTTGGCTATGCGGAGCTGAACAAGGCCGCGCAAACACCTGAACTCGGCCCGACCTTCTCGAGCTATCAGATTAACGTGCCGCAACTGAACGTGGACCTCGATCGTGTGAAGGCGAAGCAGCTCGGCGTGCCGGTCACAGATGTGTTCAACACGATGCAGATCTATCTGGGCTCACTGTATATGAACGACTTCAACCGCTTCGGCCGCGTGTATCAGGTCCGGGTGCAGGTGGATGCGCCGTTCCGTCAACGCGCCGATGACATCATGCAACTGAAGACGCGTAACGCCGCGGGCGACATGGTGCCGTTGTCGTCGCTCGTCACGGTAACGCCGACGTACGGTCCGGAAATGGTGGTGCGCTACAACGGCTACACGGCTGCGGACATCAACGGCGGACCGGCGCCCGGCTTCTCGTCCGGACAGGCGCAGGCCGCGACTTAACGTGTCGCTGCAGAAGTCTTGCCGCGCGGCGTGAAGCTCGAATGGACCGACCTGACGTACCAGCAGATTCTTGCCGGCAATGCGGGCTTGTGGGTGTTCCCGATCAGCGTGTTGCTCGTTTTCCTCGTGCTGGCCGCGCTGTACGAAAGCCTGACGTTGCCACTCGCAGTGATCCTGATCGTGCCGATGAGCGTGCTGTCCGCGCTGACCGGTGTGTGGCTCACGCAGGGCGACAACAACATCTTCACGCAGATCTGTTTGATGGTGCTGGTGGGCCTGTCGACGAAGAACGCGATTCTGATCGTGGAGTTGGCCCGCGAACTGGAGCATGACGGACATACGCCGCTGTCCGTGTCAATCGAGGCGAGCCGTCTGCGTCTGCGCCCGATTCTGATGACGTCGATCGCGTTCATCATGGGTGTGGTACCGCTGGTGCTGTCGAGCGGGGCGGGTTCGGAAATGCGTCACGCAATGGGTATTGCGGTGTTCTTCGGCATGCTCGGCGTCACGCTGTTCGGTCTGATGCTCACGCCTGTGTTCTATGTAGTCCTGCGTACACTAGCTGGCGGGACGGTTCACGTCGCGCAGGAAGATGCGCCGCACTATGGGCAACCGGTGACGGACGCCTGAGGAGAAAAGAATAATGAATCGTTTTGAATCTTTGGGCGTGCTCGGTCGAGCCCACGTAAAAACGCCCCGACGTCGATACGCCGACGGCGTTCAAGGAAGCGCCGGTAGTGGTTTCCAGTACGGCCGTGTCGTCGTAAGAAAACGGCACCTGGAAGCCGGCGCAGCCTTCGGACGACGCGCATCGTGGCGAATGGTGGACCGTGTTCGGCGATCCGCAACTGAACGCACTGGAAGAGCAGGCGGCTGCGGCCAATCAGGATCTGAAGGCGCCCGCGGCGCGCGTGCAGCAGGCGCGTGCGGTGACGCAGGCGGCGAAATCCGACTGGTTCCCGAAGCTCGACGCGGGCTTCGGTCCGACACATGAGCACGCTTCGGCGGCCTCGCAATTCCAGCCGGACAGCGCGGTAGTACGAACGGCACGATCTGGCGCGCACAGGCGGGCGCTTCGTACGAAGCGGATCTGTTCGGGCGCGTGGGGTCGAACGTGAATGCGTCCCGTGCGGACGAACAGCAAAGCGAAGCGCTGTTCCGCTCGGTACAACTCTCGTTGCAGGCCGACGTCGCGCAGAACTATTTCCAGTTGCGGGAGCTCGATACCGATCAGGATCTGTATCGCCGTACCGTGACGCTGCGTGAAGATGCGCTGAAGCTCGTCGAACGCTGCTTCAAGGAAGGCGATATCGGCGAGCTGGACGTTTCGCGCGCTCGCAACGAACTGGCAAACACGCGCTGACGCCGTGGGTGTCGCGCGTCAACGTGCGGCCTCCGAGCATAGCCTCGCGATTCTGCTAGGCAAGCCGCCGGCGGATTTCACGTTTGCCGAAGCGCCACTCGTGCCTGTCACGGTGCGCGTGCCCGCCGGTTTGCCTTCCGCGCTGCTCGAACGTCGCCCGGATATTTCAGTGGCCGAACGTGCGATGCAGGCCGCGAATGCGCGCGTCGGTCTCGCGAAGTCGGTGTTCTTCCCGAAACTGGACATTACCGGCGCGGCGGGGGTCGAATCGGCGACGCTGGGCGATTGTTCGCGCGCTCATTCTCGGTCCGTTTGCCGGTACTGCACTGACGTTGCCGATCTTCGACGGCGGCCGACGCAAGGCGAATCTCGCGCAGGCGCGTTCGAAGTACGACGAGGATGTTGCGCAATATCGTCAGCAGGTGCTGGTGGTGTTCCGCGAAGTGGAGAATAACCTCGCAGATCTGCGTTTGCTCGACGATCAGATGCGTGAACAGAACAACGCCGTTCAGGCGTCGCAGCGCGCGGCGCATCTGTCGCGCACGCAGTACACCGAGGGCGCGGTGAGTTATCTCGACATGATCGACGGTGAGCGTCAGGTGCTGATGTCGCAATTGCAAGCGAGCCATCTGTCCGGCACGCAGGCGGTCGCGACGGTGAATCTGATCCGCGCGATGGGCGGTGGCTGGGGCGACGTGCCTGGTACCGATACGACGGTTGGCTCGGTGGCACCGGCTTCGGCCGCTGCGGTGGATCAGGTGGCGAAGCGCTAAACGCCGCTGTTGATCGGCGTTGATGGCAGATCGAAGTACAGGTCGGGCCGCACACGAATGCGGTCCGGTTTTTTCGTCCAAATCGTTTTTCCCGCCTTCCTTCGGAAAATCCGTTCGTAGACCGCGACGTGTGCCGCCTCTAAGATGATTCGCACCTCATCAGGAGAGCGGCGATGACCTGCCCGACATTCCCTCTTCTATTACGCTGTCGCCGCCGCGGGCACTAAGCGCGCGCCGCTGCAGTTACGCCGGTTCCGGCGGAGCCTAATGCAGTGTCTGTTCGAACCCGTCGTCATGTTGATTGCGCATGACGCTGGATCGGTTCGCCTCAAGAAAACGTTACGACCAACCCAAGAGTTCATCATGCGCATTTCTCTGTCCGCACTGTGGTGTTCTTTTTATCAACCAGTGCTCGCCATTCTGGGCGTCGCTTTTGCGCTTTCGATGAATCCCACTTCCGCAACGGATGCAACGCTGAAAATCGGCACGGCCACGAGTCCGCAGATTGACGCGCTTAAAGTGGCTGCGCGTGAGGCGAAAGAGCAGGGGCTCGATGTGAAGATCATCGAATTCACCGACTGGAATACGCCGAACGCCGCGCTCGCGAACAAGGACATCGACGTCAATTATTTCCAGCACATTCCGTTTCTGGAGAATGCCAAAAAGCAGGGCGGTTATAACTTCGTCGCGATTGCGCCCGGCACGATCATGAAGATCGGCCTCTATTCGAAGAAGATCAAAAGTTTCGACCAGTTGAAGGACGGCGCGACAGTTGCAATCGCAAGCGATCCTGTGAACGGCGGTCGTGGTCTTTTGCTGCTGCAACGTGCAGGGTTGATCAAGCTGAAGCCGGGCGTCGACTATCGCGCAACGACGCTCGACATTACCGATAATCCGAAGCATCTGAAGATCGTGCAGCTCGAAGCATCGCAGCTTGCACGTTCGCTCGACGACGTGGACCTCGCACAAGGCTATCTGAGCTTCATCAAACTCGCCGGAACGACGGACCTGAATAGCGCGCTGCTGTTCGACAGTCTGGAGAACAAGAACTACGCGATTCAGTGGGTCGTGCGTCCGGATAGCGTGAACGATCCGCGCATTCACAAGTTCATTTCTATCTACCAGCATTCGCCGGCCGTGCGTTCTCAACTCGACAAAGCGTTCGGCACGCTTTATGCCGTTGCGTGGTAAATGAAGCAGAGGAGTCACCCGACGTCGAAGAAAAGGATTCTGCTCAAAGCATTCAACATGAACGCGGTGGGTCATATCAATCACGGTTTGTGGACGCACCTGCGTGACCGCTCTGCGCATTACACGGACCTCGATTACTGGACGAATCTCGCGCAGACGCTAGAGTGTGGCAAGTTCGACGGCATTTTTCTCGCGGATATCGTGGGCGTGTACGACGTTTATCAGGGCGGACCTGATACGCCGGATTCGCGAGTCGGTGCAGATTCCGATCAACGACCCGTCGCTCATCGTGCCGGCGATGGCGCACGTCACGAAGCATATCGGCTTCGGGGTGACGTCGAACCTGACGTACGAGCCGTCTTATCTTTTCGCGCGGCGCATGTCGACGCTGGATCATCTCACCAAAGGCCGCGTGGGCTGGAACATCGTGACGGGTTATCTCGACAGCGCAGCGCGCGGCATGGGGCTCGCGCAGCAGATCGGCCATGACGATTACTACGATCGCGCTGACGATTATATGGACGTGGTCTACAAGCTGGGGGAGCAAAGTTGGGAAGACGACGCCGTGGTGCGCGACCGCGCGGCGCGCATCTTCTCGCATCCGGAGAAAGTGCATCGCGAGAAGCACGACGGTCCGTACTATTCGATCGACGCGATTCATCTGAGCGAGCCTTCGCCGCAACGCATGCCGGTGTTGTATCAGGCAGGCTCGTCGAGCCGTGGCGTGGATTTCGCGGCACGTCACGCGGAATGCGTGTTCGTGGCGGCCAGAACAAACAGCTCACGCGTTCCATCGTCGACGACATTCATGCACGTGCGGTGCGCTTTGGTCACGCGCCGGACGACATCAAGATCTTTGCGGGCATCACCGTCGTGGTGGGCGAAACGAAGCAGCTCGCGCAGGAGAAATTCGAAGAGTACCGGCGCTATGCGAGTGCGGAAGGCGGTATTGCGCACTTTTCAAGCTCCACGTGTATCGACTTCGCGCAATACGAACTGGATGAGCCTATTTCGTACGTGAAAACCGAGTCGATGCAATCGGCAGTGGAAGCGATCTCGAAGAAAAGCGTGAGCGGTGTCTGGACCAAGCGCAAAGTACTCGAACAGATGACGCTCGGCGGTCGCGCGAAACCCGTGGTGGGTTCTCAGCAGCAGATCGCGAATGAACTCGTGTCGTGGATCGAAGAAGCCGGTGTCGACGGATTCAATCTGACGCGCACGGTGATGCCGGAATCTTTCGAAGACTTCGTGAATCTGGTCGTGCCGGAATTGCAGAATCGCGGCGTCTATAAGGAAGACTACGATCCCGCGCCAACGTTGCGCGAAAAACTCTTCGGTAACGGGCGCGCGCGATTGCCTGCCATGCACGTGGGCGCGCAATATCGGCGCAGCGCTTTTGAACAGCCGAATAGCGGCGTCGAAAGCAAAACAAAAAGCGCAGTGGAAGCCTGACCGGAGCGATGCGATGACTCATCTTCTCGATGTGCCGCAATTTGTCGAAGCTGCGCCTGCGCTTGCGTTTCGTTCCGAACAGGACGCCGATTCTCCTCGCGCGGTCGTATTCGACGCCGTGGGAAAGTATTCGCCGATGCGCCCGGCGCGTCGCATACGGCACTCGCCAACGTCACGTTGACCGTGGCGCGCGGCGAAGTGTTCGGCATTATCGGTCGCAGCGGCGCGGGGAAATCCACGTTGCTGCGGCTCGTGAATGGACTGGAGAAGCCGATTTCGGGCGCAGTGCGCGTGAACGGCGTGAGCGTGGGAGAATTCGACGAACGTGCGCTGGTGGCATTGCGCAGACGCATCGGCATGGTCTTTCAGCACTTCAACCTGCTCTCCGCGAAAACCGTGCGCGAGAACATTGCGCTGCCGCTGAAAATAGCGGGCGTGCCGAAAGCGTCGATTGAAAAGAAAGTCGATGCGCTGCTTGCGCTTGTCGTATTGTCCACGAAATGCGATACGTATCCGGCAAGTTTGTCTGTCGGACAGAAACAGCGCGTGGGCATTGCGCGCGCACTCGTCACGGACCCAGACATTCTGTTGTGCGACGAGGCAACGTCAGCACTCGATCCGGAAACCACGCAATCGATTCTCGGTTTGCTGCGGGACATCAATAAGCGGCTCAATCTGACCATCGTGTTGATCACGCACGAAATGGAAGTGATTCGCGAAGTGGGCGATGCGGTTGCCGTGATCGAGCACGGTGAAGTCGTCGAAAACGGGCCCGTTTGGCGCGTGTTCGGCAGTCCGCAACATGATGCGACGCGCGCCTTGTTGCGCACACTCGTGCATGACTTGCCCACGATCTGGCTGACCGCGTGAAGCCGCTATCCGACATCGCGCAAACAGATGCACAGGTTCTGCTCGACGTTCGTTTTACGGGCGCGAGTTTCCGCGAACCGGATATCGGCGCGCTCACGTCTGCTTTGAGCGTGAACGGCGGTCGCGTGAGCTTCGTGCATGGCGGCATCGACAGGATTCAGGGCCATGCGCAAGGGCGCTTAATCTTCGCCACGCAGTTGCAGGCGAGCGCGGCAAACAACGCGCAAGCGCAAATCGCGAGCCTGCTCGAACACGTGCGAGGTTACGCGAATCACGTGGAGGTGCTGGGTTATGTCTGAGTTATGGCTCTCCGAACTCGCCGACGCGATTCGCGACACGATCGTGATGGTTGGCGTATCGGCATTCGTCGCGGCGCTTGTGGATATACCGCTCGCGCTGGCGCTCGTGACGACCACACGCGGCGGTATCTTCGAGAAACGCGCGGTGAACAGTTCGCTCGGCGCGCTCGTCAATGCATTCCGTTCGACGCCCTTCATTATTCTGCTGGTCGCGTTGTTGCCGCTCACGCGCGTGCTGATCGGCACGACGATCGGCGTGTGGGCGGCCATCGTTCCGCTCAGCATTGCAGCGATTCCGTTTTTTGCGCGCGTTGCCGAAGTAAGTTTGCGGGAAGTGGATCGCGGTTTGATCGAAGCGGCTCAGGCGATGGGTGCGCAGCGCCGGCACATCATCTGGCATGTTCTGTTGCTCGAAGCATTGCCGGGGATTCTCTGTGGTTTCACGATCACCGTGGTGGCGATGATCGGCTCGTCGGCAATGGCGGGCGCGGTGGGCGCTGGCGGTCTCGGCGATCTTGCGATTCGGTACGGTTATCAGCATTTCGATACGACAGTGATGGTAACGGTGATCGTGCTGCTGATCGCGATCGTGACGGCGGTACAGTTCATCGGCGACCGTTTCGTGTCGCGGCTTACACGCCGCGCGTGAAGAATATGACACACATGTACGCATATTCGTAGTAAATTCAGCTTGATGCGTTGCGCGCCACCACTGCGCAGCGTGCGCGACGGCGGTCACGCCGCGCAGGAAAAGCAGTGGATCGCCGATGTGGGCCTGCTCACGCTCGCTGTCCCGCGCGAATTCGGCGGCGAGGGTGCGCCGTGGCCCGTGATTTACGATGTCATCCACCAGATCGCGCGTGTGGACAGCGCGCTCGCGCATCTGCTGGGATTCACCTCATTGCAGATGGTGAGCGTGAATGTGTGGGGCAATGCGGAACAACGCCAGCGCTTTCTGAGCGGCACGGTGGAAGGGCGCTGGTGGTGGGGCAATGCCGTCAATCCTCTCGATACCCGGCTGATTGTGAGCGCAACGGCGGGCGGCGGCTATCGCCTGAATAGACAGAAGGGTTTCTGTTCGGGCACGCGCGGCTCGCGCATGATGACGGTGTCGGCGCACGACCCCGAGACGGGCAAGCCGGTATTTGCCGCGGTACCGACCGCGCGCGAAGGCATCGCTGTCAATGAAGACTGGAATCCGATCGGGCAGAGTCAAACCGATAGCGGCAGCGTTGCTTTTCACGACGTCGAGGTGAGGCCGGACGAAGTGCTGGTGCGTGGCGATTCGCCGTATATCAGCTTGTGCACGCTGATTTCGCAGCAGGTGCTGACCAATGTGGGCATTGCGCAGGGGGCGCTCGAAGCGGCGCGCGATTATGTCACGCAGCAAGGCCGTCCGTGGATCGTGTCCGGCGTCGAGAAAGCCAAGGACGATCGCTTACCTCATCCAGCGCTTCGGCGAGATGCGCATCCAGACCGTGAGCGCCGAGGCGCTGGCCGAGCTCGCGGCACGTTTGCTCGACGATGCGTGGCGGCAGGGCGCGGCGCTTTCGGGCGAGGCTCGCGCGCAGGTTGCGCTGGCCACGTCGGAAGCGAAAATCGTCGCACACTGCGTGGCGCTCGACGTTAGCGAAAAGCTCTTCGACGCATGCGGCGTCCGCGCCACGCATGCACCGCTCACACTCGATCGCTTCTGGCGCAACGCGCGCGTGCACACGCTGCACGATCCGCTCGATTACCGCATTCGCAACGTCGGCCGATATGCACTCAGCGGGACATTGCCCGAGGTTTCTTTGTACACTTGAGGCGGTTCGTGGCGCGTTCTTCTGCGCCGCGGTTGATTCCCCTCGAGAGACCTCCGGATTGCCGTTCAAACTACCTACTACCGCAACCACGCCGTTCTGCCCGTCCGAAGTTCAGGGGTCGGTGGTCGTCTCGCCCGGCGCGCCTTTCTGGAAAAAGATCGCGCAATTCGCAGGGCCCAGTCTGCTGATTTCGATCGGCTACATGGGCCCGGGCAACTGGGCGACGGATATCGAAGCCGGTTCCCGTTACGGTTACAGTCTGCTCTTCGTCGTCATGCTGTCGAGCCTTGCGGCGATGGCGCTGCAATGTCTAAGCATGCGGCTTGGCATCGCCACCGGACGCGATCTCGTGGAACTCTCGCGCGAGCGCTATTCGCCGGGTGTGGCGCGTTTCCAGTGGCTGCTCGCCGAACTCTCGATCGTGGCCTGCGATCTGGCCGAAGTGCTGGGCGGCGCGCTCGCGTTTCATCTGCTGTTCAAATGTTCGCTGACCACCGGCGTGCTGCTTACCGCGTTCGACACGCTGATCGTGCTCGGCCTGAAAGGCAAGAACTTCCGCGATCTGGAAGCGATCATGCTCGGGCTCATCGTGACGATCGGCGTCGGCTATATCGTCGAGCTCGCACTGGTGAAGCCGCATTGGCCGCCGGTGGCGCAAAGGCTGATTCCGTCGTGGCAGGCGCTCAGTTCGCGCGAGCCACTGTATCTCGCCATCGGCATTCTCGGCGCGACCGTGATGCCGCATAACCTGTATCTGCATTCGTCGATCGTGCAGATGCGTGCGGTAAAGCGAGACCCGGCCGGCATCCGCTCGGCGATCAACATGTTGCGATCGATACGATCGTGTCGCTCGTCATCGCGCTGCTGATCAACATGGCGATTCTGATTCTGGCCGCCGCCGCGTTTCATGCGACCGGCCACAATCAGGTAACCGAAATCGAGGACGCCTACAAGCTATTCGCGCCGATCGTCGGTACCGGCTTTACGGCAGTGCTGTTCGCGATCACGCTGCTGGTTTCGGGACAAAGTTCGACATTTACGGGCACCGTGGCCGGGCAGGTCATCATGGAAGGCTTCCTGAAGCTGAAGATTCCGTGCTGGCAACGGCGCTTCATCACGCGAGCGCTCGCGTTGATTCCCGCGCTGGTCGGCGTGCAGATGATGGGCAACGGCGCGGTCGGCAAACTGCTCGTCGCAAGCCAGGTCGTGCTGAGCCTGCAACTGCCGTTTGCATTCTATCCGCTGATCAGCATGACGAGCGACCGCGCGCTGATGGGCGAGTTCGCGAACCGGCTGTTCACGCTCGTCGTGTCTTGGGCACTGTTCGTGGTGGTCAGCGCCGCTAACCTGTGGCTCGTCGTGCAGACGGTGGAGCTGGTGGATTGAGCGGTTTTCATCAACGCGCCGCAGGCTTTGGCCCGACGTCGTCGATGTAAAAGAGCCGATGTGAAAAAAGCAGAAGACGTAAAAAAGGTCCGCACAGCGGACCTCTTAATTTGAGGCTTCGGTTCGAATCAGGCTGGACGGGCCTTCATCGACAATCGCAAACCAGTCGATGCAAACACCGGACTCAGGCGGCTTGCGCGATCTGTGCTGCTTCGATTGCTTCAGCGGCTTGCGCTTCCTGACGGGCAGCGGCGGCCTTCTTAGTCTTGCCGGCACGTGACGGCGGCTGGCATGCGCCACACACCACGTTGTGCTGCAGGTCGTGCTTGTGCGCAACGAACTTGCTGGTGCAACGGCAGCACTTGGTGAGTTGCAGGATGTCGGCGTCGAAGAAACGCACCAACGTCCACGCACGCGTCAGGTCGAGCACCGGCTCGGTTTCGCTGTGCTGGCAATGTTCCAGATACAGACGATAACCCTTGGTGAGCGCGTCCAGATGCAAGCAACGTGCTTCCTTCTTCAGGAACAGATACGTGTTGTAGAACAGCGAAGCATGAATGTTCGCAAGCTACATCATATACCAGTACCAGTCCGCCGAAAACGGCAGAATGCCCTTGGGCGGCGATACGCCCTTCACTTCACGATACAGGCGGATCATGCGGTCGTGTGAGAGCGTGAGTTCACTCTCCAGCACCTGCATGCGTGCGCCGAGTTCGATCAGCGCGATGGCACGGAATACTTGGATTCAATCCGCGAAATCAACTTGTCGTACATCATGCTTGCGCAACGTATGTTGCGTGAGGACAAAGCTATCGGCATGTTCCGCCTAGGTTTGTCGGCTGAACTGGCTGATCTGCTTGCCGGGTTTTCGCTCGCGCAGATCGTGAAGCTTGCTGCTTCCGATCAACTGTTGTGCTTCTTTCGCTTCAACGACCACTCGATGTTGTCGGCGTTGACGCAAACGACGAAGCACGCAGCAGTTGCACCGACTCATGCGGCTATCCTGCTTGCAGGCCAGCCTGCTGAGCAGTTTGCCTAACCGGGGTGACTGCGATGCTCAAGCGTAGCCTGACGGAAGACGCACAGGAACGTCTCGCTACTACGGTCCATTTTATGTGTTTCCGAAGCCCCGAATTACTGTGTCGGCTTTTCACGGTCTCGTCACACTGAATGCGAAACAGATTTTTTGCTTTATCAACGATTCTTCATATCCATGGAAACCTCTGTAGGAAGGGGTTTCGCTGATTCATCAGAACAAAGGCGGGTTCCCCGCATGTTGCGAGAAAATCACACCTTTTTAGAAAGGAAATAGAAAGCGACGATTTTGCCGCGTAATAAAAGTACCGGTAAATAACGCTGCTTGGGGGACAAATCGGAGATGTAACGAGTTGGTGCGACCCCGGTTACAAACTAGGGTAAACTTTGGCGGTTGTGAGCGAATTTGTAACTTCCTCGGTAACAACTAGCAGCCGGTGGTGCGAATTCGCTCTACCTCCAGCCCGGAAGCCGGCCACAGGCGCGTGCCGATTACGTTTCCGGCGAAGGCCGCGACCAGCCAGAGCCAGCCGTGCAGGCTGCCAGACACGATGCCGCTGAAGTAGGCACCGATGTTACAGTCGTAGGCGAGACGTGCGCCGTAGTCGAACAGGAGGCCGCCCACAACGGCGGCGATCAGCGAGCGGACAGGCCCCTTCCAGATGGGCGCATAACGGCCCGCCAGCGCCGCCGCGGTCATTGCGCCGAGGATGATGCCGATATCCATGACCATGGTGACGTCATGTGTAACAGGCGCGGCGAGCGCGCCGGCGTTCGCCTTCGCGGCCCAGTACGGCCAGTTGGCGACGTCGACACCGAGCACGGTCAAGATTTTCGCACCCCAGAGCGTGAAGGCGGATGTAACACCCCACGGCCGGCCCGACAGCGCGAGCGTCGCGAAATTCAGCACCACGAGCGCAATAGCGTCGACGAAAAGCGGCCACGGGCCATGCAGCCACGGCGATGCGCACGGTTTCGCCTACGAGTCCGCCGTGACGGCGCCGTCCGACCACGACTGTTACAGCCGCGATGACGGCGAAGACGATCCAGTTCAGCGCGATCGCCGGGCCGGCGCCGAAAGTTGTAACCATAGAAAGCGGTTTCAGCGAGAGCAGAGCGGTCCAGAACGGCATGTGAGCTGTGGCAATGACCGAGCCCGCCACAAAGGCCGCAAGTGTAACGATCATGCGCATGCTGCCGCCGCAGACTGTGTACAGCGTGCCGGACGCGCAGCCGCCGCCCAGTTGCATGCCGATGCCGAACATGAACGCGCCGACCAGTACGGACGTGCCCGCAGGCGCGACGAGGCCTACCACGGGCCGGCCGAACAGCGTGCCGGCTGCGAGCGCCGGGAAGAACAGCAGGACGCCGAAGGCGAGCATCAGCATCTGGGCGCGCAATCCGGCGCCGCGACCGTCGGCGATGAATACCCGCCACGCCGACGTAAAACCGAACGCCGCGTGATACAGTGACATGCCCAGCAACGCGCCGACGACATACAGGGCGGCTTGCCGGCCGCTGACCGTTTGCGTGAGATAGATGGTGCCGGGTGCAATAAGAAGAATGAGCGCTGCGCCGAGCGGCTTCGGATTGATGTCGAAGCGGCGCGGCGCGCGTGGAAGCGAAGTGGAAAGGTCTGACCATGTGATGTGTTTAACTGCGAGAAATGAAACACGGATGCTCGATGCCCGACCGGAAAAACGGCCGGCAAATGTCCGTTTGAGGTTGGAAAGAGGGAAGCGCGATGGCGGATCTATGCAAAAAAATAGCACGGATGGCGCGGCGGAAAAATCGCCCCTTCAGCGACTAGGCTTATTTAAGCGGGCTCTTAAAAGCAGCCATTTTCGGGCAAGCCAGCGGCGTTACAGAAAACGCGCCATCAGATCCGCGTCATAGAACACGCCTTGCACGTTCAACGCTCCAATCTCGCGGCCGTATTTGCGAAAGCCGACGGATTCGTAGAGCTTACGTGCAGCTTGGTTGTGAGTGCCCACCATCAACTGGATTTGCAGCAGCCCGTGGACGTTTGACGCGCGCTTAAGTAGCTCATCGAGCAGTGCGCGGCCAATTCCGCGCCCGGCGGCCTCGGGCGCGACGTACATGCCCATTACGGCCGCCTTGTGGCGTTCCTTTTCGCGCTGGCAGCGATCAGGCCCACCACGCCGACCAGTTCCGCGTCGCCGGCAATTTCGCCGCCAATCTCCGAGGTAACATAGGTGCCCAGCAGAAACTCGCCAATCGCGGCGCGCTATTGATCCAAGATGTCCTCGTGCTGCGACGCGCCTTTCGCGAGCGCTTCCGCGTAGCTCTGGCCAAACGACTCGGGGTGCGCCTTCAGGCCGCGCAGGCGTAACTGGAAGTAGGCATCGCGGTCGGCGGAGCCGAGGTGACGAACGAGCACGACGCTTTTCTGATTCAAAAGTCCTCCGCAGCCGCGTTCCCGGCCATCTTGTGTAGCGCCGCGGCGGCGTGCGGGCCGGCGGGGAAAAACGCCTCAATGGCGAGTTCGGAGAGCGTGACGTCCACCGGCGTGCCGAACACCGTGGTGGTGCTGAAGAACGACAGCACGCCCAGCGGTGAACGCAACTGCAGCGGCACGGCCACCTGGTTGAACGTGTTGTCCTCCTGCGTGGCGGCTTGTGCGCCAGGCGGAGCCGGGTAAGCGGCGAGTTCGTCGCGCAGGGCGCTCAACGTTTCGTCGCCACTTACTTCGATTTGCCGTTGCAACCGCGCGAGGATGTGCCCGCGCCACACGTGCCAGTTGACGATGGACGCCGCAATGCCTTCCGGATGCAGACTCAGGCGCAATGCGTTGACCGGCGGCTTCAGCAGATCGGCGCTCGCACCGGCAAGCAACGGCCCCAGCGCCCGATTGGCGGACACGATGTTCCAGTGACGTTCGATGGCCAACGCCGGATACGGTTCGTGTCTTTTGGTTCGTGTCTTTTGAACACCATGAACACCAGTTCGACCGTTTCACGCGCCGCGGCGAGTTGCGGATCCGTGAGCGGCCGCTCGCGGAACAGCGACGCATAACCGGCCGCGACTAGCAGCGCATTGCGTGCGCGCAGCGGCACATCGAGACGCTCGGCTAGATGCATGACCATTTTGCGGCTGGGCAGCGCGTCCCGATTCAACGAAGCTCAGATGCCGCGTGGACACCTCAGCCTCCGTGGCGAGCAGCAACTGGCTCATTCTGCGGCGCTGCCGCCATTCACGCAGCATGTCGCCAACGGTGCGGCTGGACGAATGCGCTTCCGGCACCGCATGGGGTGCAAGGGAAAGTGTGTTCATGCTGCTGATGATAGTCAAACCGTGCTCACGATCCATTACCTCCGGGGGTAAAGAAATCAGGCGGTAGCTACGTTGTCCGGTACGACATTGGGCTTGACGCCGAGCGCGCGCAGCAGTCGCAGTACGGTTTCCGGTTTCCATGCGCGGCTTGGAGCCTGGCGCGAGCGTTTTGTAGAGGTTTTCGCGGCCAAGCCCGGCGTCTGCGGCAATTTTCGCGATACCGCGAGCCTTGGCAATGTCGGCGATGGCGGTGAGCAGCACGTCGGAATCGCCATCTTCCAGCGCCGCGTTGAGATATTCGGCGATCATTTCCTCGCTATCAATGCGATGCGTCGAAGCGAGCGGTTTTGATCTTGCTCATGAGAGTTCCTTTCTGATGTCTGCCCATATTTATTGCTTTGGCATGCTTGATATTTATTGCTTTGGCATGCTTGATATCGGCCGCCTGCGTGGATTTGTTGCCACCGCACAGAAGCAGATACACCGTGCGCCCTTCGCGCGCGAAATAGACCCGATAGCCGGGACCACAGTCGATACGCATCTCGGACACGCCGTCTGCCAACCCCCTTTAACGTCGCCGAAATGGCCACATTCCGCGCGTCGCATTTGCACGAGAATCCGGGCTCTTGCACGAAGGTCCGTGAGACCCGGTAAGCCATGTGTCGAACGCCTCCGTGCGGTTCAGCGTATACGTGAGCGATGATACCATCAGGGAGAAAGATTGTATCCTTTTGGATACGGATTTGCAATTGAAAAATTCCATTTGAATGGCGGCTTGTCTGTGCGTCCCGTTGAGTACCTGGAAATGCCCGCGCTGCGTGAGTGCGCGAACCCGATCTGTCAGGTGAGCTTAGCGATTGCCACCGCCTAAAACGATTCGGCCGGATGGCCAGTTGCATGCGCAACGTTCCATGCAAAAGCGCACGCAAAAATGCGTCGCGCGCACAGATGCTTACCTGTCACGTAATCGACTGGCTTCACGCGAACCTTCAATCTTCACTTCCGAGCCCGCTGCACATGTCGTGTACCGAGCGTAGTGCTGCTCAGTCATGCCAAACAAGGAGTGAGACATGAACGCGCATACCGATCTGATCGATCGTTATTTCGACGCCTGGAACGAGACCGATGCCGTGCGCCGTCGCGAGCTGATTGCCGCGACGTGGAGCACGGACGCCGCTATCGCGATCCGCTGCTCGCCGGCGCGGGCCACGACGGCATCGACGCAATGATCCGCGGCCGTACACGAGCGTTTTCCGCACCACATTTGCCCGTACGACCGACGTGGACAGTTTCGGCGACCGCCTGCGTTTCTCGTGGTCGCTTTCGACGCCGTCGGGCAAGGCCATCGTCAAGGGTTCGGACTTCGGCGTCGTGGATGCGCACGGGCACCTGCGAGCCGTAACCGGTTTTCTCGATCAGGTGCCCGTCGCCTGACGCATTTGCTTCGATCGCAAGCCCGGCCGATGCGCGAGGCCAACTCATAAACCCACCCCTCTGCAACCGGAGACGATCATGCACGACGGAGACGATCATGCACGAGCCCGCCACCGCCAAGGCTCATCCCGCCGCCCGCACTTTCTCGCACGTGTCCCGCGCCGTGGATGCGCTGTCTGGTGCTATCGCCGGCTTCGCCCTGCTTGCCGGCCCGGGCGTTCACGTTCACGGCCTTGCTCGCCTTGCGCGATCCCGTGCTGGGCGGCGCGGGTCTCGTGCTGCTCGCGCTAGTGGGATGGTTGCGGTGGCGGGTGCCGGGTTGCTTGCTACAATCGTTTGCCGCGTCACGAAGCGACGGCTGAGCCGAGGCGAGCACGCTCGTGGGGCTTCATTGCGCCACGCGTCGCAGCGGCATTCCAACCATTGCGCGAATCGCGCCATACAAGACAAGGGGACATCGTGCTGAAGAATCTGGACCCGCTGCTCAACGCCGACATCCTGCATGCACTGAGCTCGATGGGACACGGCGACGAACTCGTGATTTGCGACGCCAACTTCCAGGGCGACTCGGTGGCACGTCAAAGCGTATTGGGCAAAGTACTTCGGATGGACGGCGTGAGCGCGTCGCGCGCCGTTCGCGCGGTGCTGTCGGTCCTGCCGCTGGATACGTTCATTGATCACCCGGCCTCGCGCATGGAAGTGGTCGGCGAACCGGACACGATTCCGGCCGTGCAGCGCGAAGCGCAGGCAGAAGTGAACGCGGGCGAAGGGCGCGACATGCCGTTTGCGTCGATCGAGCGGTTTGCCTTTTACGAGCGCGCCCGCAAAGCCTATTGCGTGATCGCCACGGGCGAGGAACGCGGCTACGGCTACTTCATATTCACCAAGGGCGTGTTCTCGCGCCGGACGCGCCGAAATCCTGATCGCGCCCGCTCCGAACGCAGCCGGCGCGGCGAGCGTGTTCGCGCCAACCGTGCTAAGTTTTTGCCTTCCGGAAAGCGCAACGCACAACGCGCCACGCGACACACGCGCGTGGTCACACTTTTAACGGTGACGAACCCATGAGCTTCTCGATCGACAGTTTCGACCATCTCGTTCTGAATGTCGCTGACGTGGAAGTCAGCGCTGTTTGGTACGCGCGCATGCTCGGCATGCGGCGCACCGAGTTCGAATCGCGTACGGGCACGCGGGTGGCGTGACCTACGGCAATCAGAAGATCAATTGCGGCCCGCTCAGGCGGACACCGCGGCGTGGTTCACGGGGCGCGAAGCCGTGCCCGGCAGCGCCGACCTCTGCTTCGTCACCACGGTGAACCCGGAGGACGTCAAGGCGCACTGGCTCGCGCAGGGTGTCGAGATCGAGGCCGACCCGGTGCCGCGAGACGGCGCACGCGGCAAGATAACGTCGGTGTATTGCCGCGATCCGGACGGCAATCTGATCGAAGTCGCCACTTATCCCGCAGCCTGAACGCGATACTCACCGCACGCGTCGCGCAATGCACGTGAGGTGCTTTTCTTTCCGCTTCGTGCTTGGAAAAGGCGGGCGCGTTGCGTATTCCCGGGTACAAAGTGGGGAACTGCGGCTTTCCGCCCGGGCCTGCTGCTTATTAATTTACAGGAGTGCCTCATGACGCGTCCCGTCGATTCCGGGGTAATTCTCATCGCACGTATCGCCCTTGGGGTGCTGTTTCTTTGGGGTGGTGTGATGAAGCTGCTGGGCTATGCGGGTTTCGTCGGCTATCTGCATTCGAAGGGCGTGCCGTTCGTCTAGGTGGCCGCACCGGTCGCGACCGCGGTCGAAGCGCTCGGCGGCCTGCTGCTGATCGTCGGCTTCAAGGTGCGGCCGCCCGAGCTCATCATGGCGGTGTACACGGCGGCGACGGCAGTGCTGGGCCACGATTTCTGGAACGTCACCGATCCCACCTTGCAGCGCGACATGGTGATCCATTTCTGGAAGAACATCGGCATCGCAGGCGGCTTCCTGCTGCTGTTCGTGACCGGCGGGGCCGTATCAGCGTCGACGGGGCACGCGCGCCACGCAGCGGATTGGGTTTGTGACGCGCCGATTGAGTGAGGTACGCTGTGCCTGTTGAGTTCGATTCTGGCGGTTACCAAGGGAGCGGAGAATGATTCAAAGTTTTGAGCAAACCATCGGCGGTAAACTCACCCAGCTCTGCGCGAGTCTTGGCGAGAGTCCTACGCCGCATCGCGTGATCATCAGTCTCGCTGATTCTGCGAAGACACTCGTGGTGTTCGACGCCTCCGGCATCATCGGCACGATCAAGGCCGAGATCGAGGAGCCGGAAAAACTGGTTGTCGACGCCATCACGAAGGCGCAGAACGAAGGCCTGATCGAGCGTGCCATCGACACCGGCGTCATTCAGGAAGCGTCACTGTAGGCCTGATAGACGCGCCGGCCGGTTCTTCGCCGGACTACAAAAGCCCCTGCCGGGTGTGAACGCGGCAGAGGCTTTTCATGCTTCTCCTTTGTTCATCGCGACGTCGGCCCTGACGCGCATTCCGTTTTGCGTTGCGCCCTGTTCCTTCTGTTGCGACGACTCCTTCGGCTCGGGATGCACGAGGCAGCCCAACACCGCGCCGAGCATCAGCAAGCCGACGGAAGCCGCGGTCGCAGCGTGCATGCCGGAGACGATCTGGCTCGCGGCCGCACCGCTCGCGAGCGCGCCGAGCGCGCCGAACTCGGCGACACCGACCGCGCCGCCCGCTTGGCGCGCGGTATTGAGCACCGCCGATGCGATGCCCGCGCGGTGTGCGTCGGTGGAAACCAGCACGGCGGTCGTCATGGCGGGAACGGCGAAGCCCATGCCGGACGGAATCAGCAGGAACGGAACCAGCAGGCCCGGCAGCGACGTGCTTGCATCGACGAAATGCAGCAGTCCGTAGCCGATGCCCGCGACGATGGCGCCCGCGATCATCGGCACGCGCACGTCGAAATGAGCCGCTGCCCAGTCGCTCGCGACGTTCGCAATCAGGAGGCCGCCCGTGAGCGGCAGGAACGCGAGGCCGGCCTGCAAAGGCGTGTAACCGCGCACGCGCTGCAGGTACAGGCTCAGCACGAACACCATGCCGTAGTATGTCAGATTCACGCAGATGCCAAACGCCACAGCGGCGATGCGCGACGCGCTCATCGCGCAAAGCATCACGGGTGCAGACGGCGCGCTGATCGACCACATCGAACTGTTCGGGCCACCGTCGCGCGACGATTTCGACAGCCGCAGCTTCGTGCTCTGTCCCGGCAACGCGTACGACCGCTCGCGGAGTCGATGGCAGGCGGCTTGCGAATCGAACACGACAGCATCGTCTACGCACCCATCGCTGCCGAATGGTTACTGACGCAATCGCCGGGCGTGGCGAAGATTCGCGTGCGGTGTGCGGCACGCCGGTTCGATCGGTGAGCGTGCATCACGAACGCTCGCGGACGGCGACACGATGAGTGCCGCGCACGTCGTCGCGAACGGTCTGGGCGTGCAGCAGTTGCTGAGCGCGTTGCCACTCCAGCCGAAAAAGGCCACCTGCTGATCATCGGGCCACCTGCTGATCATCGACCGCTATCCCGGACTCGTCCGGCATCAATTGCTCGAACTCGGCTACATCACGAGCGCGCATCACGCGGCCGGGACGTCGGTCGCATTCAACGTGCAGCCGCGTCCGACGGGGCAACTGTTGATCGGCTCGTCGCGTCAGTTCGATACGACGGACCCGGCCGTCGACATGCCCGTGCTCCCTCGCATGTTGCAGCGCACCTCGCGTTACCTGCCGACGCTGCCCACGCTTATCGGCATTCGCGCATGGACGGATTTTCGCGCGGCATCGCTCGATGGTCTGCCGCTGATCGGCCCGGCCGGTGCGTTCGCGCCCGGCGTCTGGTTCGCCGTGGGTCACGAAGGATTCGGCGTGACGACCTCGCTCGGTACCGCGAAGCTGCTCGCGGCGCAGATCGCCGGTCACGCGCCTGCGATTCCGATGGAGCCGTATTTGCCGGCGCGTTTCGAACGGCGGGCTCACTTATGAACGAATCCAGCGCGTCGCGTGTTCGCCTGACGGTGGATGGCGCATTCGTCGAAGTCGCTGCGGGCGCGAGCGTCGTTGTGGCCATTGCGTTGGCGCATGCGGCGATGAATACGCCTGTTCGCGGCACGCGAATTTCGGTGAGCGGCGAGCCGCGCGCGGCGTTGTGCGGCATGGGCGTTTGCTAGGAGTGCTGCGTCACCGTGGACGGCCGCGCACACGTTCTCGGCTGTCAGACGCTCTGCCGCGAGGGTCAGGTCGTCGAAACCTCGGCATCGAAGCGCAGCGGGAGCGGCGCGCCGTGAATGCGCATTTCGACGTCGTCGTGGTCGGCGCGGGGCCGGCCGGTTTGAACGCCGCGCGCACGGCGGCGCGCGAAGGTGCAACGGTCGCCTTGCTCGACGACAATCCACACGCCGGCTAGGGTCCGGGCGTGGCGCCGCAAGCACCGCTGCGCGCTTTACTCGGCGCATTGAACACGCAGCGCCGCGTGACGTACTGGCCATCGGCCCGCGTGATTGCGCCGCTCGAATCGCGCGGCCTGCTGATCGAAACGGCTCAGGGAGGCGTCGACATCACATACGAGCGCCTGATTCTCGCGACGGGCGCACGCGAACTGCTCCTGCCGTTCGCCGGCTGGACGTTGCCCGGCGTGACCGGTGCGGGTGCGTTTCAAACGTCACGCTGCGTATTTTGGCGAACGTGATCAGGGGATTCGGGTTGAACGTGACGGGTCCTTTCGGTTGAAGGTGATCGCTGATCAGCGGTTTTCGAAGCGAGCGAGCATCT
>CALNWS010000063.1 GCA_940747215.1 uncultured Paraburkholderia sp. | reverse complement strand
CAAAAAGCTTGCTCGGCAAAGGACTGACCTATCTGCGCACGCAGTGGCCGAAGCTGATCCGCTTCACTACCACACCTCACGCGCTCCGCTACCTTACTCTGGGGAACGTCGTTCGTGGATCGCATACTTCGAGAATCAGTTCGAGAAGGCCGATTTCGATCCCGCCCAGTGGCTCGACATCGCGCTCTACTACTAGCCGGCCGTGGCGCGCGGCATCGTCGATATGGTGACGCCCGACAACAAAGCACGCAGCAACATCGCCGAAATCATCGCCGACAATCTCGACATCTCGTACGGCGAGCAGGAATGTCAGCAGTTCGCCGAGACGATCGAATTCGCGCTGAACAACGGCGTGCCGGTGGATCTCGACATCGTGCTCGACAGCTGCCAGCGAGCGCTCGACGACCTCGACACGTGGGCCGAAGACGAAGCGAAAGAGCCGCTCATGCGTCTGCGCGAAGAAGTACTGCGTCAGCAAGGCGAGCGCTAGGCGCAACGAAGCTTCAGAACCGGACGCGGGGGAGCGTCCGGCTCGTCAAGCGCTTCGCCTCAAAACTTTGCTTCGCCTCAAAACTTTCATTCCGTCACGCGTCACACGTTGCGCCTGATTGGCCACCGTCTGCGGCCGCAATTCGCGGCCACAACCCGGCCACGTGTTTCACCGTCTCGCGACCCGAACACGGCCCGCGTCCCCGACCCGCCCTTCACAGATAACGGCCCGCTCTTAAACATGTGCCGTAATCCTCATTCGCTCACTGCCGCCCGTCGGCCGCCAGCGCATGCCCCGCGCGGCCTGTGCCGAAATGCTCATTCAAAGCACCGCGAACCGCCAAGACGGGCTCAAATTGAGCTTTCTATATTCGCGCCAGATCCACTGACGTGCACAGGCGGCCGAGTGTCCGCAGCAATGCTTCGAAAAAGCATCGAGGCGAATTCGGAGACAAAGAAAACACGGAAGAACCACTAAGGGACCTCGCATATTTGCATTCTTGCATTCTTTTTGGCGTTCGATGATCCGACATCTTCCGGCAAGCGCCTGCGCAACAGGTGCTTGCGCGTCGGTCCAGCGTTACTGACTTGCCGCTTTCACACCCTGAAACTGTCGATGGAAGGAGAGACCATGAGTCTTCGCAACACGCTGAAACCGCTTGCCCTGCTGGTTGGCGCCGCGCTCGCAATCGCGCCGCTCTCGAGTTTCGCCGACGACCTGACGGTAAAGATCGATTCGTTGCAGGCGCTCGTCAACATTCCGCTGAACGCTAACGGCAAAACCAACATTCTCGGCTCGCTCGCGACGATGAAACGCGAGGCCGGCAACGCGGTACTCACGCACTACAACGCGCAAACCACTATCGATATTTTAGGCACCGCCGACGGTCGCGATCTCGGCGGCGTGTCGGACGATATCCGCAAGATCATCGACGACGCGAAAGCCGATTTGCCCAAAACGTCGACGATCGAACTGCACGGCCAAGTGCAGACGATGAACGATTCGCTCTCCGGAATCTTCGCCGGTCTCGTGTTCGCTATCGTGCTCGTGTATCTGCTGATCGCCGTGAATTTCCAGTCGTGGCTCGCTCGATCCGTTCATCATTATCACCGCGCTGCCCGGCGCCCTCGCGGGCATCGTGTGGATGCTGTTCCTCACGCACACCACGTTGTCGATTCCCGCGTTGACGGGCACGATCATGTGTATCGGCATTGCGACCGCGAACTCGATTCTGGTGATCAGTTTCGCGCGCGAACAGTTGCTTGAACACGGCGACGCCACACGCGCCGCCATCGAAGCGGACTTCACGGTCGGCACGCTCGCAACGTTGATCTTCGTGCCGGTGGTGTTTTCGATGATCTACAAACGGCTCGCAGCGCGGCGTTTGCACGTGTCTGAACACGTGGTGCCGAAATCATGAGGCGCGCGACGCTGCATCACGCGTTTCACACGAAAGCGGCTGACGCCGCCACGAGAGGCAGCCTGCACTGCCCGCGTTTTGCACAGCGTGTCGTCAATGTGCAGCTGTGCAAACTCCGGTCGACAGGGGAAGTTTGATGGAAGGACAACGTCCGGACGGTCCGAACGATTCAGATTCAGGCGCAAGGCGCGATCGTTCAAGTGCGCGGCGTACGCGCTGGATCGTCGTTGCGCTCGTCGTGGTGGTCGTGGCGCTTGCCGCACAAGGCATCTGGTCACGTCGCGCGCGCCGATCTGGCGAATGCCAATGCCAACTACGAACTCGCGCGAAGCACGGCCGACCGCTGGACGGAGATGCTAAAAAGCAAGTCCGTCTCGAAGCAGGAAACGGACGAGAAAGTCGGCGACATGCTCGCGAAAAAAGCCACGCTCGACGCCGCGCGTTTCAACGTGGCGCAGCTCGAAAAAACGCAGTCGTTCCAGAAGGTCTACGCGCCGTTCGACGGCACGGTGACGGCGCGTAACGTCGACGTCGGCGCACTGATCGACGCGGGCAGCGCGAGCGGTCCGGCGAAGGAGCTCTTTCACGTCGCGCAGGCCGACCGTCTGCGTGTGTATGTGAACGTACCGCAGGCGTACGCGCAGCAGGTACGCGCGCAGCAAACCGCGTTTCTCACGCTGACCGAAACACCGTCCAAACGCTATCCGGGCGTCGTCGCGCGCACGGCGGGCGCGGTCGATCAGCAACAGTGCACTATGCTTGTCGAAGTAGACGTGGAAAATCGCAATGGTGATCTGCTGCCGGGTGCATACGCGCAGGTGCATTTCGCGCTCGGCGCGAATGCCGCGTCGTTCACGCTGCCCGGCAATGCATTCCTGTTCCTCCCCGACGGCGTGAAAGTGGCAACTGTCGATCCGCAGCACAAGGTGAAGCTCGTTCTGAAGCTCGTTCCTGTTTCGCTCGGAACGGACTTCGGCACGCGCGTGGCGGTCGCGTCGGGATTGCATGGCGATGAGCAGGTGATTCTGAATCCGCAAGACTCGATCGTCGACGGTGCGCCGGTGCGGATCGTGACGCCGAAAGCAGGAAAGCTGCGGGGGCGTCGGGTGCGTTCAGTTCGGCGGCGACTAACGCGTCAGTTGAAAACGTGGCGAGCGTGCGTTCAATGCAGGAGGCGGTGTGAGGAGCGCGAAGCCAATCTGGCAGGCGGTTATGTCGCCGTCGTTCGCGTCGGCATCGATAACGGCTTCGGCATGGCTGCTCTCGTCCGCCTGCGTGCTGCTCGGCGCGTGCACAGTCGGACCGGACTACGTGAAGCCCACCGCGACCACTGCCGCCACCTACAAGGAACTCGAAGGCAGCGGCTGGAAACCCATACAACCTGCCGACACCGTCCCACGCGGCGCATGGTGGAGCGTCTACGCCGACCCGTCGCTCGATGCGCTCGAACAGCAGGTCGCGAGCGCGAACCAGAACGTGCAGGCCGTCGAAGCGCGCTTTCGCGCCGCGCGCGTAACCGTCACGCAATATCGCTCGAGCTTTTTCCCGGTGGTCAGCGCGAATGGCGACTACTCGCGCGCATGTTATTCGTCGAACGTGCTGCATAAATCCACCGCCGGTCTCACGCTGAACGACTATCTCGTGCAGGCCGACGCATCGTGGGAACCGGACCTGTGGGGCCGCGTGTCGCGCAGCGTCGAAGGCGCAAAGGCTGAAGCGCCAGGCAAGCGCCACGGACACTCAGGCCGCGCTGCTGTCGATGCAAGCCGAACTCGCAACCGATTATTTCGAACGGCGCGACCTCGATCAGGAACGCCGGGATATTGCAGATCCGCTTCGAACTCGATCGGCGACGCCGCCTCTTCGAGCTGGCGCTACGCGATCTGCTTCAATGCCGCACAACGCTCGGGCGAGACCAAACCCGGCACGACGACAAAACCCTGATCGCGCAACGTGTGAATCTGCTCTTTCTTCGAATGAAGTGACATGGTGTTCCGTGACTATTGACTAGCTTGATGCTCGATTATAAAATATGTATAATTTGGGTGTGTGGTTTGCACAGACGCACGTCAACGCTTGCGTACTACTTTCATGCGGAACATTGGGAAGGCCGACACATCGAATGGGCAAAGATGCTCGATGATGGGTCGCAAATGGCGCAATGGGGTAACGCAAAGTAAGATTTCGTGTTGGTAAAACCCGTATTTGCAGGGTAAAAACCGACTTTATGACGTCATGATTCGCGTTTAGCCTTCATGCATGTCGATTGCCGCTCCCGCGTTTTTTCGTCAGACACCGCGGCCGCCGAGCCGCTCCCTGCCGTATCTCCGCCACGCTTTCAGTCGAATTCCGGGCTTACGCGCCGTTCATTGCGACATCGTCATTGGCACATTTGGTGCTATTGAATGAGAGAATGAGAATGACGCACCTTCCCGTCGCGCGACTCGTTGCCTACTTGTGAAGCCATGCATACTCTTCCGAGCACCCGTCTTACCCGCGCTGCACTCAAAGCGGCGCGTCCCGCGCGCCGCCATGTGGTGCGCGCACTGCGTTACCAGCCACCCGCACTCGCGCGCTCGGCAAACAATGGCGCGATGCCAAAGCCGTCGACGGCATCCGCACTTGGTTCCACACCTTCTTTTCCGCTCTGCGCACGCTGCTGCGCAAGCCGACGCCACTGCGTCTCACGCTCGCACACAAAGCGCCGGCGGTGATTGCCCAAAGAGCGCGAGCCGCCGGCCGCATCGTCTTTCGGTGAACGGCAGCACGGGCTGGGTTTGCTTTTGCCTTCGCGAGCCGCTGAAACCTGACAGTTGAAGAATTGCGAGTCCCAGTTCGCGATTCGCGTGCAATGCCAAAAAAACCCCGCACGGCTCACGCCGGCGGGGGTTTTTTGTTTCTGCTGACGCAAAACGGGCGCGGCCCGTTTTGCGTCTGGATCGCGCTTATTCAACCAACGCGACGACCGGTTCCGTACCGGCGGCTTCGGCGAGCGCCAGAGCCTTGTCGGTGGTTTCCCACGTGAATTCCGGCTCTTCACGGCCGAAGTGACCGTATGCCGCGCTCTTTTCGTACACTGGGCGCAGCAGGTCGAGCATCTGGATGATGCCCTTCGGACGCAGGTCGAAATGTTCCTGCACGAGACGCGTGATCGTGGCATCGGACACGCGGCCGGTGCCAAACGTATTGACCATGACCGACGTGGGTTGCGCGACGCCGATTGCGTACGACACCTGAATCAGGCAGCGCGATGCGAGGCCCGCGGCCACGATGTTCTTCGCGACGTAGCGGCCGGCGTAGGCAGCCGAACGGTCGACCTTCGACGGATCCTTACCCGAAAATGCGCCGCCGCCATGCGGCGCCGCGCCGCCGTACGTATCGACGATGATCTTGCGGCCCGTCAGACCGCAATCGCCTTGCGGACCGCCGATCACGAAGCGACCGGTCGGGTTCACGAGGAACTTGATGTCGCCCTTGATCAGATCAGCCGGCAGCGTGGGCTTGATCACTTCTTCGATTACCGCTTCGCGCAGCGTGTCGAGCGAAATGTCCGGCGAGTGCTGCGTGGACAGCACGACGGTGTCGATCGAATGCGGCTTGCCGTCAACGTAACGCACAGTGACCTGCGACTTCGCGTCTGGACGCAGCCAGGGCAGACGGCCATCGCGGCGCAGATTCGCCTGACGTTCCACCAGACGGTGCGACAGGTGGATCGGCAGCGGCATCAGTTCCGGCGTTTCTTCACATGCATAGCCGAACATCAGACCCTGGTCGCCTGCGCCTTGGTCGAGGTTGTTGTCGTGGGCGCGGTCCACGCCCTGGGCGATGTCCGGCGACTGCTTGTCGTACGCGACGAGCACGGCGCAGCCGCGATAGTCGATACCGTAGTCGGTGTTGTCGTAGCCGATGCGCTTGATCGTATTGCGCGCGACCTGGATGTAATCGACGTTGGCGGTGGTGGTGATTTCACCGGCCAACACGACGAGACCCGTGTTGCACAGCGTTTCCGCTGCAACACGCGAGTATTTGTCCTGCGTAAGGATCGCGTCGAGAATAGCGTCCGAAATCTGGTCCGCGACTTTGTCGGGATGGCCTTCGGAAACGGATTCGGAAGTGAAGAGATAGTCGTTTGCCACGTTGCAGACTCCTGATGTGTGGTTACGGTTGGATTTTCACGTAGCCAGCTTCGGAAGCCTGAAGCGGCGACGCTTTAGCGGATTACCTTACCGTGGGCGCCGCGCCGTGTTGAACACGCGCTGCACCGACCGGCTTCGCCCCGCAAGTTGTCAGTTAACTCGGCGAAGTTCTTATTATAGCGACTTCTTATGAATGTCACAGAGTGCCCACGAGTGCGGTATTACGTCAATTTTTCCGCTTTCCTGAATTTAAACGCACGCCGCCTGCCCGGTTCCGCCACGGCGGAAGTCGCATGCTAAGCCGTTTTGGCCCGAAGCTCGCCATTGGGCTCCTGAAGCTGTTCGCGTTGCTGCCCTACGGTCTCGTCGCTCGCATAGGCGACGGGCTCGGCTGGCTGCTCCATCAGATTCCGAGCCGCCGCAAGCGCATCGTCCACACGAATCTCAAGCTGTGTTTCCCGGAGTGGAGCGAGGCGCGCCGCGAGGATGTCGCACAAAAGCATTTCCGGCACGCCATCCGGAGCTATCTCGAACGCAGCGTGCAGTGGTTCGGCTCCGCGAAGAAGCTCGAAAAGCTGATTCAGGTGGACAGCGAGATCGATCTCACCGATCCGAACCTGCCGCCCACCCTGTTTCTGGGCTTTCACTTCGTCGGTATCGAGGCGGGCTCGATCTTCCTGAACTATTCGCTCAAACGTCAGTGCGGCTCGCTGTATCAGCCGATGTCGAACCCGGAACTCGAAGAGGTTGCCAAAGCGGCGCGCGCGCGTTTCGGCGCGGACATGGCAAGCCGTGCCGACAGCGCGCGCATCGTGCTGCGCTGGCTGCGCGAGCGCAAGCCCGTCATGCTCGGCGCCGACATGGACTACGGCGCGCGCAATTCCACTTTCGTGCCGTTCTTCGGCGTGCCGACCTGCACGCTGACCGCGGTCGGCCGGCTCGCGAAAGTGGGGCATGCGCAGGTGGTGCCCTTCATCGGCGAGGTGCTGTCGAATTACAAGGGTTATCGTCTGAAGGTGTTCAAGCCGTGGGAAAACTATCCCACGGGCGACGACGACGCCGACGCGCGCCGCATGAACGCCTTCCTCGAAGAGCAGATTCCGTTGATGCCGGAGCAGTACTACTGGGTGCACAAGCGTTTCAAGACGCGGCCGCCCGGCGTGCCGAGCATGTACTGAGCAGAGTTCGCGCAACGCGTGGACCGACTGAACCGGAAAAGGCGCCCGAACGTTGAAATACGGCGACGCCCGGTTCTCCCGCGGGCACCTCACATATAATAGTGTGATGAAACTGAAATTCACTAAAATGCACGGCGCGGGCAACGACTTCGTCGTGCTCGACGGCTACACCCAACCGGTCAACCTGACACCGGCGCAAGTGCACGCGCTCGCCGACCGGCATTTCGGCATCGGCGCCGACCAGTTGCTGCTGGTCGAAAAGCCCACGGTCGATGACGTCGATTTCAGATATCGCATCTTCAATTGCGACGGTGGCGAGGTCGAGCACTGCGGCAACGGCGCGCGCTGCTTCGTGCGCTTCGTGCGCGAGCGCGGTCTGACCGATCAGCGCACGGTACGCGTGCAAGTGCAGAATGGCGTCATCACACTCACCATGCAGGACAACGGCGAAGTGCTGGTCGACATGGGCGTGCCCGTGTTCGATCCGGAGCGCGTGCCGTTCGCCACCAAAGGTCTGGAAGGCCGCCGCGAAGGTGCGGACACGCTCTGGCCGATCGACGTGAACGGCACGACGCGCTGGGTCTCGGTCGTCTCGATGGGTAACCCGCACGCGGTGCAGGTAGTCGAGGACGTCGAGGCGTTCCCGGTGCTCGTCGAAGGCCCGGTCATCGAACGGTATGCGCGTTTCCCGCAACGCGTGAACGCGGGCTTCATACAGATTGTCGGCCGCAGCGAAATCAGACTGCTCGTCTACGAGCGCGGCGCGGGCGAAACACTCGCGTGCGGCACGGGCGCATGCGCAGCGGTGGCCGCTGGAATTCGGCGCGGTCTGCTCGATTCGCCGGTACTCGTTCACACGCACGGCGGCATGCTTACGATCTCGTGGAACGGCGAGAACGCAGGCGAGCCAATCATGATGGCAGGCCCCGCGGCCACCGTCTTCGAAGGCGAAATCGAACTGGCTGATTGACTGATCAACCAGCCCAACACCTCATACTCTGACAGGCGCGGCGCACAGCCGCCGCGTCCAAGTCCTTCAGCCGAAACCATGAATGATCGCGAAGTCGCCGAATACCTGCTCGCCAATCCCGATTTCTTCACCGAACACGCGGAAATGCTCGCGACCATCCGGCTTGCCAATCCGCACCGCAAGGCGGCGGTGTCGTTGCAGGAACGGCAAATGGAAATGCTGGGCGACAAGAACAGAACAAGCTGCTTGAGCGGCGTCTTGCCGAATTGCTGCGCTACGGCCACGAGAACGACAGCATCGCGTCCAAGTTCAATCGCTGGACGCGATCCGCGTGATGGCCGAGCGCGACCCGTACGCGCTGCCGCGCACGATTGCGAGCGGTCTGCGCGACATCTTCGACGTGCCGCAAACCACGCTGCGCGTGTGGAACGTGGCCGAGCGGTCGCGCAAGCCAAATTCGCGCGCCACACCGGCGAGGAAGTGCGCATCTTTGCGAACAGTCTCACTACGCCGTATTGCGGCGCCAACACCGGCTTCGAGGCGGCGCAATGGCTCACCGGCCGTCGAGGAAGGCGCGGCCAATCCGGGCGAATCCACCCAGGCTACCGAATCGATTGCGCTCCTCGTACTGCGCGACCCGGAAGGCAAGGAAGAAGCGCCCGCGTTCGGCTTGCTGGTCATGGGTTCTTCCGACCCGCGCCGCTTCCACGACGGTATGGCCACCGATTTCCTCACGCAGATCAGCGCGCTAGCCAGCGCGGCGTTGAGCCGCCTGCTGCCGCGCTGATTCCGCGCTGAGTCCCTTCAACGCTTCGCGCCAGCCTCGCAAAAAGCCACCGTGACTCAAGCCGATCCGATCGTCGCGTATCTGTCGCATCTCGAACACGAGCGGCGTCTGTCGGCGCATGCGTTGCGCGGCTACACCCACGAACTCGAGGAACTGAAGCTGCTCGCCAAAGGCCGGCCGCTCGAAAGCCTCACGGCTGTCGACATTCGCGGTGCCGTGGCGCGCGCGCACGCGGGCGGTCTGTCGGCGCGCTCGATCGGTCATCGGCTGTCGGCGTGGCGCGCGTTCTATCGCTGGCTTGCCGGCCGCATCGATCTGCCGGCGAATCCCGTGGCCGCCGTGCGCGCGCCGAAGCAGGCCAAGTTGCTGCCCAAAGCCCTTTCCGTCGACGACGCCACGCGCCTCATGGAAGCGCCGCCCGCCGGTTCGCCGGAAGGTCTGCGCGACCACGCGATGCTGGAGCTGTTCTATTCGTCCGGGCTGCGTCTGTCGGAACTGGTAGGTCTGGACGCGCGTTTCGCCGACGCCGACGGCTACCGATCCGCCGGCTGGCTCAAGCTGGACTCCGCCGAAGTCGAAGTGCTCGGCAAAGGCAATCGCCGCCGCGTGGTGCCGGTCGGCAGCAAGGCGATCGAAGCGCTCAACGCGTGGCTCGCCGTGCGCGACCAAATGGTGAAGCACGATCCGCATCCGCTTTTCCTGTCGTCGCGCGGCAACCGTCTGTCGCCGAACGTGGTGCGCGAGCGCGTGAAGCGCGCGGCGCTCGTCGCCGGCATTCCCGCCAATGTTCATCCGCATGTGCTCCGGCATTCGTTCGCCACGCACGTGCTGCAATCGAGTGGCGATCTGCGCGCCGTGCAGGAACTGCTCGGGCACGCCAGCATTACCGCCACGCAGGTCTACACCGGCCTCGATTTCCAGCATCTCGCGGTGGTCTACGACAAGGCGCACCCGCGCGCCAAAAAACGCGACTGACGCTGCTCTTTAGTTTCGCAGCAGCGCGACAGTCCAGTCTTCGCTTCACCCGCCGCGCGCTGCAAGCGCCGCGCGGCCCATTGCCCTGCTGACATCCCATGAATACCGTTACGCTCAAACCGTCGAAAGAAAAATCGCTGCTGCGCCGCCATCCGTGGGTGTACGTGAACGCGATCGACCGCACCGACGGCAATCCCGCGCCCGGCGCAACCGTGCTCGTGCGCGCGCACAACGGCCGTTTTCTGGCGCGCGCCGCCTACAGCCCGCATTCGCAGATCCGCGCGCGCGTCTGGAGTTTCGACGAAACCAAGCCGATCGACCACGCATTCTTCAAGCGCCGCGTGCAGCGCGCGCTCGCACATCGCCAGACGATGGTGCACGACACCGGCGCGGTGCGCCTCGTTTTCGGCGAAGCGGACGGCCTGCCCGGGCTGATCGTCGATTACTACGCCGCCGAGGACGAAGGCCAGCGCCGCCAGCTCGTCTGCCAGTTCATGGCGGCAGGCGTCGAGGCGTGGAAAGAGGCGATCGTCGGCGCACTGGTAGGCGCGACCGGCTGCCCGAACGTCTACGAACGTTCGGACGTATCGATCCGCCAGAAGGAAGGGCTCGAACAGATCACCGGCGTACTCGCGGGCGAAGCGCCATCGGAAGCGCTGATCGCGAGCGAAAACGGCATGCGCTATCACGTCGACCAGCGCGATAACCGCCTGCTCGTGCAACAGCTCGCGCAGGACCGCGACGTCCTGAACTGCTTCTGTGCTACACGGGCGGTTTCTCGCTGGCGGCGCTCAGGGGCGGCGCCAAACGCGTGGTGTAGATCGATTCGTCTGGCGACGCGCTCACCATCGCACAGCAGAACGTAGCCGCCAGCGGCTTCGACGCCGAACGCGCGCAATGGCTCGACGCCGACGCCTTCAAAACGCTGCGCCGTCTCGCGGGCGAAGGCGAGCGCTTCAACCTCGTGGTGCTCGATCCGCCGAATTTCGCGCCTTCGCGCGAACACGTCGACCGCGCGTCGCGTGGCCTACAAGGACATCAATAATCTGACGGGCCTGAAGCTGCTGCGTCCCGGCGGCCTGCTGTTCACGTATTCGTGTTCCGGCGCGATCGACGCAGATCTGTTCCAGAAGATCGTGTCCGGCGCGGCGGCCAACGCCCGTGTCGACGCACGCCTTCTCAAGCGCCTCGGCGCCGGCGTCGATCATCCGCTGCTCACCGCGTTCCCGGAAGGCGAATACCTGAAGGGCTTGCTGTTGCAAATCGCCTGACCGCCCTTATCTGTGGACGGTTTTCCGTTGCCGGCGGCGGTTGTGACCGCTTACGGCCGCTCGTGCGCCAGCGCTTCAGTTCACGTGCGCGCAAACGGCCACCGCTGCGTCAATCAGCAAGGGCCCGGCAGATATGTTTCAATAACCAGTTGGACGGGGCTGCGTACCGCAAGGCTGTCGTGCCCACCACGCTTTTCGATTACGCACGTTTCACGTACCTACACACAGGCGACCAACATGATCCCAGTCACCATCCTAACCGGCTTTCTCGGCAGCGGCAAAACCACGCTGCTCAAGCGCATTCTGAGTGAAAAGCACGGCATGAAGATCGCCGTGATCGAGAACGAGTTCGGCGAAGAGAATATCGACAACGACATCCTCGTGCAGGACACGGGCGAACAGATTATTCAGATGAGCAATGGCTGCATCTGCTGCACGATTCACGGCGACCTGTCGCGCGTGCTGAACGATCTGGCGGCGCAGAAGCAGGCCGGCAAGGTCGACTTCGACCGCGTCGTGATCGAAACCACCGGCCTCGCAAACCCGGGCCCGGTCGTGCAGACCTTCTTCATGGACGACCAGATCGCCAACGAATTCCTGCTCGACGCGATCATCACGCTGGTCGACGCGAAGCATGCGAACAAACAGCTCGACGAACACGAAGTGGTGCAGCGCCAGTTCGGTTTCGCCGATCGCCTGTTCATCACGAAGGCCGATCTGGTCGACGAGAAGCACGTGGCCGATCTGTGCCACCGCCTGATGCACATGAACCCGAAAGCGGCGATCAAGGTCGTCAACTTCGGTGAGGCGGACATCAAGGAAATCTTCGACATTCGCGGTTTCAACCTGAATTCGAAGCTGGAAATCGATCCGGACTTCCTCGTGGAAGACGACGACCACGCGCACCATCACGCGCACGCGCATGACGAGCACGGCCACACGCACGCTGGTCACGATCATGACCACGACCACGCGAATTGCGATCACGACCACGGTCATTGTAACCACGAAGGTCACGATCACGCGCATCACCACCACGCGCACCACGACGACAAGATCAAATCGTTCGTTTATCGCAACGATCGTCCGTTCGATCCGAACAAGCTCGAAGACTTCCTGGGCGGCATTCTGCAGATCTACGGCGAACACCTGCTGCGCTATAAGGGCGTGCTGTACATGAAGGGCGTGGACAGCAAAGTGGTGTTCCAAGGCGTCCATCAGATGATGGGCAGCGATCTGGCAGCCAAGTGGCAACCGGCCGAGAAAAAGACCAACAAGATGGTGTTCATCGGCATCGAACTGCCGCAAGACCTCATTACCAACGGACTCGACGCCTGCCTCGCGTAAGCTCTGCACTTTTCCGCCGTTTCGGCCCCCGGCGCGCGGCACGTGCCGTGCTACAGAGCTCGAAACGGCGCGTCTTGCGCACACCGCGCCCTATCTTTCGTCTGCTAAAAACGACCGCTTAAGGCCGAAAGGTGGCTGAAAAGTCACGCGTGTGAAAAGCCTGCTGTATTAATACGTGCACGACCATCGCTTTTTGGTCAAGCGCGCGTTATATTTTCAGGGTATTGGGCGCACCGTAGGGGGGATTTTCACCAGTTGCGGTGCAGGATTGTGATTCAGTTACAATACGTGCCCACTGGAGAATGACAACGAATTGCCCGGTCTGCGCGTATCCCGCGCCGGGCCTGAAGCGGCGCCGGAAATCTCATCCGGAAATACGCCCAGATGCCCGGTCGGTCAGCCTGAATTGGCGCACTGTCGGCAAGTAATACCTCAGGAGCAGTTGAGAATTCGGTTTCCAGAGGAGTTCGGCCCCGCATTGGCGTGACAAGCGCCCGGCGTGTGGGCGCCAAGCGCTTCGGCGTCACGACAGTTTAGTCCGTGCCCGCCCACACGCTTCGCGTCCTCGAGGTGCCTTTGCGGGCAATACGAAAGTGCGGGCACCATGTAAGAGTTTTGCCTCACATTGAAGAGAAGTAAGCCAGATGACGACGAAACGACTCTTGACCGAAACCGAAATCCTGAAGATGAGCGACAAGGATTACATGAATGAGGATCAGCTCGCCTTCTTCAAGAACAAGCTCGAACAGCTGCAGGCGGACATTCTCCGCAATGCCGGCCAGACGACCAAGAACCTGCGCGAGACCGTAATCGTGCCGGACCCGGCCGACCGCGCAACGATCGAGGAAGAGCATGCGCTCGAACTGCGCACGCGCGACCGCGAACGCAAGCTGCTGAAGAAAGTGCAGCAATCGATCGCACGCATCGATTCCGGCGATTACGGCTGGTGCGAAGAAACCGGCGAGCCGATCGGCATTCCGCGTCTGCTCGCACGGCCCACGGCCACCCTGTCGCTCGAAGCGCAGGAACGCCGCGAACTGCGCCAGAAGCTGTTCGGCGACTGAACGCCATACGGCGCGGCCTCGGCTCCGCGCCCTGATACGCTGCTTCGTCGAGAGGCGCACGGTGCTCCCTCCGTGCGCCTTTTTTCTTTTGCACGCGAGTTTTTCCTGATCTGCCCTTTGCCGCCCCTTGCCTTGATATGCCCGCGCACGCCCTAAAATAAATCAGACATGCGTTGCACGAGCGCGCGCGGACCGGGTCCGACCTTACTGTCGCGCGCCGTTCGCTTTCAGGATTCTGGCGGTAGCGCAGCGCGCTGCCGCGTCCTACCCGTCTTGCTAAGAGGAACGCATATGGAGCAATTTCACGGTACGACGATCGTCTCCGTGCGCCGAGGTGACAAAGTGGCGCTCGGCGGCGACGGCCAAGTCACGCTTGGCAGCATCGTCATGAAAGGCGGTGCAAAGAAGGTCCGGCGCATCTACAACGGCAAGGTGCTGGTCGGCTTCGCCGGCGGCACGGCCGACGCCTTCTCGCTACTCGACCGCTTCGAAGCGAAGCTGGAAAAACATCAGGGCAATCTCACACGCGCCGCCGTCGAACTCGCCAAAGACTGGCGTACCGATCGCATGCTGCGCCGGCTCGAAGCCATGCTGATTACCGCGGACGCCACCACCACGCTCGTCATCACGGGTAATGGCGACGTGCTCGACCCCGAAGGCGGAATCTGCGCCATCGGTTCGGGCGGTTCCTACGCGCAGGCTGCCGCCATCGCACTCGCCCAGAACACCGACCTGTCGCCCCGCGAAATCGTGGAGAAGTCGCTCGAAATCGCCGGCGACATGTGCATCTACACGAACCATAACCGCGTCATCGAGACGATCGAGTAAGGACCCACGATGAGCACCATGACCCCTGCCGAGATCGTCTCGGAACTCGACAAACACATCATCGGTCAAGGCCGCGCGAAAAAGGCCGTGGCTGTCGCGCTGCGTAACCGCTGGCGGCGTCAGCAAGTGGAAGAACCGCTGCGTCAGGAAATCACGCCGAAGAACATTTTGATGATCGGACCGACCGGCGTCGGCAAAACCGAAATCGCGCGGCGTCTCGCAAAACTCGCGGATGCGCCGTTCATCAAGATCGAAGCCACCAAGTTCACCGAAGTCGGCTACGTGGGCCGCGACGTGGACAGCATCGTGCGCGACCTGATCGAGATCTCGGTCAAGCAGACGCGCGAATCGGAAATTCGCAAGGTGCGCAGCAAGGCCGAAGATCAGGCCAAAGACCGCATTCTCGACATTCTGCTACCCACCGCGCGCGCGGTCGGCTTCGGCTCCAGTTCGAGCGCGACGGATACCGCCGACGAAGGCGGCACCACGCGTCAAACATTCCGCAAGCGTCTGCGTGAAGGTCTGCTCGACGACAAGGAAATCGAGCTCGACGTCGAACAGCCGCAAGTGGGCATGGACATCATGGGACCGCCGGGCATGGAAGACATGACCGAGCAGATCCGCTCGATGTTTGCCAACATCGGCGGCGGCAAGAAAACGCGCCGCAAGATGAAAGTGAAAGAAGCGCTGAAAGTCCTCACCGACGAAGAAGCGAGCAAGATGCTCAACGACGAAGAGGTGAAGACGCGCGCGGTTCAGAACGTCGAGCAGAACGGCATCGTGTTTCTCGACGAGATCGACAAGATCGCATCGCGCAGCGAAGCCGGCGGCGGCGAGGTGTCGCGTCAGGGCGTGCAGCGCGATCTGCTGCCGCTCGTGGAAGGCACCACGATCAACACGAAGTACGGCATGGTCAAGACCGACCATATTCTGTTCATCGCGAGCGGCGCGTTCCATCTCGCGAAGCCGAGCGATCTGATTCCCGAGTTGCAAGGCCGTTTCCCGATTCGCGTGGAACTGGATTCGCTGTCAGTGAACGACTTCGAGTCGATCCTCGTGTCCACGGACGCGAGCCTCGTCAAGCAATATCAGGCACTGCTCGCAACGGAAGACGTGCATCTCGAATTCGCCGACGACGGCATTCGTCGTCTCGCGGAAATCGCGTTCTCGGTGAACGAAAAGACGGAGAACATCGGCGCACGGCGTCTGTACACGGTGATCGAAAAGCTGCTCGAAGAGGTATCGTTCTCGGCGGGCAATCACTCGGGCAAGACGGTGCAGATCGACGCGGCTTACGTGGACCGCGCGCTGAACGAAGTCGCCGAAGACGAAGACCTTTCGCGCTACGTGCTGTGATGCTGCGCTTCGAGGGCGCGTCGTAGTTCCCGCTTCGAGGAAGCAATAAAAAACAGGGTGCCTGATTCAGGCAGCCCGTTCTGTTTTGTGCGACGGAGTTTGCGCGTCGACCTTCGCCCGCGCATGAAGCCCCTCGATCGCTTACTGCTTGACCGGTCGCTTTGCGAGCTTGCGTTGCAGCGTACGCCGATGCATGTTCAGCGCACGCGCCGTGGCCGAAATGTTGCCGCCGTGTTCGGCAAGCACGCGCTGAATGTGCTCCCACTCGAGACGCGCAACCGAAAGCGGTGTGGGATGCTCGATCGCTTCGTCGGCCTGCAGTGCGCTCGCTTCGGCTTGCAGCGCCGAGAGAATCGTCTCGACGTTAGTCGGTTTCGCGAGATAGTTGTCTGCGCCGTCTTTCACGGCCTGCACTGCCGTCGCGATGCTCGCGTAGCCGGTTAGCACCAGCATGCGCGCGTCGGGTTGCAGATCCCGCAGCGGCGCGACGAGCGTGAGGCCGGAATCGTTGCCGAGATGAAGGTCGACGGTGATCTGACTGAACTTCTGCTGGCTCGCGAGCTTGATGGCTTCCTCCGCGTTGTGCGCCTCGCTCACCGTGTAGCCGCGCCGCGTCAAACCGCGGGCGAGGATGCCGGAGAACACCTCATCGTCGTCGATCACCAGAAAATTCATATCGCTCATGCCTGTTTCTCCGTTTTGGATGGCGCGGCGCCTTGACGGCCCGTGCCGGAAAATTTGCGTCCCGCGAGCGGCAACTTCAGCACGGCACGCGTGCCGTGCGGCTTGATCGGGCTCACGTCGGTCAATTCGATCGAACCTCGCAAGCGCGCCGCCGCCGAAACGCTAGATAAAGCCCACGCCGTGACCGCCTTGCGTACTCTCGACCGGCACCGCGCCAAGCGAGCCGCACAGCGTGGCCGGAATGCCCGGACCCGCGTCGGCACACTTCGAACAGGATCTGATCCAGCCGGTCCGCGAGTTCGCACGACAGCGTAACGTGATCGCGACTCGCGCGCGCCGCGTTGTCGAGCAGGATTGTGAGGATCTGGCTCACCGCGACGGTGTCGTCGAGACTCACTTCCGCGGGCAGTGCGCCGATCCGTTCGAACTTCACATGCGGATGACGCAAGCGCCATTGCCCTGCAAACGATTCGAGCCATTCGCTCACCGGCTGCCGGCTCGTGGTGGTCGACGCACGGCTGCGCAAGCGCGCCAGCGCCGACGTACACAACGTCATTTGCTGTTCGAGAAGTTCGAGATCGGCGCTGTACGGTGCAAGACCTTTGTCGGTGCGAGCGGCATCGCGTAATTCTTCGGACAACATTGCAATTGTAGACAGTGGCGTGCCGATTTCGTGAGCGACCGCGGCCGCCTAGACGCCCAGCGCGACGGCTCGTTCGTCGTGGAGCAAGCGCTGCTACGCATCTCCGAGCGCTGCGTCACGTAGCCGCAGCGCCCTCGACATGTGCGCGACGAACCACGCAATCAGCCCGACGCTCACCATGAAGTTGACCCACATGCCTGCGCGGTAGTAATCGAACAGGTTGTCGGGATTGTCGAGATTGAGCGGCACGGAGTCGAAACCGAGCACCGCATAATACGCTACGGCGAACGCCGCGAGCCACGCCATCAGTTGCCAAGGCAACACGGCGGCCGCAATCGCAAGCGACGGCAGATACAGCGAGACGAACGGATTGGTAGTGCCACCGGAGAGAAACAGCAACGCGGAGAGCGCGCCGAGATCGACCCAGATCTGCCCGAACAGCTCCATGTTGGATTTGGGCCGCTGCTGCGCCACGCGCCACCATGTAATGCCGTTGAAAATCACTTCGAGCGCGATCACGAGCAGCATCGCGGGCAACGGCAAATGCACGCCGACGAAAATCTGCACGACCGCGATCGTCAACAACTGCCCAATGATGGCAAGGCTGCGCAGCCAGAACAGATGGCTTAGATTGACGCGGCCGGTGTTGGTTATACGGTGCATGACTTAAGTTTACCTGTCCGGACTCGTCTGAATTACCGGGCAGTAGCGCATGAGTAGCATGGGCGATTTCTTTCCGCACACGGACTGGAAAATCCCGTCTGCGCGCTCAACGCAGAGTCCATTCATGTCCCAGAGAGACGTTACCGATCCCGAGGCCGATTCCTCGTCAGCTTTCCTCACTGTCATGCGCCAGGCCGCCGCGGCCCGGCAAAACGGCTCGCCGGAAATCGAGCACCAGTGGCTGGCAACAGCCGCCCAACGCCATCCACTCGACGACAACACGCTCGACCAACTCACCATGCAATGCTTGGCGCAAACCATCACGAGAACGCGCTCGAACTCGTCGCCATTATTGCGCAACTCGCCCCCGATCACGCCCGCTCGCACTTCCGTGTAGGCTACGCGCTGCAGTTGCTGGAGCGGCATGCCGAGGCCATCGCGCCTATCGTCGCGCACTCGCTATCGATCCGCGCTGCGCAACAATCTCGCAAGCGCACTGACATTCACGGGCGGCGATCTGCGCGAGCAGGTCGAATTTCTGGAAGACGCCGTCGCGGACGCCCCTGAAGATGCAAACGGCTGGACCAACCTCACGCACGCGAACCGCGCCAGCATGAACTTGCCGCGCGCGCTCGAAGCCGGTGCGCTCGCCGTGCGACCCGCGCCCACGAGCGCGCTCGCGCACAACAATTATGCGCTGGCGCTACGTGAAGCGCAACGCTGGGACGACGCCGCGCAGGCCGGCGCGCGCCTGCACACTCGCTCCCGGCGACGCGACCATGCGCGCGAACCTCGCCATGCTGCATCTCATGCGTGGCCATTACGAAGAAGGCTGGCCGCTGCATGAAGCACGCTGGGACGGCACGACCGAACTCGGCGGCAAGCGCCCCATGTTCGCGGCACCGTGCTGGCAGGGCGAATCGCTTCACGGCAAGACGCTGCTCGTGTGGGGTGAGGCAGGGCATGGGCGTCATCCAGTTCTGCTGCTACATTCCGTTGCTCGCCGGGCATGTGCACGCTCAGGGCGGAAGTTTGGTGTGGAATTCGTTTCCGCAAATGGGCGCGCTGCTCATGCGCAGCCTTGGTCGTCGTGTGGATGATTTTTCGTTCGCCGGCAGCCCCGAAACCTTACCGCATTTCGACTACGAGTTGCCACTCATGAGCGCGCCGCTCATCTTCGGCACACGCGAAGCCACGATTCCATCCACGTCGTCGTACCTGTACGCAGACACGACTGCGAGCGAGCAATGGCGCGCGCGCCTTGCGGGAGAAACGCGGCTCAAGGTCGGGCTGGCATGGACCGACAGTCAGGCCATCAGCGCAATCCGTTCCGGCGCGTAGGCTGGGAGCGTTTGCCGTCAGTTTCGCGGGCATGGAAAACGTCGTGTTCTATTCGCTCCAGCCGGGCGCCGACGCCGACGTGGCGGCAACGCGCGCCGCCGGTCTGGGACATCACCGATCACACCGCCGGATTCGCGACGTTCGACGACACCGCCGCGCTCGGCCGGCGCACCTAGGTGCTGCTCGACGTCAATCCGCATTGAGTCTGGCTGCTCGACCGCACCGACAGCCCGTGGTATCCGGGCGCCACATTCTACCGCCAATCGCGCTTTGGCGAATGGCAGCCTGTTTTCGACACGGTGACGCACGATCTTCGCGCTCTGGCGGCGCTTCACGCGGAGCGGAGCCGGTAATTCGGCAAGCGAGGCAGTCGCGCCTCTGTCACGAAGGCTCGATGTCCGAACCGGCCTGCGCCGCGCGGGCAATCTCCGCGGCCAGACACTCCGGACACAGGCAGCGTCTGTCCGGCTTCAGCCGCTCGGCAGGCAACGCGGGCATTTCGCGGCACCAGCATTCGAACGGCGTGGCATGCATGCCGCAATCGAACGCATTGCCGCAGAGTGGGCAGCGCGCGCTGCCTTCTGCTCGGGAGGCGGACGGTTTCATGATGGGTGGATAGTTTCTCTGCTCCTCACTAAAACCTAGTTCGGAAATGATGCCACGACTGACAAACCGGCGTAAGTCGGCCGTTCGGCCAATTCACAAGCGACATGAAACAGTTGTAGTCTGGTCTGATTGCCGACGACCGCAGGCCGGCCCGTTGTTGCGCAGTGCGCAACACCATCGGCGGCCCGCTTTTGTCTACGTGCGGAAAACCCTGTTGCACCGCGCCAGTCCTGTACAATTCGCCCTGTTTTAACTGTTCCGTGCCAGAGCCTGCCGCCATGTCCGAGATTCCTGACCTTTCGCAGATCACGCCCACCCTGAAAGCTGAAATCCTGGCCGAGGCGCTGCCCTACATTCGTCAGTATCATGGTAAGACCGTGGTCATCAAATACGGCGGCAACGCCATGACCGAGGAACGCCTGAAACAGGGCTTCGCACGCGACGTCATCCTGCTGAAGCTGGTCGGCATCAACCCGGTCATCGTTCACGGCGGCGGTCCGCAGATCGATCAGGCGCTGAAGAAAATCGGCAAACAGGGCACGTTCATTCAGGGCATGCGCGTCACCGACGAAGAGACGATGGAAGTCGTCGAGTGGGTGCTCGGCGGTGAAGTGCAGCAGGACATCGTCACACTCATCAATCACTTCGGCGGCCACGCGGTCGGCCTCACCGGCAAGGACGGCGGCCTGATCCACGCGCGCAAGATGCTCATGCTGGATCGCGACAATCCCGGCCAGTACGTCGACATCGGCCAGGTGGGCGAAGTCGAGGCAATCAATCCGGCGGTCGTAAAGGCGCTGCAGGACGACGCGTTCATTCCGGTCATCTCGCCGATCGGCTTCGGCGAAGACGGCCTGTCGTATAACATCAACGCGGACCTCGTCGCGGGCAAGCTGGCGGTCGTGCTGAACGCCGAAAAGCTCGTAATGGTGACCAACATCCCCGGCGTGATGGACAAGGAAGGCAATCTGCTCACCGACCTGTCGGCGCGCGAAATCGACGGACTGTTCGAAGACGGCACGATCTCGGGCGGCATGCTGCCGAAAATCTCGTCGGCGCTCGACGTGGCCAAGAGCGGCGTGCGTTCGGTGCACATCATCGACGGCCGGATCGAACACTCGGTGCTGCTCGAAATTCTCACCGAACAGCCGTTTGGCACGATGATCCGCTCGCATTGAGCGCAGCTTCAGGAACGGCATGCACGGCGCGCGAGCCTCGCGCGTTTTGCATGCCCATCGGGCTTCCAGTCAAGCTTCCACGTGTGCTCAGCCGCACGTTCAGTTTCATTTAAGACGCATCACGTCACTCAATGAATGGTGCGGCCTCAGGCAGTACACGTCTTTTCCCCGCTTGCCCCTACGTACGCCACGCGAAGTTCAGCGCGAAACCAGCGCGTTCGCGGCTCGGCGCGACCCACACGGCGTGACCGCACTCCGATAACCGGCATTGCTTTCCATGCGTACTCCAACTTCCCGCCGCCGTCGTCCGCATATCGCGGGTGGCCGCCCGGTCTGGCTGTTCGACCTCGACAACACGCTGCACAACGCGTCCCATGCGATTTTCCCGGCAATCAATCAGGGCATGACGCAGTACATTATCGACGCGCTACAGGTGGAGCGTGACGAAGCCAACCGTCTGCGCACCGGCTACACGCAGCGTTACGGCGCGGCTTTGCTCGGGCTCACGCGGCACCATCCGCTCGACGCGAACGACTTCCTCAAAGTCGTGCACACGTTCCCCGATCTGGGTTCGATGATCCGCCACGAGCGCGGTGTCGCGCGGCTCGTCGCGTCGCTGCCCGGACGCAAGATCGTGCTTACCAACGCGCCCGAAGCTTACGCGCGCGCAGTGCTCGCGAAACTGCGCATCGAGCGTCTGTTCGAGCAGGTGATCGCGATCGAACACATGCGCGACCGGCGCTTCTGGCGTGCGAAGCCCGACCACGCGATGCTGCGCAAAGCGATGCGCGACACACACGTGTCACTCAAAGACGCGATCCTCGTCGAAGACACACGCTCGCATCTGAAGAACTACCGGCGCCTCGGCATCCGCACGGTGTGGATCACCGGTCATCTGCCGCGCAAGCCGCACGCTGACGGCGTGCCGACGCGCCTGCCCGGCACTGGCCGTTCGCACTATGTCGACCGCACCATTCGTTCGTTAAAATCGCTACGACTGGGCACACGCTCGGTTCGCCTGAAGAGACAGCAGACGGGACGACAGCCATGCAACCGATCGACAAGCCTGACGAAGTCTTAACCGAACGCGATCCCGTTGCGCCAGCCGTCACGCGTGCGCAGCGTCTGAAACCCGGCGAGCGCCGCGTGCATATCCTGCAAACGCTCGCCGCGATGCTCGAAGCGCCCAAGAGCGAGAAGATCACCACGGCGGCGCTCGCTGCACGGCTCGGTGTCTCGGAAGTGGCGCTTTATCGCCATTTCGCGAGCAAGGCGCAAATGTTCGAAGGACTCGTCGAGTTCATCGAACAAACCATTTTCGGACTGATCAGCCAGATCGCCGAAAAGGAAAGCAGCGGCGTGCTGCAAGCCCGTGCGATCGCGTTGATGCTGCTCAACTTTCCCGCGAAGAATCCCGGATGACGCGCGTACTGATCTGTGAGGCGCTGGTCGGCGAACACAAGCGGCTCACCGAACGCGTCAACCAGATGCTGGAGCGCGTCGAGGCTTCTTTGAAGCAATGTATGCGGCTCGCGCAGATGGAAGCGCACGAGCATACTCAAAACGCGACGCAAACCCACACGCCCGGCAACGCCGCTACCGCCCCCCGCCGGCTAGCGAGCCTGTTGATGAGCTACATCATCGGTCGCTGGCACCGCTACGTGCGCAGCGGTTTCACGCGTCCGCCCGCCGAACATGCGGACGCCCAGTTGCTACTGATCCTTCAGTAGTCCGCGCGGCTCATGTCGCTCGACGCTGCCGCACAAGATTTTCCGCTATACTTTGCGCCTGACTTCACGGCGCTGAAACAATGTACGCCGCAAGCCAGAAGGTCTGCAGGACCAACCGAACACTCATTACGCGCCGATTTGCTGACTCGATTGCGGGCGCGCGAACCGCGGGAAATCTTTCTCGCTGTTCAAATGCGGCTAAAGAGGTCGTCAGCCGCGCACACAGTCGCCCTCCGTGCTTAGCCGACGCCGTCTAGCCGCCCTGTTTCAATCAATGGCGGAATGAATGGAATCGATCGGTATCGTCGCTCCCCAAAAAATGCATTTCAGCGAGCCTTTGCGCTTGCAGAACGGCACGTCGCTCGCTGGTTACGATCTGATGATCGAGACATACGGCACGCTGAACGCCGCGCGCAGCAATGCCGTGCTGGTGTGTCACGCGCTCAACGCCTCGCATCACGTGGCGGGCGTGTATGCGGATAACCCAAAAGACGTCGGCTGGTGGGACAACATGGTGGGACCGGGCAAACCGCTCGACACTAACAAGTTCTTCGTGATCGGCGTGAACAATCTCAGCTCGTGTTTTGGCTCAACGGGTCCGATGAGCCTCGACCCGGCCACGGGCGCGCCATACGGCGCGGCGTTTCCGGTCGTCACCGTGGAAGACTGGGTAAATGCGCAGGCGCACGTCGCCGACGAGTTCGGCATTACGCGCTTCGCAGCGGTGATGGGCGGCAGCCTCGGCGGCATGCAGGCGCTTGCGTGGAGCATGATGTATCCGGAGCGCGTCGCGCATTGCATCGTGGTGGCGTCCACGCCGAAGCTCTCCGCCCAGAACATCGCATTCAACGAGGTGGCGCGCTCGGCGATTCTCTCTGACCCGGACTTTCACGGCGGCAACTACTATGCGCACAACGTGAAGCCGAAGCGCGGGCTGCGCGTCGCGCGCATGATCGGCCACATCACCTATCTGTCGGACGACGACATGGCCGAGAAATTCGGCCGCTCGCTGCGTCGCGCGGAAGGTGCGCTCGATGCCTACAACTTCAATTTCGACGTCGAGTTCGAAGTGGAGTCGTACCTGCGCTATCAGGGCGACAAGTTCGCCGACTACTTCGACGCCAACACGTATCTGCTGATCACGCGCGCGCTCGATTATTTCGACCCGGCCAAAGCCTACGAGGGCGATCTGACCGCCGCCGTCGCACACACCACGGCGAAATATCTGATTGCCAGCTTCACGACCGACTGGCGTTTTGCACCTGCCCGCTCGCGCGAGCTGGTCAAGGCGCTGCTCGACCACAAGCGCACGGTCACGTACGCGGAGATCGACGCGCCGCACGGCCACGACGCTTTCCTGCTCGACGACGCGTGCTACCACAACCTGATGCGCGCCTATTACGAACGTATTGCGAACGAGGTGAACGCATGAACCAGCGAGCACTCAATTATCTGGCGCTGCGCCCGGACTTCCGCGCAATCGCCCGCTGGGTGGAACCGCGCGCGAGCGTGCTCGACCTCGGTTGCGGCGACGGCTCGCTCTTGTCGCTACTCACCGAAGAGCTGGACGTGCAGGGCTACGGCATCGAAATCAATGACGCCGGCGTGCTGGCCTCGACCCGCAACGGCGTCAACGTGATCCAGCAGAATCTGGAAGACGGCCTGCGTCTTTTCGAAGATGCCAGTTTCGATTTCGCGATCCTGTCGCAGACGCTGCAAACCATCCATCAGACGGCGGCGATCCTGCGCGAAACGGTGCGCGTCGGCAAGGAATGCATCGTGTCGTTCCCAAATTTCGGTTACTGGGCGCACCGGCTCTCGGTGCTGCAAGGGCGCATGCCGGTGTCGAAATCGCTGCCGTACCAGTGGCACAACACGCCGAACGTCCGCGTGCTGACCATTGAGGATTTCGAAGCGCTCGCGCCGGAAGTCGGTATCGAGATTCTCGACCGCGTCGTGCTGCACGATGGCCAGGTGGTGAAATGGGGCGTGAACTGGCATGGTAGTCTTGCGGTCTATCGCGTCAAGAAAAGCTAACACAAGTTTATCCACATGTCGAACCCGCCGCACGAGGCGCCTGCACTTACCGCTCACGAAGAACATCCCGGCTGGCGCGCGTTTCTGAATACGCGCATGCTGATCTGCGTCTTCCTCGGCTTTATATCGGGGTGCCGCTGTTCACACTCGTCTATCTGGTGCAGGCGTGGCTGCGCTCCGAAGGCGTCAATCTGAAGGAAATCGGCCTTTTTGCGCTGATCCAGTTCCCCTACACGTGGAGTTCGTCTGGGTGCCGCTCATGGACTGCTACGTGCCGCGTCTGCCCGGCTGGCTGCTCGTCACGCAGATCCTCGTGGCGGGCGCGATGGGCTCGCTCGGATTCTTCTCACCTAAAGAATCGATCTGGACGGTCGCTGCGCTCACCGCGCTGGTGGCGTTTTTCGGCGCGAGCCAAGATATCGTGATCGACGCCTACCGGCGTGAATTGCTGAGCGACTCGCAGCAAGGTCTCGGCAACGCCGTGCATGTGAACGCTTACAACTTACAAGATTGCAGCGCTCGTGCCGGGTTCGCTCGCGCTCATTCTGTCCGACCATTTGCCGTGGAGCACGGTGTTCATCGTCACGGCCGCGTTCATGTTGCCAGGCATGATCATGACGCTCGTCGTGCGCGAGCCCGAAGTACACGGCACGCCGCCCAAGAATCTGCGCGAAGCGATCGTTGAGCCGTTCCGCGAATTCATTCAGCACGACGGCTGGCGCGGCGCGCTGTTCGTGCTGGGCTTCATCTTTCTGTACAAGCTCGGCGACACGATGGCGACCACGCTGTCCACGTCGTTCTTCCTCGACATCGGCTATTCGCGCACGCAGATCGGCATGATCGCAAAAACCACAGCGTTCGGCGCGAGTTTCGCGGGCGGCATTATCGGCGGCATCTGGCTGATGAAAATCGGCATCGGCCGCGGCCTGTGGATTTTCGGCATCCTGCAGATTGTGTCCACGCTCGGCTTCGCGTGGCTCGCGCATCTCGGGCCGACGTCGCCAGGACTCGGGGCGATCTACGACATCGCGGTCTGGATCAGCACGGGCGCGACGAAACTGCTGTCGCTCGTCGGCATCGACTGGACCGTGCCGCTCGAACCGCGTGCGGTTGCGCTGGCGCTCGTCTACGGCCTCGAAACTTTCGCCACCGGCCTGACGATGGCGGACTTCACCGCGTATATCGCGAGCACCACCGATCCGCGCTACACGGCCACGCAGTTTGCTCTGTTCACGAGTCTCGCATCGGTACCGCGCACCTTCGCTTCGGCGGCGAGCGGCTTCATGGTCGCGCAGATCGGCTGGTTCGATTATTTCCTCGCGTGCACCGCGCTGGCATTGCCCGGCATGCTGCTGTTGCTGCGCATCGCGCCGTGGAGAACACGATCGTGAAGACGCGCCGTTCTGTCTCGCGTTTGAATCCGCCTTCGCGTAGCAAGCGCTGGGCCGCGTTGCTGCTGGCTTGCGCGAGTCTGGCGTCCGCGTCTCCGTTAACTGCCTATGCTACGGCCGCGCCTGCTGCATCCACAAGTGCGCCGGCCACGACCGCGACTGCGTATTTTGGCGAACGTGATCAGGGGATTCGGGTTGAACGTGACGGGTCCTTTCGGTTGAAGGTGATCGCTGATCAGCGGTTTTCGAAGCGAGCGAGCATCTTGCCGAAATGGGTGATC
>CALNWS010000062.1 GCA_940747215.1 uncultured Paraburkholderia sp. | reverse complement strand
CCAAGCAGTCCTCCGCATCCTGATCATGATCACCTTCACCATATAATCCATTGCCCGCGCAACGCCACCTTCCAAACTGATCACGGTCGCCAAAACGGCCTGATCACCATCACCGAAATCCGCACTGCGACTGCTCAACGAGAATCGACAGGCTGTTCATGCCGTACCGGAAGTCGACAGGATCGCGGGGCAGATACACCTTCAGATTGCCGTCGAACCGGAACACGGCATCCTCCCAAGGATCTGAACCAAGGTTGCCAGTTCATCAATGGTCGCGATGGCCTTGCCCAGTTCGAGTTCGACAGATGCACATGATGCACATGCAGCGTGAGCGTCATCGACGGGGATGGCGATGTGGACGCAGGCGGCTCCGAGACGACAGGCCCGAACGCGGGTGGTGAGCCGCGGCAACGACGCGCTGGTGAGAACTCGGAGGATCGATCGCCAGGCTGTCAGTCGCATTATCCGAAGGCAGCAGGTCGTCGCCATTATCCTGCGGCGTCGGCGAGATGCCTTTCCCGCGCTCCATCAGGTATTTCGTGATACACTTGCGCAGCAGGTTGGCATTGATCCCGTGCTCTTGCGCCATGCGGGCCACCGACACGCCAGGGCGTAACGCCGCCTCGACCCAAGGCTCGTTTGCCATTTTCATCGTAACGGCGACGGCCGTCACTGCTTTGCCGAACCACTCCTCGCTCCGAGTCTTTGTCAGCCATAGGTGTCCACCTTATAAATAGGTGAACTTATGCCCCTCGCTCAGAGTGCTGTTGGGCAGACGTCGATATTGGATCGCTTACAGGATCTTTCTTCACGCAGTTCGCGAAATGCCGCGAGACGTTCGTCATGCATTGTGCCGCTTGCGGCTTCGCGTTCCAGCGCGGCAATTTCGGCGTCGATGCGTTCGAGCCGCTTTTTCGTATCGTCGATGACGGCGGGCGTGGAGCTATGCGCGAGCGCCACTTTTGTGCAGACCCGTGTCGAGCACGCTGATCGCCTTGTCCGGTAACTGACGGCCGCTGATATAGCGATGCGACAGACGTACCGCTTCGGTAATCGCATCGTCGAGCACGCGCACGTTGAAGTGCTTTTCCATGAGCGCCGCCATGCCGCGCAACATGGCGGCGGCGAGCGTCTCGCTCGGCTCCTCGATTTTCACGACCTGGAAACGCCGCGCCAGCGCCACGTCTTTCTCGAAGTACTTCTTGTACTCGCTCCACGTGGTCGCGGCAATCGTGCGCAATTCGCCGCGCGCGAGCGCGGGCTTCAACAGGTTCGCCGCGTCGTTCTGACCGGCCTGGCCGCCCGCGCCGATGATCTTGTACGCTTCGTCGATAAAGAGAATGATCGGATGCGGGCTCTTCTTCACTTCGTCGATCACGTTCTTCAGGCGGTTTTCAAACTCGCCCTTCACGCTCGCACCCGCCTGCAACAGGCCCATATTGAGCACGTGCAATGCGACGCCTTTGAGCGGCGTGGGCACGTCGGCGGCGGCAATGCGAAGCGCGAGCCCTTCCACGACCGCGGTTTTACCCACGCCCGCTTCCCGCTTCGTCCGTCATGATCGGATTGTTCTGGCGGCGCCGCATCAGGATGTCGATGGTCTGCCGGATTTCACTTTCGCGTCCAATCACGGGGTCGATCTTGCCGTCGCGTGCGCGCTGCGTGAGATTGCTCGTGTACGTATCGAGCGCCTGTGTTTTTGAAGGTACCCCCGGCAGCGCAGCGGCTGCATCGTCCGTGTTTTCGCTTTCCACCGAGTCCGCCGCTGTGCTGCGTTCCGCTTCGCGCGAACCGGCGGTCAGTTCATCGAACTTGTGCTTTAGATCCGTCACGCGCACATCGCGCAACAGCGGCGACATGCGCTCGGCAAACTGCGCGAGATCCGGCGCACCCAGCAAGGCGAGCAGCAGATGCCCCGAATGGATGCGGCCAATCTGCGAATCGAGCGACGCAATGAGCCACGCCTGTTTGAGCAGTTCGATCAGCTGCTGCGAAAAAACCGGCGTACGCGTATTGCCAGTTTTCAGGCGCTGCAATTCGCGTTCGATATCGGCGCGCAATGCATGCGCATCGATCCGGCTCGCACGCAATGTTAACGCGACGTCGCTCGCGGGTTCTTCGAGCAACGCCAGCAGCAGATGTTCGAGATCCACCTCGTAGTGACCGCACGCGAGACAATCAAAGCCGCCTGACGGCAGGTCGGGTTCAGTTTGGCGATCAAGGTGTTGAGGGACGTACTCATGTCGTGCGATCCGGGTTCGTTTTCTATCGTTATGTTCAGTGAATCACGTGCAATTCGTAGCGCGCGTCCGCGCGATCGCGGTCCGCTTCCTTCGTGCATAGAAACGCGTCCCAGCCGAGCCGTGCGCCCGCGCTCAGCAGGCTCGGCCCCACCGCTTCGCGCCGCAGCACCAGCGAGACCTCGTATTCGAGCGTGACGCCCACAAGCAGCGTCAGCATGCGCCCCAGTGCCACCGCGCGATCGGTGCCCGGCAGGAACGCTTCGTATTCGGCCTTATCGAGCGGACCGATCACGAGGCGCGCACGCATGTCGCGCTACCAGACGCGTTCGCCCGAGAGCGCCGTTGCGCCGAGCGTGGCGTTCACGCCGCCGAGCACGGTCAGCTGATCGCGCGGCACATCGTACCATTTGCCGACGAACTGCTCGACGCGCACCGGCACCTTGAAGTACTCCGACAGCGTGCGTTGCAGATAAGCCGCCGACACTGGCCTATGCCGTGCAGCGAGCGCATAACCAGCGATGGCTTCGTCGAATAGCGCGCCCTCGCCTTTTTGCAGGCTTTCGTGCGTGTCCTCATCCGCCACGCCCGCGATGGCGAGCAATAGCGGCAGATAACGTTCGTCGCGATCCAGCTCGTAATGAAACGGCAAGCGGTACTTCTTCCACGCCGCATAGAACAACGCGGTGGCGCGATTCGAGAACACATCGAAGGATTCGCGCACGGCACGGTCGCGCCTCATCTGTTCGCGCGCGATGATCTGTTCGGTGTAGTGCAGCGGCAAGGTGCCCTGTCCGCCGAGCAGACTGAAAAACGCCGGCGTGATTTCCACTTTCTCCAGCGAGCCGTTTTCCAATGCGGCCGTGCGCTCCGCTTTTTCCTTCAGCGCCGCACCTTCATCGCTGTACGACTGCGCGTCGTGGATTTCGCTCGGCGGAAACGACATCGAAAGCGAATTGCGAAACGCAAGACGTTGCGCGACGACGTCGCCCGACCGGATGGATTGCGAAGGCAAACGTTGTGCGAACCACTTCTCGAGAATGCGCACCGCCCGAAAAAATTCGAAGCGATGCGGTTCGTCGAGGAGCTGTTCGACTACGCCAGGATCGATTCGCCGCTGCGCGGTTTGCATCGCAAGATCTCCTCGCCTGTGCGTTTCGACACGACGACCAATTGCACAAAGCTGTTCAGATGCACATACAGCCCGAAGAAGGTATCGATCACGCGCACGAACGACGCGAGACTCGTCCCGACGAAATGTTCCTCGTCGATCGTCAGGCGAATTTCGATGCCGCGCACGAAAGTGGCGAACGGTTTGCCCGGCAGCCATTGCACGGCCGTGTGCTGTTCGATGCCGACGAGTTCCGTCGATATGACGTGCGGAGACCGCCGTGCGCCGTAGATCGTAGAGCACGAGCATTTCCTTGAGCGCCGCGAGTCCGCTGTTGGCAAGCGACACGTCATTCAGCGCGAGATGTGAAATCAGCCGCCAGTGCGCGGCGCGTCCTCTTTCGAAGCGTACGCTCGGTGTGGGACGGCGCAACATCGAGCTGCTGCCCGTGAGCGAACCGCCTTCGAGAAACAGATCGCCGCCTTCGAGCCCGACAGCGAGACCCGCGGGCAGATCGCGATTTGTGCGGGTGAGATCGAGGCTCAGCGTATCCGTTTGCGGCGCGGCCGGTTCGAAATCGATATCTACGATCGAGATTTCCGTTTCGTAACCAGGACTCTTTTGCGCCACCCAGTCGTTGCGGCGCGCGAACCAGTAGTGGCCCGCACACGCCGCTTCGCCATGATGAAGCGAATAGAAGGGTCGGAAATCGATCACCGATTCCTCGTGTGCCTGCTGCCGCAAGAGTTTCACCGAGTCGATCGAATACACCTCGTAGGCGATGCGCGGCGTGCCTCGGCAATCACCGGATACGACACCGCCCGATGATTCACGCGGATCGGCTCGCCGTGCTGCTCGAACAGATTCATGACCGGCGTGCAGAATAGATGAAGTGATGCGCGGACAACGAATCGAGTAGCCGCGCGACATGCGAGTCGCTGCGCACTTCTTTCAGCACGACGTGCAACGTGATCCGCTGGCAGCGGCCGCTCGCGCGTGTCATGGCGCCGATGTCGAAGTCGGCGAAATTGAATTTCTCAGGAAACGCAAAGTACTCGGTGAGAAGCCGATAGGCGGGATGTGATTTCGCGGGGTAATCGATCAGCGCGTCGGCCTCCTCGAAACTGGCCTGCACGAGCGGCGACGCGCGCAAAGGTGTCCACACGCCGCTGCGATTGGCTTCGACATACGTCGCCATCGCGTTCACGAACAGACAGTCCGCCAGCGCCGCGATAAACGACTGCTCGTCATGCAGATGGGCGCGCAGGCTCGCCACTTTCAGCGAGGAGAGATCGAGTTGCGCTGCCGTGGATTCGAACGTGATCGAAACGATAGCCGTCGCATTGCTGGGCAATACGGTCGCGCTCGGTGCCATCGCCACCGATGTGTACTTCGCCTCGGAAATCCGCACGGGCGCGAGCGTGACGTCGTAGGCTGTACGGAAACGGCATTGCACGCCGCGAATGGGCCGCGATTTGAGTTCGGTGCCGCGCTCCACGAGCACCGGCTCCGTGAGATGACTCAACGCGGCGGACGTGCCCAGTTGCGCAATCGAACACGAAGGAAACGGCTGCAGATAATGCGGATATAGCACTTCGAGAAGCGCTTCGGTGAATTTGGGGTACTCGTCGTCGAGCTTCTTGTTGATCCGCGTGCCCAGGAGCGCGAACGATTCGATCATCCGCTCGACATGCGGGTCTTCGCAATGCTCGCCCGACATGGCGAGGCGTGCCACGATCTTCGGATAGCACTCGGCGAAATCGCGCGAATAACGCCGCAGAAATGATAATTCGCGCTCGTAATACGGCAGCAATTCTTTCATCGATCTATCCCCGGACCTAGTCCATCTCCAACTCATCGTGCCGCCGCCGTGGCGCGTTACAGCAGCGGAAAATGCGGTACTGACTCACACGGGCTTCCAGCAAAACCCGCTTACAGCTTTGCGCGTGCACGCGTCACCGAATATTGCAACGTGGACGGCTGCAGCATCGCGTCGAAACTCACCGGTTCTTCTGCCGGATGCACGACGAGCAGCGCCTGAATCGCAAAGTTCAGCGCGTTGGTGGACTGCTCGTTCAGTTCGAGCGTCACCACCACCTGTTGCAGACGCGGTTCATGCTGCGCGATCGCCTGTTGAATCGATTTGCAGATGAACGTACGGTCGTAATGGCTCGCGAGACTCAGGCCCGCGAAGTCGTTCAGCCCATACGTGAGCACCGAGCGCTGACACTCGGGCAAGGCCGCGAGTTCGTGTTCCGTCAGAGCGATCCGCGTTTCAGGATCGCTTCCACGTCGCGCGCAACCGTGCTTTTCAGTTCATCCAGCGACAATTGCCGCATTTGCCGGAGAGGCCGGCAAATGCGGTTCGTCGTCGAACAGGCTTGTCGAGAAAACTGGGTTCGAAACGTTTCATCGGTATCCGAAGAACCGGTTCGATACGCGGCGTGCGCCGCCCGCGTCAGCCGTATGAGGCGACGCACGCGCGCACACCCGACGAATCAGACCGCGTACGTCTTGTCGTTCTTCGTAAGGCTCCACGCGCCTTGCGCGTTGCCGCCCTAGTTGCCGCCGATCTTCTGCTGCGTGTACTTCCATTGCACGGCAGCGTATTTCAGCGAGAACTGCTCGGTCGGCAGACCTTCGCCCACCACGCTCGGCGTCGCGCTGGAGATGATCACGTACTTCAGCTTCACTTCCAGATACTTAATGCGCTTGCCTTCGCCGTCCGAACGCATGAAGTCGATCGTGACTTCGTCGAACGTCGTGCCGCCCGATGCGTGCTGATAGATCAGCAGGCTGACCACATCGATATCTTTCGTGAACTGCATGTCGGCGTGTTCGCAACACTCAGCCGTGTGGCCGCCGGCAGTCGATGCCGTTGCCGACGCGGTTGCGTGATGGAATGGCTCCACGAATCGATCTCGATCCAGCCAGCGTTATCTTTATCGGCGGACTCGCCCTTGATCGCCGGATTGCCGAATTTAAAATAGATATCCTTCATAACTCATCGACTCCCCAAAGAGGTGGTTTTAACAGTCAACCCGGGCAGCTGGCCCGGGCTTTCTGACTTCGTTTATGAATTTGCCGGTTTCGGCAGATCGGCGACGAGGCACAGGGAGATGGAGAGCTCGTCCAGTTGAAAGTAGGGATGCAGGAATGCGACCGAACGATACGCACCAAGCTTGCCAGGAATTTCCGAGACCTGTATCGACGCTTCACGCAGCGGGAACTGCGCCTTTTGTTCCTGAGTGGCGTTGTCGTCCAGCAGCACGTACTGCGAGATCCAACGATTCAGGAAAACTTCGACGTTCTGTGCAGAAGCGAAACTGCCAATCTTGTCGTGCATCATCGCCTTCAGGTAGTGCGCGACGCGTGATACCGAGAAGATGTACTGCAGTTGCGCTGACAGGACAGCATTCGCATTCGCGCTATCGGTGCTGTATTTCTTGGGCTTCTGGACCGATTGCGCTGCGAAGAACGCGGCAAATCCGAGTTCTTGCAATGCACGAGCGGAATAAAACCGAGGTCGCTCAGTTCTTTTTCACGGCGGTCGGTAATCGCGATTTCGGTCTGGCATTTCAATACCACTTCACCGTCGTCCGTCTTGAACGTATGCGTGGGCAGATCTTCGACCAGACCGCCGCGTTACACCACAGGGATTTGCTGTGATCGGTGCCGTCCACGTCTTCGACGAAGTTGACGCCTTCCGCCATCGTGCCGTCTTTCGGATTGAACGGCAGGCGGCCAAGAAAACGCGGTATCGTGAAACCGAAGTAGCGCGAATCTTCGGCGTCGCGAAACGACTTCCACTTCGCGTATTCGACGGTGTCGAACACCTTGCCAAGATCGCGCGGCTTGCCGAGATCGGCAAAGGTTTCGAGGCCTAGCAGTTCAGGCGAAGCGGCCGCGATGAACGGCGCGTGCGCGGGCGGCGGCCACGTGCGACATCTGTTCGATGAAGTACACGTCTTCCGGCTGACGCGTTACTTCGAAGTCGCCGATGATCGTGCTGAACGGCGAGCCGCCGAACGTGCCGAACTCTTCTTCGTAGATCTTCTTGAAGAGCGCGCTCTGATCGAATTCGATCGCGGTCTTGAAATCGCGCACGAGGTTGCGCTTCGGCGCATGCAGCGCCTTGATCTTCACCGTTGCGCCGGTATTGCTTTCCTTGCACAGATAATCGAGGCCGCGCCACGTGTTCTCCATGCGCTGGAATTGCGGCGCGTGCATCACTGCGCTCAATTGCGCGGAGATCAGGCGGTCGAGCTCGGTCACGCGTGCGTCGACCGTGTCCGACAGGTTGTCGGACACCACCACCGTGCCGTCGAGCACCTGATTCACGAGTTCGCCGATCAGGTCTTTCGCGCGCGTGTTTGGAATCGGATTTCGCCACGCTGCTCGACGACATCGTCGAGCAGCGTGGATTCCGTGCCGCCTTGCGCGGCGGCGAGTTGAGCTGCTGCCGTTTGCTGATTCATCTCACACCCCGTGCTTATTCGCCCTGCTTGTCTTGATCCGGCGTGCCGCCGTTCTGGTCAGCCGCGTTGCCTTGGTCTTTTGCCAGCGTTTGCAACTGCTGCGTTTTGTTGAGTACTTCGCTCAGCAGGTCTTCGAGTTTGTCGTTGCCGGGAGCTTGTTGCGCAGGTCGACGAGCTTGGAGCGCGCTTCGAGCAACTGACGCAGCGGTTCGATCTGCACGACGACTTCGTCGGGATTGAAGTCGGCCATCGACTTGAAATGCAGGTCGACAGCGAACTTGCCGCCCGCGTCACTCAGGCGGTTTTCCACTTGGAATGTGGCACGCGGCTCGATCGCCTTCATCACGTCGTCGAAATTGTCGCGGTCGATATTCACGAACTTGCGATCGCGCAGCTTCGGCTGCTCGACTTCGGATTGACCGGCGAGGTCGGCAACCACACCGACCACGAATGGCAATTCCTTGACCTCGATCGCATCGCCGCGCTCAACCTCATAGGTCAACTAAACGCGGGGCGGCCGCACTTTTTGCAAGCGTTTTCGAATACTTTCTTTTTCGCCATCGTCGGCTTCCGGGTGCTGATGAATCAGGCGTGTGGATCAGCGCAGCGCGCTGAACGGATCGGACACGCCGCCGCTTTGCGCGGCCTTGGCGCTGCCGGTGCCGCGGACGCAGCACCCGTATTCGCTTTCGTCGCTTCGGCCGCAGCGGCAGGCTTCGCCTTCACGACGTGGCAAATCACGTGCTTTTCTTGGGAACCGGCTTGTCGTTCGGGTCGGGCGGGAACAGCGTGGCTTCGCCGAGCGTGTCGCGCAACTGCTTGGCAAGCGTCTGCGCGTCGGATTTGGCATCGCCCGCGAGCGACGCGTCCTGACGCAACTCGTCAAGCGATTGCGTGGCGACGCGCAAACCGGCCACGGCCAGAACACTCTTTGCCTGACGGTCGGATTGATCGCGCTGCAATGCTTCCTGAGCCGCGACGATCGCCTGGCCATAATGGCCCTGTGTGAACTGGATCTGCGCAATACGCGACCACGCTTCTTCACGCGTCGGATCGGTTTTAGAAAGTTCCTGATAAAGCGCAATAGCGCGATCCTGATCGCCGCCTTTGGCAACGGTATCTGCGCCCGCGAGTTGCTTATTAAAAGCCTCAGGTGTGGTCGCCACGTTGTTACCCTGTGTCGCACAACCGGCCATCACGCCGCATGCCAACACAACCCCAGATTACTAACAGACGCTCATTCATCGTTTTTCACCGACGTGCGAATTTTATAATTCAAGGAGAAACCGGAGTTTTGCTTTGCTTCAAGTGCGCGGGTATAGTACAGGCCAAATTTCGATAATTCAACTTTCGTGTGAAGAAGGATTGCACAAAAATGCGTGTCCATCATTTAAAAGAAACATAGAGAAATTATTTCCTGGGGTAATAGTGGCAATGTAATGAGCGGCAAAATTTTCCATTCACCCGCATCAAAAAACGGGCAATCGGCAATGTCCATGCGCTTTGCATAAAGCGGCAATGAGTGGCAATACGACGCTGCAAAAGAGCCGTATTCAATTCGTTATAGCTGTATTGACGGGGGCGGCCGCCGGCCGGTCGAAGTATATGAATTCGCGTCTTGTTCGCCATACCTCGCTATTGCTTGCGAATGCCGCCGCGTGCCTGATCCTGGGGGCTGCGCAGCCGACGTGACCGTGCTCGGAGCCTCTGCCAACGCGACCTTGCAGGCGAGCGGCCTTGACAAACCCGGGTTGCCGGACGCCCAGAAGCCGCCGCGAAATGTAGGTCTCACGTTATATGCCGCGCCTAATCTGAATGCGGCAAATGAAAAACGCCCATTGGCGCTCGTCGTGCGGCTTTATACGCTGAAAAACCCTACTTCATTCCAGCAGGTGCCATTCAACTCATTTACGGATCCGGCAAAGGAAAAGACCACACTCGGCGGCGATTTGCTGGGAGTACGGGAAGTCACGCTGATCCCCGGTCAGCGTTACGTCGTTACCGAAAAAGTCTCGCGTGAAGCGCAGGCATTCGGTATCGTCGCTCTATTCCGGGATCCGGCGATGCAGCACTGGAAATTCGCCTTCGATCCGGCGAAGTCGGAGAAATCCGGCATAATGATCGGCCTACATAGCTGTGCAATGACGGTAACGAACGGCACAGTGATCCCGCCGGAACATGGATTGCCGGCACAACCGCTGAATATGCTTTCCTCGGTTAGCTGCGGTTAAAGATGCGGTAAAAATACGATTTAACGATTTTTAGAGGATTAACAATGCGCCGCCTGAATGGTTTATCTTCGGGCGCGCCATACACTGAACGCATATAACAGGTTTGAGATGAGTTATTCGGCAAAAGTGCTTTGGGGAGGAATGTCTGTTTCTGAGGCCTCAGCATTTTCAGCGGCAGGACGCTTATCACGAAGCGCGCCTGTTCGAATCGACCCAAGTAATCCAGCCTTATAACTGGGGCGTGCGTTCGGTGCGCTTCGATCGCGACGCGCTCGGCAGCAACGTGCTGCGCGTGAGCGAACTGTCGCTGGTATTTCCCGACGGCGCGCTCTACTCCGCGCCGCAAGCCGACGACCTGCTGCCGCCCATCGCGCTCGACACGCTGCCCGACGGCATCAACGAATTCACATTCTTAATTAATCTCGCGCTGCATCCACTGCGCGAAAACGGCGCCAATTACTCGCAGGACAGCAACGCGCGTTACGTGAGCGAGCAGACGCCAGTGGGCGATCACTTCACGAACGCTGCCGAAGCCGACATTACGTTTCTGAAGACCAGCGTCAAACTCGTGGCGCATAGCGAGCCGCGCGCCCAGTTGCTCTCCGTGTTGCTCGTGCGCGTGCGCCGCACGGCCACGTCCGGTTTCGAAATCGACGACCGTTCGTGCCGTCCTGCCTCGCCATCGACGCATCGCCCATCCTGCATCACCGGCTGCGCCAGCTGATCGACACGTTGCAGGCGAAAGTGAATACGCTCTACGGTTTTCACCGCGAGCCCACGAAGAACATCATCGAATTCCGTTCGGGCGACATCGCATCGTTATGGCTGCTGCATACGGCAAGCGCGCGCCGTTCGCGCCGCATTGGCCGCTGCCCCGATCAGGTCGCGCACCGGCTCAAGCGCGAGGTGCCATTGTGGTCGATCGGCGCGGTGTTCGCGCTCGTCAGTCTGCTCGCGCATATCTCGGGTTGAATACGTATCTGCGCGACCAGACGTTGCGCACGTTGGCGCCGTATTCTCAGGTGGTTAAGCTTGGTCCGCAATCGGCTACGTTGACGATCTCGCTGCCGTAAAGCACCAAGCAGGTCAGCGATGCAATAAAAAGGTGGCCCGTACAAACGGGCCACCTTTTTACGTATCAACGGTCAATAGAGCGCAACGCACGTTATAGCGCGTTATTGCGACTCCTCGGCCCACACCGCGTTTTCACGCGCCATCAGCGCGTTGGAGGCAGCCGGTCCAAACGTGCCCGCCGTATAACCACGCGGCTTCTCGCCCGACTTCGCCCAGCCTTCGAGGATCGGCTCGGCCCACGCCCATGCGGCTTCGAGTTCGTCGCGGCGCATGAAGTGCGTGAGGCGTCCGCGAATCACGTCGATCAGCAAACGCTCATACGCTTCCGCGCGACGCTCGGTGAAAGCCTGCTGCAAATCCAGATTCAGGTTCACCGGCAGCATGTGCATGCCGCTGCCCGGCTCCTTCGCGAGCACCTGCAACTGGATCGACTCTTCCGGCTGCAACTGGATCACGAGACGGTTGCCGTAGTTGCGGCCATTGTTCGGGAAGATCGAGAACGGCAGTTCGGAAAACTCGATGACGATTTCCGACACCTTCTTCTGCATGCGCTTGCCGGTGCGCAGGAAGAACGGCACGTGTGCCCAGCGCCAGTTGTTGATGTGCGCGCGCAACGCGACGAAGGTTTCCGCGCGGCTGCCAGTGGGCACGTTGTCTTCTTCCAGATAGCCCTTCACCGCTTCGCCTTCGACGGTGCCTGCGGTGTACTGGCCGCGCACGGTGTCGCGCGCGATGTCTTCGGGCGTCATCGGACGCAGCGAGCGCAGCACCTTGAGTTTCTCGTCGCGCACGGCGTCCGGGTCGAGCGAAACGGGCGGTTCCATCGCGACGATGCATAGCAATTGCAGCAGATGGTTCTGCACCATGTCACGCAGCGCGCCGGTCTTGTCATAGAAGCCCGCGCGGCTGCCCACGCCAACCGTTTCCGCCACCGTGATCTGCACGCTCTTGATGTACGGCGCCTGCCACAGCGGCCCGAAAATCGGATTGCCGAAGCGCAGCACCATCAGGTTCTGCACCGTTTCCTTGCCGAGGTAATGGTCGATCCGGTAGATCTGCGCTTCGTCGAAATGCTTGCCGACCGCCGTATTGATTTCCTGCGCCGAAGCCAGATCGTGACCCAGCGGCTTTTCGAGCACGACGCGCGAGTTTTCGTCGATCAATCCGGCCGACGCTAGGTTGTTGCAGATATTCGTGAACAGATCCGGCGACGTCGCGAGATAGAACACGCGGCACACGTTCGGACGTGAGACTTCGGCAAGACGCGCGTAGTCTTCCGGCGAATCGACGTCCATGCGCACGTATTCAAAGAGCGCGAGAAATTTGTCCCACACGGCCGCATTGAACGCCTTCTTTTCGATGAAGGGCTTTGCCTTCGTTTCCATGAACTCGCTGATGTACTCCTCGCGCGACCAGGGCTTGCGGCCGATCGTGAGAATGCGGGTGTCCGGCGGCAGATTGCAGTGCAGATGCGCCATGTAAAGCGCGGGCAGCAGCTTGCGGAATGACAGGTCGCCGGTGCCGCCGAAAATGATCATGTCGAGCGGCAAAGCGGAAGAGGCAGGAGCGGATTGAGTCGTCATAGCGCGGTCGCAGCGTCGTAAGGAAAGAGGCGTTGGTCGGAGCAGAAAAAAGCATAGACGAAGCGGGCACCTCGCCCAAACCTTTTCTGACAAACGTCTATGGTGCAACGTTTTGCGATTGTTTGCACAGCACGATGTGCCCCACGTTGGCGCAATATGCCAACGGTTCACGCCAAACCCCTGTTTTTCAGGCTTTTTTCCCGGCGACACGGTGTCGTGGCATTTCCGGCAAGACGCTTATGCCGCGAGGTAAGCGATCGTCCGGAACGCCTCGACCGCACTCGCGCTCACGGCACGCCGGTCTCGCTATTGGGACGTGCTTTTTGGCACCGCTCTTTCCGCCTTTGAACATCGCGCGGCACGCACGCGGGACTCAACTCGTCGACGTGCTGCTTCATGCACGCGGTGATCTTTTCCTTGTTCGAGATGTCTGCCGCGCAGAAGTGCATGGCGTCGCCGCGGCAGGCCTTGGCCTGCTCGTCCTCGGTGGCCGCGTTCCCCGACGTGAATGTGCCGAGGGCGGAGAGCGTGACGAGCCATTAGCATAAAACGGGCCAGAACAGATCGCTGCAGGTCGTGTGAGCGCGGCGTGCCGGCCATCCTGTGATGCGCGCCCGGCGTTGGCCGTTCAGCATACCCAGCGCAACGTCATCCCGCGCCCTGCGTAGAAGCGTGTCATCGTCGCGAACAGCAGATAGGCGTCGGCCTGATGCGGCGCGATACCCGACGGGTTGTGGAACCACACGCCGTTTTCGTCGCGCCCGTGCAGCAGAATCAGATGATCGCCGCGCCGCTCGTTCGGCCGTTCGGGATAGCGCACCTTCGGACTCACCGACACGATGGCGAGCGTGTCGGCATCGCGAGACGCGCCGCGATCTCTTCTAGCGCGGATTCGAAGCACGTTAGACCGCACAGTCGCTTCGCCCAGAAACGGTAGCGCTCCGGGTCTGCGAAGCCGCTGCGCTACCAGTCAGGATCGTCGCAAGGGTCGGCCTGCCGTTTGACGATGGCGCGGACCCAGTCGGGACTGCCCCACTGGCTGTAATACGGCACGCCGCTGTGGCGCAAGGTGGGTTGATTCATCGGTTGCGTGAAGCGTGAAATGTGTGGCGGATGTTTAAAGCATGCTGCGCAGCCGCTGCATCGTGCCGTCGAAAAAGCGCTGCAGACGGAACGCGGACAGATCGAGCGAAGGCTCGCCGCCGTCGTTCAGCTCGGCGAGCAGTTTGCCGACGATCGGCCCCATCGCGAAGCCGTGTCCGCAGAAACACGTGGCGATCGTCAGGCCGCGTACCTGCGGCGGCGCGTCGATCACTGGAATGCCGTCCGGCAGCACGTCGATCAGACCGGCCCACGCTTCGACCACCTGCGTGTCCTTCAGTGCGGGAAAAAGCACGCGCAGTTTTTCGAGTGCACGCGGTGCGTGACTCGCGTTCAGCTGCGGGTTCGGATCTCGCGGATGCAGTACGCGCTCGCTCTTCGGCACGCCGCCCGACAAACGCTCGCGCAGATCGCGCAGACACGCGCCGTTCAGATGGAGGCTGAACTTCTCGCGCTGCGTCCACAGTTTGGGCAGAAACCCATTTGAGCGCGCGGAAATGGCCGAGCGTCATGTCGACGTCGACCTGCATGTCGTCCGCGAGATTGATTGCGCCGTTGGCCCGTTGCCGCACGCCGAGCCCGTGTCCCCAGAACGTGGACGCCGTGACGGGCGGCAGCGCGTTGGTGCGCATGCAGGTGCCCCGCACCGCCTGTTGCGGCAGTTCGAGCCCGAGCGTTTTCAGCAGACGCCAGCTGCTCGCGCCCGCCGCCAGTTCGACGCCGACCACGCCGCAGCCTTCGAAAAAGAGCGCGGCGACCTGCATGCCGCTCACCATCGTGTCGATCTGCTTTCGATCGAGCGTGCGCATGTCGAGTCCGTGCTGATGCGCGACGTCCATCCATTGCTGGAACGAGGTCCAGTCTTCTTCGTCGGTCGCGACGTAAAGGCAGCCGCCCTGCCGCCATTCGAGGTCGAAATCCAGTTCGCGCTCGAGTTCTTTCCAGAGCGGGATGCCGGCCATCATCAACGGCACTTCGGCTGATTCGCGCCCCTGCTGGCGCACGAAACCCCACGCGCGTGACGACTGTTGCCCGGCAATCCGCGATTTGTCCAGCACCACCACCGAAAGCCCATGAGGCGCGAGATAGTACGCGGCGGCGCAGCCCATGATGCCCGCGCCGGCGATCACGACGTCGACCTCTATTTTGGAAACGGTTGATCGGCGGCGGTGAAGCTTGTGTGCAGCGGGTAAGTCGTGGTCATTGGAATAAGGCGAGTTGTCGAGCGAAGCGGAACAGCGGAATGTAAGCGATGGAATGTAACCAGCGGCAGCATTATCTGCCATACAGATATTCGCATAAAGTAAATTTATTCGTCTCGCGAATAATCCGTCATGATCCATTCCATCGCCACGCCAGATCAACTGGTGCAATTGCTCGCCGCCAGCCGGCGTCAGGCCGGACTCACGCAGGCGGCGGCAGCAGCGTGCGTGGGCGTGAGTCAGAGCCGCATTTCGTCGCTGGAAACCGAGGCCGCCGCGCTCACCGTCGCTCAACTGCTCGCGCTGTGCGGCGCCTACGGGCTGCAACTGCAGGTCCACAACAGAAACCAGCCGTCGCCTGACGCGCCGCCGGGCGCGGCGTCTCCGGTCGAGTGGTGAGCACGGGACGTCAGGCGCATTCACGCGCGCTTTCGGTCTGGGCGAACGGCGAACGGGTCGGCATGTGGTGTTTGCCCACGCGCGGCCCGATGGAGTTCGCCTACGAGCCCGCATGGCTCGCCTCGGCCGCCGGCCGGCCGTTGTCGCTCTTCTCTGCCCTTTGCGCCGGGCAACCTGCCGCACAAAGGCGCGCGGATGCTCAACTATTTCGACAACCTGCTGCCCGATAGCGACGCGATCCGCAAACGCATCGCCCAACGCTACCGCACGGAGACGCTCGACGCGTTCGACCTGCTACAAGCCATCGGCCGCAACTGCGTGGGCGCGGTGCAACTGCTGGGTGAAGATGACACGCCGGCGGGCGTCGACCGCATCGACGGCACGCCGCTTACGGACGACGACATCGAGGCGATGCTCGCGCGCACGGTGAGCAGCCCGGCGCTCGGCGCGCCCGACGAAGCGGACGACTTTCGCATCTCGCTTGCCGGCGCACCCAGGAAAAAACCGCGCTGCTGCGCCACGGCGGCGCTTGGCTGCGTCCGCACGGCGCGACGCCCACCACCCACATTCTCAAGCTGCCGCTCGGGCTGGTAGGCAACCGGCTCGCCGACCTCAGCACGTCGGTCGAAAACGAATGACTGTGCCTCGAATTCTCGGAGCATTCGGCCTGCCGGTCGCGAACACGGAAATCATGACGTTCGGCCGGCAGCGCGTGCTGTGCGTCGAGCGCTTCGGCCGGCAATTGCATTCGCGCGGCGAATGGCTTCTGCGTCTGCCACAGGAGGATTTCTGCCAAGTGTACGGCGTGCCGTCGCATCGCAAGTATGAAAACGAGGACGGCCCAGGCGTGTTCGATCTTGCGCGGATCCTGCAGCAGTCGGTGGCGGCGCGCGAGGACATCGAAACGCTGCTCGCCAGCTAGATTCTGTTCTGGATGCTCGCCGCCGCCGGACGATCACGCGAAGAATTTCAGCATCCGGCTGCTCGCGGGCGGCGAATACCGGCTCACGCCGCTGTACGACGTCATGTCGATCTGGCCGGTGGAAAGCAGCGGCCCGAACCAGTGGTCCTAGTTCAAGGCGCGACTCGCGATGGGCATGTGGTCGCGCAGCAAACACGACGCCTTCCGCGACGTGCAGCGCCGCCATTTCAACACGATGGCGCAGAAATGCTCGTACGGCGACAGCGCCGAGCCGCTCATCCAGCGGCTGATCGAAGACACGCTACGCGTCATCGAACGGGTTGCCGCCGAACTGCCGACCGGCTTTCCGGCGAAGGTCGCAAAAGCGATCTTCGCAGGCCTGCAAAAATCCGCCGACCGGCTGGAAGCGATGCCGCCTCGCTGAAAAATTCTTTTTTGATCGCCGTAGCACGAATCCGCTATTTCTTTGCCGATTAAGCCCCGTTTAATCGGTAAAATGACATGGATGCCGCTTAAATGGGCGGCGTAGGCGGTTCGTCAAAGTTGTCCGAATAATTCTGCAATGTCGGACTCGGCGCGGGTCATACAAAGAGGTGGACCGCGCGGCGTTTTGAGGTACATTTGCTGTCCCCCGCATAGTGGCGTCAATGCGTATGAGAGGCGCATCACTGCCGTACGCCTGTCATATCGCAGCCTACAGTACACATCAAGATGGCGGACTTTCACGCAGTATGACCAACGAAACACACTCCCCAGACTCCATCACAGTCGCCGAGCGCGTACGCGAGTTGATGAGCCGGCATGGCATCGGCAAACGCCAGCAAACCACGGAGTTGTGCCGCATTCTCGACCTGAGTTTTTCCCAGGGTCACCGCAAGCTGCGCGGCAACAGTCCGTGGACGTTGTCGCAGATCAAGAAAGTCGCCGAGGCGTTCGGCGAACCGGCCGCGCAACTCTTCGGCGCGCAGTTGCTCGATCTGGGCATGGTCGGCGCGATTGCCCAAGAAGCGCTCTTCAGCATCGGTGCGGTGGAACTCGCCTGCACGGCTTGGGTCGGCGCGGCGCTGGAACCGGGCAGCCGCCCAGAATTCGTCGCCTATTCGCGGCTCGGCCAGTGGCGCGTGGCGCGGCACGACAGTGCGCTCTACCAGAGCGCCTACGAAGTGCACAAGATCGAGATCTACCCGCGCCGCGCCGGGACGGATAAACCTACCATCGCCGTGGTGGACGATGACCAGTCTTCCGCCGACAACCTGCGCGATTACCTCGAGCGCAGCGGTTTCGCGGCGGTTGCGATCTACGGTCTCGCGTCGTTCGCCGAGCAGTTGCAAACGCAGGTGTTCGACGGTGTCGTGATCGACTGGCTGTTCGGCTCGCAAACCTCGGCGACGGCGATTCGCGCGGTGCGCGCGTCGGAAAATCCGGATGCGCCGATCTTCGTGCTCACCGGCGAACTGCTCACCGGCAAGGCGAGCGAATCGGAAATCAGCCAAGTGATCCGCGATTACGACGTGGCGTGCTACGAGAAACCAGCGCGCATGGCGATTCTGGTCGCCGATCTGTCCAAGCGGCTCAATCGGCCCTGAGGTTTCCCTGAAGTGTCTCTGACGTTGCTTGAAGTCATGGTAGAGACCTCCGGTTAGCTGTAACGAAGTTCACACGATCACAAATGTCGCAATGCAATGCGACAGGCGTGACGTCGTCGGTATGCCACTAGAGCGGGCGCCTCTGATCGAGGCTCCGCCGCTAGTGCACGCCGATGAAAAATCGCGGGAGATCCGTACAGCTATAGCAACTACTCGTTCTCGAGCGACGTAGATTCTGGGTCGGCGTGCAGCTCGATAATCGCGCCAATGGCACGCATTCGCTCGACAAGACGCTCCAACGTTTTGTCGTCGAGCTCCAATCGTGCAGCGGCAAAAAAGTATCTGCGGGCTCGTCGGCCGGAGCACCTGCCCGCCCGTGTACTTCCGCCATTGATGATCCCCAGCCAAGCCGAACAACTCCGCAAGCTGTTTGCCGGTGAAACCGAGCTCGTGCTTGAGGTCTGCGAGATTCGTCGTCGGGGGGTATACAGCATCGTGATATGCCTCGAGTGGGCGAGCGCGAACGCAAAATTTGAATTTCATGAGCTGTCCTTTCGGGATGAGGGCTGCGCGAATGCGCTACCACATGACATGAAGTATTAGACCCTTGGGGTCTATTATCAAGCAGAACCTTTTCTATTCCCTGATCACTGGACCCTTGCCTTTGCGGTGTCCATATCCATGCAGACCATTAATCAACGAAGCAAAGTACCGCGTTCATCGCCTCCACAAGCAGTAACTGTTCTAAAGGTTTGAAGACGCGTGTCGATAAACGTGCATGAATAAAATCGAAGCTCAAAAACTTTTGAACGAAGCCGACGTCACGGCGGACGCTATCCTCACGGCACAGTATGGAATGTGCGACATCCTGGACGAGAAGATTGGCGCGGCGTACGACCTTGGCGCGGCGTACGACCGCATCGTGTTTTCAATCCTTGCCGAGACGGTGCCTGACATGACCGTGCGGATCTGTTGGAGCTAGCCGCCTAGTCCTCAAAGCTACGCGGCAAACGCCCTTGCCTTTCAAGCTCTTGTTGGATCTGGCTGGAACCGATGCTGGGTGAAAGACTGCAGGATGTTTTGCATGTTGCGAAGTAGCTTTTCGGATTGAGACGAATCTGCCCCTTTTCTCTGCCGGTCCTGCACGCGCTTTTGTTGCACAGCAATTCGGTCCTTCGCTTCCGCTATGTGGCGATCTGCGAGCGCTAGCATGGATTGCTCTTGCTCGGGATGAATCATCGTCAGCTCCTGTTCTAGGGCGACCGCTCGGACACCACGGGCGTAAGGCACGGGAATGCACCTCGGAAAATTTCAAGTGGCAGTCGATAAGGAACGCTCGTTCCGAGCCATTTAGTTTGCGGCACCATGACAGTTTGAGGCGATATCAGTGGCTCAAGCTCAAACACTGAGACCATCCTGTCGAGGTGAAGGCACAAAGACGGGCCAAATGGACGTGTACCCGCGCGGGATAGGCAGCGGGCGCCCGCGCCGGCCGACTTGGTTTCTGCATCCAACTATAATAATGGCACGAAGCATTAATCCGATATCCCTATCCGAGGTCGTAATGTCTACCGAGCCTAGACCGCGCGTGGACGATCGTTATCGAGCCGTCGCCGCAGTTGACGCAGTTGATCATGGTTGCATGGATGATGCTATCCGGGCCTGCGCCGCCATGATGGATGCAGCCGAATCGATCGGCGCCTACCCAGAGTTGTGAGACGTCCGCGAGGCCATTGTGCGGTTGCATCTCGTCGCGTCGAAAGTGCTTAAGGAAAACAGCCACACGCGCAATAACGGATGAGTAGCACTTCTGCCCATCTCGTCGCTGGGCAGCTCCTTGCTCACGCTCGCACGGGACACTGGCTACGCTCGGACCACCTAGTCGAATCGATACGAATATGGTTAGCGGCTGGTTAGCGGCGCGACGCGAATTCTGCTCTGTGTTCGAACGGATAAGGATTGGCCATCTGTCGATGAAGGTTGCCGAAAGTCTGCTTCCAACGCCTAGGTTAAAGGACATCCGAGTTCTCTCGAGAATGTTCCGCGACGACTGGCAGTTGAATCTCCGTTATCCAATAGTTGAAAACCTAATGAGCATTTGCGCGCTTCGATTGATAAGGCATGGCGTATTCCGGCCGAGCGTCGCGAAGCGGCTTGCTCAGTTGGACCGCTATCTTGGCGTCCTTCCAACAAGGCCACAGTCAAGGGATCGCAATTGAGGAGACCGTGCGCGCCACACGCCGCGCGCAGGGTAAGAAGAATCCGGAGGACGTTGCGCCCGGTTCTCCGGACTGGGACACCGTAATGGACGACTTCCTTGTTGATCTATACCGCGCAAAGACAGGCCGCGGCGGCGATTAAGTGCGGGGAATGTCACCTTGAAATGGCGAAATTTCCCATCCATACTACTTCCGTCGCCGACTTTCCAAAGTTGGCGATCACTAGACCCCACTGGGCCGCGTCGACTGCGGCCCTTTTTTATTTTTTTGAGTTTTTGAGCTCAGGTCCCCTAACGCGAGTTCTCATTCCATACTGATCATACTGATTTCGTCGCTTCTCGTCAGTCGCGACATCTCCGAATCGGTTATGCCCGCCGCGTGCAGGCGTTTTTCTCGTAAGGTGCGTCACAGAATCGCGCGCCTACTGCTCAATGTATGTGCGCCAGTTGGGAAATTGCTCGAAGAAACTTTCGCTGACGTACGCAAATAAACGATGGGTGAATTTAGAGTCGTCGTGATTCCAGGTTCGTTGACAACCGTTAAACCCGGATCAATGCCACTCGTCGCGGCCCAAGCAGTGAGATCGTCCGTCAGAGTTGCCGCATCTTCGCACAGCACGTGTAATTTGATTGGCTGCATAGCGTCTCTCGCTGGTGAAAAGCTAGTCCCGTGTTCTCGATCCTGGCTGAGAGGGTGACTGAGAAGGCGACTCCGGATCTCTCGAAGTTGGTCTGTGAACCTTAAGGACAATTTGTACCGGAGTGTTAACATCGCGCATCATTCACCAAAAGTTTCAGAAGGCTTGTGCCGAAATTGCCGACAGACAAGTCGTCGAAGTGCTTCGTCACTCGTGACCGCGACGTACGTGCCGCTGTTATGAGAAAGGTGCTCTCAGACCATATTTTAGATCCGCGTGTGCAGGTCCTAGAAGAATTGGGTCTAGAGCACGGAGCATGTCGCGTTGACATTGCTATAATAAACGGACTTATCCACGGCTACGAGCTGAAAAGCGACTCTGATACGATCTCGTCAGACTCCCGCAGCAGGTTGCCATATTCTCGCGCCCTCAACAAGGCCACTCTCGTGGTGGGAGAAAAGCACGCGGAAGAGGCTACGCATTTGATTCCCGAATGGTGGGAAATCAAAGCCTCCTATGTCGGGCCACGCGGAGCGGTTCATATAGAAAATCTCAGACCAGCGTCTATCAATCCCGGTTTCGCCTTATCACGTCGCCCATTTGCTCTGGAAGGACGAAGTAGTTTCCATTCTCGAGGCGCTCGATGTCAACAAGAAGGACTTACGAGGCAGCAGGGCGAACTAACTATATGCCTTACTCGCGGAAATCCTTCCTGCCCGTTTATTGCGGGAGCATGTTAGGAAAGCTTTGAAACGCCGAAGAAATTGGCGACATTCCGAACAACTTTCGTGATGTGATGACTGCTGCCAACGGTGGGCCAAGTCGACGTGCCCCATGCTATCATTTCCCTTGGCGCAATCGTCAAGGTTCGCAATCGTCAAGGTTTTTATTTATCGCCGTATTGTATAGGTCACCCCCCATGAATACGGGCAGCGGCGCAGAAACGGTAGTTAACTTTGGCAGATGGTCGCGTATTGAGCCCTGCCGTTTTGCTTCACCTGTGAACTCATCGCGATAAACTATTCGTCATCATTAATGTTTGGCGTTCGGGTCGAGCACACGAGAGTCTATCATTTCGGTCTGAGGATACGCAACCGCGTAATCGCCGAACGTCGGAACGCGGTGACTTTCAGGCAACAGCTGAGCAGCGCGCCTTGTACCCCAACCAGTCATCCCGCCGGGCAGTTCCAGTTGCCCGGAAAATGGACGCCGGCAAATTCTGTGGAAACGCGGTACCTGCGACAATAACCGATCGCCAGTCGCTCAAACTTGGCACCTGATCAAGCAACCCCTTCCAAACGAGCGCCTGAGTTTTTGCCGATTTGGCGATGTCCGCCGAGCAGTCGATCACTAAGTCGCGCTCTCCGACGTGTACTGCGATCTTTGCTAGCAGAGCCCCAATGTTGGTATGCAACGCGACGCATCGAAGTCGTCTGGCACTAGACGAACGCACATGCCTCGGCCATCCAATTGAACAATAGCCTTTACAGCGGAAATGTAAGCAGGAACTCGACCCAACCCGACAACTGGCACCGGCTGTGCGCCTTCCGCTCGGCAAGATCAAATACTTGAACGAGATGATGTTTTCCGTTTTTTACTTTCGCCGCGCCGTCAATGAACGGCGAGTCAACGAAGCATCTACGAGCATCCCATTTCTGTTTGAGGCGGGATCCGAATTTTGCTACGTGATCGTCGAGACTCTTAGCCGGTGCATCAGCTTCAAAATCCCATGCTTCCGTTGGCAACTCAAGCAACGGTGTAACCCAATCAGCAGACAAACGGTTCAATGCAATGTACTCGCCTTGGCGCCACTTCAACACCGGCACGTAATGTTTGTTTGTAAACACAGTCTCTCTCAGTCCGACTCGTCACGGGCGAGTCTTTTCCCACCCCGCGGATGCGGGATTATGATTGCCTTCATTGAAAACACTGCCCAACAAACGGGACAACGGCAGTAGCCGAACCACCTTTAGAGTGAGATCAGCAGGTTCAATCGAGCGGCCGGAGCGAGCACCATTCGAGGTTTTTTTGGGGGGTTCCGCCCGAACACAATCACCATCCTCAATGCAGATAAGCTTTTCATGAAACTATTTAATTCCGGTCCTGACCAAAGAATTTGCTTTGTATCGCCGCTTCGCTTCACACGTCAACCCCGCTAGAGCTCACAGCCTGCGGGGTTTTTTGTTTTTGCGTTGCTCTTCCGCTGCGTCGGTGTTCTGCCCGCCGCCTTCGTTCCAACCGAGCAAAAACAGAAAGAGCGTGCAGCCAATCAAAGCCGCACGCTCCCGCGCTCATTCACACAACTCCAGAAGCTCAACGCCCCGCCACCGCGCCACCACCCTGCACGGCCGCGCGACGGCGCTTGAACACATAGCCCGCCCACATCAACAGCAGCCACACAGGGACGAGCCACACGGAGACGGAGAGTCCCGGCGTCATCGCGAGGATCACGAGGATCAGCGCCATGAAGGCGAGACAGATCCAGTTGCTGACCGGAAACCAGAACGACTTGAACACGAGCGTTTCGCTCGCCGCGACCATCGCCTTGCGTGACTTCAGGTGCGTCGGGCTGATCAGCCCCCAGTTCAGCACGAGTGCGGCCACGACGAGCGCCATCAGCAGGTCGAGTGCTTTAGCGGGAATCAGATAATTGACGATCACGCAGGTGAACGTGGCGAGCGCCGACAGGCCGATCGCCATATACGGCACGCCGCGCCGGTCCACCTTCAGCAGCGCGCGCGGCGCGTTGCCCTGCTCCGCGAGACTGTACAGCATGCGGCTATTCGCATACACGCCGCTGTTGTACACGGAGAGCGCCGCCGTCAGCACGACGACATTGAGAACGTTCGCGGTCAGCGTCGAGCCGATCTGCGAGAAGATCATCACGAACGGACTGCCGCCCGCCGCCACTTCGTTCCACGGATACAGCGACAGCAGCACCGCCAGCGAGCAGATGTAGAAAATCAGGATCCGATAGATCACCTGATTCACCGCTTTCGGAATGCTCTTTTGCGGCTCGTCGGCTTCGGCGGCGGTAATGCCGATCAGTTCCAGCCCGCCGAACGAGAACATGATCACGGCAAGCATCATGAAGAGGCTGTGGAAACCGTGCGGGAAAAATCCGCCGTGGCTCCACAGATTGCTCACGGACGCCTGCGGGCCGCCGTGGCCGCTCAGCAGCAGATAGCCGCCGAACACGATCATGCCGATCACCGCGACGACCTTGACGATCGCGAACCAGAACTCGGTCTCGCCATACGCCTTGACGTTGGCCAGATTGATCGCGTTGATGATCGCGAAGCACACCAGCGCCGACACCCACGTCGGCACCCCCGGCCACCAGTAATGCACATAGGTGCCGACCGCCGTCAGCTCGGTCATGCTCACGAGCACGTACAGCACCCAGTAGTTCCAGCCCGACAGGAAGCCCGGAAAGTCGCCCCAGTACTTGTACGCGAAGTGGCTGAACGAACCGGCAACCGGTTCCTGAGCGACCATCTCACCGAGCTGGCGCATGATCATGAACGCGATGATGCCGCCGATCGCGTAGCCGAGAATCATCGACGGGCCGGCGGCCTGCAGTACGCTGGCCGAGCCGAGAAAGAGCCCCGTGCCGATCGCGCCGCCCAGCGCGATCAACTGGATGTGGCGATTTTTCAGCCCACGCTTCAGGCTGTCTTGCTGCTGTGCACTATTCAACGTTGCGCCCCAGTGTATGGATATGACCACCGCGTCGAACTTATGGTCCGGCCCGGCAAAACTGTAAATTTTACTCCGGACAATATTATCTAAATACTGGGAATAACTCGCGTCCGCTTCTTCGTCCGGTTCTATTCAGTTCTTCGCCTGCTTTTTCGTTCGTTTCCACATACTGCGACTGCGCGCAACCGCGCCGTCGCAAACTTGTTGCCGCGCTTGGTTCTACGCCGCACTTAAAGGCGAGGAATGTGATTGCCACTGTCAGAGCGCTTCTGTATGGTTGCAAAGTCGGGGATTCAGCCTTCGGAGCTTCAACATGTTGCCCAAACGCCTGCATTGTGCCGCTGCTGTGTCTCTCTGTTTCGGCCTCGTTTTTGCCGGGGCCGGCGCGTTCGCGCAAACCGCCGCACCTGCAGTTGCACCCGCGCAGGACACCGCGCCATCCGCCAAACCCGCCGCAGCGCCGATGACCGGCCCCGTGCGCAACGTCGTGCTCGTACACGGCGCTTTCGTCGACGGATCGAGCTGGAACGGCGTGGTCGGCAAATTGCAGCAGAAGGGTTATCACTTGAGTTCGGTGCAGAATCCGCTCACGTCGCTCGCCGACGATGTCGCCGCCACGCGTCGTGTGCTCGCGCGTCAGGATGGTCCGACGATGCTAGTCGGTCATTCGTGGGACGGTGTCGTGATCACCGAAGCGGGTGCGAACGCGCCGAATGTGGCGGGCTTGGTCTACGTCGCCGCCATCGCGCCAGATCTGCATGAAACCACGGTCGATCTCTTCAAGCGCGGCCCGATGATACCGGCAGGATCGAGCATGATCAAAGACCCGAGCGGCTTCCTGTGGCTCGACCGCACAAAGTATCACGCCGACTTCGCCGCCAACGTTCCCGAAAACGTCACGCGCGTGCTCGCCGCCGCGCAGCAGCCGATCTCCGCGAACGCATTCAACGAAACCGTGAGCCAAGTCGCGTGGTGTGAAAAGCCGAGCTGGTACGTGCTGACGACCAAAGACCGTGCCGTCTCGCCGGACGTCGAAAAATTCATGGCCGACCGGATGAACGCCAAGATCGTATCGATCGCCGCGAGCCATCTCGCGCCAGTGTCGCATGCAGGCGCGATTGCGGACGTGATCGACCGCGCGGCGCGCGAATTGAGCCGTCAGCAATAGTCCCGAAGAACGAGTCTGCGCGAAATCCAATCGCGCAGACATCGCTCACGACACAGCAGCGCCTACCGCAGATTCGTCGTGGCCAGTTCCACGACTTCATCGCCGCGGCCGTTCAACACGGCCTTCAGCATATACAGATTGAAGCCTTTCGCCTGCGCCCATTGAATCTTCGGCGGCAGCGCAAGTTCGTGCTTCGCCGTCACCACGTCGATCACCGCCGGTCCGGGATGCGCGAACGCCTCGCGCAAGGCGGACTCGATGTTCTCCGAGTGCTCGATCCGCACGCCGTACAGACCCGCGCCGCGCGCAATCGCCGCGAAGTCTGTCTTGACGAGATCGGTGCCAGCTTCCAGGTAGCCGCCCGCCTTCATCTCCATCGCGACGAAACCGAGCGTGCTGTTGTTGAACACCACGACCTTGATCGGCAGATTCAACTGGCGCATCAGAAGTAGATCGCCGAGCAGCATCGAAAGCCCGCCGTCGCCCGATAACGAAATGACCTGGCGGTTCGGATCCACCGCCTGTGCGCCGAGCGCCTGCGGCATCGCGTTCGCCATCGAGCCGTGGTTGAACGAGTCGTGCAGTTCGCGCTTGCCATTCATCGTCAGATAGCGAGCGGCCCAGAGCGTCGGCGTGCCGACGTCGGCGGCAAATACAGCATCTTCGTTCGCCACCTTGTCGATGATGCTCGTGAGGTATTGCGGATGAATCGCGCGCCCCAGATCGGACGGCCGCGCGAGATCGTCGAGATCCTTGCGCGTGTCGGCGTAATGCTTGCGCGCATTCTCCAGGAAACGCCGGTCGCTCTTGCGCTTGAGGCGCGGCGTGAGCGCCTGCAAGGTCGCCTTCACATCGCCGACCAGACCGAGTTTCAGCGGCGCGCGTTTGCCGAGCGTCGAGCCGCGCCGGTCGATCTGCACCACGTTGCCGTGCGTCGGATAGAAGTTGCAATACGGAAAATCGGTACCGACCATCACGAGCATATCGCACGACATCATCGCGTGATAGCCGGATCTGAAGCCGATCAGGCCCGTCATGCCGACGTCGAACGGATTGTCCCCCATTCCACGTACTACTTACCGCGCAACGCGTGGACGGTCGGCGCGGCGAGTTGATCGGCGAAGGCCACCAGTTCGTCGTGCGCGCCCGCGCAGCCGTTGCCGCACAGCAACGTCACGGCGCCTGCTTGGTTCAACAGATCGGCGAGCCGGTCGAGATCGGCTTCCGACGGCACGACCGTCGAGCGTTCAAGCGTGCCTGCCTAGGCCGGCTTTTCGTCGAGCGTGTCGAGAAGCGCAACGTCGCCCGGCAGAACGATCACCGCGACGCCACGTTCCTCGATCGCTGTGCGCATCGCATGCGCGAGCACACGCGGAAACTGCGCCGGATTCGTGACGAGTTCCGCGTAATGGCTGCACTCCTTGGAGAGATCCTGCGGATGCGTTTCCTGAAAGTAGCTAAGCCCGATTTCCATCGAAGGAATGTGCGCGGCGATGGCGAGCACAGGCTGGTGATTGCGATGATAGTCGTAAAGACCGTTGATGAGATGCAGGTTGCCCGGACCGCAACTGCCCGCGCAAACCGCGAGCTTGCCAGTGGTGGCGGCATCCGCGCCTGCGGCGGCGAAACCGGCAACGCGGGACCACGGTCGATAGAGGTGGTCGCGGGAATTTGGACAGCCGGATCAGTGGAGCGGCCGGGGCCTGAGCCAGCGGATAATGCGGGCAGAGGAACCGGGGAATGACAAAGGGAACCAGACGCACGCACTCAGCGGGGTT
>CALNWS010000061.1 GCA_940747215.1 uncultured Paraburkholderia sp. | reverse complement strand
CACCCATTTCGGCAAGATGCTCGCTCGCTTCGAAAACCGCTGATCAGCGATCACCTTCAACCGAAAGGACCCGTCACGTTCAACCCGAATCCCCTGATCACGTTCGCCAAAATACGCACGAGAGCCGTATCCGAATCTGGACAAACATTTCCAGAAGCTGTCGCAGCGGCAGTCGTTCATCGACACGGTGCCGTCGAACTGAGATCGGCCCGTTTTTCTGGCGCTCCAGAAAGGAACGCGCGCTCACGGAATTTCCGGAGCGCGCGTTTTTTATGCAGCGTTGGATCCTGTGCCGTCCGGCCGCTGAACTGGCAAGCGTGGTCGACGCCTTCACTTAGTCTTTCGTGCAGCCTTACTGCTTGCCGTTGCGGCGCCGCGCGATGCCCGGTCCGAACGCGAACCCGAATGCGAGCAGGAACAGCGACATCGCCAGCACCGTGTTGTTGCCGCCCGTCACGTACGGCGTGCTGCCCGTCGTGCCCTGCACGGAAACGTCGAGCGAGCCGATCGTGTAGGGCTGCAGGCGGCCGAGCACCTTGCCGTTCGCGTCGATCGCGGCGGTCATGCCGGTGTTGGTGGCGCGCAGCATCGGGCGGCCGGTTTCGAGCGAACGCATGCGCGCGATCTGCAGGTGCTGGTCGAGTGCGATCGTGTTGCCGAACCAAGCGAGATTCGTGGAGTTGACGAGTACGCCGGCCGGCGTCGCGCTTTCGCGGACGGTGCGCGCAATCTCCTCGCCGAAAATGTCTTCGTAGCAGATGTCGATCGCGACCGGCTGGTTATGGACGATGAACGGCTTCTGCACCGGCGCGCCGCGCGCAAAGTCGCTGAGCGGAATGCTCATCAGATTGACGAACCAGCGGAAACCCCACGGCACGAATTCGCCGAACGGCACGAGGTGATGCTTGTCGTAGCGGTAGATATCGCGCGTGCCGGGCGTGACGCCGAACAGGCTGTTCGTGTAGTCGATCACTTGGCTTTCCGGCGTGATCGTGCCGCCGATCGCGCCGAACAGGATCACGCTGCCGGTCGAATCGGAGAAACTGCGCACGGCCGTGGCGAACGGCGCGGGCAACTGTTGCGCGAGCACCGGAATCGCCGTTTCCGGCGTGACGATCAGATCGGCGGGCTTCGACGTGATCATCTGCTGATACTGATCGATGGCGGCGCGCATGCCGGATTCCTCGAACTTCATTTCCTGCTTCACGTCGCCTTGCAGCAGGCGCACCGTGAGCGGCGCGTTCGCGGGCGTGGTCCACCGCGCGAGCGGCAGCAGCCCGGCCACGATCAGCGCGAGCGCCACGACGCCCTGAACGGCAGCGCGTGATGCTACGCCGCGCGAGTTCGCTTCGACGTTGCCGTTGCGATCGCCGACGGGCGAATCGGAAGAAGCCGCAGTACCACGCGCCCGCAGCGCGGCGGTGATCGCCTGCACGATCAGCGCGGCGACGAGCGCAAGCATCCAGCCGACGCCATACACACCCGCCACCGGCGCGAAACCGGCAAACGGCCCGTCGACTTGCGCATAGCCACTCGCGAGCCACGGAAAGCCCGTGAACACCGTGCCGCGCAGCCATTCGCCGATCGCCCACGCGCTCGCGAACGCCAGCGCACCGTGCCAGGTCGGCGAAAACGGCGTGTCGTCCAGCGCTGCGCCGTTGCGCGCGTGGCCTGCGCAGAACGACCAGATGGCCGCGGCGAATGCCGGATACACGGCGAGATAGAGCGAGAACAGCACGACCGCCGCGCCCGCGAGCGGCGCGACTATGCCGCCGTAATCGTGCATGCTGACGTAGAGCCACCACACGCCTGTCACATAATTGCCGAAGCCGAACGCGCCGCCCGTCAGCGCGGCGCTTTTCCACCCCGTCGTGCGCGTGAGCCACGCAAAAAAGAACGTGAAGATCGCGAGCTCAAGCCAGCCGCCGTGCGGCGTCGGCGCGAACGAAAGCGTGTTGGCCGCACCGGCGACGAGAGCGACGAGGTAATGCCAGCGGGGCAGCGCGCGCCCGCGCGCGTTCCCGGCAGCGGGGACGCTCATGCCGCGGCGCGAACGGGAAGTGATCGGGTCAGCCATTGTTGCGTGGTCGGCGTGAGAGGTTAGTGAAGCGAAAACAGCGGGCGATCAGGTCTGCGCGTGCTGCGCTTCGCGCTCGCGCTGACCGGCGAGCAGGTCGCGGCGCACCAGCAGCATGTGGATCTGGCGGGCGTCGCCGCGCAGAATTTCGAAGATCAGGTCGTCGAGGCGCACTTTCTCGCCGCGATGCGGCACGCGTCCGAAGTGATGCGTGACGAACCCGCCGATCGTGTCGACTTCGTCGTCGGAGTAATGCGTGCCGAACGCCTCGTTGAACTGCTCGATCTCGGTGAGCGCGCGTACGCGGAAACGGCCGTCCGGCGAAGCGATGATGTTGCCGCTTTCCTCGTCGAAATCGTATTCGTCTTCGATGTCGCCGACGATCTGCTCCAGCACGTCCTCGATCGTGATCAGGCCGGCCACGCCGCCGTATTCGTCGACCACCACCGCGAGGTGATTGCGATTCACGCGGAAGTCGTGCAGCAGCACGTTCAGACGTTTCGATTCGGGAATGAAGACGGTGGGGCGCAGCATGCCGCGCACGTCGAATTCTTCTTCGTGGTAGTAGCGCAGCAGGTCTTTCGCGAGCAGCACACCGATGATGTTGTCGCGATTGCCTTCGTACACCGGGTAGCGCGAGTGCGCTTTTTCCAGCACGAAGGGGATGAATTCAGCGGGACTGTCCGCGATGTTGATCGCGTCTATTTGGGCGCGCGGCACCATGATGTCGCGTGCGCTGAGTTCGGACACCTGGAATACGCCTTCGATCATCGACAGCGAGTCGGCGTCGATCAGGTTGCGCTCGTGCGCGTCCTGCAGTATTTCCAGAAGCTCGGCGCGCGAGTCGGGCTCGGGCGAGATGAAATCGGTCAGACGCTCGAGGAGTGAGCGCTTTTCCTGCGGTTTGTCGGTTTGGCGTCGACTGGGATACGTGTCGTTCATGGTAGTGCGCCCGGCAAGACTGGGCGCGCTGTTGCAGAGCGTTAAGGATACACTAGGCACATGGCGGAGCCGTGTCCCGCAAGGCTGGGCGAAAGGTGAAACCGGTTGAAGCGGGTGATGCGGACGCCGTCGGAACGTGTAGGCGTGGGTCCATCCTAACTGATTACGCGCGGAAAGGCGTTTCCTGGACAAAAACGCAGTCGACGGAGTGACGTTCTCGGCGGCGTTGCGTAGTCGGAATGTTGGCCGCGTTATGGCCGCCGTCGCCGCCGGTTGGCCGTGACCACGCGTCCTACTTCTGTCCCGCTTCCTCGCTTTCGGCGCGGCAACGCGCGAGCAGCGCTTCGAGCGCGCGGTCCGGCATGCCGCTCTCGCGCAGCGCGTGGACGGTGCGGCTCACGTAATCGAGCGTGGTGCCATAACGGCCGCAGGCGCAGCAGAACAAGGTTTTGACGACCTCGTCACGCAGTTTGCCCGTGTAGCTCGGCACGTCGCGGCGCATGACAAACGCGAGCGCGTCGACGCGGCGCCCGTCGGCCAGCACGCAAGGCAGCCACACTGGACGATACGAACCCATCGCCATTTCGCGGCGCCAGAGCGCTTCGAGATGCGGCGCCGAGCCTTCGGCTGCTAGACGGAACGCTATACCGCTGCACGAGCCGCCGCGATCGAGCGCGAGCACGAGGCCCGGCTGCTCCGGCGTGCCGCGATTCACGCGCGACCACAAATAGAGCCCGCGGTGATAGCCGTGCACCTTCGAGCGCATCGCCTCGACGGTCGGCAGCCCCGGATTCCAGATCAGCGAGCCGTAGCCGAAGAGCCACAGGTTGCTCGTGCGGTCCCAGTCGCGCAGCGTGCATTCGAGCGACGCGCGCAGCTCCTCGTCTGTCAGCAGCCTCGATTCGCCTAGCGCCGGCGGGTAATCCGGGCAGGGCAGTCGGGTATCGGCTTCTGGCGCTGAAGTGCTCACGGTGATTTTGGGCGTGGTGAAAGTGGCGGGCGGTTACTGATACGGATCGGGAAAACCGAGCTTGCCGAGGATTTCCGTTTCGAGCGCTTCCATTTCCTCGGCTTCTTCCTCGACTTCGTGGTCGCAGCCCTGGGCGTGGAGCGTGCCGTGTACCAGCAGATGCGCGTAATGCGCGAGAAGCGGTTTGCCCTGTTCGGCGGCTTCTTTTTCGACCACCGGGCAGCACAGGATCAGGTCGCCGCTTACCGGATCGTCTTCCGATTCGGCGTAGGCGAAGGTCAGCACGTTGGTGGAGTAGTCCTTGCCGCGGTACGTGCGGTTCAGCGTGCGGCCTTCTTCGGCGTCGACGAAACTCACGGTCAGCTCGCCATCGGCAAAGAGCGCCGCCTTGATCCAGCCCGCCACGGTGGTGCGCGGCAGCAGCGCCTTGTGTTCCGGCCAGGCCTTGGCGGCGGGGAATTGCAGATTCAACGTCAGTTTCGGGGTGCGGCTCATGCGTTCTGGTCGAAGGGAGGCAACAAATGCTGTGCGCTTACTGGGTGTGTGGGAGCCGACGCCAATTAGCGCGAATCCGCCGGACCGGCGGTTTTCTGCGAATGCGCATCGTACGCCTCCACAATCCGCGCGACCAGCGGATGCCGCACCACGTCGGCGCTCGTGAAACGCGTGACCGCGATGCCGCGCACGTCCGACAGCACCTGCTGCGCCTCGATCAGCCCGCTCTTGTGGCCGCGCGGCAGGTCGACCTGAGTCGTGTCGCCGGTGACCACGGCTTTCGAGCCGAAGCCGATACGCGTGAGAAACATCTTCATCTGTTCGAGCGTAGTATTCTGCGCCTCGTCGAGAATGATGAACGCGTGATTCAGCGTGCGGCCGCGCATGTAGGCGAGCGGTGCGATTTCGATCATCTGCCGCTCGAACATCTTGGCGGTTTTGTCGAATCCGAGCAGGTCGTAGAGCGCGTCATACAGCGGACGCAGGTAAGGATCGACCTTCTGCGCCAGATCGCCCGGAAGAAAACCGAGACGCTCGCCCGCTTCCACGGCCGGGCGCGTCAGCACGATGCGTTTCACCTGATCGCGTTCGAGCGCGTCGACCGCGCAGGCCACCGCGAGATACGTCTTGCCGGTGCCGGCCGGGCCGATGCCGAACGTGACGTCGTGCGAGAAGATCTGCTTCAGATATTCGCGCTGCGCCGGCGTACGGCCGCGCAGGTCGGCGCGTCGCGTGTACAGCTTCGGGCCGAGTTCTTCGAGATCGTCGTCGCCGTTGTCGGTGGGCTGGTCGAACGGATGATCGGGATTGCCCGCAAAACGCGGATCGGCCGTCTCGCCGCCATTGCCGTTGCCGCGATGACGCACTTCGACGAGCGCGAGCTGGATGTCGTCCACCGACAGCGGCTCGCGCGCATTGTTGTAGAAGTTTTCCAGCGCCGTGAGTGCGAGCTTGGCGCCGCGCCCGCGGATCGTGATGCGATGACCGCGGCGTTGCAGCGTCACGTCGAGTGCCTGCTCGATCTGCCGGAGGTTTTCGTCGAGCGGGCCGCAGAGGTTAGCGAGCCGCGCGTTGTCGTCGCGCGGAGCGGTGAATTCCAGATGCTGCTGAGTGGTCTTCAAAGCGATGAGTCGATCCTGTCGGTTCCGATACGCGGTGTGTGCCGCGGGCGAGCGTCGCGGATTGCGCCGCTCAATGAGTCGTGGCGCCAGCCTCGTCATGCACGAGCACGAGTTCGCCACGCAACGAATGTGGGTACGCATGCACGATTTTCACGTCCACCATCTGGCCGATCAGCCGTGCGTGCGACGCCACGGGCACCGGGAAATTCACCACGCGGTTGTTTTCCGTGCGTCCCGCGAGTTCGTTCGGGTCTTTGCGGGCCGGGCATTCCACCAGGATACGCTCGACTTTGCCGACCATCGAGTCGCTAATGCGCTGGACGTTTTCCTCGATCGTGGCCTGCAAATGTTGCAGACGTTTGAGCTTCACTTCGCGCGGCGTGTCGTCGTGCAGATTCGCCGCCGGTGTGCCGGGACGCGGGCTGTAGATGAACGAGAAGCTCGTGTCGTATTTCATTTCGTGCACGAGCGCCATCATCTTGTCGAAATCTTCTTCCGTTTCGCCGGGGAAGCCCACGATCATGTCCGTGGACAGCGACAGATCCGGCCGGATCGCGCGCAGCTTGGGGATCACGGACTTGTATTCGAGCACGGTGTAGCCGCGCTTCATGGCCATCAGGATGCGGTCGGAACCGTGCTGCACAGGCAAGTGCAGGTGGCTCACGAGCTTCGGCACCTTCGCGTACGTGTCGATCAGGCGCTGCGTGAATTCCTTCGGATGCGACGTGGTGTAGCGAATCCGCTCGATGCCCGGAATGTCGGCGACGTATTTGATCAGCGTGGCGAAATCGGCGATTTCCATCGAGCCGAGCGTGAGCGCGCCGCGATAGGCGTTCACGTTCTGGCCGAGCAGCGTGACTTCGCGCACACCCTGGTCGGCGAGACCGGCGATTTCCGTGAGCACGTCGTCGAGCGGACGCGATACTTCTTCGCCGCGCGTGTAGGGCACGATGCAATAGCTGCAGTATTTGCTGCAGCCTTCCATGATCGAGACGAACGCGCTCGGGCCTTCCACGCGCGCGAGCGGCAGATGGTCGAACTTTTCGATTTCGGGGAAAGAAATGTCGACCTGGGCGCGGCCGCTTTCACGGCGCTTGTCGATCATTTGCGGCAGGCGGTGCAGCGTTTGCGGGCCGAACACCAGATCCACGTACGGCGCGCGAGCCACGATCGACGCGCCTTCCTGGCTCGCCACGCAGCCGCCCACGCCGATCAGCAGGTTGGGGTTCGCTTCTTTCAACTCACGCATGCGGCCGAGATCGGAAAACACTTTCTCCTGGGCTTTTTCGCGTACCGAACAGGTGTTGAACAGAATGATGTCCGCGTCTTCGGGCGTGTCCGTCTTGACGAGTCCTTCAGCCGCACCGAGCACGTCGACCATCTTGTCGGAGTCGTACTCGTTCATCTGGCAGCCAAAGGTCTTTACATAAACTTTCTTGGTCATCGAAATTTTGCCGGTCGCAGTGGTTAGCCGGTCGCAGTGGCTAACCTGGGGGCGTCGTTAAAGGTGAAGAGGGTGCAACGTGCGCGTGGCAAACGCGCCGTAGGGCGGCGCGAGGCCGGCACCATGCCATGCGCGATGCCGGACGGTTTGCAGGTCGGCGCAAGGTTGCAGTGTAGCTCGCTATTATAGCCCTTCATCGCGTACGGTTTCTGGCTTGGTGGAAACCGCGGATTGCGCCACGGGCAAGCCCAGCAGCTGTTCCAGATCGTCCGACACCATCGCGAAACGCTCGCTCAGGAAGTCCAGCAGAACACGCACGCGCGGTGCCATGAAGTGGTTGCGGTGATAAAGCGCGTGCAGCGGCGCGTCCGGATAGCGCCAGTCAGGCAGCAGCACTTTTCAGACCGTCGGCGCGCAGGCCGGCTTCCACGTCCCACATCGATTTGATCACGATGCCGTAGCCGCCCAGCGCCCATTAGCGGGCCACGGCGCCGTCGTTGGTTTCGCGCGCGGTATTGAGCGGCACGGTGTGTTGCTGCACTTCCTCGCCGCGCATGAAGCTCCATCCGTTCGCGAGCCCCGACGCCGTGCCGAGCACGATGCAATCGAAACGCATGAGATCCAGCGGGTCTTTCGGCTCGCCTTTGCGGGCAATGTATTCCGGCGACGCGCACAGCACGCGCCGTTTCGGCGCCAGCTTGCGCGCGATGAGCAAGCTGTCCTGCGGCACGCCGAAGCGGATCGCGAGATCGATGTCCTCCTGCGCCAGATTCGACAGCGCATCCGAGAGCGTGAGCGCGAACGTCACGTCCGGTACAGCACGTTGAATTCGTCGAGCCATTGCATCAGCAGATTGCGGCCGAAATCCGACGTCGCGGAAATGCGCACCTTGCCGCGCACCACGCCCTAGCCCGCCTGTAGCGCGGCTTCGGCGTCGTCGAGCGATTGCAGCGCCTGGCGGCAGCAGTTCAGGTAGAGACGGCCTTCGTCCGTGAGACGCAATTGGCGCGTGGTGCGCTCGAACAAACGCGCTTTCAGGCCGGCTTTGAGCTTGGTGAGGCGGGCGCTCGCGGCGGCCGGCGTGAGGCCCATTTTGCGACCGGCGGTGGACAGGCTGCCTTGCTGCGCCGCCTCGACGAACAGGCGAATGTCACCGAGATTGTCCATGTCGCGCCCTCCATTTTCGGTGGACGGTTACTGGCTGTATGCAAACGGCCGCCCGATCGTGCATCTTATCGAAGCGACGGTGCCTGCCGTGTCCGGCCGCGCCACGTATCGACCACGTGGCGTTCGGGTGGAAAGCGCGTCCGAGTGGCAGACGTTGATCGGCCGCGTGCAGGCGTCGGGGTGGCCGCATCAGCTCGCCGAAGTGCCGCTCTTTGCTGCGCTTGCGCCGGGCGTCGTCATCGAATTCGTGACGGCCGCGCAGTATGCGTTCGCGTCGGCTTCTGCCTGAAACGACGCAATACAAAACCCTGAATCCTCTGAAACAACCTTCGCAAGCTGGAGAAGAAAAATGCCCATTCCATTACTCGCGCTAGCAATTAGCGCATTCGCGATCGGCACGACCGAGTTCGTCATTATGGGCTTGCTGCCCGAAGTGGCGCGCGATCTGAGCGTGTCGATTCCGTCGGCGGGATTGCTCGTGAGCGGTTACGCGCTCGGTGTCGCCGTCGGCGCGCCGCTCCTCGTGGGTGATTACCAGCAAGATGCCGCGCAAGCTCGCGCTGCAATTGGCTGATGGGCGTGTTCATCGTCGGCAATACGCTGTGTGCGATTGCGCCGAGCTGCACCGTGCTGATGATCGCGCGCGTCGTCACGTCGTTCGCGCACGGCTCGTTCTTCAGGATCGGCGCGGTCGTGGCGGCTTCGCTTGTGCCGGCCGAAAAGCGCGCAAGTGCGATCGCGCTGATGTTCACTGGCCTCACGCTCGCGAACGTGCTCGGCGTGCCGTTCGGTACGTTCATCGGTCAGGAATTCGGCTGGCGTGTGGTGTCTGGATCGTCAGCGCGTTCGGCGTGCTGTCGCTCGGCGGCGTGACGCTGATTCTGATGCTGTTCGGCGTGGGGCTTACGATCGGCAATACGGTGGGCGGCAAACTCGCCGACCGCGCGTTGATGCCTTCGCTGATGGGCATTCTCGTCGCGCTCGCGGTGGTGATGGCGATCTTCACGCGCACGAGCCACTCGCAGGTGGCGGCGGCGATTACCGTGTTCGTGTGGGGCATCGCGGCGTTCGCGACCGTGCCGCCGCTGCAGATGCGCGTGGTCGAAAAGGCGGCGGCTGCGCCGAATCTGGCTTCGACGCTGAACATCGGCGCGTTCAACGTGGGCAACGCGGCCGGTGCGTGGCTCGGCGGTCTCGTGATCAACCATAGCCATGCGCTCGACAGTCTGCCGTAGGTGGCCGCGGCAGTCAGTGTGGCGGCCTTGCTGCTGACGTGGTTCGCGTCCCGCATGGACGCGCCGGCTTCGACGGTCGCGCAACGCGCCTGAGCTTCTTTTCCCGCTCCCGCGCCCAACGAAGTTATCTTGCTTCCATTAACCACTTGCCCCGCCGCCCGGCGAAGCTTCTGGAGGCAATCATGCATTCCCCGCTTGCGCTGGTGCGCGACCCCGCGGCCGAGCAGGACGCGTCGTCGCGCGCCGCTGAACCTTTCGACGCACCTGAACAACTCGTTGGCGTGAATCTCGCGCGTTTGCGCATCGAGCGGCAACTGTCGCTCGATGCGCTGGCCTGCGCTTCCGGCGTCTCGCGCGCCATGCTCATGTTCATCATGTAGATCGAATCGGCGCACAGTGTGCCGTCCATCAAGGTGTTGTGCAAGATCGCGGCGGCGCTCAAGGTGTCCGTGGCGGCGTTCTTGCGCCGTCATGCGACCAACGGCTTCGAGCATTTGCCGACGGAGCGATCGACGCGCGTCGTCAGTTCGAACGGACGCTACTCCGCGCGGCCGCTCTATCCGGACACCGAACCGACCGCCGCCGAGTTCCACGAGTTGCGTATCGCGCCGTTGCACACCGAGACGGGCGCGCGGCGGGTGCTCGGCACGACGATCAATCTGGTGGTGAGCGAAGGCACGCTCGAAGTCAGCGTGCACGACAAGCGCCAGTTGCTCGCCACCGGCGATGCCATCGTATTCGACGCCGACCAGCCTCATAGTCTGCGCAATCCCGGCGACACTGAAGCGCGCGTTTCGCGTCACGCTGAAGGCGGAAACGCCGCCGCGCTGGGGTCTGCCGGCTTCGTACGAACGGGCGCACGACGTTGCGCCGGAAGCCGAGCCGGTTTGAGCACGCTCGATTCCGGCGTCGAACGGTCCGAACGGGATGCCCGTTCTGTCAGTATGGGTTGTGCTACATCGGCGGCGCGGCTGTTGTATCCTTTGCCGGCTGGTCAATCCGGCAATCAGTGCGTCTTCAGGGCGGGGCGAAATTCCCCACCGGTGGTATTTCGGCAGTGCGAGAGCGTGAGCCGGTGAGCCCGCGAGCGTCCGCCAGCGTCTTTGCTGCATGAAAGACCAGGCGGGGTCAGCAGATCTGGTGAAAAGCCAGAGCCGACGGTTAGAGTCCGGATGGAAGAAGATGTGCAGATAGTCATGTTCGTTTCCGTGTCGCCGCCAGAAGGTTCGGGCGGTGCGTGAGCGTCGCTTCGTGCGGCGGCACGTCTTTGCCTGTTTGCAATGCCCTGAAACGTTTTTCGCCCAACTTTTGCGATGAGCGTTTCAACTATGTCCTTTGCTACTTTTCCTGCTTCGTCGACGACTGCACCCGATGCATCGCTCGATCTACCGCTGCTCGCCACCGAACCCGTTCCGCCGCGCATTACCGCAGCGCTGCAAACCATGCGCGATGGCACGCGCCGTCGTGCTGCAGGATGGACGATCGTGAGAACGAAGCCGATCTGATCGTTTCCGCCGAGCGTCTTTCCGTCGAAACCATGGCGCTGCTGATTCGCGAATGCAGCGGCATCGTCTGTCTGTGTCTGCCCGACGAGAAAGTGCGCGCGCTCGAATTGCCACCGATGGTCACGAACAACGGCAGCCGCTACGGCACCGCGTTCACCGTGTCGATCGAGGCACGCGAGGGCGTGACGACTGGCGTATCCGCGCTGGATCGCGTCACGATCGCGTCACGACGATCCGTACCGCTATCGCCGAGACGGCGAAGCCCGCCGACATCGTGAGTCCCAGCCACGTGTTCCCACTGCGCGCGCAGCCGGGCGGCGTGCTGACGCGCCGTGGCTACACCGAAGGCACGGTCGATCTGGCGGTGCTCGCGGGACTGAAACCGGCCGGCGTACTGTGCGAACTGATGAACGCCGACGGCACGATGACGCGCGACGTGGACGTCGAACGCCTCGCGCAAAAACACAATCTGCCGATGCTGATGATTGCCGAACTGGCGAAATTCCGCACGGCGCTGGCGCAAGCGCGCGAGTGCGTAGCCGCTGAAGCGTGATGGCGAGAACGGATGCGCGATGAAGAGAAAGACTGAAGCGGCGGCTGCAGCGTTACGACTGCGTATCGCCGAATTCGCCGCGCACGCCGGCTTCCACCAGCACGGGCAACTCGTCCATATGCTTCATGATGCGCGTCATGCCCATCTTGCGAAGCGCGTCGGCATAGCCGTCGGGAATATGGCTCGCGCCGACGAACGCGATCGTTTTCATGCCTGCAGCGTGCGCCGCATTCAGGCCGGCGACGCTGTCTTCCACGACGAGACAACGTGACGGCTCCACGCCGAGCGACTTCGCGGCAAACAGATAAACGTCGGGATACGGTTTGGGACGCGCCACCTGTTCGGCGCTGAACACGCGGTCGCCGAAAATCTGCTGCAGTCCGGCGCGGCGCACCGAAGCGCTCACGCGCGTCATGCGGCTATTCGATACGACGGCAGCGGGCAGCGTCACGCGCTGCAACGCAACGCGTGACGCTGCCGTTGATCGGACTGAGCGACGCCGCCAGTTCGATTTTCACCGCGTGTTTGATCGTGTCGATGAAATTGGCCGGCAGCGTAACGTCGAAGGTTTTCTCGATGCCTTCGAAAAAGCGCGACGTCTGCTGGCCGAATGCCGTCTTGACGACCGGTTCGAAATCGATGCCGGGAAACGTGGCGCTCAGCGTTTCGTACATCACGCGATCGGCGATGATTTCGCTGTCGACGAGCACGCCGTCGCAGTCACAGATGAGATGGTCGATCATGCGTTGACACAGAAGCGGGAAGCGCGAAAGCGTAGCACTTGCCAAGCCGCGCGCGGATTGAAAGCGACATAATACGTGGTCTTGGTCGGCCCATACACTTCCGACGAGGGACGCACTTCCGGCAGCATGTTGCGCGGAATGTCGAGCGCTTCGAGCAATTCGTCGTCCCACTTCAGTGTGTGAATGTTTGAAGAGCATCGTGCGCGAAGCGTTCGTGACGTCGGTGACGTGCAGGCCGCCCTTCGTGAAATTCCACACGAGCCAGCTATTCACGGTGCCGAGCGCGAGGCGTCCCTGTTTCGCTTTCTCGCGTGCGCCTTCCACATTGTCGAGAATCCAGCGGATCTTCATGCCCGAGAAATACGAGTCGATCGGCAGACCGGTTTTCGCGCGGACTTTTTCTTCGAGACCTTGCTCTTTCAACTGGTCGCAGAAATCGGCGGTGCGGCGGTCTTGCCAGACGATCGCGTTGTGGATTGGCTGGCCGGTTTCGCGATCCCACACGATCGTGGTCTCGCGCTGATTGGTGAGGCCGATGGCGGCAATCGACGTGCCGTTTATGCCCGCGCGCGTGACGGCTTCGGCGGCGACGCCGGCCTGCGTGGACCAGATTTCCTTCGGGTCGTGTTCGACCCAGCCCGGACGCGGATAGATCTGCTGGAATGCTTTCTGCGCGGTGGACACGATGTTGCCCATTCGGTCGAACAGCATCGCACGCGAACTCATGGTGCTCTGGTCAAGCGCGAGGATGTACTGATCCTGCATTGTCTCTTCTCCATGCGTTTTATGAGTCGCCGGTTTGCCGGCCGGCGAGATCTTCTGCTTGAAGTAGCTATGATGGAATCGTACAGGTATTGCGTTTCCTCGCCATCGATCGCGACTTGCGACGGGTCGCCACGGTATTCGAGGTCCGTGGTGCCGATCAGCGTGTGTAGTCGTGCTCGTACGGAATGGCGAAGATAATTCGCTTGTCCGGATTCTGGAAGATGTAGGCGTGATCGTGTTCGAACAGGCGGCGCGTGACGATGTGGCTGCCCTTCACGAGACGCACGCTATGCGTGGATTGGCGTCCGAGCGCGCCGCGCAGCAGTTCGCCGACCCACGGTCCGGTCGCGTTCGCGATGGCGGCGGCGCGCACGTCGAGCACGGTGCCGTCGTCGCGCTTCAGTTGCGTGTGCCATTCGCCGCCCGCGCGCACCGTGCTGACGAGGCGCGTGCGCGTGACAATCTTCGCGCCGCGTTCTTCCGCGTCGAGCGCGTTCAGCACGACGAGACGCGCGTCGTTGACCCAGCCGTCCGAACACACGAAGCCGCGCTTGATCGAATCGACGAGCGGTTTGCCCGCCGGATGATCGTAAAGGAACAAGCCTGTGCGGATCAGCTAGGCCGGGCGCAGATCGGGCATGTGCGGCATGACGGAGCGCAGCGGCCACATGATGTGCGGCGCGGCGCGCAGCAGCGTTTCGCGCTCCTGCAGCGCTTTGCGCACCAGACCGAACTCGCGGTATTCCAGATAGCACAGGCCGCCTTGAATCAGCTTGGTACTCGCCGAAGACGTGTGCGCCGCCAGATCGTCCTGTTCGCAAAACAACACGGACAAGCCACGCCCGGCCGCATCGCGCGCGATGCCTGCACCGTTGATCCCGCCGCCGACGACGAGCAAATCGTATCTCGAGCCTTGTGTCACCTGCCGTGTCCCCTGACTGAATCCAGAACGTCGAATGTGGCCGACCGTTGAAGTGAGCCATTGCATTGTAGAGAACTCTATCGAACCGATTGTGTTCGTTCTCGAACTCTAATGAACAAATTCGAAAAATAAAGTTCGCTTGACCGACGTGCGGCCTCTATCGAATGGCGACGGGAGTGGCGCAACGCGCGGCCACGGACGATACTCTCGGCAGCAGCCATTTCCGGGGGATTTCATGCGTGGACTTTCGATGATCGGCGCCGCGGCGCTTCTGGCGGGATATGCCGGTACGCCGACGAATCTGGGCGGCACGGTGGGCGCGCCGTCATTCGTGTCGTTGCAGCAGATGTGCGTGGCGCAGCCGGTCGACTACGGCAACAGTGCACAGGACGTTTACGCCACGTTCTTCGACGCGTACGTGGCTAACCGTCGCGGCAAGCTCTCGAAGGACGACTTTTGCGCGTTCCAGTCGTCGATTGCACAGCGTTACTCGAGCGAAGGCAAAAGCAGCGATCCGCAGGTGCGCAATCAGTGGATAACGTTCTTCATCGACCAGCGCGTGCGGACGATCAGCTGGCGCGCCACGGTGGATCCGACGTTGCGCAATTGCTGATCTTCAGGTTTTCAGTTCAGGAAGTACTGTGTGCAGACAGCAAAAGCGCAGGCGACGTGAAGGTTCTTTTGAAATAGCTATGAAAGACGCTTGATGGCCCGTAGTGCGCTGTCGCCGGATCCCGTTACGCGCCTGTTCGTTGTCCGACGCGAGCCGTTCGAGTTGTACCAACTGGCGTTCAAGCAGTGCGTCAAGTTCTTCTCGCTTCATGTCGACTTGGTTCGGAGCATCTTTGACGAGCAACAACGTGGCGAATTCATGCGGACTCAGCATCGTTTCTCTCCATTTCAAGCATAGGCGGACAGCCTTTGACGGCAGCTGGCAGGAACCAGCGAAGTCCGCTAGGAAATCAGGTGGGAGGTGTGACTAACGACAGATTCTTTGCAACCGGCGCTACGCAGAATGCGGAAGGACGCCGGGGAATTGCAGTGTAGTCGTCGGTGGGACAAACGCCAAAGCGGGCCCTGCAAATATTCCCTTTGACAATTGTGCGCCTTAAAGGCGGTTTGAATTCGCAGCCAGATCCTTAATTTCACTCAAAGTTTTGCGTGCGTTGCAGCATGGCGGAGAAGCGCGGAAGCTCGCGTCACGCACGCGTCACCGGAACGTCATGCCGATCCCTGGCGCTTATGGTGCCGTTACTGCGCGACGTACACCTGGCAATTGGCGGTGGTGAGCGTTTCGGTCATGTTGGCGGGCGGCGGAGCATCGGTGAAAAGCGCGTCGATCTGGTCGGGATGCCCCTGGCGAACGAGCGTCGGGCGGCCGAACTTGGAGTTGTCGGCAGCGAGAAAAACCGTACGCGCATGCTGGATGATCGCCTCGGCCACACGCACTTAGCGCGTGTCGAAATCGCACAGCGTGCCGTCGGTTTCGATGCTCGACGTGCCGATGATCGCGAAATCCACCTTGAACTGGCGAATGAAATCGATCGCCAGTTCGCCGACGATGCCCTTGTTCCACGGACGCACGATCCCGCCCGTCACCAGCACTTCGCAATCCGGATAGCCGCTCATCATGCTGGCGACGTTCAGATTGTTCGTAATTACGCGCAGGCCGCGATGCCGGTTGAGCGCGCGCCACTTCTTCGGTCGTGGTGCAGAGGTTGATGAATAGCGACGCCTGATCGGGAATGTGAGTGGCCACTAGCGCGGCGATGCGCCGTTTCTCGTCATGGAACATGCGCTGGCGCGCGGTGTAGGAGACGTTTTCGGAACTGGTCGGCAAGCTGGCGCCGCCGTGGTAACGGCGCAGCAGATTCATGTCGGCGAGCCAGTTGACGTCGCGGCGGATCGTCTGCGGCGTCACGTCGAAGTGGGCCGCGAGGTCGTCCACGGTCACGAAGCCGTCGCGTTGCACCCACTCCAGCAGTTCCTGTTGCCGGGCGTTGAGAGTCAAGCGGGGGTCTCGGGTCATGGGTTTTTATCGACACTGCCCGTTCGCGGCGAGGCGTACTGGCCGCGGGAACAGGCGATGCGTGAGCGAGAGTTCGCGTATTGTAAGACCATCGCACGCGTTGTCCGCGAAGTCGTGCGACACGCGCAGGCACCGAAGCGACCATCGGTCACCGCATTTGGCCCCTCATTCAGCCGGAATACGCATTTATTCATTTGATAAATGAATTTGTTTTTTGTGACGGATCGCGATGCAATCTACAGTTCCTCGTTTCACCGTCTTCCCACGGCTTACGGTGCCGAACTCGCACCGGAGCGCGCTTTCGAGAGTGTCGACATGACTGGTTTCAACTGGCAAAACCCTTATCCGACGCCGCGTCTGCTCGTATTCGCGCGCAATATCGTTTCGACCTCGCACCCGCTCGCGGCGCAAGCCGGCCTGCGCATGCTCTGGAAAGGCGGCAATGCCGTCGATGCGGCGATCGCCGTGGCTGCTGCGATCACGGTCGTCGAGCCGGTGTCGTGCGGTCTGGGCGGCGACGCGTTCGCACTCGTCTGGGACGGCAAGAAGCTGCACGGTCTGAACGCGTCGGGCGTGTCACTGGCGGCGTGGAACGTCGATTACTTCAAGCGCAGGAGAGGAAAACGGTCTCGCGAAACAGCCCAAGCGCGGCTGGGACGCGGTGACGGTGCTAGGGCGTGATCGCCGGCTAGGAAGCGCTGCATCAGAAGTTCGGCAAGCTGCCGTTCGCCGATCTGATGGAGCCGGCTATCGAAATCGCCGAGCGTGGTCACGCGGTAGCGAGCATCGTCGCCTATAAATGGGCGGTGGCCGTGCCGGAACTAAAAGACCTGCCGGGCTTCGCGCAAACCTTCATGCCGCGCGCCCGAGGTAAGCGAGCTCGTGCGCTTTCCGGGTCACACCAAAACCTTGCGCAAGCTCGCCGAACAAGGTCCGCGCGCCTATTACGAAGGCAAGATTGCCGAACAGATCGCGGCTTTCGCGCGCGAAGGCGGCGCGGCGCTCACGCTCGACGACCTGCGCAACTACCGCGCGGACTGGGTTGAGCCGATCGGCAAGGATTATCGCGGCTACACGGTTCACGAGATTCCGCTGAACGGCTAGGGCATTGCCGCGCTGATCGCGTTCGGCATTCTCGAGAAATTCGACGTGAAGGAACTCACCGTCGACAACATCGAATCGCTGCATCTGCAGACCGAAGTGATGAAGCTCGCGTTCGCCGACCTCTGTCGTTACGTGGCCGATCCGCGTTCGATGGAAGTTACGCCCGAACAGATGCTCGACGATGCTTATCTCACGTCGCGCGCGAAGCTGATCGACCACAAGCGCGCTACGCAATTCGACTTCGGCATGCCGAAGGTGGGCGGCACGATCTACATGTCCGCCGCCGACGAGAACGGCATGATGGTCAGCTTCATCCAGTCGAACTACATGGGCTTCGGCTCGGGCATCGTCGTGCCGGATTCGGGCATTTCGATGCAGAACCGCGGTTGCGGCTTCTCGATGGATCCGACGCCGAACGTCGTGGAAGGCGGCAAGCGGCCGTTCCATACCATCATTCCGGCGTTCCTCACGCAGCAGGTGAACGGGCAGCGGGAAGCGGTGATGAGTTTCGGCGTGATGGGCGGCGACATGCAGCCGCAGGGACACTTGCAATCCATCGTGCGCATGCTCGACTACGGTCAGCAGCCGCAGGCCGCGTGCGATGCGCCACGCTGGAATGTCAATCGCGATTTCACGATCGACATCGAATCCACGCTCGATCCGAAAACGGCCGAAGGACTGCAGAAGCTCGGTCACACGATCAAGTTGGTCGACGATCCGTACATGAATTTCGGCTCGGGCCAGTACATCTGGAAGCTCGACCGCAACGATCCGGACCGTGGCTATGTGGCCGCGAGTGACAGCCGCCGCGACGGCCTCGCAGCAGGTTTCTGATCGACGCCACGTGAATGCGAAGCCGGGTTCGAGGCTTCGCATTCACGATCGGTACACAAGACACGTAGCAGTTGACGCGCGCCTGAACCAGCCCGTTCAGGTGCGCGCATTCATCGAAAAACACACCAGCCGGCAGGCAAGCAGGAGACTCCATGACTACCCCCGCGTCGCAATCTGTGAACGCTCCCACGCCATCCCAGGCTGCGCCGCTTTCGAAGGCGATAGTGCGGCGGATCGTCTTTTCGTCGTCGGTCGGCAATGCGCTCGAGTGGTTCGACTTTCTCGTCTACGGTTACTTCGCGGCCATCATCGCGAAAGAGTTCTCCCGCTAAAGGACGAGTGGCTGTCCACGCTGCTCGCCATCGCGATCTTCGGCATTTCGTTTCTCATGCACCCGCTCGGCGCGATCGTGCTCGGCATCTATGGCGACAGGAAAGGCCGCAAGGCTGCGCTGACGCGCCATCGCACTGATGATGGTTGGCACGTTCACGATGGCAGTGATGCCGCCGTACGCGTCGATCGGTATCGCGGCGCCGCTGCTGATTCTGCTCGCGCGGCTGGTGCAAGGCTTCGCGGTGGGTGGCGAGTTCGGCAGCGCGGACGGCCTTCATGGTCGAACATAGCGCAGCGCGCCGCGGCTATTACGCGAGCTGGTAGTTCGCGAGCCAAGGGCTCGCGGCGATCACCGCTGCGGCATTCGGCTCGTTGCTCACAGCATGGATGCCGCCCGCGCAACTCAGCAACTGGGGCTGGCGTTTGCCGTTCGTGTTCGGTCTGCTCGTCGGTCCGGTGGGTTACTACATCCGCTCGCATCTCGACGAGACGCCCGAATTTCTGGCGTTGAAGAAAGAGCGCGATGTCTCGCTCGTTTCGAGCGCTGCGCAAAGCGGCGCGAATGGAGAGCATGGCGTTTCGTTCGCCAACCAGTGGATCAACCTTGCTGCTCGCGGTGGGCATCGTCGCACAGTCGACGGTCGGCGTGTACGTGCTGCAATTTTACATGCCTGTACGCGGTTAAGCAGTTGCACATGCCGGCGGCGTTCGGCGTCGTGGTGCTGAACGGCAGACTGCAGTTTCTGCTTTCGCCGGTGATGGGCGTCCTAATCTATCCGATGTTCGCATTGCTGCAGTCTCATCCGACCATCGGCTGGCTGCTGTTGTTGCAAGGCACTGCCAGGATTTTCAAGGCGGCGTACTCCGGCCCGATGCCCGCGCTCATGTCCGAGATCTTTCCCACTCAGGTTCGCTCGACGGGGCTTTCGCATCGGCGTGACGATCTTTGACGGCTTTGCACTGACTATTGTCGAAACCTTCATTCATCTGACGGGCGACAAACTTGCGCCGAGCTACTACGTTCTCATTGTCGCCGTGTTGTCCGGCCTCTCGCTGATCATCGTCGCTTCGCGTATGCGTGGCGCGCGAGGGCGCCAACGCGTGCAACACGCCCCCGATCCAGTCTCGCTCAGTAAAAAACCAGCTCATCGAGCTGGTTTTTTTGTTGCAGGCCTCGCTTTTGTCCGACCAAGTGTTCCGACTACCGCGGTTCCGACTACCGCGAGATTGGAGCTTGCGGCGATCCGGCATGGTCTGTGCTAGGTTTATCTGCAGAGTTGTGAAACACCGACTAAGATGCAAGATACAAGGGGTTATAACTCTAATTCAAGCGCTGTATCAGACACGACGAACCGCTCCCGCGAGAGAGGAGCGGTTTCGGGCTGATCCACGAGTCGATACAGTTTTCGGAGCAAGACACGATGCACTCAGAGCTGAACCATGTCATGCCCTGGCGGATCGAGGACATCGACCTCACCCGCATTGACCGGCAAAAAGCCGTTGCCAATGAAGATTTGCTGCTGCTCCTGTGCGCGTCTTCATTTATTGAAAGCGGCAGTGATATTTACACCAGTAATCTCAGTCAGTTCTTCAACGACGATCCGGAAGTCTCGGCGTGGCTCAATCGCGAGTGGGAGCCCGAAGAGATGCAGCATGGCCGGGCGCTGAAGACGTATATTGCGCACGTGTGGCCCGAGTTCGACTGGGACACCGCGTTTCGCAACTTCATGGACGAATACTCGCTCACGTGTTCGTTCGAGGATTTCGAAAAAACGCGTGCGCTCGAAATGGTCGCGCGTTGTGTGGTGGAAACAGGCACGGCCACGTTGTATCGCGCGATCGGCGAGTGTTCGGACGAACCGGTGCTCAAGCAGATTACGGACAACATCCGTACCGACGAAGTCCGTCACTACAAGCACTTTTTCAAGTTCTTCAAGAAGTACAACAAGATCGAAGGTAATGGCCGCCTTGCCGTGCTCGGCGCATTGATGCGTCGCGTGATGGAGATCAAGAACGAGGATTCGGAGATCGCGTTGCGTCATGTGTTCGCGATCCGTTATCCGGAGCACGTGCATGACTCGGCGTATAACCGCGAGCGCGCTGTGCGGATCAACACGCTGGTGCGCCGTAATCTGTCCGCCGACATGTGCGTGAAGATGCTGCTCAAGCCACTCGATCTGCCGGCGCGAATTCAGCCGGGCGTGCACTATCCGCTCGCGAAGATCACGCAGCATGTGTTTTTCCGTTGAGACTGTGAAGTTGACTGACCGGCTCGACAACGAAGCAACGTGAGAAGAAATGGCCCGCCCACGCGGGCCATTTTGCATTTCGATGCATGAAGCGCTTTGGTCGTTGTCTCCTTCATCAAGCTATTGGACTACCAGCATGAGCGATTCTTCCGCATCCAGAAGCGCGCCCGAGCGTCCGCTTGAACAGCAGATTTTCGACGAATGGCCGGACACCGTGCGTGCGCTGTTCGACGGTTCGTCGCTGGAAAGCAAAACGGGCTTCACGGCATCACTGCTCACCGTCGATACGAGCAACGCAAACGGAACACGTGCGCACATAACGGACACGTGCGCACATCGTTGCTCGGCGCGGCGAGTTTTGTACGCACCCGATTCGCGAACGCTGTATTGCGCTTTGGCCGTAGGCACGCGCAACGCGTGCAATCAGACAGAACGGGCACGCGGCGCTTACGTTCGTCCACGACGAAGCGTTCTATCAGGTGCAACTGCAACTCGCGCCGCTCGAAAGTGTGGCGGGTGACGAGAGCGGCCTCGTCTATCTGATCGGCTCGATCGAATCGGCGGAGGCGCAAGGTGTGCGTTATGCGCGCCTGACGAGCGGCATCACGTTTGAACTGGCGGAAGAAGGGGAGACGGTGCTCGCTCGCTGGCAGCGCCAGATCGAGCACCTGAAGCAGGCTGCCGCAGCGGCCGGCCGCCAGTCCTCAACGAGGATTTGAAGCGGCCGATGCCGCGGTGCCGAAGTGCTGATGGATGTGCTTGCGGGCCGCGCTCAACGGCCGCGTTGACCGCTACACGAATGCTGGCCGCCGCGCGGTGCGTCGGTGCGTGGCTTGTCGCCACCGAGTAATGCGCCGGGGTTGCTGCCTTGCGGCTTGCGCGGAGTGTGTTGCACGGAAGCACCTTCGTGCGAGGCGGCGCGTGCGCGCTGCTCGCCGTTGTGATGGCCATCGCGACGCGGCTGGCCACCATTGCCATTCGCGGCAGGTTTCGCGCCTTGCGGCGCGGCTGCTGACCGTTGGCTGGACGCTGACCCGAGCGTTGCACCGGCTTCGCTGCCGTTGCACCTTCGCATTTCGCCGACGCTTACCCTTACCCTTGGCCACGACCTTGTCCCTAGCGCGGCGAACGGCCACCGCCGCCTTGGCTACGACGCAGGATCGGTTCGGGCTTCGCCGTCGGATCCGGTTCGAAACCGGCGATCACTTCCTGCGGCACCGGACGCTTGATCAGCTTCTCGATGTCCTTCAGCAACTGCAATTCGTCGACGTACACGAGCGAAACCGCGCTTCACCCGTCACACCCGCGCGGCCCGTGCTGCCGATACGGTGCACGTAGTCTTCCGGCACGTTCGGCAGATCGAAGTTGACGACGTGCGGCAACTGGTCGATGTCGATGCCGCGCGCGGCGATGTCGGTGGCGACCAGCACCTGCAGCGTGCCGTCCTTGAATTCGGCGAGCGCGCGTACGCGCCGACTGGCTCTTGTTGCCGTGAATCGCGAACGCGCTGATGCCGTCTTTGGTCAACTGCTCGGCGAGACGATTCGCGCCGTGCTTCGTACGCGTGAATACCAGCACCTGAAACCAGTTGTGCTGCTTGATGAGATGCGTGAGCAACTCGCGCTTCTTGTCGCGGTCGACGGGGTGAATCTTCTGCACGACCGTTTCAGCCGTCGTGTTGCGGCGAGCCACTTCGATCAGCGCGGGCGAGTCGAGCAGGCTGTCGGCGAGCGTCTTGATTTCGTCCGAGAACGTTGCCGAGAACAGCAGGTTCTGACGCTTCGGCGGCAGCTTGGCCAGCACGCGTTTGATGTCGTGAATGAAACCCATGTCGAGCATGCGGTCGGCTTCGTCGAGCACGAGAATCTCGAGATGCGACAGATCGATCGTCTTTTGCTGCATGTGATCGAGTAAGCGGCCCGGCGTAGCAACGACGATATCCACACGCCACTACGCAGCGCGCCGATCTGCGGATTGATGCCGACGCCGCCGAACATCACCGTCGACTTCAGCTTCAGGTATTTGCCGTAAGCGCGCACGCTTTTTTCGACCTGCGCGGCGAGTTCACGCGTATAGGCGTGAGAATGAGCGCGCGTACGGCGCGCTTGCCGGAACCGTTGGCAACCGGCGGCATGGCGTGCGTGCAGACGTTGCAGAATCGGCAACGTGAAGCCGGCGGTCTTGCCCGTGCCGGTTTGCGCGCCTGCGAGCAGATCGCCACCGTTCAGAACAGCGGGAATTGCTTGCATCTGGATGGGAGTCGGAGTCGTGTAGCCCAGCTCGTTGACAGCGCGGAACAGCGGTTCGGACAAGCCGAGAGAATCGAAAGACATAAATTGTTCTTTGCAATGCAGTTTTTGCGAAAGGCCCAACGGGTCAACCCCAAGAGGGCCAGCCCAAACAGGCAATAGAGCGGCATGAACACGCCGTCATGGCGCGCTGCTCAGGGCCGAAGCCTTGGTTCCGTTCGCAGAGAAATCGGCGGCACGTTCAAACAAGTGCCGAATGCTCAACGCGCTATGGAGACACGTTGACTGGCCTTAAGTTGCATTTCGCCGCCGTGGGTGTCATGCGACATAGCGCGCGACACTGACGAATTGACACAGACTACCGGCCAGCACGAACAGGTGCCAGATGCCATGTCCGTAATAGATGCCGGCGCTATAGATGAGTCCGCCGGCCATGAGCCAAGCGGTTCCCGCTGCCGGTAAGGGCGGACGGCAACGAGCGCGAGCCACCCCATCGAACGTGCAACACCATCGAAACGCTGCGGGTGCGTCGCCCGAGCGTCAACTCCTGCACGATGCCGAGAACAGCGAGGCCCCAGCTTACGCCAAAAAGCGACCAGCCCACGGTCCGAGCAACGTAACAAGTGTGAACGGAGTGTAACTGCCGGCGATCAGCAGGTAGATCGCGGAGTGATCGCATTTCTGCAAAACCGCCTTGACGCGTGGATTGCGCACGCTGTGATAAAGTGTGAAGATAGCATACAGGACGGTCAGAGCATGGTGCCGTACATGCTGAAGCTGACCACCTTGTAGGCGTCGCCGTCGAGCGCGTCCATGGTGACGAGCGTGGCAGACCAGCCACCGACAGCACGGTGCCGACGAGGTGGGTAATGCTGTTGGGTAATGCTGTTGAGCTGTTGAGCTGTTGAGCTGTTGAAAGCTGTTGAAACGCTCACCGACATGCACGGCACTTCCTCCACGGCATCTTTCAGACTTAAAGTCCGACTGAACCGGTCCTGAAAAACAAAGGGCGCGGCCGCGTTACGCAGGCCGCGCCCCGGTACTACGAACGCTGCTTAGTCGAACGGTGCCGAACGCAGATCGGACACCTGCTGCGGCGACACAGCCGTGCCGTGCTTGCCACACGACATACGAATGTACGTGATCACGGCAGCCACTTCCTGATTCGACAACGCTTGCGCAAACGGCGGCATGCCGTACGGATGCGGGTTAGCGTCCGTGCTCGGCGGATAACCGCCGTTCAGCACCATACGGATCGGGTTGACCGCCGACGGCATCTGGATCGACTGGTTATTCGCGAGCGGCGGGAAGGCCGGCGGCATACCGAGGCCGTTTTCCGCGTGGCACTTCGCGCAGTTGTCAGCGTAGATCTTCTGACCTTGCTTCAACAGTTCGCCGCCGAACTTTTCCGACGTTTCGAGCTGCATCGTTTCCGGTGCTTCGCTCTTTTGCGGAATCGTCTTCAGGTACGTTGCCATTGCGTTGATGTCCGTATCCGACATATACTGCAAGCTATTGTGAACCACTTCGGCCATCGGACCGAACACTGCGCCGCGATTCGACACGCCGGTCTTGAGCAGATCGGCGATGTCCTTGGTTTCCCAGTCGCCGAGGCCGGCTTCCTTGTTAGACGTGAGCGACGGCGCGTACCAGTTCTGCAGCGGAATCAGGCCGCCGGCGAATGTCGCCGAGCTGACCGGGCCGCCCATCGCGTTGATCGACGTGTGGCACATGCCGCAATGGCCGAGACCTTCGATCAGGTAAGCGCCGCGATTCCATTCGACCGACTTGGTCGGATCCGATTTGTACTCGCCTTCGCGGAAGAACAGCGTACGCCAGCCGATCAGCATGTTGCGCTGATTGAACGGGAACTTGAGTTCGTGCGGACGGCTCGCCACGTTGACCGGCGCAACCGAGCGCAGATATGCATAGATCGCATCGGAGTCGGCGCGCGTGACCTTGGTATAGCTCGTGAACGGGAAGCCCGGATAGAGTAGGCTGCCGTCTTTCGAACGGCCCGTGTGCATGGCGCGATAGAAGTCGTCCTGCGTCCACTTGCCGATGCCGTATTGATCGTTCGGCGTGATGTTCGGCGTGAACATCGTGCCGAACGGCGTGGCCATCAGCAGGCCGCCGGCGAACTGCTTGCCGCCGCGCACCGTGTGGCAGGCGATACAGTCGCCGGCGCGGGCGAGATACTCGCCCTTCTTGATGAGCGCCGCCTGGTCGGCCGGCTTGGTCACCATGGCAGTGCCGTTATGCAGGTGGTCGCCGCCCGACCACAGGACGGGAAAGAGTGCGGCAGCCGCAACGACCACGACTGCCGAGAGGGCGAACAAAGACTTGCGTTTCATTTGAGTGTCTCTCCCGGTGCCTTATTGCGGTTCGCTGCCGCAGGCAAGCGGAGTCTTCATCGAGCGGGCCGGAGCCGGCACGGGGTTTTGTGGTGCCTGTTGCGTGGAAAGCCATGCGGCAACGGCGTTCACGTCTTCGTCGGTGAGGCGTGCGGCAATGGTGTGCATGCAGTCAGGTGCAATCGCGTGACGCGAACCCGAACGCCAAGCGCCCAACTGCGCGCTGATGTAGTCGGAATACAGGCCGACCAGACCCGGAATGGCGGGCTCCATGCCGGTCAAACCCTTGCCGTGGCAGGCCGCACATGCGGGAATCTGTTTCGAAGCATCGCCGTTCAGCACGATCTGCTGACTGTGCGCGATAGTAGCCTGCGAGACGGTGGGCTTGGCGGGCGGCGGATACAGCGGGCGTTGCTGGGAAAAATACGTGGCGATCTGATGGAGGTAGTCGTCCGAAAGATACGTGACGAGGTAGTTCATCGGCGGGTACTTGCGGTGCCCTTCGCGGAAGTTCTGTAGCTGGTTGTACAGATAGTCCGCTGGCTTGCCCGCTAGTCGTGGGAAGTAGTCGTTGTCCGTACCTTGGCCATGACTGCCGTGACAGGTCGTGCAGCCTTGCACGCGCGCTTCCATCGTGTCCGGGGCTTTCGGTTGAGTCTGCATTTTCGCAGCGCTATAGACACTCGCGGAGCCGATCAGCAGAAAGGCGAGCAGCCGGCGGAAAATGCGTCTTGAAGACACGCGTAACTCCATCAAAATCGGGGACCTGACCGAACTTCTCGACTGGTTCGGTGTGGTGGCTGCCGGTGCCGCGGCGACGCAGCATTCTATCATTTAAGGGTAATGGTGACTATTTGCCACATTAGAGATGGTTCCGGCTGTCACGACTATGCGACAGTTTGACGCCAACGGCTGCTACAGACAACCGGCCGCACCATCCCGAAAATTTACCCGAAAGATCAAGGCCGTAGCGCAAACCCTATCACGTTCTCATGCAAACCGGGTTTAACCCGCACGCGCGCAACCCATCGAAGCGTACACTTACGGGCTCGCCGGACGCTCTCCGGTTCGGGGCGCATCGGCTCTTGACGTCCTTTGCTTTTCTTGTTCTCAAGATGTTGCCATTTCAGTTTTTACACGTTACTCACGCAATCGGCTTTTCATGAAGCTATTCAGTCTGTCTCACTACACGCAGCCGACGCTCCGTGCGTTACGAGCGTCTGCGCTCGGTGCCGTGGCGCTGGTCGCGGCAAACTCGGCATTCGCCCATGCGCATCTCGTGTCGAGCGAGTCGGCCTCGAACGCCGAAGTCGCCGCGCCGCACGAAGTGACGATCCATTTCACCGAACCGCTCGAGCCGGCATTCAGCAAAATCACGTTGAGTACAGCAACCGGTACACCCGCCGCGTCCGCTGCGTCGCAGGTCGCCGGCAGCGATGCGAAGGTCATGCATCTGACCTTGCCGCAATTGAGCGCGGGCCGTTACACGGCTCACTGGACGGCGGTGGCTACGGACGACCACCGGACTCAGGGCGACTTCATGTTCACAGTCAAATGAGCATCGACGGATTGTGGATAGGGCAGGTCGCCGGCCGCGCTCATGAATGTCGCGTTTGCGTTCGCCATCGGCTCGGCGTTGCTCGGCGCGTGGCTCGCGAAAGACGCCTAGGCGAAGATCGCGCCGGCTTGGCTGCGCGCGCAGAAGGCGATGTTGACGTCAACCGTCGTGCTGGTGCTCGCCGATCTCGGCGGGCTGCTGTATCAGGCGGCGTCGATGAGCGGTGTGAGCTTGCCGCCTCCATCGGCGTCGTGCCGACGGTGCTCACGCAGACGCACGTCGGCCACGGCTGGGCGATCGTGTTCGCCGGTGCGCTTGTGCTGCTCGGTACCACGATGACGAGTCAGGCCGGCATGTTGCGTAACGCCGTGCTGGGCTCGCGGTGATCGTGGTCGCGGCGGGCAAGGCGTCGCTCGGTCACGCGGCGGACGCAGGGCCGGCTTCTGCGGCGATCGCCATGCAGACATTGCAAGTGCTCGTCACGAGTGTGGGGGGTGGACTCGCGATGGCGGCCGGTTTGTCGGTGCTGCCTGCGCTCGGCACGTCGACGGCGCGCGGCATGCTGATCCGCACGGCCATGCAGGTGTCGACGTGTCGCTGGTCGCGGTCGGGCTCGTGCTGATCTCCGGCGTTTTCAATGCCGTGCGCGGCTCGGCGGCTCGCTCGAAACCTTCCGTAAGCGATCCAATATCGACGTCTATCCAACAGCACTCTGAGCGAGGGGCATAGGTGTTCACCTATTTGTGAGGTGGACACCTATGGCTGACAAAGACTCGGAGCGAAGAGT
>CALNWS010000060.1 GCA_940747215.1 uncultured Paraburkholderia sp. | reverse complement strand
GTTCAACCCGAATCCCCTGATCACGTTCGCCAAAATACGCACGAGAGCCGCCAGTTGCGCGTGTTGCAGGAAATTCTGCTGGCGGCCACGCGCACGGTGACGCGCTCCATGGCGCGCGAGTCGGGGCAAAACTCCGCGTAACGGGCGGGTTGCAAAGCGATTCGGGCCGCTCGTCATTGCAAACTAAGTCAAAAAAGCTGATGTGAGAATCAACAAACATCCAATAAAAATTTTGAGGCGACAGACTTACTTTACTATTAGGCAAAAGCGATGACGTAGAAGCGATCACGCAAAAGCCCGGTGGCGAACGTCCGGTGCCCGGCGGCTGGTCGTCATGCGCGGCGTAAGCGCACAGGACGCGAAGGCCGCCGGATCGGGAGAGCGTCTCACGAGAGGCGCTCCGGACGGATCGACAGCCAGAACAGGAGACAACCTTGAGCCCATCCCCCTCGCAGCGCGCCGACTCCGGCGTTCGCCTCGACCGTCTGCCGATAGGACGCTCTTCCATTGGCAACTGGTCGGCATGATCGGCGCGGGGCTGTTTCTCGACGCTTTCGATATCTATCTGCAAAGCGGCGTACTAGCCACGCTCGTCAAGAGCGGCTGGTTGACGCTGCAAAGCAACGCAGCGTTCATTTCCAGCACGCTGATCGGCATGTGGCTCGACTCGCTGATCCGGCGGCTATATCGGCGACAAATACGGCCGGCGCATGGCGTATCAGTTCAATCTGGTGGTGTTCGGACTCGCGCATCCATCGCCGCCGTGTTCGCACCCAGCATGAGCATTCTGATCGCGCTGCGTTTCGTCATGGGCGTGGGGCTCGGCGCTGAACTGATCATCGGTTACGCGACACTCGGCGAGTTCGTGCCGGCGAAAGTGCTCGGCAAATTCGGCGCGATCCTCGCACTGCTGACGAATCTCTCCGTGACCGCCACGGGTGTGGTTGGTTACTGGGCGATTCCTGCACTCGGCTGGCGCGCGATGTTCGCGCTGGTCGGCCTCGGTGCGTTGGCGATCTGGTTCATGCACAAGTCGATGCCGGAAAGCCCGCGCTGGCTCGAAGCGCAGGGACGGCACGAAGAAGCCGATGCGCTGCTGCGCTCGATCGAGGCACGCTTTCCCGACGTGCCCGCGTGGGGCACGCAGGCGGCGCAAGCTGCACCGACGGTTGCCGCCGCAACAGCGGCCAGTCCGTCGGCGGACGGCGGCTATCCGGCGCTGTTCAAGTCGCCGCTTCTGTCGCGCACCGTGCTGACGATGATCATGTCGGCCGTCAACATGTCCTTGCTGTACGGGTTCATCGCGTGGTTCCCGACGTTCCTTGTCAAGCAGGGCATTGCCGTCACGTCGACGCTCGGCTATACGGCCGTGATGGGGATCGGCACGCCGATCGGCTGCCTGATCGGCATGGCGCTGATCGACCGGATCGGCCGCCGCATGAGCATCGTCGGCGTGCTGATACTCGAGGTCGTCGCGGCGGCGGTCTATCCGATGGTGACGTCGCCGGTAGAACTGATGCTGACGGGCGGCGTCATCATGATGTGCTCGGCCTGCATCACGTCGCTCGCTTTCGCGGTCTATGTTCCGGAACTGTTCCCGACCGGCCTGCGCATGCGCGGCTCGTCGCTTTCGGCGGCGGTGGGGTGGCTCGCGTCGACGGGCGCGCAAGGCGGCATCGTGGCGATCTTCGGCATAGGCGGAATTTTCGGCGTCACGAACTTCCTGATCGGCCTGATCGTGCTGCAGATTCTCGCGCTGCTGGTGTTGGGCGTGAACACGCGGCGGGTTCGCACGCTCGAAGAGATCGTGCCCATCGAAACTGTCGGCGCGGATAGCCTCGATGCACGCAACGTCTCGACGATGCGCGGCGGCGTGCGCGATGTGTCGACCACGCAAGGTTGAATACAAGGCGGGCCGCGTGCTCGGTGCACGCGGCCCGCTGCGTCAGGTCAGAACTGCTCCCAGTCGTTTTCCTTCTTCTCGGCAACGGGCGGCGCGGACTTCTGCACAATAGGCGAGGCAACAGCAATAACGCGAGCATTCTGCAACGGTTGTCTCGGCACAGGCCGCGGCACTGTCACGGACGCCGACATCGCCGCTTGCGTTGCAGCCACCGGCACCCACTTCTGCTTGAGCCGGAACACGGCCACAGCTTCACGCAGATGCGATGCCTGATCGTCGAGCATGCCGGCCGCCGCGCTCGCCTGTTCGACGAGCGTAGCGTTCTGTTACGTGACCTCGTCCATCTGCGCAATTGCCAAGTTGACCTGCTCGATGCCACTGCTCTGTTCGGCGGACACTGCCGCGATCTCGCCCATGATATCTGTCACGCGCTGGATCGCGGCGGCGAGATTCTTCATGGTGCAACCGGCCTCGCCGACGAGTTCCATACCCGCCAGCACGCGTTCGCCGGAAGTCTTGATCAGAATCGCGGATTTCCTTTGCCGACTTCGACGAACGCTGTGCGAGGCTTCGCACGCGGCAATCGTGTTGCCGACCGGCGTAAAGACCATGCGTTGCGCGGCCATGCGGATAGCGATCAGCAGCACGAGAACGATCACGGCGGTCAGGGCCATCTGTTTGACGAGCGCATCGCGGAAGGCTTCGTCGACGTCGGCGAGATAAACGCCTGTCACGATCACCCAGTTCCACTGCGGATCATAGAGGTAGTAGGAGAGCTTGCGTTCCGCGACGCTCGTGCCCGGGCGAGGGAACGCATAGTCGTACGTGTCCTGGCCGTTGCGTCGCGCGAGTGTCAGCAGATCCTGATAGATCGGCTTGCCGTCCGTCGAGCGGAAGTCGCCCACGTTCTTGCCGATGAGTGCGGGATTGACGTGCGAGAGCAGAACGGGGCCATCGGTCAGCACGAAGAAGTAACCGTCGGCGCCGTAGCGCAGCGTCGCGATCTGCGCTTTCACTGTGGCTTGCGCCTGTGCTTCGGTTTGTTCGCTTGAGGCGACCTTGGTTTGTTCGGCAACAAGAATGCTGTGAATGGACTCGGTCAGATGCTGGAGTTCGGTGGCGTGACCGGCAATGAGCAGATTGCGCATCTGCACCGCCGACCATACGCTGGCGGCTAGGAAGGTAAGGCTGATCAGACAGATCAATACATACAGCTTCGCTTTGAGACTTGAAATACGTGACATCGTTTTCCCCGATCGTGCGAGCGTGAGCGCCCGTCAAGACGACTGCTTTATTGTTACTCCGGATGCTTGCACAGACGCGAGATTGCCCCGTTTGAATTCAGGCCCGCCGCTGTGCACCGGCTAGAATCACCACGTCCCGACGACGGTCTCGAAGGCCCACATGGAAATCAAATGGATCGAAGATTTCATCGCGCTTACTTGCCCAGTATCAGAGTTTTTCGCGCACCGCTGAGTTTCGCAATGTCACGCAGTTGGGCTTTAGCCGCAGAATCCAGTCGCTCGAACAATGGGTCGGCGCGGAGATGATCGACCGAAGCAGTTTTCCGCCGGCGCTGACACCCGCGGGACGCCTGTTTCGCGAAGTCGCGGACGACGTGCTCGCGCGGCTTCTCGACACGCGGACCATCATCCGCACCGAGCAGCAGATCGCAGGCAAGAGTTTGCAGATCTGCGCAGGACACACCCATCGCGCTGAATTTCTTGCCGATCTGGCTCAAGGCGCTTGCGCCGCAATTCGGCGAGGTGCGGGCGCGGGTCGTTCCAACGAATGTTCACGATTCGATCCTGATGCTCGTGAACGGCAACTGCGAGCTGACGTTCGCCTACCATCATCCAGAACTGCCGCTGCATCTGGACGCCGCGAGGTACGAGCATGCCACGTAGGGCTCAACACGCTGATGCCGGCAAGCCGCGCAAACGAGCGCTCCATGCCGCGATTCCGTCTGCCCGGCACGCGACAGCAGCCGTTGCCGCTCATTTCGTATACGGAGACGAGCTACTTCGGCCGCTGCCAAGCCTTGCTGTTCGAGCGCGCGTCCGACGTGCTGTCATTGCGTCTGCACTATGAGAACAACGGCGACGTGTCGCGATGAACGTCCTGCCAGGTCGAACCGTTCAACGGCGTATCGGTTGCAAGCTTGGCACGTGACGGGATCGTCGCCCGCCACGCGCTCGACGATGGCCAGCACATCGGGATCGCAGAACAGACGCTCGTCGGCAAATGGGCCCGTGAATGGAAGCGTGATGTAGTGCCGGTTGTCGCCGCGCACGGCCGTCTTTCCCGAGGCGATGCGACTGCGCAGCAGCGGTTCGAACGCTTCACGCCATGCACTCAGAATCGCGTGAGGGAAATGCTGCTTCAGGGCTGCTTCAGGACGACCATGCCATCGCGTTCGAAGGTGCTTGCGTATTCGTCCAGCTCCTCAGAGGTAAAACGGGCCACAGGCGTCTCCTTTTCGTTGTCGTATGGCGGGGTGTGCTGATTGCAGTCTACTCCGTGTCGGACACGCGCGATGCCGAAGGCGGCGCGCGGCGCTTTGCAAGCGCTGCCTTCTATTGATGCATACGCGGCACAGTTCATGCTGCATTCAAAGATCGGTGCTGCGCGCCGATCTTGCAACCCGTAACCGAACAGAGAGGAGGAATGCATATGGCTACCGATTCCGCTCGTCCCACGCCGCCGCGTCAGACAGACACGGACCCGACCGCCGCAGACCGCAGGCTGAGCGAAAAACAGAAGGATGCGCTGAAGAACGAACCCGCCCCGCCAAAGCCGGATTGCGGCGCGAATCTGCCCGATCCAGATCAAGTGGTGAGGCAGGTTAGTGCGCTTTCGCAGAGCGCCGCCGCTTGCATAGCGCGGCGGCACCAGCAGTCTCTCTGGGTTTGCAGAATCTGCATGAGATCGGCGGCAGGTGGACGTGGATGCGATGAAACAACGACTCTATGCACGCGTCATACAGGAATCTTAGTAAGTGCTCGAGTCGACAGCGCGTGATGCCGTTTGAAAAAGCGCATCGGGAATATCCACCCCTACCGCGCAATCGCCGTCCACGACGGGCGGATTTTGCTGCTCGTTGAATTGCCGGGCAGCCCAGTCGCGCAAGCTTTGCTGGGAACGTCTTGCGTTGCGCGGTGTCCAGCGCGGCATAGCGCTGAAATTGCGATTGTGCGAATGCCATCGTCATGACGCAGCGCGCGTCGAGTGTCGTATCTTCGTGCGAATCGACCACCCACTACACCTGAATGAAAAGCTTCTCGCCTTTGTCATAACTGCTCACGACGGGCACTTTCGGCGACGTGAAAATATCCGCGAGCGCCAATTCGATCTCTTCGACGCGTTGTTCCATATTTCTGCCTCGGTCATCAGTGCCTCCTGGCATGTTGCTGCATCGATAAAACATGTGTGAAACGCAGCAACGGGCATACCTGGTTGTGCGAAGATCGTCTTCGAAACAAACGTCAATTAATGCGTTCAGATCAACCCGGCCCGTCGCTCGCCGCCGCCAGAAGAGGCACGATCAGATCGCTGATCGGCGTCGGCATACCGTGAGCTTGACCGCGCCGTTGCACGACCCCATTCCAGAGGACGGCCAACCTGGCGGTCGGCGAGAATGGATGTGCCGAGGTCGGCGGGAGCACGCTGGAAGAAGCCGTCTAGGATTTCTTGCGGTACTTCGTCGCCGAGTGTCGCGCCTTCCGCGCGCGCAACCGCGAGACCTTCGCGCAGATAGGCGAAGGCAAGCATGGCGATGTCCGCGCGCGAATACATGCCGGCGCGGCGGCCCGTCAAAACCATCAATCTCGCGACGGCATTTTGCAGCAGCTTGCTGCAGCAGCTTGCGCCACGTGACTGACGTGAAATCCGCGCTCACTTCGACCGAGCAGCGCGTGCCGCGCAGCGCCTCGACCACGACACGCGTTTCTGGCGTATCCGGCAGCGTGAGGCGTGCGTTGCTGCGCAACCAGACGGACACGTCCGATTCGCGTTGCGCGGGAAACCACACCACCGAAGGTAATACCGCATTGCCGGACAGATACGGCGCGAGCAGCGCTTTCTGTTCGAAACCGTTTTGCAGCACGCAGACGACGGTCTTCTCGCTGCATAGCGCAGCGAGCCACGGCGCGGCCGCTTCGATCTGCGTCGATTTCACGGCGAGAAACACGAGGTCGACGGTGCTTCTGACGGCAGCCGGATCGGTCTGCACCGGGCCGGGGACGACGATTTCACCGCCGTCGTAGCGCAATGCCAGTCGCTCGTGCGCAGTGCGGCCGTAAAGCGCCGGTGTGCGTCCGTCTTCGTGCAATGCCGCCGCGTGGTCGTGCCGATCGCGCCGGGACCCACGAGGGCTACGGTGGGCTGTTCAGAAGTGTTCATCGAGTAATGTCCTGATAGTTGTTACCGATGTCGATGTCACTGCCGGGGGCTGTGCTTCAACGGGCCCATGCGTGGATGTCGAGAATTGCGTCGGTGAATGCTTCCGGCGCCTCCTGCGGCAGATTGTGACCGGCATTCGCGACGATGCGGTTTTCGTGGCGTCGGGTGAAGCGCTTCGCGTTGGCGTGCCGTCCACCGGGCGGCGAGACGCCGTCGGCGTCGCCTTCGAGCGTGATCGTGGGGACCGTGATGGCAGGCAATTCGCTCAGACGCCGCTCCATGTCGTCGAATTGCGGATCGCCGTCGACGAGACCATAACGGTGACGATATGAATGGACGACCACGTCGACGAAATCCGGGTTCTCGAACGCGACCGCCGAGCGCGCGAAGACATCGTCGTCGAAATGCCAGGTCGACGACCATTGCTCCCACAGCAAGCGACAGAACGCGCGCCGGTTTTCAGTCAGCCCGTTGCGGCCGCGCTCGCCATGCAGGTAGTACTGATACCACATGCTGTGTTTCTTCACGGGATCGGCGGGGCGCAAAGCCGTCGCGAGATTCTGGATGTTATAGCCATTGACCGACACGAGGCCGCGCACTCTCGAAGGATGAAGCGCCGCGACGATGCATGCCGCGCGGCCGTCCCAGTCGTATCCGCCGAGCAGGGCGCGCTCGAGGTTCAGTGCGTCGAGCAGCGAGAGCAGGTCATGTGCGAGCGCCGCCTGCTGGCCCGAGTGTGGCGTCTCAGTCGACAGAAAGCGCGTTGCCCCATAGCCGCGCAGAAACGGCACGATGACGCGCGCTCCTTGCGCTGCCAACCGGGGGTGCCACTTGCGCGTAGGCGTGGATGTCGTAGGGGAAGCCGTGCAGCAGGACGACCGGCCATCCGCTCGCATCGCCCTGTTCGTCGTAGGCGATATCGAGCAAGCCGGTTTCGATGTGTTTGAGCATGGGGCAAAAGGATAGCTATCCCGAAGCCACTCGACAAACCAGTTAAATTGCTCACTGACCTTAGAAAAACTGCGATGAGGCCGACGTTAGTTTGACCTCAGTTAATGCACGCGCATCGGGAAGTGCTACCGGATCGAAGCGTGCGTAACGCCCGCGGAAATCTGTTCGGCGGGGGCGGCGAAACTTGTCGCACACGGTAGACTGCACAAGCCTGCTAGAACGTGCCGGCCACGCCGTGACGCAGCAAGCCGAACATGTCGTCGCGGCTCGGCGCGCGTGGATTGACGGCGACGTTGCCCGACTTCATCGCCTCGTCGACGATCTCGCCGAAACGCGCCTCGGTGACGCCGAAGTCCGAGAGCGTCTACGTGATGCCGATGTCGGCGCGCAGACAGGCGACGATGCCTGCCGCTTCATGCGCAGCGGAATCGGCCAGCTGAGCGGCGGACCCAGCGGGCTTACGAGGCTCCAGCAGCGCCGCGACACGTGCATATCCGTCGACGTTGGCGGACGCGTTATAGGCAATCACCGGCGGCAGCATGATTGCGTTGACGAGGTCGTGCGGAATGCCGAACTTGTTGCCGAGCGGCAGCGAACGCATGCACGAGGCCGAGTCGCGTCGCGTTGAACGCGATGCCGGCCATCGCGCTCGCGAGCAGCATGTCGCCGCGCGCTTCGAGATTCGTGCCTTCGTTCACCGCGCGCCGCAGCGACTTGCCGATCAGCGAGATCGCCTGATACGCGAACGCTTCGGTGATCGGTTGATTCGCGAGATTCACGCACGATTCGACCACGTGCGTGAGCGCGTCCATGCCTGTTGCAGCCGTGATCGGCACGGGTAGGCCACGGCCAGCTCGGGATCGAGCAGGCCGATACGCGGGCAATTAAGCACGCTGCCGATCGAAATTTTCGAGTCGGTCTCGGTGTCCGAGAACACCGACCAGATCGTCAGTTCGCTGCCGGTGGCCGACGTGGTCGGAATCGCAATGACAGGCGCGCCCGCTTGCGGTACCTTGTCGATGCCCACGTAATCGCGAATGTCGCCTGCATTGCGCAGCATCAGGCCGATCGCTTTCGACGTCGGTGAAGGCGCGCTTCGATGTCGGCGAGACGCAGCGTATCGAGCACACGATCGACGATGCCGGCCGCTTTCACGCCGGGGCCGCCTACCACCAGCACGCGGCGGCCGCCGAGACGCTGCACGAAGGCAGGCAGTTGCGCGAGCCGTCCCGTGCCGTATTCGATGGCGGTCGGCGTGCAGAAGGTGAACGAAGTGGGGTAGGTTATGTCGTTGTGTCGATCTGTCAATGTTGGGTCGCGAGTTGGGTGGACTGTCGCTTCGAGACGAGCCACATCAGCGCGTTGAGCGCCGCCGAGGCGAAGAGCGCATAGCCGACCACGTACAGTCCGCTGCTCGCTGCACCGCCGCGTGCAGCCAAGCCGACGAGAATCGGACCGACCGCGCCGCCCCAGTTGCCGATGAAGTTGATCACGCCCGCCGACGAGCCGATCTGGTTGTACGGCACGAGGCCGAGCGTCCACGACCACCAGATGCCGATGCCCGAATAGGGGCAGATGCCGGTCACGACGAGCAGCAACATCGAGACGAACAGATTGCTCGCGACCATCGGCTCCAGCAGAATCGCGATGCCGCCGATCACGAGCGGCACGACGAAGTGCCAGTTGCTCGAATGGCGTGCGCGGTTCGACCAGCGCGTATTGACGTAGAGACCGAGCGCGGCGAACGCGAACGGAATGGCCGTGAGCACCGAAACGTTGCCGATACCCGCTGCTGACAGTTGCTTGATCAGCGCCGGCAGCCAGAAACCGAAGCCGTAGGGCCCGTCAGCCACAGGAAATACGCGACACCGAGACCGAGGATCAGCGGACTGCGCAGCACGTCGGTGAAGGGCGCGGGCGCGCTCGTTTCAACGTCGCGGCTCGCGAGAATCATCTGCTTCTCTTCGGGCGAAATGCGCGAATCGTGTCCCGGCGCGCTGTTGCCGAGCCAAGCCTAGGCCGCCGCGAGCAACAGTACCGGAATGCCCTGGATGATAAACATCAGGCGCCAGTCGGACATGTGGATCAGCGCACCAGCGATCGGCGCCATCAACGCGGACGATAACGGCAGCACGTATTGCGCGAGATTGACGGCGCGGCTGCGTTCATGGCTCGGGAACCAACGCATAATGATCGTCGCGAAACTTGGCCAGATCACGCCTTCGGCCACGCCCATCACGAAGCGGATCGCGACGATGTGGTCGTAGGTCGTGGCGAGTCCGGAGGCGATGCCGTGATGCCGACGATCACCCATTTCGGGCCAAAGCGGTTCGCGAGCCAGCCGCCCGGAATCTGCATGACCACATAGCCCCAGAAGAACGCCGCAAGCAGAAAACCCGTGACGACGCCGGTCATGCCGAAGTCGCGCACCATGTCGGGCGCGGCGACGCTGATGTTGCTGCGGTCGACATAGCAGCCGAGGTACGCGAGAAAAATCAGCGTGCCCATTCTGAGCCAGCGCGAGCGAGGTATCGGCGCGCCAGGGTTCGCGGCGGCAGATGCGGCGTTTGCCGTATCCAGCGTGTTAGCCATGTGAGGTCTCCTGTTGCTGTCGTTATTGGATCGATTCGCGCGGCGGATTTCAGTCGAACAGATCGGGCTGCTCGCGGGCGATCGCGTCATAGATCGGCTGGAAATGCAGCCATGCCATGAACGGCGTGGCAAGGTGATTGCGCGAATGCAGAGCCGCTTCGCGTCCGATCACCTTCAGCGGCGAACCAGTCGATTCGGCCTTGATCTGGATTTCGCAGGCGCGTTCCAGTGCAATGAACCACCATGCCGCTTCGTCGACGCTTTCGCGGCCTGCCGAAAAAAGCCCGTGATTCTGATGGATCGTCACCTTGTTGTTGCCGAATGCCGCAGCCACGTTCGCGCCCGCGTCGCGGTCCACTACGACGGCACCCGCTTCCTCGGTGATGACCGCGTGATCTTCGTAGAAGCCGCAGGCGGTTTGCGTGATCGGATCGAGCGGACGGCCGAGCGCGGCCCACGCCATGCCGTTGGTCGTATGCGCATGGTACGACGCGACGATGTGTAGATTGGCCTGATGGATCGCCGAATGCAGCACGAAACCCGCGCGGTTCACGGCCCACGAACCTTCGCTTCGATTGCCGTGCCTTCGTGATCGACGAGCAGCAGATCGGACACGCGTACGCGGCCGAAATCCATCGCGAACGGGTTGGTCCAGTAAAGATCTGTATGCTCGGGATCGCGCACGGTCACGTGGCCCGCGAAGCCGTATTCGTAACGGAATTTGGCGAACACGCGGCAGACGGCGGCGAGCCGCTGCTTGCGGTGCAGACGCTCTTCCTCGACGGTCGCGAAGGTCGGATATTGTGGGAAATAAAGACCTTCCTGTTTCGGATGATAGACGGTTTTTGGCTCGACGCGTTGCTGCATGGGCTCTCTCTTTGTGATCGGACTGAAGTCCAGTGTAGAGAGCGGCTTTTGCGCGCGCCAATAATGAAATCGCCGGAAGGTATAAACCTAGTTAATGGATTGGGTTTGCCCTATAAGCTGGACGCCGGTGATTCGGCCAACTGCGCGTACAGATGATCGACGAAATCGTCGACGATGCGGGCGCGGGGCGCCGAACGGTTGCGGATCAGCAGCATCTTGAACGACACGCGCGGCACGAGTGGCCGGCTGATCATGTCCGGCAGCCGCATCGCGTCGAGCAGATCGGGTTCGACGAGCGCGATGCCCGCGCCGTTGAAGGCGAGCATGATCGCCGTCACCGAGAGTCCCACTTCGATCGTTACGTTCAACGCGACGCTTGCGTCGCTCATCGCCTTGTCGACGTAAGGGCGCAGCAGTGCCTGCGGCAGATACGTAATCACCGGATAAGCCTGCAAGGTCGCCGAGCGAAATGGAGCGCTTCCTTGCGAGCGGATGCGACTTCGGCAGCACGCATGCGATGCTGCCCGCGGCGAGCACTTCGGTTTCGACTTCGGGGCTGATTACCGGTTCGTACGCGACACCGAGATCGGCTTCGCGATTGACGACGCGTTCGAGCACGACGGGCGAGCCGAGCGATTGCAATGCGATGCGCGCGTGCGGGCGCAGCGTCGAGAATGATGCGACCGCGCTTGCGAGCAATCCGTTGGCGAGCGCGAGCGAAAGCGATCCGCGCAGGCCGCCCGCAAGATCGCGCGACAGATGCTCGATCGCTTCGAGCCGGTTGAAAATTTCGGCGACGTCGGGCAGCAGCGCTTCCGCTTCTGGCGTCGGCCACAGACGGCCGTTTACGCGATCGAACAGCGGCATGCGCAGGCGGCTCTCGAAGTGCTTGAGCACGGTGCTGACCGAAGGCTGCGTGACGTTCAGCGATTCGGCAGCGGCCGTGATCGAGCCAGTGCGCATGGTTGCGTGGAAAATCTCAATATGACGAAGGCTGAGCATTGCACGGTGCATCGGTGGATGGCGATGTGTGCAAGCATACGTCAAGTCATGACGACAGCCTTCGAACCCGATGTTTCTTCGCAGTGCTCCTGCTAACGCGCGCTGTGCCGCGCGAGCGGGTTGCAGATGTAGCGCACCGCGTAGTTGGCGATCGGCGAGTAAGGCACGAGGCAAAGACTGGATAATGCGAGCGTCCCCAGCTTTTTCTGCACGCTCCAGAAGGGATTCTTCACGATCGCATGCAGATAGCGGTGCGAGTCGCGCAGCATCCAGCGCCAGCGCGTCATGAGCGGCGCACGATAGACGTTCGAATAGAAATAGGCGCGCTCGAAAGCGAAATCGCGGAAGTCGCACGGTAATTGCATGCTTAGGCGGTGTAACGCCAGTTCGCGCAGAACGGACCCAGCGCGACGTGAATGCCTTCGGTGCCTTGCCGGTCTGATCCGAATTGGCAAACGACGTGTCGCGTCCCATCACGGAAACGCGATAACCGCCGAGCGACATCGGAATGCTCGATACAGGGCCTACCAGCGCGGAACCGTAGATCGCGTAAAAGTCCGCGCCGTAGCGGTCCATCGCGGTTTCCGGAGCCGGGAATCTTCCTGAGTGCGCTCACGCTATACGCGTTGCCGGATGCAGGTGACGACGGATACAGCCATCCGTCCATAAGCAGTTGACGGCAGTCGCCGTCGATCCGCGAATGAGGCACGTAAGCGCCCATGCTACGACTGTTGTCGTCGATCACGTCCAGCCGGAATTGTACCTTCGCGAGATTCGCGTCCCTGAAGCGCTGCATCACTTCGGTCACGGTGCCGGGATACAGCACGTCGTCGGAATCGAGGAACAGCACGTAATCGGAATCGGCGAGATGCAGCCCGAGGTTGTATGCGGACACCTGCCCGCCGTTGTCCTTGAAGACGGGTGTGATGCGCGTGCCGTACCGTTCCATGATCGCGCGCGAGCCGTCCGTCGAACCGTCGTCGATAACGATGACATGCGTGTTCCGGTCCGGTAGTCCTGCGCGAGTGCAGAATCGATGGCCTCCGGCAGAAACTATACTCGTAGTTATAGTTGCAGATTACAATGGTCATTTTTTTCATGGTGAATCAGATGCAATAGCAGAAACAGCGCTCCCGGGGATGGCAGAGCGTTTAGATAAATCGGCGGCGAATGAGCGTGCTCGCAATGTTCTTCGGCGCAAGCAGGGTGGCGATGCTCCAGCCGGCAATCATAAAGCGGAAGCTGGGTGCCTCGAAACTCGCGCGGAACGGAATCGAATCGCGAATGCATCGCGCAGCGCACGAACGCGGCTGTCGCCCGGCAGCGGATGCTGTTCCGGCGTGAGCCGTAACGACGCCACACGCAATTGCAGCAGATGAGGTGCCGAGAAAAGCGTGCTGAGCGGCGGCGCGGGGCGGCCTGTCATCGCGCAGGCTTTGCACGCGGCCGCGTGGCGCTTGAGCACGCGTGCAATCTCGCGCCCGAAGTTGCTCACGCTCGCGCTCATCGCGCTGTCGTTCGCACCGTGCATGCGATAAAGCACGAGAGGCGCGGCAATCGTCTCGACGTCGCCAAGATAAGGCGCCATGGCGATACACGTCGAATCGGTGAAAGAGTCGTAGGTCGAATCGAGTGGGAAGATCTTTTCGAGGAAACTGCGTGCATAGGCGTTTCCCGATCCCGGCGGCGTGGGATATTCGTAAGTCTCGAAAGCCCATTGACGTATCGCTTCCGCGGAGAGCCGCGGCGGAATCTTCGGGATCACGTTTCTCGGCTTCACGACCACGCTTTCGCTTTGCAACGGGGGCCGTGCGCATCGACGCGAACTCGTCGCCGCCGGGGAAGTACAGCTTTGCGATCAACACGGCGAACAGGCCGTATATCGCGAAGTCGAACCATTCGAAAGCATTGCCGAGGACCGAAGCAATGATTACTTTACGCACCATTGCTGGCGACGGTGTTGATCTGGCGTTCATGGTCATATCCTGTGAACAGTTGCATCGGATGTACATCGCGTATCAGCGGCACCGGGTCAGATATTATTCATATTGTTGAAACGTCAACTAAACTAATGAAAACCCCCGATATGTGCGATTCGTGCACGAGACCGGCTATCATTTGCCTTACGTCACGGCCGCGAGCAAGCGGTGCGTCGGCCATCATCGGTCATCATCTGAATTTGCCTTTAAACAGGACGGCAGCGAATGCGACAAGGAGCGCCAGCGGCGACCCGCAAAGACGAGGTGTCAAAGAAGCGCGAAGAGGACGCTGCGAGGGAAAACGGCGGCGGCCTCGATGCGGTCAGCCACTATCTGACCTTCAAGCTGGACTTCATCAAGAGCGAAATGATCAGCCGTGCGAATGCGGAGTACCGGCCGGCGTTCGGGCTGGACGTGCGTTCGCTGAGAATTTTACGGGTGATTTGCGACATGCCCGGCATTACGGCCGGAGTGCTGAAGGAAGAGACGCTGGTCGAAAAAACGCTGCTGTCGAAACTGATTGCGGACCTGATCGAGCGCAAGCTGGTGCGGCGTTCGATCCATCCCGACGACGCGCGTCATTATCAGCTCTGGCCCACCGCGGCCGGCAAACGGATTTGCGTTTCCAGTGACGACGTGGGCCGGTCGGTGGAAATTAAAATGCTGTCGGTGCTGACTCACGACAAGTATCCTGACTCACGACGAGTATCAGCAGTTGAATAGTGTCGTCGACAAGCTCGTCGTCGAGTTTCGTCGGGCGGGGAAGGGGCGGGGTTAGTTAAGCGGCATGCTTGCCGGAAGAGTGTCTCCTGGCGGGCGTCTATTACCGTGCTACGACGCTGCCGTTCGAGGCGTCCGTATCCGCTTGCGTGCACTCGCGCACCATCGCTTCATACACCGCGTTCGCGCTGCGGCGCTCAAAATATTCTACCCGTGTTTTGCCAGACGCTTCGCTCAGACGCACGCCGATCGCAATGCCGGTGAAGAACGCCTCGGCCCGCAGCCGTATCACATCACCGCTATGGGTGCTGTGAAGGTGACGTGCGCCTTTCTTCCATCGCGATTCGACGCACGCGGCGACGCGCGAGGCGGCGAGTTCGGTGCGCACCCGCAAGGTCGGCGCGCGGCCAAACATATTGGCTCGCGAACATGAAACGAGCAGTAGGCAGAGTGCTGCGACCGCGACAAGCTGAGCGACGGACATTGCGCCTCCGGTGGATGGTAAGTGTCGCGCGCGCCCCGCACCGCGACACAACCGTCACAACAAACAGGACGGAGAGCAAACATCACGGCATGGCGATAGCGTGAAGAGAGCGGTGATCGACAGGACGAGCAACCGTAAAAGAAAAGTCTTAACTGAAACTTAACTTAGCATCGGGACATCGTTCGCGCGCCGCAACCAGCAGCACGGATCCATACCGCGCCGGCGGCACCCATTTCCGCGGAAACGTGTTGCCGCGAGCGCGCCGAAAAATGTCTTGACAATGAAAAACACGGTCACCATTACCTGATAGTAACCAACTGGCAATTACCACGTCGACTGCGCCGTACGCAGCGATGAAGGAGACATCACTCATGTTCAATCGCCGATTGATTCAAGGCAGCGCTCGTTTGCCGTTGTGAGTATTCGATACGCATTGCGCGATTCACCCGTCCGTTCCTGAGCCGTTTCGGCTAACCTTGTCTACCTGAACACTAGCGTCATCCGCACAGCATGATCTGCCGAAAACCTTCGGTTGTCGCGTGTTGTACCGATCGATCAGTACTTTGCAAAACAGGAAGTAACCAATCTTTTACCCAGCGGGTTCGACTTTCACACCACGTAGAATGCAATATGAAATTCAGGCGATGGATCGTAGCGTCACTGACGGTGGCGGCTGGTGTCTGCATGGCAAGCACTGCGGAAGCAATCGAGGCACGCATCTCACCTGCTGCTACGGCACAACCTCCGGCGAAGTTCGCGCAGAAGCAGGTGCGGATTGCGGTCGTCCGTCAGCTCAATACCGGCGATGTCTACGAAAACTGGATTGCCGGTGTTCGTGGCGAAGCAGCGCGCCTGCATATCAAGCTCGATGTGTATACGCCAATGGAGACAATGCGCGCGAGGCGATGCTGCTGCAGCAGGCCGTCGCGACGAAGCCGGACGGCATCATCGTCGGATGGGGCTTCGCCGATATGCTCAAGCCCGGTATCGAAGCCGCCAACGCAGCGGGCATTCCGATTATGACGTTCGACGTCGGCGTGAAGCCGTCGAACGACATCGTCACGATCGACCAGGGTGATCGCAAGATGATGCAGAAGATCCTGCAGCAACTCACATCGGATCTTCCCGCCGGCGACGGCAAGGTCGACGTGGTCTACGCGCCTATGTAGCCGGATATCAGGCGCTGGATCGACGCAACGAGGTCGTGGCCGTGGTCGCGCCGTACGACGAATTCGCGAAAGGCGCGACGCTTGCCGTTTCGCAACTCGGGTTGTCGAAGAATGTGAAGGTGTATGGCATGGAAGTTTCGACCGCCGACATCGCCGTGATAACTCAGCCCGACAGTCTGTGGGTCGTCACCGCCACGACGGACATGATCAACGTCGGTTCGGTCGTGTTGCGCACGGCGGCCGCAAAAGTCGCGGGGCAACTCACCGGCAACGAGTTGAGCATCGAACCGCTGGCGATCACGCAGAAACAGTTGCTCGATGCCGGGGTTCGTAACGTCGATCAGCTGCGCCAGAAATTTCCCGCGCTGCAGACGCCGAAGGTATCGCTCGCGCCGTGGATGGAGTCGCTCAAATGACGGGCGGCGCGCGTGAACCTGAGCGAGAGGCGAGCGCCGTGGCGGATGCGGCGCCGCTCGTTCAACTGATCGATGTGACGCGCCGGTTCGGCGCAACCACGGCGCTCGCAGGTGTGTCGTTCGACGTCAAGCCCGGAGAAACCGTGGGCCTGCTCGGTTCGAACGGTGCCGGCAAGTCGACGCTGATCAAGACCCTGTCGGGCATTTTCGGGCCAACAAGCGGCAGCATTCTCGCCGATGGCAAGCCGACGCAGATCGAGAGTCCTGTTCATGCTCGCGAGCAGGGCATCGTCACGGTCCATCAGAAACATCAACGACGGCGTCGTGTTCGGCATGACCGTCGCGGAGAACCTGCTGCTGGAGGAGTTCTCGCAGTCCACGGGCAGTGAATGGCTCACGTACCGTGCGATCCGGCGCAAAGCTCGCGCGATGCTGGAGCGCCTGCAAATGGATCTGCCGCTCGACGTGCCGGTCGAGAGCGGCCGGCAGGAAATCGCCATCGCGCGCGCACTCGTGAAGAAGCCGAAGCTGCTGATCCTCGATGAACCGACTTCCACCCTCTCAGCCCGCGAGGCAGAGCGGCTCTTTGCACGAGTCGACTCGATGCAGCGCGACGGCGTCGCGATTCTCTACGTGTCGCATCGGATGAGCGAAGTGGAGCGTCTCTGCCACCGGGCGGTCGTGCTCCGTAACGGCTAGGTCGTGTCGAACCATGCGGTGCCGCTGGACACTCGCGCCATCGCGCAATCGATTCTGGGCGAACTCGTGCTGTTCGCGCGGCACACGCCGCGCGCGGGAGATGAACAGGCGCTCTCCGGCAAGAACTTGAGGATCGTGCCGGATGGTCCAGAATTCGATATTGCGTTAAAGCGTGGCGAAGTGGTCGGGCTGACGAGGCTGGTTGGCGCAGGCAAGACCGAACTGCTCGAACAGCTCGCAGGTGCGCGCCCACTCACGGCCGGATAGCTGACGCTGAACGGGCGCGACTATGCGCTGCGCGATCCGTTCGAAGCCTTCGCGCACGGTGTCGCGATGGTTCCCGAAGAGCGCGCGTCTCAATCGCTATTTTAGGACCAGTCCGTGACTAATCACGTGACGATCGGTCTACTGAAAAATTTCAGCCGGCTCTGACTCATGCAGTGCGCAGCCGAAACAAGTTTCGCCGAGCAGGTGATCGGCCGCTTCAGGGTTCGTTGTCCCGGCCCGCTGGCCGACATCGAAGCGCTATCGGGCGGCAACCAGCAGAAGGTTCTGGTGGAACGCTGGCTGATGGATTCGCGCGCGCTCGTCATTCTCGACGAACCGTTTCGCGGCATCGATATTGGAGCGCGCGCCGTCATTTCCGACGCACTTCGCAAGTATTCCGAGCATACCGCCGTGATCGTGTGCAGCTCCGACCCGGAGGAAGTCATCGAGGTCGCCGATCGGGTTCTGGTGCTGGTCGAAGGCCAGATCGTCGAGGATTTCAGGTCGGACGAAGTCAGCGCCGATCAGCTCGCAACGGTGATGAGCGTGCCGCTCGCGGACAGGACAATCAATCAGACGATGGAGAACGCATGATGAACGCAGAAGCCGAGAAGAGCGTTCCGGCGGCGGGTGCTACAGGCGACGCACGGGGTTTCTTCCCGACGTACTTTATCTACCGGTAGGGCTGCTCGTCGTACTGCTCCTGGTGATCGTGGTGTTTTCGATCAGGCAGCCGTACTTCGGGACGTTTTCGAATGCGATGTTCATTCTTCGGGCGTCGTCGATCGTGGCCGTGGTCGGACTGGGCTGCACGATTTCGATGACGGTCGGCGGATTCGATCTTGCTGTCGGCGCAACGATGAGCCTGACCGTGATGGTCGCCGCGTCGGCGATGGTCATTCATAACCTGAGCGGACCGGCCGCCATTCTGTTGGGACTGGGTGCGGGACTCGGCGTCGGGCTGCTGAATGTGGCAATGGTCGTGCTCGCGAAAATCCCCGATCTGGTTGCCACGCTCGCGACGCTCTTCCTGGTGAACGGCATGACGCTACTAGGTGTGGGTAGACAATCAGCCGCCGAGGGCATGTCGGTGAACGGGACGACCGCGCCCGGTACGTTCTCGCCGATTTTCAAATGGCTCGGCTCCAGGACGGTCGCCGGCATTCACACATGCGTGATCGTTGCGGGTCTCGTCTTTCTGCTGGTGCTCACGCTTCTCAATTTCACGCGCTGGGGCCGCATTCTGTATGCGGTGGGCGGCAACCCGGTTGCCGCACGGGCCGTGGGTATCCGCGTGGCGCATTACAAGGTGCTCGCATATATGCTGTCCGACTTGCTTGCCGCGATCGCCGGTTTGCTCCTCGTCGCGCAATCGAATCGCGGTGATTTATCGGTGGGTGATGCGTACCTGCTTCAGGCGGTCTCTTCGGCACTAGTCGGCTATGCCGTGCTCGGCGCCAACAAGCCGAATGCATTCGGAACGCTGATCGGCGCGATCTTTGTGGCTACGCTCATCAACGGTCTGACGATGTTCAATTTCCCGTACTACGCGCAGACCTTCGTGCAGGGCGTGCTGCTCGCCGTCGCATTGCTGATGAGTTACACGCTCGGAACTACAAGAAAGCGCTAGAACAGCGTTTTAACAGATGCACCTACCCGCCATTCATTTCGATCAGGAAACCTTACGTCCGACGAAAAAACTGTTGCAATGGGCAACGACCACGTCGCCTACGAACTCAAGTTTCTTCTGAAGCCCGTTCTCGAGGAAATGGGCTACACGGTGATCAATTTCGGTTGCGACGATGCGAGCGCCGTCGACTATCCGAACTATGCGAAAGTGGTCGCACAGGCCATCGAGTCGGAACAGGTGCAGTGGGGCGTTCTGATCTGCGGCAGCGGGCTCGGCATCAGCATCGCTGCCAAAACCGGTTCACGGGCATTCGCGCCATGCCGGTACACGACACGCTGGGCGCGCGGCTCGCGCGTGAACACAACAATGCCAATGTCCTTTGTTTAGGCGCGCAGATGATCGGTCCGTGGGTGGCGAGAGACTGCCTGGAAACGTTCTTCAAAACCGACTTTCAGCCCGACATTCACGGCGTGCGCGTCAACATGCTGGGCTGTCTGGGAACGTCCTGCGAAGGTGCCTGAGTGCAGACTGTGTGACTTGAGGGCGCGGCGTTGGCCGCGCCCTCACCGTTTGAAATGCGAACGGCGTCGTCTCATACAGAAAGGGCTTCGCGCGTGTCGAAGGCCCTTTCATCATCACGAGCGTTACGCGCCGTACCCGGCGATTGCCTTGATTTCCAGATAGTCGCCCAAACCGAACTCGGCGTGCTCGCGACCGTTGCCCGATTGCTTGTAGCCGCCGAACGGCGCATTCGAGTCCCACGGCGCTTCGTTGATGTAGACATTGCCCACGCGCATTTTCGCGGCAACGCGGCGTGCGCGGTCCAGATCCTTCGTCTGGACATAACCCGCGAGTCCGTAGGGGCTGTCGTTGGCGATGGCCTGCGCTTCGTCGTCGAACGGAATAATCGACAGCACGGGTCCGAAGATTTCGTCTCGCGCAATCCGCATGTCCGGCGATACGTCTGCGAACACCGTGGGGCGGATGAAATAGCCCTTTGAAAAGCCTTCCGGGCGTCCCGGCCCGCCCGCTGCGAGCGTCGCGCCCTGTTCGATGCCGCTTTCGATCAGCGCCTGCGCGTATTGTTTCGCGTTGACGACCGGCCCGAGGTCGGTGTTCTCGTCTTCCGGCGAACCGACGCGAATGCTGTTGGTCGTATTCGCGGCGATTTCGACGGCGCGGTTCATCATCGCACGCGGCACCAGCATGCGTGTGGGCGCGTTGCAGGATTGTCCGCAATTCAAATAGCTCGCGCGTACGCCGAACGTAACGGCGCGCTCGAAATCCGCGTCGTCGAAAATGATGTTGGCCGACTTGCCGCCCAGTTCCTGATGCACGTGTTTGACGCTTTGCGCCGCCGTCGCCACTGCAACGCCGGCGCGTGGCGAGCCGGTGATCGACACCATGTCGACACGCGGATTGCGCGACAGCGCTTCGCCGTTGACGAGATTTAATACGCCTGCCAATACGCCTGCCGCAAATCCGGCGTCGTGGATCATCTGCGCGAACAGCAGCGCGCTGTGCGGCGAGAATTCGCTGGGTTTGACCACCATCGTGCAGCCCGCCGCGAGCGCGGGCGCGACTTTCACGACGAGCTGGTTCATCGGCCAGTTCCACGGCGTGATAAGCGCGCACACGCCGATCGGTTCCTTCGCGAGCAAGGTCTCACCGCGCTGCTCAGTGAAGCTGAATTCGCGCAGCACGCGAATGGCCGTTTCGAGGCGCGCGCGGCCCAGTGCAATCTGCGCGCTACGCGAAAAGCCGCTGGCGACGCCCATTTCCGTCGTCATCAGCTTCGACATTTCGTCCGCGCCAGCGTTGTAAGGGTCGAGCAGGCGCGTGAGCAGATCGAGGCGCGTTTCGCGCGACGTCGCCGCTCACGCGTCGAAGGCGCGGTGCGCGGCGGCCACGGCAGCGTCGGCGTCCTGGGCGTTACCCATCGCGAGCTGGCCCGTCACGGCTTCGGTCGCCGGATCAATCATCGAAAAAGTATCCGTGCCTTGAGGCGCGACCCATTGGCCGTCGATATAAAACCGGTCTGTCCTGTTCATGGCTGGTCTCCGTTCAATGGAAGTAAATGCCGCCGCAGACATTGAGCGCCTAGCCGGTTATGAAGTCCGACTGCGCTGACGCGAAGAAAAGTGCCGGCCCGACGACATCTTCCGGTTTGCCGAGTCGCTTGAGCGCGGCCACGTCTTCCCAGTGACGCACCGCTTCTTCGCTGCCCAGGTTGTTGCGGCCCATCTCGGTCAGGATGATGCTGGGGCAGATCGCGTTGACGGTGACGCCATCCATGCCGGCTTCCTGCGCCAGCACACGCGTGAGCGTGATGACAGCCGACTTGGTTGCAGCGTAGTGCCCCTGAGTCGGCACGCCCTGGCGCCCGGCAATGGACGCAATGTTGATGACGCGCCCCGATTTGCGCTCGCGCATGTGCGGCATGATCGTCTGGCGCATCATGAGCACGCCCTTACGTTGACGTCGAAGTGCAGGTCCCAGGTTTTTTCGTCGAGATCCTGCAACAGCGAAGGTTTCAGCACGTCGGCATTGTTGATGAGGACGTCGATGCGGCCCGCATCCGCGATGGCGCGGCGCGCAACGTCGTCGATCTGCGCGCGGTCGCTCACATCGAGCGTGTAGAGATACGCCTTGCGATTGCGCATGTCGATCATTTCAGCGGTCTTGCGCAGATCGCCTTCGGTCTGCGGCAGATCGGCAATGATGATATCGTAGCCTGCATCGGTGAAACCGAGTGCGAGCGCCTGTCCGATGTCACGGCTCGCGCCCGTGACCAGCGCGACGGGCGTCGTGGTGTTGCTGCTTTGCATATCGATGTAGTCCGCGAATTACTGTTGAGCCGCGGTGAGCGGCGAGTCCTGGCGCGTGGGCAGCGAGCGCATGGCGTCGAGTGTGTCGTCGAACGATTTGAGCTTGCCTTGTGAGCCGAGGCCCATCGCGACCTTCGCGATCTTCGCGGCCACGGCGGAGGCGAACGCCGCGCATTCGCGCAACGCCCAACCCTTCGTCAGCCCGACGATGACGCCTGCCGTGAAACTGTCGCCGCAGCCGGTCGTGTCCGACACGGCGATGTCGAACGCGGGCAGCGTGAACGGCTCGCCGCTTTCCGGCGCGACATAAACACCGTGCGCGCCGAGCGTGAGGATGCAGTTCTTCACGCCGCGTGCCTGGAAGAAGAAGCGGGCGACGTCCGCCACGTTGTCCGTGCCCGCCATTTCCGACGCTTCATCTATGCTCGGCACGAAGTAGTCGAGAGACGGCAGACACGGTTCGATCAGCGTGATGGTTTCCGGTGTCGCCTAGATCAGATCGAAGGTCGTGATACGGCCGAGTTCTTTCGCGCGCTTCAGGAGTGCGACAGTGGGCTCGTCGTCGAAGGCTTTCGTGAGGCCGGTTCCGCCCACGTGCACGATGCGTGCATCGAGCGCGGCGTTGAGAGCGTCCGCGTGAACCGTGAAAGCGTTCGCGCTGCCCGGCACGTGCAGCGCGGGGCGCTCGCCGTTTGGGCGCACGGGCAGGATCGTCGCGGAGGTCTGCACGTCGTCCGTGCGCGAAACCAGTGCGCAGTCGACGCCGTATCCCTTCATCTTCGTCACGAGGAAGTCGCCCATGTCGTCGGTGCCGACTGTCGTCACCGAACGTGTTTTGATGCCGAGCATCGCGCAGGCGACGGACGTTGCCCCCGCTGTGCCCGCCACGATCATGCAGATCTCTTCGATGTAGGCGGCCTGCCCGCCTGGCGGAATCGCCGTGACCGGACGCCCGAGCACGTCCAGCACATGAAAACCGATGCAGCTAACGTCAAATGTAGTCACCTTCGTTTCCCCGCGTTAGTGAGAGCGGCGGCGCAACGCGAAGCTGGCCGCGAGAACAATGAACACCAGCACGCCGATACCGACCTGCTGCCAGTAGAAATTCCAGCCGACGAGAAGCAACCCGTTCTTCATGGCCGCGAACATCAGCACGCCGATCAACGTGCCGATCACGCTCGGGCGGCGCTCGCTGCTAAGCGTGGTGCCGATGAAGGTCGCACCGATCGCGTCGAGCAGGAATGCGTTGCCGGACAGCGGCACGTACGACTTCACCGTCGCCGACAGCAGAATGCCCTTGATGCCCGCGAGCAGCGCGCAAGCCACATAGACCCACAACAACTGGCATGCGACGCCGGGCTGCAGGCCGAGCGCGACGATCTGTCGTCCGAACACCGAGCGGTGCAAGAGCGGATACACCGCGACGCGGCACAGAACGAGCACGATGACGGGCGTTGGCACATGCAGCAGCGCGGAGCGCGCGATGCTGTCGAACGCGGCAGCCGGTTCGCCCGTGATGAGGTAGATCGGCTGGCCGCCGCCCGTGGCGAACTGCTGCGTGCTTTGTCCGATAAACAGCACGCCGAGCGTGGCGAGGAACGGGCTGATCTTGAGCCGCGTGATGAGAACGGCATTCAGCAGGCCGACGAACACGGCGACGCCGAGTCCCGCCGCAATGCTCGCCGCGACACCGTGCCCGGTGCCGAGCAGCATGACGAAGACCATGCTGGCGAGATCGACTGCCATGCCCACCGACAGGTTGATGCCGCCCGAGGACACGACGAGCGTGAGCCCGAGCGCGACGATTGCCAGCAGCACCACGTTGTTGACTAGCACGTTGAAGAGATTCGACGGGCTGAGGAAAGTGTCCGTGACAAGCGAGAACACCACGCAGATCAACACGAACATCACGATAAGGCTGTTGTAGTTCGCGGCGAATCTGCCGGGACGCGAAAAGTGACGCGACTGGGCGCCAGCGTGTGCGGGAGTGGTGCTCATCGTGGGCTCTCCGGTTTGTGGGCGAAGGCCGTCGTTGCGACGACCAGCAGAATCAGCGCGCCTTGTACGCCGTTCACCCAATAGCTCGATACGTTCAGCAACTGGAAACCGTTGGCGAGGCATCCGATGAACAGCACGGACAGCAGCGTGCCGCCCATGGTCGGCACGAAGCGCCGCGCCTTCGCTCGCGAGACGGTTGAGCAGCGTATAGATCTCGATTTTCGCGGCAACGTCGACGGCGACGGTCGGCTCATCCAGCACATAGACTTTCGACTGGCAACTCAGCCACTTCGCGATGGCGACCTTCTGCTGGTTGCCGCCCGAGAGGTTGCACGCCAGCGCGTCGCCGCCGGGCGTCTTGATGGACGGCTCGCGGATGAAATCGCTCACCGCCGAGCGCTCTTCGCCGCCGCGCATGAAGCCGGCGTGGCTGTAACGCGTCAGGCTGGCGAGGCTGACGTTCTCGCGCACGGAGAGTCCCAGCGCGACGCCGTGCGCGCGGCGGTCTTCCGGCAGCATGGCGATGCCGCTTCCGACCGCGTCCATCGGCGAGGCAAGCGATGCGCGCTTGCCGTCCACCGAAACATTGCCGCTATCCGCCTGGTGCAGGCCGAAGAGGCATTGCACGAGTTCCTTCGCGCCGGAGCCAAGCAGGCCGGTCAGGCCGACCACTTCGCCGCTTCGCACGCTCAGGCTCACGTCGCTGAAGCTGCCTTCGCGCGAAAGATTCCTGACTTCGGGCCTCGGCGGCCCGAGCTTCACATCGTGCGAAGGAAACATGTCGCCCACGTCCCGTGCGATTATCATCGAAATGATGTCGTCCATCGGCGTGGTCTTCGGCGACACGACGCCCACGTCGGTGCCGTTGCGCATGACCGTCACCGCGTCGCACAGGGATTCGATTTCCTGCATGTAGTGCGAGATGAAAATGACCGCGATGCCGTCGTCGCGCAACTGCCGCAATACCGTAAAAAGACTATCCACTTCTTTCTTGACGAGCGCGGCGGTCGGTTCGTCGAGCACCAGCACCTTCGCCTGTTGCGCAAGGCGCGGGTGATCTGCACGATTTTCTGCTGCGCGGTCGTCAGGTCCTGAACCAGCAGGTTGTGAGGCAATTCCAGATCGAAATATTTCTTCAGCAGATCGGCCGCGCAGCGTTCCATGCGGCGCTTGCTGACGAATGGCCCGATTCGCGGTTCGTGCCGCAGGAATACCGCCTCGCCGACGGTTGCCGTCGGAACCAGCAGCCGGTCCTGATGGATGAAGTGCACGCCGAGCGCCTCGACACGTGCGGGCGTCAGCCGTTCGACGCGCTCGCCCATGACGTGGATCTCGCCGGCATCCGGCACGTTGATGCCCGCCAGTACCTTGATGATGGTGGATTTGCCCGCGCCGTTCTGGCCGACCAGTCCGTGGATCGTGCCGCACTCGACTTCGAGGTCCGCTTCCGCCAGCGCCTGAACCGGGCCGAAGCGTTTGCTGATGCCCTTCATCGAGATCGCGATGCGCCGTTCGTCGTTGCGCATGCTGCCATCGGCGGTCCGCGCCGATGGCGTTGATTCGTACAGTCTGTGGCTGCGGCTTACTTTCCGCCAACTTTTTCGGCTTCGTCGAGAATCGGCTTGGCCGTGACATTGGCGTTTTTCTTCGTCACGAGCACGGACGGCGCTCGCCGGACAGATACGCCGCGACGTTCGCCGCCGACTGCTTGCCGATTTCGTACGGACGCTGCGCGCCCACGGTACCGGCCAGCGAGTTCGGGTCGGCCACCATCTTGACGACGTCCTGGCTGCCGTCGATTGCATAGGTTTTGATTTCGGTGCGCTTGGCAGCCTGCACCGCCTGCGTCGCGTCGATCTGCGGCACGTCTCAGCACGACCAGATGGCGTTGATGGAGCCTTTGCCCGGATACTTGGTCAGCATGTCCGAGACGTTCGAATACGCGCTTTGCACCGTGTTCGGAATCACGTCGCGCAACTCCGGCTGGATGATCTTGACGTCCGGAAACGCGCTCAGCACGTATTTCGTCTGGTCATAGCGGATCTTGCAGACTGGCACGCTGTAGAAGCCGTTGAAAACCAGCACGTTGCCTTTGCCGCCCATGTCGGAGACCATCTGCAACGCGATTTCCGCGAGGTTGTAATTGTTCGACGTCGTCAAGTTGAGCGAGTAGGGCGACGCCGTGTCGATCGTGAAGAGCAGAATCTTCGCGTTACGGATTTTCTCCAGCCACGGATTCAGCACGTTCACGTTACCGAGAATTTCGATGATGGCGTCGGGCTTCTGCACGATCAGCGTCTGCAACTGTGCGATCTGCGTCTGATCTTTGCGGCCCGGTCGAGTGCGATGGCCGTGCCGCCGAACCGCTTGATTTCGTCCTGCGCGCCGCGGAATGCCATCAGATCCCAATAGTGATCCGTACCGGTGATCGACACGCCGATGCGCTTGCCCTTCAACGACGGTTCCGCATGCACCTGCGCGGCGAAGGCGAGCGCGGAAATGAGCACCGCCGCGAGCGGCAGGGCGCGCAATGCGCGGGGGAAGGGAAGCGCGAACGAATGGTTTTTTCATGGTTTGTCTCCTGATTATTGGGTTTTCTAGTCGCGATGGCCGTAGTTGCCCATGCGCGCAATGACGTTGTCGATCTCCGTGACCGACAGGAAGGGGCGGCTCCTGCACCTGCAAACACGTCAGATCAGATACTAGCGCAACAATGTTTCCACTTCGACGGCTAGCCACATCGCCTTGTCGAGCGACATGTCGGTGGCGATCATGCCGTGATGCGCCAGCAGACAGGCTTTGCGGCCTTCCAGCGCGGCAAGCGCGTTGGCCGACAACTCCTCGGTGCCGAAGGTCGCGTAAGGCGCACAGCGGATATCGCTGCCGCCCGCAACGGCGACCATATAGTGGATCGGTGGAATCGGGCGTTCGAGTATCGACAGCGACGTGCAGTAGACCGGATGCGCGTGCACCACGGCGTTGACGTCGGCGCGCGCAGAATGTCGAGATGAAAGTGCCATTCGCTCGAAGGCTGACGCTTGCCCTGCGCTTCGCCGTCAACGTTCATGAAGACGATGTCGTCGGGTTGCATCACGTCGTAGGGCATGCTCGTCGGGCGTCACCAGCATGCCGTCGCCGTGGCGCACGCTGATGTTTCTCGACGACGTGCCCTGATTGATGCCGAGGGCGTTCATGCGTCTGCATGAGTCGATGATGGATTCGCGTATCTGGATGTCGTTTCCGGTCATAGTGGGTCTCGCGATTACCAGGAGGTATAGCCGCCGTCGATCGAGACGATCGAGCCGGTCATGTAGGAAGAAGCGGGCGACGCGAGAAACACGACCGCCGAGGCGATTTCCGACGGTTCGCCGCAACGGCCCATCGGCGTCATGTCCATCCAGACGTCGAAGAGTTCGGGGCGTGCGCGCATGGCGAGCGTCATTTCGTTGCCGATGTAACCGGGCGCGAGGGCGTTCACGCGGACATTCTCTTTGGCCCACTCGGTGGCGAGCGCTTTGGTCAGCATATGGATCGCGCCCTTGCTCGTCATGTAGGACGCCGCTGTCTGCGGCCGGTTGACGACGAGCCCCGACATCGAGCCCAGATTGATGATGCTGCCGGCGCGCTGCGCGACCATGTGCCGGCCGAACGCGCGCGACACCCAGAACGTGCCGTTCACACGTTGACGTCCATGACCTGACGCCATTCGTCGTCGGGGGTGTCCAGCACGCTGTTCAGCCGTGCGATGCCGGCACTGTTCACGAGTGTGTCGATGCGGCCCGCCTGCGCGACGACTTCGTCCGCCACGCGTCGCACGGCGTCGAGATCGGTCACGTCGAGACGGATGGCGGCGTCGATCCGTTTTCGTCGCGCAGGGCCTGTTGCGCGCGCTCGAGCGCGGCAGGGTCGCGGTCGAGCAGGATCGGACGTGCGCCGCATTGCGCGAGGGCACGTGCGGATTCCAAGCTGATGCCGCTTTCACCGCCTGTAACGACGGCCTGCGTGCCGGTGAGATCGAACTTCTGCGGATACCGAAGCGCTGTAGACATGCCAATCCTTGAAGAAAGCTTTGACTAGTAGCGACTGATCGGTATATAAATCGGATAAACTGCCATCTGTTTATGAAGGAGGGGTGGCCCTGTTCGTTCGGACAGTTTTCTGAGATTTTCAAGTGGAACGTCCGGGGCGATCATGCTGCCGATCTGATCGCAGGCAGCGTTGCGAAGTATGCCTCATCCGGCATCCGGTCTGCCAGACT
>CALNWS010000059.1 GCA_940747215.1 uncultured Paraburkholderia sp. | reverse complement strand
AACGTGATCACCCATTTCGGCAAGATGCTCGCTCGCTTCGAAAACCGCTGATCAGCGATCACCTTCAACCGAAAGGACCCGTCACGTTCAACCCGAATCCCCTGATCACGTTCGCCAAAATACGCAAAACGAGGCCCGGGATTCAGTCCGCCGGCACGGGTTCGCAGGCGGCGAGCGCCTCGTCGATCACCGCCAGAATTTCGCGCGAATCGTGCAGGCGGCGGACTGTGTCATGCAGCTCGACAGCCTCACCTCAGTCCAAGTGCGTTTCAGATAGCCGAGCCACATCTTGACGCGTCCGTGTTCATGACGGCACGCGATGCACGTTTCGAGCTTCCGCAGATAGCCGGCCATGTAACCGAGCACGAGCGGCCATTCCCCGGCCGACGGCGTGCGGTCCATCAAGCCCTGAATGCGCCGCGCCAGAAACGGATCGGACACCGCGCCGCGCCCGATCATCACGTCGGGGCAGCCGCTCGCGGCGCGGCAGCGTTCCCAGTCGGCAACCGACCAGACTTCGCCGTTGGCGATCACGAGCACGTCCATGGCCTCGTCGATCCTTGCAATCCATTCCCAGTGTGCGGGCGGCCGGTAGCCTTCGTCGCACGTTTTCGCGTGCACGACGATCGACGCCGCGTCACCTTCAGCCAGCGCCACGGCGCAATCGATCGCGCGCGCCGTTCCGATACGCCGAGCCACATTTTCGCCGTCACTGGAACACCGACCGGCACCGCGCTGCGCACGCTCGCGACGATCAGGTTCAGTTGCCGCGGGTCGGACAGCAACATCGCGCCGCCGCCGTACTGATTGACGATCTTCGCCGGACAACCGAAATTCAGGATCGACGCCATGCGGCGACAGCGTGGCGGCATGCGCTGCGTTGCGCGCCATCCATTCCGGATCGCTGCCGAGCAGTTGCACCACCATCGGCGTGCCGGCGAGCGAGCGTCCGCCGTGCAATTGTACCTTGCCCGGATCAACTGACCGCGGCGACGGCTCGCGGCTTATGGCGATGCACGATCGGTCATCGCACAAGACAGGCCGCGACAGGACGCGGTGCTCAGAGAAAACTCAGAGAAAAACGCCGTGACAGGCCAAAGCGTGAAGCGTGTGAGGAAACACGCAAGGAGGCGAGCAAGCAACGAAGCACGCAGAAACGCGCAACGAAACGGAACCGCGCGGGACTACGTGTCAGAACGGCGCAGCAAAGCGACGCAGACAGGCACGGCCACGCGCCACGCCCTGTCCGCATCGTTCGGCTACGCGCTTACTTCTTCTCCGGCTCCGGATTGCCTTGCGTGTTCGCTGCCGGCGCGACAGACGCGCTGCCGGTGTTGGCCGCGCCGCCCGGCGTGAACGGGAACGTCGCGAACATCGACTTCGCTTGGTTCTGCATCTGCACGAACATGTTCTTCGACTGCTCGATGTAGCTCGTCATCATGCCCTGCATCATCGGCGCCTGCATGTTCATGAACTGCGACAAGACCTCTGGATTCATGGCCTTGCCTTCATACAGATTCTTCGACTGGTCGGCGAGCTTCGCCTGGATGTCGATGAAGGCCTGGATGTTCTTTTCCAGATACGTGCCCATCATGCCCTGCATCGCATGTCCGTAGAAGCGGATGATCTGCGACAGCATCGACGAAGAGAACATCGGCAAGCCGCCGCTTTCCTCTTCGAGAATGATCTGCAGCAGGATGGCGCGCGTAAGATCCTCGTTGCTCTTCGCATCGATGACCTTGAAATCTTCCTGATCCAGCACGAGCTGCTTCACGTCCGTCAGCGTGATGTACGTGCTTGTCTCTGTATCGTAGAGTCGACGATTTGGATATTTCTTGATCAGTCGTTCGGCTGTTTTCTTTGTAGTAGTCATGTAACGCCTTTGAGCGCGAGTTGAGCGCGGAAACGGCGTCATACCGGCTGTGCATTGGTGCAATTACACAGCAAGACGCCGCCGAAACCATCTGAGCCGGAACGCGCTGCCTTGTGAGCAGCGCGCTCGAGACTCAGCCCATATGCAAACCACCATTCAGCGAAAAATCAGCGCCCGTGGAGAAACCGGATTCGTCCGACGCGAGCCACGCCACGATCGAACCGATTTCCTGCGGCTGACCGAGACGACGTACCGGAATGGTCGCCACGATTTTTTCCAGCACGTCCGGACGGATCGACTTAACCATGTCCGTGCCGATGTAGCCCGGCGACACGGTGTTCACCGTCACGCCCTTGGTGGCCACTTCCTGCGCGAGCGCCATCGTGAAGCCGTGAATGCCCGCCTTCGCCGTCGAATAGTTGGTCTGGCCGAACTGGCCTTTCTGCCCGTTCACCGACGAAATATTGATGATGCGGCCAAAGCCACGTTCCACCATGCCGTCGATCACCTGCTTGGTGACGTTGAACAGACTGGTCAGGTTGGTGTCGATCACCGCCGTCCAGTCTTCGTGCGTCATCTTGCGGAACACGACGTCGCGCGTAATGCCGGCGTTATTCACCAGCACGTCGATCTCGCCGACTTCGGCCTTGACCTTGTCGAACGCGGCCTTGGTGGATTCCCAATCGCCGACGTTACCTTCGGACGCGATGAAATCGAAGCCCAACGCCTTCTGCTCTTCGAGCCACTTCACGCGGCGCGGCGAGTTCGGGCCGCAGCCCGCTATGACCCTGAAGCCTTCTTTGTGCAGCCGCTGGCAAATGCTCGTGCCGATGCCACCCATCCCGCCCGTTACGTACGCAATTCGCTGTGTCATAAACTACACTCCGTTATCGTTTTCGAGGTGCCGACCGGCCGCCTCTTCCAGCTACCAGCCCTTTCCGCTTTCCTCGCCTCTCGCTTTTTCCAAGCTGCCGCCGGGCGACCGGCCGGCGAGGCCTGCTCTCCGCACGCCGCTTCCTTGCTATACGGATATTGCAACGGCGCGCGGTCACTCCGGTTCAGCACGTAGCAACCTCGAACGTTCACCTTCGAAGGTTCGTTCGCTGCCTCGCGCTGCGAGATCAAGGACGTTCGAGCAACGCGCGCCACGCCCATGCCGCCGCCGATACACAGCGACGCCAGACCCTTCTTCGCATCGCGCTTCTGCATTTCGTGCAGCAGCGTGACCAGAATGCGGCAGCCGGATACGCCGCATCGGGTGGCCGATCGCGATCGCGCTGCCGTTCACGTTGATCTTCGACGTGTCCCAGCCCATTTCCTTGTTGACCGCGCAGGCCTGCGCGGCGAACGCTTCGTTGATTTTCATCAGGTCGAGGTCGGACGGCACCCAGCCCGCCCGCTCCAGACAGCGGCGCGAAGCCGACACGGGACCCATACCCATGATCTTCGGATCGAGACCGGACGTGGCGTTCGCCTTGATACGCGCGAGCGGCTTGAGGCCGAGCGCCTCGGCCTTCTTCGCCGACATCACGAGCACCGCCGCGGCACCGTCGTTCAGGACGAAAGCGTTGGCGGCCGTGACCGAGCCTTCCTTCGAAAACGCCGGCTTCAGACCCGTGAACGAATCAGCCGTCACGCCGTGACGCACGAATTCGTCGGTCGCGAAACGCAGCGGCTCGCCCTTGCGCTGGGGAATCTCGACCGGCACGATTTCGTCGTCGAAACGGCCCGCCTTCTACGCGGCTTACGCCTTGTTCTTGCGACAGTGCCGTGAACTCGTCCTGCTCGCGCGTAATGCCGAATTCCTTCGCGACGTTTTCCGTCATCACGCCCATATGGTACTGGTTGTACACGTCCCACAGACCGTCGACGATCATCGAGTCGACGAGCTTCGCGTCGCCCATGCGGAAACCGTCGCGCGAGCCCGGCAGCACGTGCGGCGCGGCGCTCATGTTTTCCTGCCCGCCGGACGACGATGTCGGCGTCGCCCGCGTTGATCGCGTTCGCGGCCAGCATCACGGCCTTCAGGCCCGAGCCCGCCGTCAGCACCTGGCCCATGATCACTTCGCTCACCTGCTCGGGTTTCATGCCGGCGCGTTCCAGCACTGCACGAATCACCGTGGCGCCGAGTTCGGGCGCGGCGATCTTCGCCAGCGATCCACCGAATTTGCCTACTGCCGTACGGGCGGCCAATACGATCACAACATCAGTCATTTCCATTTCCTCCGGGCGGCCGGCGAACTGCACCGCTACCCGTCAAGTTAAAAAATCCGTTGCTCTCACGTCATGCCTTCGGCCATTGGATTCCGGCACGACGCTCATTCAAACTGCCTGTTCAAGTCATTCGCTCAAACCGCTTTTACATGCATCACCAACGCTCGAGGCGCGCGCCACGCGACACGCTTCACCTCTTCCGCTCACCGCGATTCGCGCTGACGCACATAACGTCCAGGCGCCGGCTCGATCACCGGGAACTCTTCGGACCCTGCCTCGGCGCGCGGCTTGACCTTCTTGCCGCCGTACTGGTCGAGCCACGTGGCCCACTCGGGCCACCAGCTGCCCGGCACTTTCGTGGCGGCGCCGAACCATTCGTCTGGCGTTTCCGACAGATTCTTGACCTCGCCTTCGAGCATCCAGAAGCTGCGCTTCTTTTTCGCGGGCGGGTTGATCACGCCGGCAATGTGCCCCGATGCGCCGAGCACGAACCTGAGCGGCCCGGTGAGCAGCGGCACCGATGCATACGCCGTTTGCCACGGCACGATATGGTCTTCGCGTGAACTGTAGATGAAGGTAGGTACATCAATCTTCGACAGATCGACCGGCTCGCCGCACGTGGTGAGCGCGCCCGGTTCACGCAGACGATTCTCGAGATACGTGTTGCGCAGATACCAGACGTACATCGGGCCCGACAGACTCGTCGAATCGCTGTTCCAGTACAGCAGATCGAACGGCACCGGCGTGCGCCCTTTGAGGTAGTTGTCGACGACGTAGCTCCACACCAGATCGTTCGGGCGCAGGAACGAGAACGTGTTGGCGAGCTCGAGGCCACGCATGAGTCCGGGGGGCGCACCGTTCTTGCCGCCGATGGTCTGCTCACGCATCTGCACGTGTGCTTCGTCGACGAACACGTCGAGCACGCCCGTGTCGGAGAAGTCGAGCATGGCGGTGAACAGTGTCATCGACGCGGCCGGATGTTCGCCGCGTGCCGCGGCAACCGCGAGCGCGGTGGCGAGCATCGTGCCGCCCACGCAGAAGCCGAGCGTGTTGATCTGCTCGCGGCCGCTGATCTTGCTGACCGTGTCGATAGCGCGCAGCACGCCTTCGCCGATGTAGTCGTCCCACGTCTTGTGAGCAATCGACGCATCGGCATTGCGCCACGAAATCAGGAACACCTGGTGCCCCGAATCGAGGCCGTGCGCTACCAGCGAGTTCTCCGGCTGCAGATCGAGAATGTAGAACTTGTTTATGCACGGCGGCACGATCAGCAGCGGCCGCTCACGCACCGTAGCCGTGCGCGGCTTGTACTGGATCACCTGCATCAGATCGTTTTCGAACACCACCGAACCTTCGGTGTTCGCTAGATTATCGCCCACGACGAAACGCGACTCGTCGGTCTGCGAGATCTTACCGCGCTGCAGATCGTTCAGCAGGTTCATCACGCCCTGACGCAGGCTCTCACCCTTGCTTTCCAGCAGCGTTTTCTGCGCTTCGGGATTCAGCGCGAAGAAGTTGCTCGGCGCGGCAGCGGCGGTCCACTGCTGCACGGCGAAGCGGATGCGCTCGCGCACTTTCGGTTCGGTGTCGAGCGCGTCGACCATTTCCTGCAGATAGCGCGCGTTCAGCAGATACCACGCGGCGGTGAACGCGTAAGCCGGCGTGCTGCTCCACGCTTCCGCGCTGAAGCGCCGGTCTTTCAGTTCCGGCGCTTTGGCCGACGATGTGGTGGCCTGCTGTATCAGCGTCATGGCGTTGCGCGAATAGTCGGCCTGAAGTTTCTGCAGACGTTCGGGCGGAATCGCCGCCGTGGGAATGTTCAGACTCGCGAGCGAAGGCATGGACGGCAAGCCGCCCGCCGCTAGCTTGCTGAAGTCGGGCATGCCCGGAAACTGGGGGAACTGGAACGGAAACTGACCGGGGACCTGACCCGCAAAAGGCGCTGTGAACGGCGATGCGAATGGTGCCGAAAACGGTGAAGCGAACGCGCCAGGAAACGCTGCAGGAAACGACGGCATCTGCGGCATGGAGAACGGTGCGCCGTTCGCGCCGAGCGAACGCCATGCGTTCATCCAGGCGTCGACCATCTGCTGCATGCCCGCGTTCGGTGCCGCGTCGCTCGTACCGGCCTGCGTGCTATCCGTGGAGGAGTCGGTGCTGGGAGAAGCTGAGGAATGTGATGCTGCCATGCCTGCTTTTACCGGTAAGTCCTTGCGGACGGGTTGAGAGGCAGGTTATGCGCACGCGGGGCGATTACTCGCGATCTCATCACGCCCTGTCCCATGTACGAGGAGCTGTGAGGAGCATTTTTGCTCCCCATCGCAAGGCATGTCAATGCTTGTTCCCGATTTTGCCGCAGTACGATAGTTTTTTAATTATCGTTTTCCCTGTATAGTAAATAGCGCTTTTACGCGAAGAGTGAACAAGGGTCGCGTTGGCGAAAAAAGCTCTCATGCAGCAGGGGCTTATGCGTATTTATCCATTCGCACGCGGACTGTTTTCGCGGCAGATTTACGCAAGCGCGGAAAATTCCGACAGCGCAGCAAAAAGCCATGAGACGACTCCCGACAAACCCTCATACGCGAGCCGTGAGTTCGGACTGTCGAATGGCCGAAAATGATATGTCGAAACGATGTGTCGAACCATGCGTAGAAGCGAGCCGCCGGACGGATAGCGAAGATCGGCTCAATGTGGGTCGAAGCGTGCCGGATGTCCGCGAGAGCACCGCTGAAGGCCGATCTTCAAGGCCTCGCGCGATGCTCAACGCCTATGCAGTGCTCACCGCCGAGGCGCGCGCATCCTGCCGACATTCACCGACACGCAGCGCTTCGTCATGACACCTTCAATCCGCGATGCTTTGCGCCTGATCGTCCAGCCAGATGAGCGCGGCCATGCGGCCGGTTTCGCGATCGCGGCGATACGAGTAGAAGCGCTCGCGCAGCGTGACCGTGCACTGATCGCCGCCGACCACCTGCGTCACGCCGAGTCGCGCGAGACGCAAACGCGCGAGTGCCGGCAGATCGGCGAGATACCTGCCGGCATTCTGCGGATGCACGATGAACGCGTTCTCCGTCGCTTCGCGTTGTGAGCCGTCGACACCGTTCATGAAAGCGTCACGAACGTCTGCTCCGACTTCGAATGCGTCGGGGCCAATCGACGGCCCGAGATAGGCATGTAGCTGCGCCGGCTCGACGTCCGCAAGCTGGGCCACGCGCTTTGCCGTCTCTTGACGATATCCGCCGCGAGTCCGCGCCACCCCGCGTGCGCCGCGCCGACCGCGCGCCCTGCTTCGTCGCAGAACAGCACCGGCATGCAATCGGCCACTATCACCACGCAAACCGTGCCGGGACGATCGGTCACGCTCGCGTCGGCCCGCGTGGGCGCGCCCGTAGCATGCGCCTGCGTCAGCACGTCTTCGGCGCGCACGATATCCGCGCCGTGAATCTGTTCAAGCCACGCGGCGTCTTTTACGCCTGCGAGCGCGAGCAGACGCGCGCGGTTCGTTGCGACGGCGGCGAGATCGTCGCCGGATTTCATGCCGAGATTCAGGCCGCCCGGCGCATCTGCGCCGTTCTGCCAGCGTCCGAACGGCGGCTCGCTCACGCCGCCGTCACGCGTCGTGACGAGCGCCCGCATGCGCGGCGACGCGTTCCACGCGGGTTGCACGACATCGGCAAAACTGAGTTCAGGCAGACTCATGCGTGATCGTCCTCGTCGTCGTGTTCTTCATCGTGGTCGTCGTCTTCTTCGTAGTACGTCTCATCGAACTTGCCTTCGTCATCGCGGCCGAGTCCGAGCGCGGCGGAGAGCTCTTCCATGTCGGCGGACACGTCGGCGCGCCACTGCATCGTACGGCCGGTTTGCGGATGAATGAGACCGAGCCGCCACGCATGCAACGCCTGACGCGCGAAGCCGCCGGGCAACGGCGTGACCGAGCGCTTGCCGCGCGCACGCCCATACGCGGGATCACCGAGCAGCGGATGACCGATATGCGAGAAATGCACGCGGATCTGATGCGTGCGCCCCGTTTCGAGATCGCAATGAATCGCGGTGACGGGCTGCCGCTCCCAGATCGCCGAGTCGACGCGCCGGAAATGCGTGCGCGCCGGCTTGCCCGATGCGCTCTTCACGACGGCCATGCGTGTGCGTTCGCGCGGATCGCGGCCGATGGGCGCGTCGATCGAGCCCTCTTCCGGCATGTTGCCCCACACGAGCGCGAGATAGCGCCGCTTCACCGTGCGCGCCTGCAACTGGCGCACGAGATCGGTTTGCGCTTCGAGCGTACGCGCGACGACCATCAGCCCGGACGTCTCCTTGTCGAGCCGGTGCACGATGCCCGCGCGCGGCAAATCCGCTGCCGCCTCGCCATAGCGATACAGCAGACCGTTGAGCACCGTCCCGCTCCAGTTGCCCGCGGCCGGATGCACGACCATGCCCGCCGGCTTGTTGATGACCACGAGTGTGTCGTCTTCGTAGACGATCTCGAGCGGCACAGGCTCCGGCGTGAACGCGAGCTGTTCGGGCAGCAGATCCGGCACGAGTTCGATGGTCGCGCCAAGCGGCACCGGCTGACGAATCTTGGCCGGCTTGCCGTCGACGTGCACCCGCTCCGCCTCGATCCAGCTTTGCAGGCGATTACGCGAAAACTCGGGAAACCCGCAGGCGAGCACCTTGTCGAGGCGCTCGCCTGCGAGTTCTTCGGGCACCACGACGCTGCGCGGCGTTTCGTCGGCGATACGGCTCGCGACGGTGGGTACCGCGTCCGGCGCGGCGGCGGCGAGCGCCTCGCTCCCGAGATCGTCGTCGAGCGAGTCGTTCTCCAATGCGTCGGAGGGCTCGGCGCTTAAGCTATAATTTTTGTTGATATTCTCAGCGCCGGTTGCGGTGCCTGGAGTATTTGAGCGGGTCATTGAGTCTGGGTCACCTGGACGTAAAGCTAGACTGGAAAATGCGAGCCTTAAACACCATTACTGAAGCGGCGATCAATTTGGCAGCCGTCAAGAAGGCAGCCCGGAAAGTGGCCGGATACATTGCGTGTGCCGCAGCCGTTGTCGTTGTCGCAGCTTGCCACGGCCTACCGGAAAAGGCCGACGAAACGGCAACGTGGGACAACCGCAAATTATATACGGAGGCGAACGACGCCTTGACCGGCGGCGATTACGGCAAGTGCGCGAAGTACTTCGAACTGCTCGAAGGCCGTGACCCGTTCGGCCACTTCGCACAGCAGGCGCAAATCAACGTCGCTTACTGCAACTGGAAAGACAACGAAAACGCCGCCGCCGACCAAGCTATCGACCGCTTTATCCAGCTTCACCCGGATCACCCGGACATCGCCTACGCGTACTACCTGAAGGGTATGATCCACTTCAACGACGACCTAGGTCTGTTCGGCCGCTTCTCCGGTCAGGACATGAGCGAGCGCGATCCGAAGTCGCTGCGTGAGTCGTACGACGCGTTCAAGGTCGTGGTCGACAAATATCCGAACAGCAAGTACGCGCCTGACGCTGCACAGCGCATGCGCTATATCGTCAACGCGCTGGCGTCGCACGAAGTCCACGCGGCCGATTACTACTATCGCCGCGGCGCTTACGTGGCCGCCATCAATCGCGCGCAGCTCGCGCTCACGCAATACAAGAACGCACCGGCTATCGAAGACGCGCTGCACATCATGATGCTGTCGTACGAAAAGCTGAACCAGCCACAACTCGCCGACGACACGAAGCGCGTTCTGGCAGGCACGTTCCCGGACAGCCCGTACATCACCGGCCGCGCACGTCCGGGTACGGAAAATCGTGGTGGCAGTTCTGATTCCAGTCTGACGCACTCTGGTCGCGCCGTACAAAGCGGCGCGACAAAAGAAAAAGCCACGACCTAGTCGTGGCTTTTTTTGGCACCCAGCAGTTCAGACAGCGCCGCTCAATCTAGGTCAATCCCGTTCGAACAACGCAATCGACTCCACGTGCGACGTATGCGGGAACATGTTCACCACGCCCGCGCCCACCAGACGATAGCCGGCTTCGTGCACGAGCAGACCCGAATCGCGCGCGAGCGTGGACGGATTGCACGACACGTAGACAATGCGCTTCGGCAGCGGACCATTGCCGCTCTGCGCGATTTCCGCGAGCGCCTTGGCAACAGCCAGCGCGCCTTCGCGCGGCGGGTCGACAAGGAACTTGTCGAAATGGCCGAGCGCGCGAATATCATCGGCGGTGACTTCGAACAGATTGCGGCAGGCAAACGACGTATGCCCGGCCACGCCGTTGAGCTCCGCGTTCGCGAGTGCGCGCGTGGTCAGCACTTCGCTGCCTTCGATACCCACCACTTCCTTTGCAATTCGCGCAAGCGGCAGCGTGAAGTTGCCGATGCCGCAGAACAGATCAAGCACGCAATCCGTGCGCGCAGGCGCAAGCAGCCGCAGCGCGCGGCTAATCAGCACGCGGTTGATCGCGTGATTCACCTGCGTGAAATCTGTGGGCTTGAACGGCATGCGGATGTCGTACTCAGGCAGCGTGTAGTCGAGCTGCACGTCGAGCGGATAGAACGGCGTGACCGAGTCCGGACCCTTCGGCTGCAGCCAGAACTGCACCTTGTGTTCGTCGGCGAAATCGCGCAACACTTTTTTGTCGGCTTCCGTGATCTCCTCGAGATTGCGCACCACCAGCGCCGTGACCGACGAGCCTACTGCCAGCTCGATCTGCGGCATGCGATCGTAGATCGACAGCTTGCGGATCATGAAGCGCAGCGGCATCAGCATCGCGGAGACGTGCGGCGGCAGCACTTCGCACGTTTTCATGTCGGCGATATAGCTGCTTTTCTTCTCGTGAAAACCAATGCGCATCCCGCCTTTTTCCGGCAGAAAACGTACCGCCAGACGCGCTCGGTAGCGATAACCCCAAGCCGGTCCGTGAATCGGACGGAACACGGTTTCGGGCCGCAATTTGGCGAGGTGCAGCAGATTGTCTTCGAGCACGCGCTGCTTGACCGCCACCTGCGCGCGAATGTCGAGATGCTGCAACGAGCAGCCGCCGCAAATGTCGAAGTACGTACACTTGGGCTTCGTGCGAATCACGCTTTCGCGGAACACCTGAACGACTTCGGCCTGCTCGTATTTCGGTTTGCTGCGATGCGTCGAATAGCTGACGCGCTCGCCGGGCAGCGCGCCTTCGACGAACACGACCTTGCCGGGCGTGCCGTCTTCGTTGACGGTGCGGCCGATGCCGCGCGCTTCCATGTCGAGTGCGGTGATCTCAACGACCGGCTCATCGCCGGTGGCGACGAGCGCGGGCGCCGGTGTATGCGCCTTCGCTCTGTTTGTCCTGTGGGTCTTGTGGCGCTTCGGCGAGCGGCCTTGTGGGGCAGTTGGGGACACCTGCGACTTCCTGACAATCTCGGGGAAAAGCGAAATTGTAGACGATCGGCCTCAGGCGTCGAACGCAGCTAGGTACTCCGCCCATTGCGGCGCGGTTTCGAGCGCGAGCGCGTTCTTGACGAGATTGATCTCGTCGGCGTATTCGGCGGGCGAGAATGCTCCGCGAATCAGCTGGAAACGGCAATACAGCAGATACGTATTGACGACGTCCGTCTCGCAGTAATTGCGGATCTCTTCGATGCGCCCTTCTTGGAACGCGTGCCAGACCTGGCTGCCGTCCATGCTCATCTTGCCCGGAAAGCCGCACATTTTCGCGAGCGCGTCGAGCGGCGCATTGGCGCGCGCCTGGTACATCGCGAGCACGTCCATCAGATCCGTGTGACGCGCGTGATAGCGGCTGATGTAGTTGTTCCACTTGAACTCGCGGTCGTCCTCGCCGAGATCCCAGAAGCGGTAGGCCGGAATGCCGTTCACGAGCGCACGGTAGTTCAGCACCGGCAGGTCGAAACCGCCGCCATTCCAAGAGACGAGTTGCGGCGTGTACTTCTCGATCACGCGATAGAAAGACTGGATCAGCACCGCCTCGCCGTCTTCGGGCGTGCCAAGCGAGCGCACCCGGAAACCGTTGTTGTCGCGAAAGACGCAGGAAATGGCGGCGACGCGCTGCAGATGGTACGGCAGAAAATCGCCGCCGGTTTTTTCACGGCGCGCGGCGAACGCGTGCTCGGCAACTTCGGCGTCGGTTAGGCTGGCGGGGGGATCTTCGAGGCGGCGAATGCCGGCGACATCGGGAATCGTCTCGATGTCGAAAACAAGAATCGGTGTCATCAGGTTATAGAACGGCGTCCTTCCGAACACCGTTGGAGGCGAAGAAGCGCTTGAGCCGCACGAGCGCTTCCTGTTGGATTTGGCGCACACGTTCGCGCGTGAGGCCCATTTCGTCGGCCAGTTCTTCGAGCGTGGCCGGTTCGATGTGATTCAGGCCGAAGCGGCGCTCGATCACATGGCGGTGTTTGTCCGACAGACGCGCGAGCCACGCGCGCGTAAGCGTTTCCAGTTCGCGGTGCTGCACTTCGGCATCCGGCGACTGGCTCTGGTCGTCCGACAGCAGATCGAGCAGGCTGCTCGCTGGGTCGAGATCGAGCGGCGCGTCGAGCGAGGCCGTGTGCTCGTTCAGCGCGAGAATGTCGGTGACTTCGTCGGTGGTCTTGCCCGTGAGATAGGCGATGTCGTCGATGCTCGCGTCGCGGCGGTCGGCCGCCTCGCCCGAGTTCATCGAATTCTTTTCCAGATGGCGCTTTGCGCGCAGCACCTGATTAAGCTCACGGATGACGTGAACCGGCAAACGCACAGTGCGCGCTTGGTTCATGATCGCGCGCTCGATGCTCTGGCGAATCCACCAGGTGGCGTACGTCGAGAAGCGGAAGCCGCGCGTAGGATCGAATTTTTCGATCGCGTGCATCAGGCCAAGATTGCCTTCCTCGATCAGATCGAGTAGCGGCACGCCCCGATTCAGATAGCCTTTTGCGATACTGACGACGAGCCGCAGATTGCGCTCGATCATGACCTGCCGCGCCTCGAACTCGCCGGCCTTGGCGAGGCGCGAATACTTCTGCTCTTCCTCGACCGTGAGAAGCGGCTTGACGCTGATGCGATTCAGATAATGCTGGATCGTGTCGGCCGTGAGTTCGGCCTGCAGGAGTGCGCGGAAATCATCCGCGTCGGGCGCGGCTTCCGCTGCGCTCCCGCGCGAATCGCCGCCTTCTTCGGAGCTCGCCTGACGCTCGTCGAGGTCGCGTTCTTCCGCGACCTCCTCTTCGACTTCCGAAGCGCTTTCGTCCACCGAAGCGGACAAGGCATCGCTGATCGTCTCAGACTCGGCTTGCGGCGTGCGGCGCTTCGATTTCGGCATGGTCGTATCGCTTATTGCGGCGGCAAATACTTGAGTGGGTCAACAGGTTTACCCTGCCGGCGAACTTCGAAATGCAACATCACGCGGTCGGAATCACTATTGCCCATCTCAGCGATTTTCTGACCCTTCGTTACCGCGTCCCCCTCTTTTACCATCAAAGAGCAGTTATGTGCATACGCTGTGAGATAAGTCGCGTCATGTTTGATAATAATAAGATTACCGTAACCGCGAAGTCCATTCCCTGCATACACTACTCGGCCATCAGCCGACGCCTTGACCGGATCGCCCGCCGCGCCGCCGATGTTCACACCCTTGTTGGTCGAATCGGTGAAGATGCCGAGAAGCGGCCCGCGAACCGGCCACGCAAAGTTCACGTTACCCGATGATGCGCCCGCGCTCGAATCGCTCGCGGCCGGTGCCGGCGGCGGCGTCATCGTCGCGCTGTTCGCCGTCGAACCGTAGATCGGCGACGCGGCAACGCCTGCTGCAGCAGGCGGCGCGGTGGAGACGCCCGGCGTGAGCGCCGCGGTATTCGCACCCGGTGGCACCACGCGCAGCAACTGGTCGACTTCGATCTCGTTCGGGTTGGTGAGATTGTTCCACGTCGAAATATCGCGGTAGTTCTGGCCATTTTCCAGCGCGATACGGTAAAGCGTATCGCCCGGCTTCACGCGATGGTAGCCAAGCGGCGGCCCGAGCGGTACGGCTGGCTGCTGCGCGGCCTGCGTGCTGAGCGGCGTACCGCCGGAACGGTCGACAACCGGCGCCTGGTCGAGCCGGGATGCACATGCCGACATCAACAGGGACAAGGCGAGCACGCACACGCTACGCTGGTTTACGGTCAAGGGAATGGTCAGGCTGGTTCTCTGCATCGCGCGCAACATACTCATCGGTGTCAAATCACTCCGGATTTTAAGGGTACAAAGAAAACGCGATCAAACCGCGACTCACGCCACTGCGCGGGTCCAAGGCACTCGACCAGAGTCAGCACCTGACTCTGACTTTCCTGCGAGCCGATCGGCGCGACCAGACGGCCGCCGATCGCGAGTTGTTCAAGTAAAGCCTGCGGCACGTCGAGCCCCGCCGCCGCGATCACGATCGCGTCGAAGGGCGCGGCCGACAGCAAACCGAGCCGCCCGTCGCCGTAATGCAGCCGGATATTCGGAATGCGCCGCGGACGCAGATTCATTTTCGCGCGCTCGGACAACGGCTTGATGCGCTCGATCGAATACAATACACCTCGCGCGCGACCTGGCTCAGCACCGCCGCCTGATACCCGCACCCCATGCCGATTTCGAGCACATTGTTCAGTGCGCGCCCAGCCGCGGCCAGTTCGATTATTCGCGCGACCACCGAGGGCTTCGAGATGGTCTGGTGATGCCCGATGGGCAGCGCTGCGTCTTCATACTCCTGAACCGCGAGGCCCGGATCGACGAACATATGACGCGGCACGACCGCCATCGCGTCCAGCACGCGCTGATCGGTCACGCCGTTTGCACACAGGCATTCGACCATGCGTTCGCGAACCCGTTCCGAAGTCAGCGCCATCGCGCCGTTCAATGCGACGTTGGGCGCCGCGGCGCGCTCGTTCGACCACACCGGGCGATTTGCCCGCACCCGACGCCGCAGAAGAGTGCGTCGCGCTACGCGGCGCCGCACTCTGCACAGCCGGCTTGAGGCTTGAGCGGGGACTTGATCTGCGGCTTCGCGAGCGGCACGGCCTGCGGCTTCGGTGGCGTGGCGAGCGCAGGTCTTGCCTGCGAGGTTGAAACTGTTTACCGGCGACGCCACCTGAGGCCGCACCGGCGTATTCACGAGCGGCTGCTGCGATTTAGCAACCGCTTTGGCCTGCGACTTTCCTTGGGAAGGCTGCGTGACATGCGCCGGTTGCTGGCGTGAGTTCAATGCCGCGCTCGCCGCGAGCGCCGCCGCGCGCACTTCGCCTAGACACCCCTCCGGCCGGCGCGGCTCACGTACCAGATCCTCGAGACCGAGTGGAAAGCGCCTCGTGCGCTCGTTCGTCATGAAGCGCCGCTGCCAGCACGCAGCCAATCACGCGTGGCGGGCAGCATTTGCGTGTGGGTCAGATCGAGTTGCAGCGGCGTGATCGACACGTGGCCATTGGCGACTGCGTGAAAGTCCGTGCCTTCGCTCGCGTCGCGTGCGCTGCCCGAAGGACCGATCCAGTAGATCGGTTCGCCGCGCGGATTGGTTTGCCGGATCACCGGCTGCGAAGGATGCCGCTTGCCGAGCCGCGTGATCTGCCAGTCGCCGAGTTGTTCGTACGGCAGATTCGGAATATTCACGTTCAGAAGTGGATGTCCCGGCAAGGGCTGCTCGAGATAATGCGCGACGATTTCCGCTGCGACGCGCACTGCGGCGTCGAGATGCACCCAGTCCTTGTCGACCAGCGAGAATGCAATGGCCGGCACGCCGAACATTATGCCCTCGGTAGCGGCCGCGACCGTGCCCGAATAGAGCGTGTCTTCGCCCATGTTCTGGCCGTTGTTGATGCCCGAGACCACGAGGTCGGGCGTGTGGTCAAGCATGCCCGTGAGCGCGATGTGCACCGAGTCGGTTGGCGTGCCGTTCACGTAATAGAAGCCGTTCGCCGAACGCAGGACCGAAAGCGGACGCGACAGCGTCAACGAGTTCGACGCGCCGCTGCAATTCTGTTCGGGTGCCATCACGGTGATGTCTGCGATGGGCTTGAGCGCTTCGTAAAGCGCGGCCAAGCCAGGCGCCAGATAACCGTCGTCATTGCTGAGTAGGATTCGCATGCGGCGATTGTAACCGAGGAAAGAAGGCGCGCGAACGACACGGCAGCGAGCATGTGTCGCGTTCACGCAGGCATCTGCATGGCCATCGCGGCGCTCGGGCGCGAGCCTTGTACAGACCGGGTGCAGAGCATACGACGCGCGCGTGGATAGACGCAAAAAAGCACGGTCGTGCATATTATTTTACCCTTAGAATGATGACGGTAGCGACAATAACCTGAACGCATTCTTCCATACAACCCGATCGACTGGAGACACGATGCGCGCAATTCGCTTTAATCAGTAAGGGCCGCCGGAGAGCCTGACCGTTGAAGACCTGCCCGATCTCGAAGCACCACCGGGCCACGTCATGATCGACGTGAAAGCCGCGGCCGTCAACTTTCCCGATGCGCTCATCATCGAGAACAAATACCAGTTCAAGCCGCCGCTGCCCTTCACGCCGGGCGCCGAAGTTGCGGGCGTCGTGCGCGCGGAAAACGCCTGCGTGCCGCTCGACATTGCGGCGGCCTTCACGCTCGCTTACGGCACGTCGCATTATGCGGTGGTGGATCGCGGCCAGTTGAAAGCCGGCGAGACGATGCTCGTGCTCGGTGCGGCCGGTGGCCGTAGGACTCGCCGCCGTCAAGCGACGAAAAACTTGCGACCTGTGTGAAGCACGGCACCGACGCCACGATCAACTACAGTACCGAAGATATGCGCGAGCGCATCAAGGCGTTGACGGACGGCAAAGGTCCGGACGTGGTCTACGATCCGGTCAGCGGCGAGTATGCGGAGCCGGCGTTTCGCAGCATCGGCTGGCGCGGGCCCTATCTGGTCGTCGGGTTCGCGAACGGCGAGATTCCGAAGCTCCCGCTCAATCTCATGCTGCTGAAAGGCGCGAGCGTGATCGGCAAGGTTGTCGTCACGCCCTGAGTGGGCGGCGCGACCAGCGCGCGAGCAGGGCGCGCCGGATACTCGATGAAAGCGACCACCCAACACGCGCACAAGAAAAAACGGCGTTCGGTTTGCATGCACCGAACGCCGTTTCTACTCCACTGCCCTCACCCGCGCATGCCTGCGATTCCGCGCGGCAGCGTTGAACGTTACAGCTTCTCCGTATCGCCGGTCTTCGGCTGCCACTTCATCAACCGGCGCTCGGCAAGACCGACGAGCGCATCGAGACTCAGCGCGAAGGCGGTCAGAACTAGAATGCCCGCAAACACGGTGTTGATGTCGAAGGTGCCTTCGGCTTGCAGGATCAGATAGCCGACGCCGCGCGCCGAGCCGAGATACTCGCCCACCACCGAGCCGACGAAGGCGAGCCTGACCGACGTGTGCAAACTCGAAAACACCCAGCTCATCGCGCTCGGCAGATAGACGAAGCGCAGCAACTGCTTGCGGTTCACGCCGAGCATGCGCGCGTTGGCGAGCACGACCGGGCTCACTTCCTTCACGCCCTGATAGACGTTGAAGAACACGATGAAAAACACCAGCGTCACGCCAAGCGCCACCTTCGACCAGATGCCGAGGCCGAACCACACGCCGAAGATCGGCGCGAGAATCACGCGCGGCATCGAATTGGCGGCCTTGATGTACGGATCGAAGAGCGCACTCGCGAGCGGCGACAGCGCGAACCACAAACCGACGCCAAAGCCGAACGCCGTGCCGTGCCGAGCGCGAACGCGAGCACCGTTTCGAAGAGCGTGATCCACAGGTGCAGATAGATTTCGCCGCCGGTGAACCATTCCCAGATCCGCTGCAGGACCTTTTGCGGCTCGCCGAAGAAGAACGCGGCTTTGTTGGGGTCGTCGAAATAGTAGAACGCGGGCAGGAGCGTCGGACTCGTGAGCACGTACCAGAGTACTAAGCACAGCACGAGCAACAGCCATTGCCAGATCACCAGATTCGCCCGATTCGGGCGCAACGTCTTCCGCATGACTCGGTTTGCCTTACACGATTGTTGACGCACCTGCCGGATACGGCGTGTTTCCTCAGACCGCGGTGAGCTGCTGCTGATAACCCTTGAGGACCTCGTCGCGCAGCATGCTCCAGATCTGCGCGTGCAGTTTGACGAAGCGCGGATGCGAACGGATTTCGGCGACGTCGCGCGGACGCGGCAGATCGATCGTGAATTCGCCGATCGGATGCGTGCCCGGCCCGGCCGACAGCACCACGACGCGGTCGGACATCGCGATGGCTTCGTCCAGATCGTGCGTGATAAAGAGCACCGCCTTGCGTTTGGCCGCCCAGAGATCGAGCAACTCGTTTTCCATTAGCTGACGCGTCTGGATATCGAGCGCCGAAAACGGCTCGTCCATCAGGATGATGTCGGGATCGAGAATCAGCGTCTGCGCCATCGCGACGCGCTTGCGCATGTCGCCCGAGAGCTGATGCGGATAGCGGTCGCCGAACCCGCCGAGGCCGACGCGCTTCAGCGGGCGGCACGCCGTGAAACGCGAGACCGGCCATGACGTTGTCGATGGCGGAGCGCCACGGCATCAGCGCGTCGGCCTGGAACAGGGTAGCCCGCGCGCCGGTTGATGCCCTTCAACGGCTCGCCAAACACACTCACCGCGCCCGACGACGGCGCGAGCAGTCCCGCGCCCACGTTGAGCAAGGTGGACTTGCCGCAGCCGGTCGGACCGACCACCGAAACGAACTCGCCCGGTGCCACGCGCAAGGTCGTGTCCTTGACCGCCGTGTAACGCTGCGCGCAATTGTCGAGCGCCAAGGCGGCAACGGTCATCGTGTGGCTCGCTTCGTGAATCGGTTTCTGTTAGATCGCGCCTGAAGTTGCGTGACGGCTAAGTTATGCCTTCACGCTTGCGAGCGCCTTCTTGACGAAGTCGTTGGTTCACGTCTTCGACAGATCGATCGTCTTGCTCTGCATGTTCGGATCGAATGCCTGCAAAGTTTTGAGCGACGTGGCGGGACCGTCGGCGGGCATCAGGTCGTCGGGCGACATCGCTTCCTTCACGTGTTGCCACGCATCCAGATACACGGCGCAATCGCCGAGCAGGTAACTTTCCGGAACCGTGTTGATCAGCTCGCTGCCGGTGGCCGTCTGGAGACATTTGAGCGCGCGCACCATTGCGTTAGTCAGTGCTTGCGTAGTATTCGGATTCTTCGTGATGAAGCTTTGCGACACATAGAGGCAGCCAGCCGGCATATCGCCGCCGAACACGCTGCGCGTGTCCGACACGACGCGGATCTCGCCGGTACGCTCCAGTTTGGTGATGACGGGATCGAGGTCGACGAACCCGGCGCTGTGACGCCGATCTTCTTGCCTTTCAGATCCGCGATGGACTTGTAGTTCGGCATCGTTTTCTTCGATACCGCCAACACGAACTCGCGGAACGCCTGCTTCTGCGCCTGCAACAACAGGGTGTGTTCGAAGGCGCCAGACACCACGTCCGCGCTGCCGCCCACTGCCGCCTTCAATGCCTGCGAGCCGCCCGCGAAATCAGAGATTTCGACTTCGAGCCCTTCGTCCTTGAAGAAATTGCGACGCTCGGCGATGGTGAGCGGCAGATAGTAGAAAAAGAGGTTCTTGCCGCCCACGGCGACCGACACTTTGCTGGTTTCCAGTTTGCCCTGCGCAAAAGCGAACGGCGAGACGGTGAGCGTAGCGCCCGCGAGCGCGGCGCTACCGGCGAGGAAAGTTCTGCGTTGCATGGTCTTTAGTCTCTAACTTTTGTTGTCCGGTTTTATGTTCGCCGCGGCGCTCGTGGGCGCCGCTCTTGCTGCGCGTGCTGCATTGATTCGTACGCCTGCTTTTGCGCATTCGTGCGCTTCTTCCTGTCTGGCGTCTTTATGCGTTTTAACGCGCTGCCGGTATCACACGATCTGTTGCGCGTGCAACCTTGCAATGTGGTCTGCATCATAATCTATCGATTGCAGGACTTCATCGGTATGTTCACCCAGTTCCGGGCCGAGCCAGCGCGTTTCGCCGGGCGTATCGGAGAGCTTGGGCGTGACCGCCGGCAGCGTGATTTCCTGACCGTCCTGCCACTTGAAGTGCTGGATCATCTGGCGGGGCCATGAACTGCGGATCGGTGAACATGTCGGCCACGCTGTAGATGTGGCCCACCGGCACGTCGGCGGCGTTCAGCACGGCGAGCGCTTCGTCGATCATGCGGGTGCGAGCCACGCGGCGATCGCGCCGTCGATTTCCTGCGTGCGCGGCACGCGGCCGTCGTTATGCGCGAGCGCCGGATCGTTCGCGAGATCTTCGCGGTCGATGGCAATCATCAGGTGCCTGAAGATCGGATCGCTGTTGCCGTCGATCACGATGCTGCCGTCGCGGTACGGATACGTGTTCGACGGCACGATGCCCGGCAACGATGCGCCCGTGCGTTCGCGCACCATGCCGTAGACGCCGTATTCGGGCACCACGCTTTCCATCATGTTGAAGACGGCTTCGTACAGCGCGACGTCGACGACCTGCCCATTGCCGCCGTTCACCTGCTTGTGATGCAGCGCCATCAACGCGCCGATATCACGCCGTGCAGCGCCGCGATCGAATCGCCGATCGAAATGCCGATGCACGGCGGCGGCAGATCCGGATAGCCGGTGATGTGACGCAGGCCGCCCATGGATTCGGCGATCGCGCCAAATCCGGGCCGGTCTGACCGTAGCCGGACAGACGCACCATCACGAGCCCGGGATTTTCCGCCGACAACACGTCGTAACCGAGTAGTCCGAGTTTTTCGAGCAAGCCCGGCCGGAAATTTTCGACGACGATATCCGCCTCTTTCGCGAGACGCCGCACGATCTTCTTGCCCTCTTCGGCTTTCAGATTGATCGTGACGGACTTCTTGTTGCGCGCCTGCACCGCCCACCAGAGCGACGTGCCGCCCACTTCCGGATAGAACTTGCGCCCACTTGCGCAGCGGGTTGCCGCCTTTCGGGTCTTCGATCTTGATGACGTCGGCGCCGAACTCGCCCAGAAAGCGCGCGGCGAACGGGCCGGCGATTAGCGTGCCGAGTTCCAGCACCTTGACGCCGGCGAGCGGGCCGTGCGGCGGATTCAATTCGGGATGGGCGCTCATGTGTCTCCTTTCTTCTGTTCTCTGCGGTGACGCGGCGGCACGCACAAGGCGCCAACGCAAATTCCGGTGCGCTACATCGTGCGGCGATCGAGCATGGCGCGGGCGATCGTGCCGGCGTCGACATATTCGAGTTCGCCGCCCACGGGCACGCCGCGCGCGAGCCGCGTTACGGCGAGACCGCGCGCCTTGAGCGTCTGCCCGAGATAGTGCGCGGTGGCTTCGCCTTCGTTGGTGAAATTGGTGGCCAGTACCACTTCCTTGACGACGCCGTCCGACGCGCGCTTGACCAGCCGATCGAAATGAATTTCCTTGGGACCGATGCCGTCGAGCGGACTCAGACGCCCCATCAGCACGAAGTAGAGGCCACGATAAGTCATGGTCTGTTCGAGCATGATCTGATCGGCCGGTGTTTCGACGACGCACAGCAGCATGGGATCGCGCTCTTTGTCGAGACAGACCTCGCAGATCTGCGCCTCGGTGAACGTGTTGCACTTCTCGCAGTGCTGCAGATGTTCGGTCGCGAAGAGCAGCGAGCGGCCGAGCTTTTCAGCGCCGTCGCGGTCGTGCTGCATCAGGTGATACGCCATGCGTTGCGCGGATTTCGGCCCGACTCCGGGCAGCGCGCGCAACGCTTCGACGAGCGCCGACAAGGCGGAAGATTGTTTCATGTGGATCGGCGTCGAAGTGGGTGAAGCCTGAATATGCGGATGACGGTACGGTGTTTCAATGTCGCGGACTGCTTCGTACGGCGCAGAGCGGTTCGAGCGGCGGGTTGTCGGACGCGGGCTTCGTGCGTCCGGGTGCAGGCCGCGTTCGGGCGTACCGGCTGCGGACGCCACGATTGTGATGGCGTTGGCGGCACGCACATCGAACGCACCGCTCGACACCGTAACTCGGTGACGCATGCGGCGACGCGCCTGCTTGTTGCAGCGGCCGCGTCGGTTTTCATGCTGGGCGGCATGGGCGGCGCCTCAAGCCGTATGCTATACACCACACGCCGCGCACAAAACCTGGACGCGCCTGCCAGGCGCCGCCCGCCTTCCCGCTTAGAACGGCAGCTTGAATCCCGGCGGCAGCGGCAGACCCAACGTCATGCCGCCCATCTTTTCCTGAGCGGCGGCTTCGGCTTTGCGCACGGCGTCGTTGAACGCGGCGGCGACGAGGTCTTCCAGCATGTCTTTATCGTCGGCGAGAAGGCTCGGGTCGATCGACACGCGGCGCACGTCGTTCTTGCAGGTCATCGTGATCTTCACGAGACCGGCGCCCGACTGGCCCTCGACTTCGATCAGAGCAAGCTGCTCCTGCATCTTCTTCATGTTTTCCTGCATCTGCTGGGCTTGTTTCATCAGCCCGGCGAGTTGGCCCTTCATCATGGACATGCTCCTTCGTGATAGCTTGAAATTCGAATCCGCGCGCGTGACCGCGGCGAATCAGTAGATGGACGGGGCGCCGTTCGGAGCGGCGTCCGGCGTAATAGGGCGAATCGAACCCGGTACGATGCTCGCGCCGAATTCGCGGATCAGCGACTGCACGAGCGGATCGGTGCTGATTTCGCGCTCCGCTTCCTGCTGACGCTGCGTGCGCACGACGGCGTCGTGTGCAGCCGCGGTACAGCGCGCGGGACCGACTTCGACGAGCACGTCGAGATTCTGGCCGAGCCTTTCGGCAAGCGCGGCTTTCAGTTTAACGACCTGCGAGGTCTCCGCATATTGCGGCACTGGCACGTTCAGTTTGAGCGTCGTGCCTTCGAGCGCCATCAGTTCGCTGTTGAACGCGAGCTGGTACGAGATGCCTTTGAGCGACAGTTCGACGGCGAGCGCGGGCCAGTCGCCCTTGAAACCCAGCGGGTCGAGTGGCACGGCGGGCGGCAGCGGACGCTTGTCGACCACCGGCGCTGGCGCGGCCGGCACGGCGTTCACGCGGACATCGTCGGGGCCGCTGTCGAACACCGACATGTAGTTGTCGTCAGGCAGACCGTAATAGCCTTCGTCCGCGGCGGTGAGCGGCATGTATTCGTCGGGCAGCGGCATGTCGTCCCGCGGAGCGGACGAAGCGACGTTCTGCGAACCGTTCGATGTGCGGGCCGCGTTGTTACGCTGTGCCTGCCGCGCCGGCTGCTCAGCGCTTTGCGCGGCCGCGCGGCGCGCCGGGTCCGGCGTGGGAACGACCACGCGCGGTACGGCCGGCTTGGGTGCGGCCGGCGCTGCGGGTTTGGCGGATGCCGCCGCGCCTGCGTGCCCACGATCGGACGATACTTTCAGACCGGCCGAGCGGAGCACGTCCAGAGCCGCGCGGGCGGCGCCCGCGCGACGCGGCGTGAGATCGGCTGAGGCTTGCGAGTCGTTCGATTCGACGGACGGCTCGGCTTCCTGCGCACGCGCGATCGCAGGCGCTGCGGGGGCGCTGAGGGGCGTGGCGGGTTCTGCATCGACAGGTGTTGCTCGCGACGCGTCCTGAGGTTGTTCGACGGCGGACGCATTCTCGACGGCAGGCGCGCTCGCGGAGGCTGTCTCGGTGAGTGCGTCTTCCCACGGTGCCAACGGCCGCGCGTTCGCTGCACGATCGGCTTGATCCGCATTGGCAGTTGCCGGCGCTGCGCTCGCAGCTTCAGATACAACGGGCTTTGTTTCAACGGCACTCGGTGCCGCAATGGCCGGCGTCGGTTTCGAATCGGCGACTGGAGCGGCGGGTTTCGCCGAAGGCAATTCGCGAACTGGTGCCGAGGCATTCGACGTTTCTCGCGAAGCGGCAGCAGTTGGCGCGACGGACGACGCGGCATTCGCAGAAGCCGCTACCTGTGCACCGCTACGCCTTGCATCACCCGCTCCACCTGTGACTCCCCCGCCGCCGCCCGTGGGCGCGGGTTCGAACGCAAGCATGCGCAACAGCGTCATCGTGAAGCCGGCGTATTCGTCGGGCGCGAGGCCCAGTTCGCTGCGGCCGATCGTAGCGATCTGATAGAACAGTTGGACCTGCTCGGCGCTCAGCGAACCAGCGAAGCGGCGCAGATCCGCCGCCTCCGGCCATTCGTCCAGCACTGACGACGGTGCGAACTGTGCCCATGCGATCCGATGCAGCAGGCTCGCGAGATCCTGCAACGCCGTGGAGAACGACAGGCTGCGCAGCGCCATCTCGTCGGCCACCGCGAGGACGGCCGCGCCGTCGCCTTCGGCGAGCGCGTCGAGCAGACGGATCAGATAGCTCTGATCAAGCGCGCCGAGCATGCCGCGCACGGCTTCTTCATTCACCTGATTCGCCGAATAGGCGATCGCCTGATCGGTCAGCGAGAGCGCATCGCGCATCGACCCGTCGGCGGCACGTGCGAGCAGACGCAGCGCCTGCGCGTCGTACGGCACCTTCTCTTCGCCGAGAATATGTTCGAGATGCGAGACGATGTGACCGGCCGGCATCTGCTTCAGATTGAACTGAAGACAACGCGACAGAACCGTGACAGGAATTTTCTGCGGATCGGTTGTGGCCAAGATGAATTTGACGTGCGACGGCGGCTCTTCCAGCGTCTTCAACATCGCGTTGAAGGCGTGGTTCGTGAGCATGTGCACTTCGTCGATCATATAGACCTTGAAGCGTGCGTACACTGGCGCATACACGACGCGCTCGAGCAGCGCCACCATTTCGTCGACACCGCGATTGCTCGCCGCGTCCATTTCGACATAGTCGACGAAGCGCCCTTCATCGATTTCCCGGCACGCACGGCACATGCCGCAAGACGTAGACGTGACGCCCGTTTCGCAATTCAACGCTTTTGCGAAAATGCGCGACAGCGTGGTTTTGCCGATGCCACGCGTGCCCGTAAACAGATAGGCGTGGTGTAGACGGCCGCCGTCGAGCGCGTTCGTGAGCGCGCGCACCACGTGCTCCTGTCCGACGAGCGACGCGAAATCCTTCGGCCGCCATTTGCGTGCGAGAACTTGATAGGTCATCGGTAAATTGTATCAGTAACAATGGCGCGCAAAAGCGATTCGACGCGGCGCGCGAGCGTGCACTGCCTCTTCATTGAAAGTGGCTAATAGCACGATAGAAAAAATAGTTCAGGCGCGTGCGCGAACGCATTCGCAACCAGATGGCTAAAGCGCTTGAGGCAAACCTGGATAAAAGTGCGGGCGAATGCCGCGAAGACCAACGGGAAGCGATACAGAGAACAACAGAAAGGTGAAGGAAGGTGACGAGCCCGACCCTCGGCACTGGTGGAAAACGGCTGTGGCTGCTTCGTTCCCGACCTGACCAAGTTGACCATCCCTCCATGCGAGGAGGCCCGTCACAAAATATTCTATCATCGCTTGAAGCGTCGCGCGACTATTAATACGAGTAAAGTTCGAGCGGCTGCTATGAATCAATCGCGAGAATTTGCGGCTCGTCAATACCGTGAAATGGACAACGCCACCTGAATGTCACCCTCTTGTGTTTGCGCGCCGAATCTCCAGATAGAGTGTGTAACGGGTATTGGAATCATGGTGGCACTTCATCGGCAGCCGTTGGCCCCGCTGCCCCTGACGAGTACTATCGCTCCCGGCAACGCATAGCGAATTAAGCTAAACTGCCGTACGGATGACCCGCCAGCGCGAGCCGTCCGCCTTCCAGCTGAACCAGTGCAATGGTTTCGGCACAGGCGGATCAGGTTGGTGATGGCGGCAAAGCGAACGGAAGTTTCCCTTGGTTTTTGACGTATCGTGGCGAGCAATTCAGGCGGGCCTCGAACCGATAGAGGTATTCATACAATGAGCGAACAAATCAAGCATATTAGCGACGCATCGTTCGAACAGGACGTCGTTAAATCCGACAAACCCGTGCTGCTCGATTTCTGGGCTGAATGGTGCGGTCCGTGCAAGATGATCGCGCCGATCCTCGACGAAGTCGCGAAAGACTACGCAGATCGCCTGCAGATCGCCAAGATCAACGTCGACGAACATCAGTCCACGCCGGTCAAGTTCGGCGTGCGCGGCATCCCCACGCTGATCCTGTTCAAGAACGGCGCCGTGGCCGCGCAAAAGGTCGGCGCATTGTCGAAGTCGCAACTCACCGCGTTCCTCGACGACAACCTGTAATACGGCTCTCGTCGCGCGCCGCGTAGCACTGCTCGCGGCGCAGCGCATGGCACGAAGCGTGTTGTCAGACGGCAACACGCTTTTCAGGAAAGATGCCAAACCGTCGCATTGGCGGAAATTGGGTGTGCTATGCTAAAATTCACAAAGCGTAGAAAAAAGACGTGTAAGTCCTTGAGCGGTTCCGCTCACTCTCCTCCCAAATTTCATTTCGTCGCACCTTCTCCTGCGGGTTCTCCGTATGCATTTATCCGAGCTTAAGACTCTGCACGTGTCCGAATTGATCGAGATGGCCAATGGCCTCGAGATCGAAAGTGCGAACCGCCTGCGCAAGCAGGAACTGATGTTCGCCATTCTAAAAAAACGAGCCAAAACGGGCGACACGATTTTCGGCGATGGCACGCTCGAAGTGCTGCCGGACGGATTCGGCTTCCTGCGTTCGCCGGAAACTTCCTATCTCGCCAGCACGGACGATATCTATATCAGCCCGTCGCAAATTCGCCGCTTCAACCTGCATACGGGCGACACGATCGAAGGTGAAGTACGTACGCCGAAAGACGGTGAGCGTTATTTCGCGCTGGTGAAGGTGGACAAGGTCAACGGCCAGCCGCCAGAAGCCTCGAAGCACAAGATCATGTTCGAGAATCTGACGCCGCTGCACCCGAACAAGGTGCTGCTGCTCGAACGTGAAATGCGTGGTGAAGAAAATGTCACGGGCCGGATCATCGACATGATCGCGCCGATCGGCAAAGGCCAGCGCGGCCTGCTGGTCGCGTCGCCGAAGTCCGGTAAGACCGTGATGCTTCAGCATATCGCGCACGCTATCAAGCAGAACCATCCGGACGTCATCTTGTTCGTGCTGCTGATCGACGAGCGCCCGGAAGAAGTGACGGAAATGCAGCGCTCGGTCGCGGGCGAAGTGATCGCCTCCACGTTCGACGAACCGGCCACACGTCATGTACAGGTCGCCGAAATGGTGATCGAAAAGGCCAAGCGCCTCGTCGAAATGGAGAACGACGTGGTCATTCTGCTCGACTCAATCACGCGTCTCGCACGCGCGTACAACACGGTCGTGCCGGCTTCGGGCAAGGTGCTCACGGGCGGTGTCGACGCCAACGCGCTGCAACGTCCGAAGCGTTTCTTCGGCGCGGCGCGCAATATCGAAGAAGGCGGCTCGCTCACTATCATCGGCACGGCGCTGATCGAAACGGGCAGCCGCATGGACGACGTGATCTACGAAGAGTTCAAGGGTACCGGCAACATGGAAGTGCACCTCGAACGGCGCCTCGCTGAAAAGCGCGTGTATCCGTCGATCAACCTGAACAAGTCCGGCACGCGCCGCGAAGAACTGCTAATCAAGCCCGAGATCCTGCAAAAAATCTGGGTGCTGCGCAAGTTCATTCACGACATGGACGAAGTCGAAGCCATGGAATTCCTGCTCGACAAGATCCGTCAAACGAAGAACAATTCGGAGTTCTTCGACATGATGCGTCGAGGCGGCGGAAGCTGAAGCTCCACGCGCCCTTCGCCAAAAAAAACCGCTCGCACAGCCGAGCGTTTTTTGCCTTCGATATTTACCGCTGCTCGTCCCGCGAGACGCTAAAACAAAAGACGATATTCGCGCAATGTGTACGTGAACGTACACGCTACATATAATCTGCCCGCCAGCGAACGGTAGAGCGACCACACATGCCGGACGACTCCCCCAGCCTGATGACCGTGCGCGCCGCCGCCGAGCGCCTCGGTGTCACGCCGCGCACGCTCAAGTACTACGAGAACGCGGCCTCGTGTAGCCTGCGCAGCGAAGGCCGCTATCGTCTCTACGCGAAGAGGATCTGAAGCGCTTCGGCCGGATTCCGCGTTTGCGCTCGCTTGGCTTTTCACTACATAGCATCACCGAAATATGCTCAAGCAGACGCTCGAACCGGTCGAGGGTGGTCATCGGTATTCGATGGATTCGCTGCAACAAATTTGCGACGCGATCGCGCAGCAGGTCGAAGCACTCGACTCGCGCATCGAAGCCATGCGGCGCAAGCTGAAAAAGAAGCAGCAGAAGCTGCGCGCCGAACTGAGCCCTGACCTCGACTATCTCAAACGGCGCCTCGCGGGCGAGAACGCCGACGCACTGCTCGAACAGCGCGCGCCGCCGAAAAGCGCGCCAATCCGGCCGAACCCGACGAATCCGACGATCAGGCATGAACACAATTTCCCGTGGGTGCTCGCGGTCGTCACCGGGCTCGACTATTTCGACAACTCGATCTTCTCGTTTTTCACGAGCCTACATCGCCGGCGGCATTAACGCTTCGCCGGACGAACTCGTGTGGGCGTCGAGCACTTACGCCGTGGCCGCGGTGCTCGGCATTCTTCAGCAGCAATGGTGGGTGGAGCGCTTCGGCTACCGGCGCTACGTGGCCGGCTGCATGCTGCTGTATTCGCTAGGCGCGCTGTGCGAGTCGTCGATCGAACTCGCGGTGGCACGCGGTTTTCAGGGCTACTTCATCGGACCGATGATGGGCACCTGCCGCATCCTGATCCAGATGAGTTTCACGCCGCAACAGCGCCCCGCCGCCACGCACGCGTTCCTGCTGTTGATTGTGTTCTCCAGCGCGCTCGCACCGCTCGTCGGCGGACAACTCGTCGGCCATTTCGACTGGCGCGCGCAGAGGTAGCCCTGTTCGTTCGGACAGTTTTCTGAGATTTTCAAGTGGAACGTCCGGGGCGATCATGCTGCCGATCTGATCGCAGGCAGCGTTGCGAAGTATGCCTCATCCGGCATCCGGTCTGCC
>CALNWS010000058.1 GCA_940747215.1 uncultured Paraburkholderia sp. | reverse complement strand
CACCAAGCAGTCCTCCGCATCCTGATCATGATCACCTTCACCATATAATCCATTGCCCGCGCAACGCCACCTTCCAAACTGATCACGGTCGCCAAAACGGCCTGATCACCATCACCGAAATCCGCACGATGGTCAGCACTGCGTCGTAGCGCTCGAATTGCGCGGGCTGCAGTTCGGCGGCGCGCAACGGATCGCCTGCGCCGGCCAGCAAGTCGAGATTGCCGTGCACATGCATGAGACACGCATTCGAGCAGCGTCGCATCGAGCCGGTCAATCTGCGAGCAGAGATCGGCGAGCGTCGTGGGCGGCGGCCTGTCGGCCATCAGCAGACTCGCATCGGCGAACTGCTGCGTGAGGTCGATCAGCAGCACACGGCGATGACGCAACGTCGCGAGCGAGTAGGAGAGGTTCACGGCAACCAGCGTCGTGCCACTGCCGCCTTTGCTCGATGCAAGCGACACCACGCGTCCGCTGCGCTGCATATGCGCGGTGGCAGCGTTTTTCTTCGCGTCGACCTGACTCAGCGCGGCGGCAAATTCGTCGGTGGCAAGCGGCCACGACAGCACGTGACGCACGCCTACGCGCATCGCCGCGCCCAGCAGCGACGTCGAAGGCGACGGCGTCACCAGCATGCAATGCAGCGCGGGCGTGCAGGCGAGCGCTTCTTCCACGTCATCGAGATCGCGTGTGTTCAGATCGACATCGTCGACGATCAGCAGATCGGCATTGCGGATCAGACGTGCATGCATGCGAAGCTGGCGCGCCGTGCGCCGTGCGCCGTGCGCCGTGCGCCGTGCGCAACCGGTAGATCACGCCGCTTTGCGCGAGTTGCGCGGCGATAAGTGGCATGCGCTCCATGCTGGATGAAATCAGAAGAATGTCGATCATTGTGAGTCTCCGCCGGTCTTGAGCCGTTCGGTAAACTTGGAGGCCGCCCCGGCGAAGTCGCCGTTGTGGTTGTTATTCGTCGGGATCGAATGAATCGATATCTGCGCTGTCGTTCACGTAATCGTTTGCGTTCTTGCCGGCATCGCACTCGTGAGGAACGGGTATGTCGTAGCGCAGTTCGCGCAAGGATTCGCACTTGACGTTCCTGCGCTTTTTCCTGTTCAAGTTGCCTCGCTTTTTTTCGCGATGACAAGCGTTAGCAGATCCACGGACGGCGTGGCAAACATTGGCTTGCTGATGAATCTTTTCATGACAACCCCGGATCGATGAACGAGCCCGTTGCCGACCGGATCGGACACGCGGGACTGTTATCCAGTTGAGCCGTGCCCGCGCAATGCGCGGACACGGCGCCCGGTTCACCTCGTATGTGCGCCCCTCTATGGAGGCTTCGGCCTTCTCTCCCGCTTCATCGCGCCGGCTGGTCCGTGGCCGTGCGCTGCCCCGTCGTTGCTTTTTTGCCTCGCTGTTCCGCGAAATTCACGGGCGCAATGCATGTAGTGCATTTTGTGTTTGCCTCGCTCGCTTTGCCGTCCCGCAATTAGCAAAAGGCGAAGTGAGTATTCTTCGTGTGTCGTTTGCGTCGGCCGGTCGTGGATAGCCGATCGGTTGCATCGGACATCCACGCCGGTCTTATTCGACGTCTTCACTGCTTCATTGGCCCCGCCGCTTCCTCGCTAGACAAATCTGGCAATCCCCGGCCGCGTCTGCGATGAATCTTTATAAAAGTGCTGACCGTCCGCGTATTTTGTGGTCGAACCGCTTTACGTCCGGTGCAGCGCTTTCCGTTGAACAGACTATTGCAACCGCTGTGCCATATGCCCGCAAAGCCTTATGCCACGGTCAGTTTGTTGCAGCGCACCGGTTTTCAGGGCACTTCGCGGAGCGCGTTGATTCGTATCTGAGACGCGCTTCGCCACACGCTCGTCGCGTTTCGCAGAAGTGAAATGCAGTGGAAGTGCTACCGCTCCTGCCATCGCCCCGTCGTGACAAGGCCGTCCGCGCGATCAGGTCAAAGATGCTGATGCGTTTGCGGACGAGTCGGACGATTTATTTGCATGCCCGCTTTGTCGCAAACTTGAGACACGCGAGAACCGACGCCCTCCGAAAACGCGCCGCCGAGCACCGCGAAACCCACGCCCCGATTCATCGTGCGAAAACGCGCGAGGAATGCGTCGCGCGCAGCTTCGTCCATGCCGCGCTCCTGCGTCCAGATCTGCAATGCCGGATGACGCTCGCGCATCAATTCCGCGACCTGTTGCAGGTATTCGAAACTGCTCAAAAATCCCAGGTAGTTGCCCGGTTGCGCCGAATATTGCTGCGCGATCAGATCGACGATCGGCACGAGCGAGCGTTCGCGGTCACGCCAGCGCGTCGAAACGTTACCCGCCACACGCACCTGCAACTGCTCCGTGCGAAACGGACCCTGCACGTCGAGCCATGACGTGTTCTCCGGCAACCCGAGCGTGTCGCGATAGAAGTGATGCGGATTGAGCGTGCCGGAAAACAGCACCGTGGTGCGCGCGGCTGCATAACGCGATGCAAGAAAAGGCGCCGGAATCATGTTGCGCACGCATAGCGTAGTGCTCGTTTTATCGCGTGGCGCGTACGGGTCGCGCGTGAGCGTGATGTCAAAGATCGAGTGCTCGCCGAACTGCTCCGCGAGCGCGACGAAATGCATGGTGTCGAAGAAAAAACGCAGCGAAGCTTCGTCGATGGAAAGCGGCGCTTCGGCCAACTGATCCGTCACTGCGCCGATCAGATTCTGCGCGGCCGACAGCAGCTTACCGGGCACCTCGACGTACACCTGATAGCTTTCGGTCTGCGCGCGCTTCACGGCGCTCCACTCGCGCTGCAAACGTTCGAGCGGTTTGCACAACGTAGCCGGCGCGGTTTTGCGCGCGAGCTGGAACGTCACCTGATCGAGCGACGCCGTGTACATGCGCCGCGCGCGATCGAGCAGATTGTGTACTTCGTCCACTAGCACGTCCGCGCGCTACACGTTGATCTGTGTGAACGCGTGCAGCATTGCGCTGCTGTCGAAATAGTAGTTGTAGTCGTCCACCACCACGTCCGCCCAGCGCGCGAGTTCCTGCGCGAGATAATACGGACAGACTTCGTGCGCGAGCGAACAGGATTCGCCGTTGCATGCCTTGTCGGGATGCTCGCAGGCTTTGTCGCGCGCGACCAGTTCGAGCGTACGCAATGGTAGATGCGGCAGATGCGCCAGATGCAGTGCGGTGCGATCATCCGGTGCCGCAGCGTTTTGATTGCATCGAGCGCGAGCGTACGTCCCGGCGTTTTGGCGGTGAGAAAAAATACGCGGTCGATCTGATCCGACACGCACGCCTTCAGCAGCGGAAAAATGGTCGCAGCGTCTTGCCGATAGCCGATAGCCGATAGCCGGTAGGCAGGCGCCTGCGCCATCAGCGGCTTGCCGTTGCGCGCGGCACGATAAACCGACACCGCCAGTTCGCGCTGCCCGCTACGAAATTCCGCATGGGGAAATTGCAATACAGTGAGTGCCGCATTGCGTGCCGCGCGATGCGCCTCTTCCTGTACGGCCCAATCGAGAAAACACTCGCACTGTTCGACAAAAACACTTCGAGATCGCGCGCGCTGTGCGTTTGCGTGAGCAACGTCTCCTTCTGACTGCCGATGTCAAAATACACCAGCGCAACATTCAATTCCGCAAGACCGCACACGCGACTCGTCGGCGGGCGGTGCAGCGAGCAGACTCGGCAAATGATTGAACGATGCGCCGCCGCGTGCAGATCGATCACCACGTCGGCGCGGGGAAATAGTTCGGTCTCCATGTAATGCGCGATCATCTCGGTGATCGAGCCATTGCGTCCGCCCGGAAAGACGCGATTCAGATTGCCTTTGTCGATCGGCGAGGTTCGCGAGCCGTTCATGAATGCCGGAAAATTCAGCGCCGGCACGACGATCAGGCGGCCGTTGATGCCGTATGCGGCAGGTGCCGGATCAGCTTCATCAGCGCAACGGGGCCCTCGTATTCGTCGCCATGATTACCGCCCGTCAGCAGCACCGTGGGACCGTCACCGCGTTTGAGCACGACGACGGGAATCGGAATGTGACCGTAGGCAGAGCGGTCGTGCGAATACAACACGCGCAACGTGCCCGTTTGCAAGCCTTCGCGGTCGTAGTCGATATCGGTGGAAATCAGCGATGCGGTGGACGGCATGAGTGTCTCCAGACAGGAATGCGGAAACGGCGCCGTCGTCAGCGACGGGCCGGGTTCGTTCATTCACTATCGTCGACACAAAAATGCAGCGCCAATGCCGAATTTTTGGGTGAGTGATGCCTTTCAGGCATCACTGTCACGGCGACTGCAACGCGCGGCCAAACGCTCAACGTCGAGCAATTCGATGAAGCGTACGAGCGCGGAATTGCGGTTTCCTTCGTGATACGCGGAGTGCAGCGGCAATGTGACGGAGAGATCGGAAAGCGCGAGAAATTGCACCAGCGCAGGCGGCCGGTCGCGGTTCGCCGAATTGACGATGGCGGCGCCCACGCCAGCAGAAACCAGCGAGAGAATCGCCGCCTCGGTGGACACTTCCTGCACGACGGAAAGCGTAAGCCCCGCGCGTTCGCACGCACCTATCAGACGATCGTAGTAAGCTGGATACACATGCCTTGGAAAAGTAACGAAGGGTTTGTCCGCCAATTGCGCCGCGCGAATGGTCTTGCGGCGGCCGAACTTCCACGCCGAAGGCGCCGCGAGAACCACGCCGTTTTCAAGCAGCGGCACGCTGCGAACCGATTCGGGCAATGCGCCGAAACTGTAGATGAAACCGCCGTCCAGCGTGCCTGACAGAATGGCGTCGCATTGCTCGGGCGGTTCATCGGCGTGAGTTCGATGCTCACTTGTGGCGCCTCACGCTGGAACGATTGCAACGCATCGGGCACGAGCCCGCCCCACACCGCATTTTCGACGAAGCCGATGCGCACGTGTCCGGCAATACCCGCTGCAATGCGCTGCGCGACACGCGCGGCGGAATCGACATGCAGAAGAATGGCGCGCGCCTCGCGCAGATACGCTTCACCCGCGAGCGTGAGCTTCAGACCACGCGGCGTTCGCTCGAAGAGCGCGACACCCAGCGTCTCCTCCAGATCCTGAATCTGCCGCGAAATCGCGGGCTGCGTAACGTACAGTTGTTCGGACGCGCTGCGCACGCTGGCGTGTTCGGCGACCGCGAAGAAGTAGCGAAGATGCCGGAGTTCCATGTCGGAAGATAGTGCGCCTGTTCAACGTGATGCCGGCATTGTGCCATCACGTCGCGTCTTTATTTCAACGCCAGCGTCTTAACGGTTTTCGCCCGGCGCCGCCCACACCAAAGTCAGCGAGCGCACGCCCCGCACGCCGCGAATCAGCACGCCTTCGATGTCCGCTGTCGCCGACGATCCTGTCACGAGCGCCGCATAACGCGCCTGGCTGAAATCTTCGCGACGGTACACGTCCTGCAATCCGTCGAGCAGTTGCGTGGGATCGAGCAGCACGATCAGATGCTGGACGATATACCCGAGCGTATTCACCACCTATTCACGCTCGCGGAACCACACCGAACCCGTCTCGGACGCCGAAGCGTGCGCGCACCACACCCACGTCGATGTCCTGCAACAAGGCCGGTTCCGTTGCAGCGGTGAGCGTTCGTGTGCCCTGCACTTCCGGTGTCGCCGATGCGATCGAAGCCGCTTCTCCGAAACGTTCGCGAATCAACACGGCTACGTCGCCGCTATTCGCGACCTCGACACACGTTCCGCCCATCGCCTGCAACGCAGTGGTGAAACGCGCACGCAGATTGCCACCCGCGCTTCTGAAAAGCGGCACATCGGGGCGCGGTTGGGCGGCCGCTTGCCGCACCTTCGCCAGAAACGCCTCACGTGTTGCCATTGCCGGCTCCCCGATTCTTCTTGTACCAAGCGTAGAATGTCTCTTTGGGTGCCTCGGGCAACTCGCGCTGTCTGCCCCAGATATTGAGCGGGTTGTACAGCACGAAATTCGGCAAACGGCGCAACGTGCCGCCATACGAAAGGCCGCCGTTGCGCCGATACACCGGACAGGTGTTCATGCACGCGCCGCAGCGAATGCATTTGAGCGAGTACCAGAAGTCCCCTATCGCAAGACGCTCAGAGCGGCCGTGATCGACGAGGATGAAATGCATCTCCGTGCCGGGGCGCGGTGCACGAAAATGCGACGTGTATTGCGTAATCGGCGAGCCGAGCGCACTGCGCGACAGCATTCGCGCGAACACGCCGAGGTCCGACACTTTCGGAATCAGCTTCTCGATACCGATTGACGCGATATGCAGCGGCGGCACGTTGGCGGGCAAGTCCGCGCGTTGCCTTCACTCGTACACACGACTACCGTGCCCGTTTCCGCCACCGCGAAATAAGGCCGCGTATTCATCCGCTGGCTTTCGGCGAGATAGTGAATGTCGCTGTTTTTCGGATCCGTGCCGATGGTGCGCCCAAAAAGCTCGGCCACGTCGGCGCGCAATTTGTGCACGGCGGGCACGACCATATGTGCTCGGATCCTGATGATCGAGTTGCTGGATGCGTTCGCCGAGATCCGTTTCCATCACCGTGATGCCGCGCGGTTCGAGATACTCGCGCATCTTGCATTCGTCGGTGAGCATCGATTTGCTTTTGACGAGCGTGGTCATGCCGCGCGCCGACATGATTTCATGCACGAGCGCATTGTGCTCTTCTGCCGTGGCTGCCCAGTGCACGGTTACCCCGTTCGCTTCCGCAGCGTTGGCGAACTGCTCCATATAGCTCGACAGACTCGACAGCGTGTGTTCCGCGCTTGTCGTGAAACGCGACATGCTCCGTCTTTTTGATGAAAGCGCCCGCAGCTTTCGCGTGATCGATCCGGCTCATGCGTGTGCTCCGTTGAGGACCTGCGCGATGTGAATGAAGCGCGCGTTCGCCTTCATGCGTTCCGCGCAGCCTTGCTGATGCATCAGGCACGACATGTCGCCCGATACGATGTATTCGGTGCCCGCGTTCAAATGGTCTCGCACCTTGTCCTGCCCCATGCGCACCGAGACCGGTTCTTCCGTCACGGAGAACGTGCCGCCGAAACCGCAGCATTCGTCGGGACGCGCAGGCTTGACGAACTCGATGCCCTTAAACGCCTTCGAGCAGTGTGCGCGGCTTCGAAAACGGCGCGGCGGGACGATTCCTTCAGATGCCGCAGCGCGCTGCAACTGTTGTGCAGCCCGACGCGATGCAGAAATTCGGCCCACGGAAACTCCCGATCGGCCCACCACGTCGTGTAGAAATTCCACGAGTTCATATGCACCTGCACGCACATTTTTCACTTCGTCCGTCTGCTCGATGGCGGTGAGATGCTCGCGAACATGATGAATGCAACTTGCCGATGGCCCGACGATGTAGTCGTAGTTTGCAAAGTTACTTACGCGCGAATACGCGGCGCCTAGGGCTTGCGCATGCGCGCCGCTGTTAGGTAGGCCATGGTTGCCCGCAGCAGGTCTGCTCCTGCGGATAGTCGACGGAAATGCCGAAACGTTCAAGCAGTTCGAGCGTGGCGATGCCCACTTCGAGATAGAACGCGTCGATAAAGCACGGAATGAACAGAACGACTTTCATAGGCGTTTTGCCGACCCCGACCATACGTAGGGATTTGTATGACTGGTCATGTTGGTCTGGCCAAAAATATACGGGAAGTCCCGGAACCGTGTCAATTGAAGCTGAAACGATGCAGCGCGCGCCCGCACGCGTTCAGGAAACCGCGTTCGGCGAAGTGTTCGCCGCGTTGTCCTTGTATATCTCGCGAACGTAGGTCAAATGACGCTCGGTGGCCTTGCGGGCCTTTTGCGCGTCGCGTGCCATGACGGCGTCGTAGATCGCCTGATGCTGGCTCATCAACTGCTTCTCCATCGTCTCGTCGTAATCGATCAGTCGATGGTACTGGCGCATGCCTTCGAGAATCAGCGTATGAATGCCGTGCATTACGTGCGCAAGCGCGATGTTAGCGTGATGTTGTGCGTGGCATCGGCGATGGAGAGATGAAACGCCGCGTCGAGTTCCGCCAGATTCGCGTGGTCCTGCGCAAGCGAGCCCGCTTTCAACGCGTCGAATTCCTCGCTGATTTTTTCTGGTCGGCGGCGTTCGCACGTTCGGCGGCGTAGACGGTGGAGATCACTTCGAGCCCCTAGCGCAGTTCCAGAATATCGGCTCTCGTGCGCGGATTCTGCAGCAGCAGCTCGGCAAGCGGCTTGGAGATGATCGGCGCGGTCATGTCAACCACCGTAAAGCCGCCTCGACCCGACGTTTCGATGTAACCGTCCGCTTCCAGCCTGATCAACGCTTCACGCAGCGACGGCCGCGATACGCCCAGTTGCGTGGCCAGATCGCGCTCGGCGGGTAGGCGATGCCCAGATGCGCGAGCGCGTACTCCGTAGCGTAGAACGGTGTGGCGAGATCGAAATAGCCGTTTATCGACATCACGCGCAAACGCGGATTCTGCCGCATCGCTTCGGCGAGATCGCCCGCAACATAATGCTCATTCAGATGCTCGCCCCACCACGCGTGATGCTTCCAGTCCCATTGCGTCAACGCCTGATCGTTGAACACGAGGTAGCGCTCGGTGGGCGTGAAATGCAGATCTTCGGCGAAATGCTGATGCAATGCCGCGTCGAACGCGCTCGCAACGCTGCTTACCGACGCATCGTAATCCGGACATTCGGAGACGCCGTCGTAATCCAGACCTTCGAAGCGGGCATCGTAATGACCCATGCTGCGCCCCTGATCGCGCAGCAGTTCGCTGCGAAAACGCGACGGATACAAACGCAACCTGCTGCGCTTCACATAGTTCACGTCCAGTCCCGTGAAATGCGCAATCTGCGCGGCGATCGCATCGCGGCGTTGCGCATCGGGCAGCACGTCGCCTTGCGCGAGCGCCTGCGCAATGGCCCGCGTGCGAACGCGCGTGCTTCGTCGAGAAAGGCCGGCAGGCTTGCGGGCTTCGGCGTTATCCTTTCATGATACCACGCGATTGCCGCAAAGCTAAGCAGATAGCTTTCGCTCTTGAAGTCGGACCCCGGCGAGAACACGGACGAGTCGAGCACCGACGACATCAGAATCACGCCATTCAGCGCGATATTGTTCTGCCCGAGCCGATACGCGAGCATCACCGCGCGCGCGTGCCATACGATTCGCCGAGCAGGTACTTCGGCGAATTCCAGCGCTGATTCACCGTCAGATAGCGGTCGATAAACTGCGCAAACGCACTCAGGTCCTGATCGGCGCCGTAGAAGTCCTTACCCGTGCCATGACCGACGATCCGCGAAAGTCCCGCGCCGACCGCGTCGATAAAGACAAGGTCCGTGCTGGCGAGCAGACTGTCCGGATTGTCGGCCAACGTGTACGGTGCGGGCAGCGTGATGTCGGGGCTCGCGGTATGCGCGCGCTTCGGCCCGAACGAGCCGATCATCAGGAATACGCTGCCCGCGCCTAGTCCGCCGTTGCGTTGAAGAGAAACGTGACCGGCCGCGTTGCCGCGCTTTTATTTTTTATCGCGCGTATTACCGTGTATGCGACGTAAAAAACGCTCGCATTCGCCTAGCCCGACCGGTCGCGCAACAGTAGATTTCCGGCCGTCGCGGTGTAATCGATCTTGCGTCCGTCGAGACAGATGGAATGTTGTGTGACCGAGGTCGTTTCCGGCGGTACCGGAATCGGCCCGTGTTGCGCATTGTCGCCTTCACCTTCGCCATGATTCGCCGAAGGCGTTTGCGAGGCGGGCTTTTGCGCTTGTCCCCACTGCTCCTGCGCCTGCTCGTGCGTCTGCCCCTGCACACTACGGCGCGCCGCGCCCACACCGCTCGCCTCGCTTGCAGCATCAACAGCAGGCGGAGTCGAACGCTCGCTGACCGCAGGCTCCGAAGACGCTTCATCGGTTTCCGCCGCCGCGCACAACGAACTGAACACCGTAGCCAGGGCAAGAATTATCGCTAAAAGCACGAGCCCGGTCGCCATCGATCCGGCCACGAGCGAGCGCCGCCACCAAAGATAGAAACGAAGGCATGTGCGTTCTCTCGTGCAAAACAGATGAAATGCGTGGACAGGCGCCGGCCGACGCCATCGGCCGGCCGTCATATATGAAAGACGAAGCCGGCCAACGATTCTTGACGGCGGCCTTCGTCACGTCAACAAAAAGCCGCGCTCTTCGGCCCGCTCCTTTATTACGCTGCGTTTTACGGAGAAAAATGAAAACGGATCGAAATGCGAAAGAAAGCCTTTGCGCTAATCGAGCTCATCGCGAAACTCACCGCGCGCGCCGCTCCACCAACATGCTCACGAAATCCGCAATCCGTTCGCACGCTTCAATGAGCCGCGTCTCGTCGACCACGAAACCAACCCGCACGAACCCATTCGCCGTTTCGCCGAACGCGCTCGCATCGAGAACCGACACGCCTTTCGCGCGAAAAGCTGCCACGCGAAATCCACCGTTTCGAGCCCTGTGCCGCTTACGTCGACCATCATGAACATGCCGTCCTCGGGCAACAGACAATGCAAACCCGGCACGCGGTGCAAACGTTCGAACACGATGTCGCGGCAGCGCTGATAGATCTCTCGCATCTCCGCTGCAATCTGTGCCTTGTGTTCGAGTGCCGTGAGCGCCGCCTGCTGGATAAAGCCGGGCAGGCCGTACAACATCGCGAGCGCGAGCCGCGCCATGTGTTCGATCAACGTGGTGGGGCCGATGGCCCAGCCCACGCGCCAGCCCGCCATCGCATGCGATTTCGACAGACTGCCGAGCGTGACCGTGCGCTCCGCCATACCCGGCAACGCGGCGATGCTGACGTGTTCACGCTCGAACGTGAGGTCCGCGTAGACCTCGTCGGAGAGCACCCACAAATCGTGCTCGCACGCGAGGCGCGCAATGCGTTCGAGATCGGTGCGGCCCATCACCACGCCCGTCGGATTGCAGGGCGTCGCGAAGAAAATGACTTTCGTGTGGGACGTAATGGCCGCTTCGAGCGCGTCGTAGTCGAGATGAAACGCGCGAGAGCGCGACACGGGAACCGGCACGAGCGTCGCGCCCGTAGCGCGCACGCAGGCCTCGTACGTGAGATACATGGGCTCGGGAACGATCACTTCGTCGCCCGCTTCGAGCAGGCAGAGAGACGTGGCGAATACGCCGTTCTGCGCACCCGCCGTGAGGATGACGTTCGCCGCACTCACGTCGCGTGCGGTCATACGTGCATGTTCCGCGGCAATGGCCGCGTGCACCGGTTCGCGCCCGGAGACGGCGCTGTGTGCGTATCACCTGTGCGCAGCGCATCGATGGCGCGTTCCACGATGGGCGCGAGCGTCGCGAAGTCGGGATCGCCCACGCTCAGCACGATCACGTCCTCGCCTGCTGCCGCCGCCTGCTGAGCGACCCGATGAATTTCCCACGCCGACATGCGCCTGCCCTGCAAACGCTCGACCGGATCCGAATACTTCATGGCGCGCTTTCCGTTTCGACTCGGGCCGCCAATGTACTGGTGCGAGGATGAAACGTCCAGATGCGAAAAAGCGTCACGCGGGACGCATGTCCCGCGTGACGCTTCGATTCAGCACAGGCGCTCTGCAGCCTGTGCTATTCGCAACAAGCGTGACTTACAACTGACGACGCAGTTCCGCAGGCGGCACCTTCATCAGATGGCGATACTTGGCAACCGTACGGCGCGCGACCAGCACGCCCTGATCGGCCAGCATTTTCGCGAGCATCACGTCCGACAGCGGATCGCGCGTGTTTTCTGCAGCGATCATCTCCTTCAGCAGCGCACGAACCGCCGCAGCCGAACACGTACCGCCGCTTTCCGTGCCGAGTTCGCGTGGAAAGAAATGCTTGAATTCAAAAATGCCGCGCGGCGTGGCCATATATTTGTTGCCCGTCGCGCGCGAAATCGTCGATTCATGCAGACCGAGTTCATCCGCGACGTCGCGCAAAACCATCGGCTTCAACGCGATTTCGCCGTACTGGAAGAACGCTTTCTGATGAGCGACGATGCATTCGGCCACGCGCTGGATCGTGTCGAAACGCTGTTGCGCATTTCGGATTAGCCAGCGTGCTTCCTGCAACTGCTGCGCGAGCGGCGAACGGCTTGCGCCGGCCAATTGCGCGAACAGTTCGGCATACATACGGTGAATGCGCGCACGCGGCTGCACTGCCGGATTGATCTGCACGGTCCACTTGTTGCACACCTGACGCACGATCACGTCCGGCACGACGTAGTTATCTTCCGTGCGGCCGTAGCAGTTGCCCGGCTTCGGATCGAGCTTGCGCACGAGCGCACAGGCCACGCGCAGTTCTTCCGCGCTGCAGCCGATCTGCTTCTGCAATTCGGCCTGCTCCCGGCGAGCAAGACGTTCGAGGTGATGTTCGACGATCTGGCGCGCCACGTCGCGTCCCGGCGTATCGGCGGGCAACGCGTTGACCTGCAGCGAAAGACATTCGGACAGCGAACGTGCGCCGAGGCCCGGACGATCGAGCGATTGCACGAGGCGCAGCGCCACCAGCAATTCTTCTTCGGTCAATTCGGGTTCGAATTCGACACTGTCGGCAACGCTGTCGGAGAGTTCGGCGAGATCCTGACGCAGATAGCCGTCATCGTCGAGTGCCTCGATGATGAACCGGGCCACCGCGCGGTCGCGGTCGTCGAGTCGATACAGACGCAGTGCGTCGTGCAGTTGCTCGCACAACGTCGATTGCGAGCGCACCCACTCGGCGGGATCGCTGCCGTCGGAGTCGCCGTTCTGGCGGCTCGAACTGCGGCTGCCGTAGTCGCCGGAGAAGTCGCCGAGCATGTCGTCCTGGCCGGACGTTTCGAGCGTATCGCTGCCGCTGTCGGCCGGAACCGCTTTGGCTTCCGCGCTTGCAACGGTGTCGGTTGCAGGCATTGCGCCCGCTTCTTCACCTGTCGAAGCGGTAGCGAGCGCGACGTCTTCGGTATCGGACGAGTCGTATTCGAGGAACGGGTTCGTGTCGAGTGCCGTACGCAACTCCTGCTGGAACTCAAGTGACGACAGTTGCAGCAGTCGCACGGACTGCTGCAGGCGCGGCGTGAGTGCAAGAGACTGCCTTGTGCGTAGTTCAATGGAAGGCATTGTAGTGAGGTCCCGTAAATAGCTGGAAAATGGCCTGTTGCCTCAGTAAAGCAACAGTCGTACCAAGTCGCGCAACCTGCTGTTTTTTCGTGCTTTGATTTTTCAGGCCCGCCAATTGCACAGTGCGCCGGGCCCATTTTTACAAGTACCCGGCAAATTCCGACGGCGTCTGGCGGGCTTACGTCAACACACCCGGCTCGCAAACCGCGAATCGATTCCTCAGCCTAAGTCACTGTCCCATAAAGTTTTTTGCAGCGCATTAGCGTGGCGATGAAAATGCGGGCACAGAATTTGCTTAGGCGTTGTCGTGTCGGCGTTTGCATGCGCAACAAACACGCACTACGCGTGACTTGCATGCAGAGGCCATCGCCCGGTGTCGATAACGGGCCCTGAAGGAACCGTAGCGGCAACGACCCCACGCGAGTCATCAGCGAGTTTCGGCGTGATCGACCGCAGGTAACAAGACCGCAATTTTCATCAACACCCGAAGGAGAAACCATGAAGACCATCCAACTTCTGAAGAGCGCTGGCGTTATCGCATGTGTTGCATTCGCGCTGAACGCTACGGCGCAAACCAGCGCCTCGGCTCCGTCGTCCGCATCCGAGACCATCGGTGAGCACGTCGATGACAGCACCATCACCACCAAGGCCAAGGCGGATCTGCTGGCTGCGAAGAACGTCAAGTCGACGCACATCCACGTGAAGACCCGTAAGGGCATGGTGTGGCTCACTGGTTCGGTCCCGTCGTCGGACGACAAAGCAGCGGCTGAGGAAGTCGTGAAGGCCGTGAAGGGCGTGACGAGCGTGAAGAACCATCTGAAGGTTGCCGCGGGTTAATCGCCACGCGCGCTGCTACTGAGAACGCCGGCCACGTGCCTGCGATTTTCATCGCAGGCGGCTTTCTATCTTCCGCGGACCAGGCGTGAGCTGCTGCCTGGCCCGACGGCATTCGTCCTTAACGACGTGCTGCAGCGTACTGGTCGCGCAGATCGCGCACACGGTCGTGGTTCTGCAAGACGCCCTGATACTGGCGTTCGACGATTGCGCGTACATCCACCGGCAGATCCTTTTCGAGCGCGTCGTGATAGCGCTTCTTCGCGACGTCCTCGCCCTTTTCGCATTCGGCCAGAATGTCGTGATCGCTGCGATCGGTCACGGCCGACTTCACGTCCACCCAGCCGCGATGCAACGCGCCGCTCATGCTGCCGCCCGTTTCCGGCTTGCCGCCCAAGGTCTGAACTGCGTCCTGCAGTTCACGTGCGCCGCGCGCGCAATCTTCCGCACGCGAGAGAAACAGCGTCTTCAGTTGTGCGTCACGGGCGTCTTCCGCCGCCTTGCGAAAGCCCTTCTCGCCGTCCTTCGACGTTTCGACCAGATCGTTCAAAACGGAAACAACGTTCGCAGTCATTGTGTACCTCCAATGTTTCGTTGATAGAAATCCGTCGCGCTGTTTTGCAGTGCCGTTTGCGATGCTCGCAGCACACGCGACATGTGACGGTGTTCCCACAGATATGCGCATGCGCCATGCCCGCCGTTGCGGAGAGACGCCGCATACGGGCACGTGCGCCTTCACTCGTTCAAAGTTGCACAGACGCGACGTAAATGTTGCGCGGCATCACACTGTGCAATCCGCTCAAGGCCCCTATCTACAAGCCAGTTCCAGTTAGCATAGCGGTTGCTTATTTCAGTGCGCCCAACGTGGCGCGCGGCACGATCAGGTCGTGCACTATGCGCTCACCAGCGTGAAAAAACGCATGAAGAAAAGCGTGAAAAACTGGGCAGGCAAAACGACAGGGAGTCTCAACATGAAGATCAGGACCGTAGAGTTCCTCGTTGCCGTCGCGATTATTTCGTCGGCGACAGCCATGCAGATACGTGAACACATGCAACCGCAGGAAACGCCGGCCGCGAATGCATCCGTTGCGTGCATCCGTTGCGTCGCCGCAGAGCGGCGACGCGCGCAGCGGTGTCGTGCCGGCCGCATGCGAGCCGACGCGAGGCGAAGAACGCCAACGGCAGCACGCGCGCCGAAAGCGCCGCGCACGGCATCGCAGGTCTGAGTATAGGCAGTATTTCTCTCCGCCCGCCCGTTCTGACGAAAAAGGCCCGATTATCGGGCCTTTTCAATGTCCTGCTTCAAGCGCGCATCAGCACACACACTTCTCCACCGTTTCCGGGCAACCCTCAGACGCGCTTCTCCACGAACTCGTTCATCGGCACCACGAACTCGTTCACCAGCACGGGCGTCTTGAGCGGATCGAAATCAGCCCAGCGTCCCTGTTGCCAACGCCCCGTTGCCTTTTCGATCGTGACGCCGCCCGCATCTCGCAGCACGCGTGCCGCGTCGAGCTGATTGTCGGGCGATACGTGCACGGCCACCAGCACGCCGGAATCGCGCGATTCCTCGTGAAACAGCGAGTGATGCTCGTTCTTGCCGCCGCCGCGCGTGCGCGCCATCGCGCCGATCAGCGAGCCGACGTAAGCGCCGACGCCCGCTGCAATCAGCGACACGATGATGGGCAACGAAAACGCCGCGAATATCGCAACGCCTACCACCGCGCCCACCACGGCGCCGATAGTCAAGCCCATGCCCGCGCCTTTCGGCGCCTCCTTCGCGGATGCGTCGGTGCTGGTGTCGCCACCAATCGGATAGCGCGCATGCTGCCCGCGCGGATTGACGAAAAAGAGCGTGACGTCCTCTTCGACGAAACCTGCGTTGAAAAGCTTCTGCGCCGCACCTTCGGCGGCGGGGAAAGTCGTAAAACGTGCTGCGACGATGAGTGACATGGCGCCTCTTTGCATCGTGATAGCTAGGCCGCTGCCCCGAGATCGGGCTCCATCCCTTCTAAACGGAAGAGTCCGCTATGTAGCACCACGCCTTCTCCGTGATTCTGGTCGAGCGCCTCTGCGCATACGGAGCGGATACGGTTGCAGCCGTGATCGAACGCGGACATCAGCGCCGTTTCCAGCGCGGAGTCCGCACCAAAGTGATCTTCGAGCGCTTCGGCAGTGATCGCGCATACCACGGGCTCGCCGTCCATGCGCGCCATGAAGCGCACGGTCAGATTCGCTCCGTCGAAGGCCGGCTTGTCCTCGGAAAAAGTGATCTGCATAAGGGAGTCCTCATAGGCAGGCCGTGGCAGGATCGCGTTCATGACGAGCCCTTCATTGCGCCGGCCAGTTGCTGTGCCATCGCCAGATGATGTTTGATGATGGGCAGCGCGCGACCCGCCGCCTTCAGTTGCGAGTCGGCGCCGCTCGTGCTTTCCTGCATGAACAGATCCACTGCACGCTGGTGCGCTTCGAGACCGACCTGCTCGACATACGCCTCGTCGAACTCCTTGCCCTTGACCTTGAGCGTCTGCAGCTTGCCGACCAGCGCGGAATCCGCCGACGGCGAAGTCGCCATGCCCTTCTTCTTCACAAGCGCTGCCATGCCACGCGAAAGCTTCGTATGGTCGGTGATCATCTGTTGCGCGAATTTCTTCACGCGCGGATCAGTCGAGTTCTTCAACGCGACGCGGCTCGCGGCGATCTTCGTTGCGTCCGCCTGCGATGCGTTCTGAACGAACTGCTGGTCAGCAGGCGACGTGGTCGTGCCGCTCACCGGCGCATCGCTCGCGGGCGCATACACGGCGTCGCTAGCCGCGACGCCCATGCCGAGCGCCACTGTCATCACTTGTAGGGAATACCGGAATTTCATGCATTTTCTCCCTGTTCGATGGGATCTCCGAAGCGCTGTGGCCACGGCGCCGTGGCCGGATCCACGCAGCCTTGTTTCTGGATAACTGATCGATCAACGTTCTGTTGAGTGAACGTTCTGTTGAATGCGGGCAGATCGTCGGGCTTGCGGCTCGTGATCAGATTGCCGTCTTCCACCACCTCCTTTTATCTACCCACGTGCCGCCCGCGTTGCAAATGTCGTCCTGCAGGCTCGGCCAGCTCGTCACCGTACGTCCTTGATAATACCCGCCGATACGGGCAGCCAAGTGCCATGACAGATCACGGCGATAGGCTTTTCGCGCTATCCGATGCCTTCAATAAGGCCGTGCCTACGGCATCGTGCGGATCGCGTCGCTGTTCACTACGCCGCCCGGCAATACGACAGCGTCGTAGTTGTCCGCGCGGGCTTTATCGAAAGTGGTATCCACCTCGACGCTGTCGCCCTTGTCCATGTGCTTGAAGCCCTGAATCTTCCCCGGCTTTGCCGAGATCACATGGACTGTTGCGCCCGCGTTGGCGAGCGCGCACTTCGGCTCGACCAGTTCTGCCTGCTCGAAACCATACACCGCCAGTACCGCGACCTTGCAACCGTTCAATGTTTTATCCATCTTCCCGCTCCTTCCATTCTGCGGAATTGCGCCTTGGCTTCAAGGCACATTCCGCTCATTAACAAGTAAGTAGGCTAGCAACCGGCGTGCCTACATCGGCACGCCGGTTGTGACCACGCGGGCCGCGTTATTTCCGCCTGCTCACGACCCTTGCGGATCGTCGTCGAGACCGTCGTCGTCCGGGGCTAGCGGATCAATGACCTGATCGGGTTCGACGTCGGCGTCGGCCGTGAGCGTCGAGTCGCCGTCGGCGGCAGCACGTTCGCCCGTGCCCGCGCGATCGGTATCGCTGCCGAGTTCGCTATCGCCTGTTTCGAGCGCGTGGTTATCGAGCTCCGTGTCGACATCGAACTCGTGACGCTTCGCTCCTGCCACGTCGCTGCCGCTATCGGACGAGTCGCTCGGTCCGAGTGCGCCCGTGGTGCCTGAAGTTTCCTTCACGATGTGTTGCGGTTCTTCATCGGGATTCAGCGTGCTGCTCATGGCGCTCTCCTTTGAAATGCGCAGACGCGTGTCTGCCAGTTATCTGCTGTCTAGCTGCTGTTCGTCAGCCCAATGAACGTCAAGCAAGGACTGTTCCGCTGAAAGATGCCATCCGGCTTTCCGCTTCGATGTTCCAGTACTCCGCCGCTTCATCGTGAAGCAAGTTCGGCATGTGTTGCAGCGTAGCGCGACCGTGGCATCGCCTTTGCTCGAAAGCACTGACCGGCGCGCCATGCGCCCTATAACTGAAACTTCTACACAGACAGCAATGGCCGCCACGACGACACCCAGCCGCCCTACTGAACGCGCAGAAGAAGGCGCGATGCCTCCCGGCCTGCGGCACGCCGACGATACGAAGCCGGGCTACACACGCAAACGCGAGAAGGAAGGCTTCGTCTATTACGACAAGATGGGCAAGCGTATCGACAACGAGGACGAAATCCAGCGCATCAATTCGCTCGCCATTCCGCCCGCTTACGAAGACGTGTGGGTTTCCCCGACTCGCGCGACCATATCCAGGCGATGGGTCGCGATGTGCGCGGACGCAAGCAATATCGCTATCACCCGCGCTGGCGCGAAACGTGCGATGCGGATAAATACGAACGCATGGCCGAGTTCGGCCGCGCACTGCCGAAAATCCGCGCGCGCGTCGCACGCGATTTGAAGCTGCCGGGCATGCCGTGCGACAAGGTGATCGGTGCAATCGTGCAAATGCTCGATACCACGCTGATTCGCGTCGGCAACGCGGAATACGCATGAGACAATCAGTCGTACGGATTGACGACGCTGCGTAAAAAAACACATGAAAGTGGAAGCCGGCCAGTTGCGTTTCCGTTTTCGTGGCAAGAGCGACATCAAACACGACGTGACCGTCGACAATCCGCGCATCAAACGTATCGTTCGGCGCAGCGCCGAACTTCCGAGCCACGACCTGTTTCAGTATCTCGACGACGACGGCACACGTCACACCGTCGGCTCGGCAGACATCAATGACTATTTGCGTCGTGTGAGCGGCGCGGACTTCACGGCGAAGGATTACCGTACATGGGCAGGCAGCATCTATGCACTTGCGGCGCTGTGCCGGCTGATTTCGAGCAGCGCGGCGGAAGCGCACCGTCATGTGGTTACAATGGTGAAAGACGTGGCGGCTTTGCTGCGCAATACACCGGCCCTCTGCCGTCGCTGCTACATTCATCCCACTGTGTGTGATCAGTGCATTCGAAGTGGATGAATTATAGCCTTGTACCGGGCCAAACGCGGCGCGGCCTGCGCGTCGATGAAATCGCGTTCGCCGCCCTGCTTGCTCAAGCCGAGAAGCGCGCAGCGAAACTCGCGCGACAGGCCGGTGCCAAAGGCCGGAAGGTGCGCGAGTCGCTCAAGGCCGAGAGAATCAGCGACTCACTCACGGGCCTGCTGGAGAAGTCGCGCAAGGTTCGCAAAGACGCTGCCGTGCCGATGAGAAGCAGGTCCGGCGCGCAGACCGCGCAACGTGCGGCACGAACTATGGGCAGCGGTCGCGCGAAATGAAATAGGCCGCGCGTTAGCGCAGCATCATGCTGCTACCTGCCGGTGTTAAACCTCTTCCTCGAAGGCTGCCATGACGAGCCACATTTCGCGTGCGCCGTCGTGAATCTCCGCTGCGATTGCATAGGGATCGCGCGGCGAACATAGCCGTGCAAGTGCCTCGTGTGCATGCTCTCCGTTGTCGAATACGCGCTCGGGGAGCGGCCGCACTTCCTGCTTGCCTTCGAACATCGCCTGATTGCGGCGATACACCAATGTCTGCGACTTCCAGTTGCTGAAGCACTCGCGAACATGCTTGAAGTCGCCACCGCAGATGTTCGCCTGATAATGAATAGTGTGTGTCATGATCGTCTCTCCCGCGACGAGAAGATTGACGCAGATCCACGCGCCATCACGCCGTGCATGAAGAATCGCGTGACCTGTCCTCGCCGATACTGTCGGAGCGGCACCGCACGTCAAACTGTGCGGCGCGATGCACATGTGCATCGCTCAACAACTGCCTGCTCCGGACGGCGCGCAACGCATCGGAATTTCAGCCTGCGAACACGTTGCGCCATGCCGTTTTTGGGTCCTTTATAGCCACTCCGTCCTTGCCGCTATGTCATTGCCCCTTGGTATCGCTGCTGGCATCCGCGCCCGGCGTGTTAGTCGTGTCGTTCATCGGCTTCTTCGCCTTTTTTGACTTGGACGTGTGATGCATTTTCATCGACGACCCCTTGCCGGAACTCATCGTGCCGGTCGCCGAACTGCTGCCATCGGTCGGGGCCGCCGTCGCGGCACCGTGTGCGTTGCCTGAACCGCCGGTTCCGCTATTGCCGCCGTTACCGTTACCGCCGCCCGCCTGCGCGAATGCAGCACCCGACATGGCGACGAGCGCCGATACCAGCAAAGCCTTGGGATAGTTCATAAGTCTCTCCTCAGTGAATGGTGAATGGAACAGCCAGCTTCACTAAGAATCGAGCAAGCGCTATGCCGCGCGACCAATCACCCCGCGCATACCGGCGACATGCGCAAAAAACAATGGCTTCAGCGTGCCCTACGCAAGGGCGAGCTTTGCGGTCATGATCGCGACCGCCGCGCGCTCATGTCGCGCTCACCTGTCTCCGCGCGATGTCAGAAACGAAGTGAGCCATGGAGCAAGGAACGGTGGTTGCTAAAGGTAGAAGTAGGCACACCCCAACCTGTCAAGGAGTCACATCATGTTCAACCAGTCACAGACGCAAGGCGACACCGGCGCACGTATCGTGGGCAAGGGCAGCGCGACGGCCGAAGGTCCGGGGCCAGACGTCATGGCGGCGGCCACGCTCGACGGCAATCGCGTGGCGAGCAGCGACGGCGAAGAAATCGGCAAGATCAAGGACATCATGCTCGACGTGCGCTCGGGCCGCGTGGCGTATGCGGTGCTGTCGAGCGGCGGGTTTCTCGGCATCGGCGACAAACTGCTCGCTATTCCATGGAACGCACTCACGCTCGATACGCAGCAGAAATGCTTCGTGGTCGACATGACCGCGGAACGCGTAAAAAATGCGCCGGGCTTCGATAAAGATCATTGGCCTTCGATGGCGGATCAGACGTGGGCCACCTCGGTTCATCAGTTCTACGGCAGCGAACCCTACTGGGGCCGCGCAGCTTATGAACGTCGCGAAGAATTCGGCGTGGGCGATGTTCCCCCGGGGTCGTCGGATGCGCCTAAAGCAGGCGGTGTGAAGCTTTAATCCGCTGTTCCAAAGGCGCTTTGTGCAGAGGCGTTAAAGGCCGCTGTTAAGGTTGCAGCCGAGGCCATAGCGCTGGCAAGCCGGTTTGTGGCTTGCCAGCGCGTTTTGCATGGCACGTGGCGCACGTCATATGCAACGCGCGGACCCCACAGCAGACCCATACGGTAGCCGCAGGCACCACGTCGCAACCGAGGAGGAATGTTCATGCCTACCTGTAAAACCGTGAGCAAAGCGAAGAAGCGTCCCGCATCGCGCGGCCGTTCCGGCCGACCGCCTCGTCAACGGCACGCACAGGCGCATGCGGCGCATCGCGCGAAGGCCGCAAAAGCAGGCGGCGCCGGCTCGAAGAAGTGGTCGCACCACGTGATGGAAACCAGCAACGCGATGGATATCGAACACGATATCTTCAAGACCGGCAGCGCCGACGAAATCGCGCAGTCGCTCAAGCGCTCGTCGACGCATAGCCGCCGCAGCCGCAAGGGCACGCCGTTTCAGTCCGCGATGTCGATGCTCAACTTCTATGTGAACCGCGCGGGCCGCAATCTGCCAAAGACGCGGCGCGACACCTTGCAACAGGCCAAGCGCAAACTGCGTGAGGCGTTCGGGCGCGAACCCTGAACCGGTTGCGTCGAGATGAACTGCAATATGCACGCGTAATAACATGCATATCGCGTCCCTAACAACCGGCCAGCAAATATGCCCCTCGTGCGTCTCCCACGTGTCGCATGCCGGCCCTCACCGGATGTCCGTGCACGAAACTTTGTGGTTTCTGATTGTCGGCACCGTGCTCATTTTCATGGACATAGCGGCCACTACACTGCGGCGCCTGCCTGTCAGCGCCGCGATGTTTTACCTCGTGATCGGCTATCTGCTCGGGCCACCCGCACTCGACCTGCTGCGGCTCGATATGGTAACCGACGCGCATCTGCTGCGCATGATTACCGAAGTCGCGCTGCTCGTGTCGCTCTTCGCCATCGGTCTGCGCCTACGCCTAGGCGTACTCGAAAGGCTCTGGACCGTGCCATTGCGTCTCGGCTTTCTCGCGATGCTGGCGGCCATTCCGCTCCTCACGCTTTTCTGCGTCTATGTACTACATCTATGTACTGCATCTGAACTGGGCGCCGCATTGCTGCTCGCCGCGATTCTTTCGCCTACCGATCCCGTGTTCGCCCACGATGTGCAGGTGCACAATCCCGGCGATCACGACCTGCTGCGTTTCGCGCTCTCCGGTGAAGGCGGTTTGAACGACGGTAGCGCTGCCCTTCGCGATGGTCGGTCTCGCGCTGTGCGCGATGCCTTCCGCGCCGCTGGCCGACACGCTCAATCTGACACTCGTCGCGCATGTCGTCTCGGGCGAGGCGGGCACAATTGCGATCGGTGGTCTGCTCGGCTGGGCCACGACGCACGCCCTCGCGTGGCTGCGCACGCGTCATGCGCAGGCGCTCGGGCTCGAAGGCTTCTTCGCGCTCGGTCTAATCGAACTCTCGTTCGGCCTCGCGCAACTCATGCACACGCACGGCTTTCTTGCCGTGTTCGCAGCCGGCGTTGCAATGCGGCGCGTCGAGCATCGCGCGAGCGGCGGCGACGATCCGGCAATCGGCCTGCGCGAACGCCGCGAGCGAAAACGCGGCGTCGGCGGGAAGCGAATCCATGAAGCGGCCCTGCATGTCGATCGCGGTGACCGACACGCTTGCGTAAGCGCACGTGGAACTGGCGCAGAAAGGCGAGGACGCCGTCGCCCATCGCCGCGCCGTCGTCGGCACGCAACTCGCCGCCCGCGATGAACACGCGATGCCGTTGCGCGACACCCAGTACGCGCGCCACCTCGATGGAATTCGTGATCACCGTCAGGCGCGAGCGCCTGCGCGATGTGCACGCAGGTCGTGCCGCCTTCCAGAATCAGCGAATCGCCGTCGCACACGAGTTCCGCAATGCGCGCGCCGATCGCCTGCTTGCCCGTGCGGCTCGCCACCATGCGGTGCTCAAACGGCGACTCGTCGAGCCGTTCGAGCAGCATCAGCATCACGCCGCCGTGCACTTTCAGCAGAAGGCCGTCGGCGATCAGCGTCTTGATATTGCGGCGGATGGTTTCGTCCGACACCTCGAAACGCGTTGCCAGATCGGTTATCGTGCAGGTGCGCTCTTCGCGGACGAGTTTGAAGATTTCGGTCTGACGTTGGCTGGAAACATGGGCGAGCGGAATGTCGTTTTCGCGGCAGTCTAGCAAGAGACACATTTTTTGGCGAGCGAAAGCCACGGAAATCCAAACAAAGCCACATTTTCACGGTGATGATCGGCGTGGTTCCATCCGTGCCCCTTTGCTCCAAAAGCCGGATACCGAGCGTTTTGACGATTTTGACGAGTATCTTGGTGACTAGAGCGTGACTTCGCGCAAATCCCACACCGTCAACACACGTGTTGCAATCCGTGTCGTTTTGCGACAATGTAGCGACATTTAATCCATACAATTGCACACATGTCCACATCCATCCCTAGTCATGCTCGCGTCGTGATCGTCGGCGGCGGCATCATCGGTTGCTCGGTCAACTATCACCTGACGAAGCTGGGCTGGACCGATGTCGTGCTGCTCGAACAGGGACAGTTGTCGTGCGGCACGACGTGGCACGCGACCGGCCTCGTCGGCCAGTTGCGCGCACAGGAAAGCATGACGAAGCTGATCCGCTATTCCACCGCGCTCTACTCCGAACTCGAAGCCGAAACCGGACTAGCCACCGGCTGGGAGCAATGCGGCTCGCTGTCGGTCGCGCGCGCGTATGGCGTCGCGTGCGACGTGGTGAACCCAAGCGAAGCGGGCGATTTGTGGCCGGTCATGCGCACCGACGACGTGCTCGGTGCCGTCTGGCTCCCCGGCGACGGCAAGGCCAACCCGACCGATCTCACGCAGGCACTTGCGCGCGGAGCACGCATAGCGGCGCCCGCGAAGTAAGCGGACTTTCGTGGCGCAACAAGAGCGGCGAGGAAGGGACGATCGGCGCGGAGATCGTCGTGAATTGCGCGGGTCAATGGGTGGGCGAAAGTGGGCGGCCGCCTGTGCGGCGTGACCGTGCCGCTGCATTCGGCGGAGCACTACTACATCGTCACCGAACGCATTGCCGGCGTGCATCCCGATCTGCCCGTCATGCGCGATCCGGACGGCTTCATCTATTTCAAGGAAGAAGTGGGCGGCTTCGAACAGAACGCAAAACCGTGGGGTATGAAAGACATTCCCGAGAATTTCGAGTTCCAGTTGTTGCCCGACGACCGGGATCAGTTCGAAATCCTGATCCTGATGGAAAAGAAAACGCGCTGCAACGCGTACCCGCGCTCGAAACGGCGCAGGTGCGCCAGTTCTACAACGGCCCGGAGTCCTTCACGCCGGACAACAATTTCATGCCCGACGAAAAAGCGCCCGAATTGCGGCGCTTTTTCGTCGGCGCGGGCTTCAACTCGATGGGCATTGCGTCGGCAGGCGGCACCGGCTTGGCGCTCGCGGAATGGATCGTCGCGGGCGAACCGACAATGGACCTGTGGCCGGTAGACATCCGCCGATTCGCGCGCTTCAACGGCAACGACACGTGGCTGCACGATCGCGTGAAGGAAACGCTCGGCCTGCACTACGCGATGCCGTGGCCGAATCGCGAACTCGACAACGCGCGGCCGTTTCGCCGCTCTATGCGCTGCTGCGCGACGAAGGCGCGTGCTTCGGCAGCAAGATGGGCTGGGAACGCGCGAATTTTTCGCGCCCTCGCCCGCCGAAGCGAAGATCGAATACGCATTCGGCCAGCAGAACTGGCTGCCTTGGAACGCTGCGGAACATCGCGCGTGCCGCGAGCGCGTCGCGCTGTTCGACATGACGTCGTTCTCCAAATTTCTCGTCAAAGGACGTGACGCCGAAGCGGTGCTGCAAGGTCTCGTCACTAACGACGTGGCCGTGCCGTCCGGCACCACCGTCTACACCGGCATGCTCAACGAGCGCGGCGGCTACGAATCCGACTTCACGCTCACGTGTCCCGCCGACGACGAGTACCTCGTCGTTACCGGCACCGCGCAAACCACGCGCGACTTCGACATGATCGGCCGCGCGATCGAGCATGCAAGCGGCCATGGACATGGCAACGGCGCAGGCAACGGCAAACACTGCACGCTCGTAGACGTCTCCGGTCAATACGCGGTGCTCGCGTTATGGGACCGCACTCGCGCGCGCTGCTGCAAAGCGTATCCAGAGCGGACTGGAGCAACGAAGCATTTCCGTTCGGTCAGAGCCGCGAAGTGGATCTCGGCTATGCGACGGTGCGCGCCACGCGCCTCACCTATGTCGGCGAACTCGGCTGGGAGCTGTACGTGCCGGTGGAATTCGCGGTCGGCGTGTACGAAACGCTGCGCGAAACGGGCAAGGTGTTCGGCCTCGTGAACGCAGGCTATTACGCCATCGACTCCTTGCACATCGAAAAGGGTTATCGCGCATGGGGACGCGAACTCACGCCGGACACGAATCCGTTCGAAGCCGGTCTGTCGTTCGCGTGCAAGCTCGACGGGAAGATTCCGTTTCACGGCCGCGATGCGTTGCTCAAGCTGCGCAACGAACCGCTGCGCTGACGTATGGTCGTGCTCACCACGGACGGCGCAACGGACACTACATGCTGTGGGGCGGCGAAGCGCTGTATTGCCGGCATATCGCGCGGCAGTGGCGGCGTGCCGCGCGTCAGACGAACCCCGAGGCGCAGCACGACGAGCAAAAGCAGCGCGATGCCGAGCGGCCGGTGAATCGCGAACAACGTCTCGTGCGCGTGCGACACCGTGGCCACCATGCCGACGCCGATGAACAGCATCGCGATGATCAGCGGCACCATGAACCAGTGAAACAGACGCGCGAGCGCGCTGAAGTGAGTCGGCGTCGTGAACGATCTCCACTGGTTTGAGTTTGCTGCTGCGTTTGATGAAGGTCTGGATGCAGCACTTCTTCACGCGTGCGGCGCTTGTACGATATAGTGCGTACGCAGCGGAACGCGCGGCAAGCAGCGGATCGTCGGATGGCTGGATGCCGGCCGGCAGAATGGTCGGATCGAAATTGACATCGCGGCACGTGCCGTTTTCCTGCGACGTGGTGCGCTCGATCACGAGCGTGCCCGCGTCGATATGCTGACGCGCATCGGGCCATTGCTGCGTGGCGTCGTTCTTGGGATCGCCCGGCTGTCCGACGGTCAGAATCAGATGCCAGCGCAACGGGCTGTTCTCGAGCCGTGTGTTGAGATCGGCTTAGAGAAAATTCTTTTCGGCTTTCTGCGCATCGTTTGGCTTCGCGCGCCGCTAAGGTTGTGTGCGCTGCGCCGCACCAGTGCTGGTTTTCCCTATCGCTGGCATGCTCCTCGCTAATAAGAGTTCGCAACACCGTGTTGCCGCAAACCACAGCAACAAGAACCTGTGGCAATACACCAGGCCAATACGGGGCCAATCCTGCAAATCCTTCGCTGCTCGCCAGGCAGCAACATCGTAGAGGATGCAGGCATCGGATCAAAAATTCTGGAAGCCACGCAAAAACGCGGGCTTCGCGCGAGGACCAATCATGTTGACACTTCAATCAGATCTGCACGGTAACCATTTGCTCGGCGCTTTGCCGTCACACGAATGGCAAGCTTTGGCCCCCCCCAACTCGAACTCGTACATCTACGTACCGAACAACTGCTGTGCGATTCCGGTCAACGCATTCATCACGTCTACTTCCCGACCACCGCAATCATTTCCATGCTATCGACGATGGAAGACGGCAGCTCGGTAGAAATCGCCGCTGTGGGCCCGTGAAGGCATGACGGGCGTGCCGGTTCTGAGGGGCGGCGAAACGATGCCGAACCGCGTTCAGGTGCAATGCGCAGGCTTCGCCTACCGCATGAGCGCACAAGTCCTCAAACAGCAGTTCGGCCGCTCGGACTTCCTGCGCCGCCTGATGCTCCTCTACATGCACGCTCTGCTCACACAAGTCGCACAAACCGCAGCATGCAACCGTCACCATGCGCTGAACAAGCAGCTGTGCCGCTGGTTGCTGATCGAAGCGGATCGCGTGGCATCGAACGATCTGACGGTGACGCAGCAACTCATCGCCGACATACTCGGCGTGCGCCGCGAAGGTATCACCGAAGCTGCAGGCAAGCTGTACGACGAAGGCCTGATTCACCACAGCCGCGGCCACATTAAGATTCTCGACCGCAAGGGACTCGAAGCACGTGCATGCGAATGCTACGGGCTCGTCAAGCGCGAATTCGATCGACTGCTGCCGCGTCTGCGTCAGGCTGAAACCGTCGAATAAAAAGAAGCGTCTCTCGACTACGGGGTAGAGTCCATCATGTTCAGGAATACTGCGCGATTCCTCGACGCACTCTTCGTGATTGCGGGAGGATTACTCGTTCACTGGATGCGTTTTTCGACACCGATAGCACTGTCGGATACCGAACGCCTGTTGATCGCTTTCAACTGCGTGCTCGTGTTGCTGATGTTCCCGGGCTTTGGCGTCTACAAACCCTAGCGCGGCAAGGCGCTCACTTCGGTGCTGGCGAGAGTGGCCGCCGCCTAGCTCGTCGTGGTGGCCGCGGCGCTCGTGCTAGCCTTCATGCTGCATCGCATGGACGCCGTCTCACGCTTGTGGTTTGGTTACTCGACCTTGATTTCCGGTGCACTGATCATCGTCACCAAGTGCATCGTGCATGTGGTCTTACGCAGCGTACGACGGCGCGGCATCGATTTCCGCACCGTCGCGATCGTCGGCGCGCCCGGCTTCTCGCGCACCCTGCTCGCTCATCTCGAACACGCACCGCAAGCCGGTTTCAAACCGGTGTACATGTTCGACACGAGCACGGACGGCGCCAACGCCTATGGCGTGCGAGTTAACCGTCTGCCTGTGCTGACCGACTTGAATGCGTTCGTGACGAAAGTCCGTGAAGAACGCGTGAACGAAGTGTGGCTCGCATTGCCGCTTTCCGAAGAGCATCTGATCTATCGCTTCACGCGCCTCTTCAGGAACGACTTCGTGAATCTGCGCTTCATTCCAGATGTACGCAGCCTCTCGCTGTTCAATCACGCGATCGTCGACGTGGTCGGCCTGCCGACGCTGAATCTCAGCACCACGCCGGTTTCGTCGCCGCAAATGTGGCCCAAGATGATCTTCGATCGCATTTTCGCCGCTGCCGCGTTGATTGCGCTGTCGCCGGTGTTCATCGCGCTCGCGATCGGCATCAAGGCGACGTCGCCCGGTCCGGTGTTTTTCCGGCAGACGCGCAAAGGCGTGGACGGTCAGCCGTTCGGCATCTACAAGTTCCGCTCGATGTCGGTACACAAGGAAGCGCACGGCCAGATCACGCAGGCCACGCGCAACGACTCGCGTGTGACGAAACTCGGCGGCTTCATGCGCAGCACGAATCTCGACGAGTTGCCGCAGTTCCTCAACGTGCTGCTCGGTCAGATGTCGGTAGTCGGTCCGCGTCCGCATGCGGTCGAACGTGACGATATCTACAAGGACCAGGTGTACGGCTACATGCACCGCTACCGCATCAAGCCGGGCATCACCGGCTGGGTGCAGGTGAACGGTTATCGCGGCACCACGACCAAAGTGAAAAAGATGTAAGCGCGTGTGAAGTTCGACCTCTTCTATCTTCTATATTCACAACTGGTCGTTCTAGTTCGATATGAAAATCGTGTTCATCAAGATATTCAAGGGCTTTATCGGTCGTAACGCTTTCTGACCATGCCGCTACGGGAACCGTTCCTGAGGATCTCGGTCATCGTACCGGCGCACCACCGATCTTGCGCGCTGCCTCGCAGCGCTCGATGCACAACAGCGCCGCGCGGACGAAGTGATCGTCGTGGCGCGCCACGACGATCACGCAACACTCGACTGGCTGCGCACACGCGAAGCCAACCGCCCCGACCGGCGGCGTTGGCTCGTGCTCGTGTACAAGCCCGGCATCGTGGCCGCCTATAACCTCGGCATCGAGAGCGCGACAGGCGACGTGCTCTGCTTCACAGAAGAGAACGCCGCGCCGCATCCTGACTGGATCGCGCGGATCGCCCGCGCCTTCCGGCGCGATCCTGCGCTCGGCGGCCTCGGTGGCCGCCACATCGTGCATGAACGCGATGGCATCCTGCAAGGCAAGAAGCCGCGCGTAGGAATCGTGCGCTAGTATGGCCGCACCATCGGCAACCATTATGTCGGCCATGGCAAGGCGCGTGAGGTGCAGATGCTCAATGGCGTGAATATGGCGTTTCGCCGCAATGCCGTCGGATCGCAGCGCTTCGATCCGCGCTTGCGCGGCAACAGCGCGGAGGCGCATTGCGAAATGCGCCTTCAGCCTGAGCGTGCAGCGACGCGGCTGGACGCTCGTGTACGATCCGGCGCTGCAGGTCGAACGTTTTCCGCGACATACCGACGACGAGCTGCGCTTCACGTTCAACGACGTGGCTTTCTATAACGCGTTGTTCAATCTGCGGCTCATCATGTGCGAATACCTGAGCCGGCCGGGCGCTGCGCATTCGTGGTTTACTCAATCGTAAGCGATCCAATATCGACGTCTATCCAACAGCACTCTGAGCGAGGGGCATAGGTGTTCACCTATTTGTGAGGTGGACACCTATGGCTGACAAAGACTCGGAGCGAAGAGTAGTTCGGC
>CALNWS010000057.1 GCA_940747215.1 uncultured Paraburkholderia sp. | reverse complement strand
CCGAACTACTCTTCGCTCCGAGTCTTTGTCAGCCATAGGTGTCCACCTCACAAATAGGTGAACACCTATGCCCCTCGCTCAGAGTGCTGTTGGATAGACGTCGATATTGGATCGCTTACGATTGAGCGCGATGGGGCGCGAGATTGCGCGTTGGGACGATCAGGTCGAGCCACTATTGTCGCAAAAAGCGGCCGGCCGGTCGGATTCCAGCGCATGTGCATGTGAACGCGTGCGCGAGTTCGTGCGCGCCGCGCAGGTTTGGCGATCAGGCGCGGGATTGCAGCCAGAACGTAACCGGCCCATCGTTGACGAGCGAAACCTGCATGTCGGCGCCAAACTCGCCCGTCTCGACGATCGCATGTTTGGCCCGCGCCGTCGATATTCTGCACGGAGAGGTTCATCTTGCCGGCTACGTCGCTGAACACGGGGTAGCCGAGCACCTTGGCGGGCAGCCGCGGCTTCCGTGTCGCCGCGTTCGACGCACACGAGCGCGAGCAGACCGGCATCGATCGCACCGGTGACACGCTCGCCCACGCGCACGTCGGCTCGCCGCACGCGCTGGATCAGTGCGGTCATCGGCTCGCTTCCGTGCTTACCTTCTTCACGGTCACGCCGTCAGGCTGACGCGCGCGAAGCGGCGCTTGCCCACTTGCACGACGTATTCGCCGGCTTCGACTTTCAGGCCCTTGTCGGACACGGTCGTGCCGTCGATCTTCACGCCACCCTGCTCGATGTTGCGCAGCGCTTCGCTCTTAGACGGCACGAGGTTCGCCTGCTTGAGCAACTGGCCGATCGCGAGCGGCGCGCCTGCGAGCGTCACCGACGGAATGTCGTCCGGCACGCCGCCCTTCGCACGATGGTTGAAGTCTTCCAGCGCGCGCTCGGCGTCGGCTTGCGAATGGAAGCGCGCCACGATTTCCTGGCCGAGCAGCACCTTGAAGTCGCGCGGATTGCGGCCGGCTTCGATTTCCTTCTTGAAGCCCTCGATTTCGTCCATCGGACGGAACGACAGCAACTCGAAGTAACGCCACATCAGCGTGTCGGAAATGCTCATCAGCTTGCCGAACATGTCCGTCTGCTTTTCGCTGATGCCGATGTAGTTGTTCTTCGACTTCGACATTTTCTCGACGCCGTCGAGGCCTTCGAGCAGCGGCATCGTCAGAATGCACTGCTGTTCCTGACCGTACTGCTTCTGCAGTTCACGGCCCACCAGCAGGTTGAATTTCTGGTCCGTGCCGCCGAGTTCGAGGTCGGCGTTCAGCGCGACCGAGTCGTAACCCTGCATGAGCGGGTACAGGAATTCGTGAATCGGGATCGGCACGCCGCCCTGAAAGCGCTTGGCAAAGTCTTCACGCTCCAGAATGCGAGCGACCGTGTAGCGCGACGCGAGCTTGATCATGCCGTCGGTGCCGAGCGGCATCGACCATTCGCTGTTGTAGCGGATTTCGGTTTTCTCGCGATCGAGCACGAGCGCGGCCTGTTCGAAATACGTCTTGGCGTTCGACTCGATCTGCTCGCGCGTGAGCGGCGGGCGCGTGGCGTTGCGGCCGGACGGATCGCCGATCAGCGACGTGAAGTCACCGATCAGAAAGATCACCGTGTGGCCGAGATCCTGCAACTGACGCATCTTGTTCAGCACGACCGTATGGCCGATGTGGATGTCGGGCGCGGTCGGATCAAGGCCGAGCTTGATACGCAGCGGCTTGCCGTTCGCCTGGCTGCGGGCGAGCTTTTGCGCGAATTCGTCTTCAATCAGCAGTTCGTCGACACCGCGTTTGGTGACGGCGAGCGCGTGACGGACCTCGTCGGTGATCGGAAAGGCGGCTGCGGGGGTCGGCTTGGTGGACTCGGTGCTCATGCTGGAAACGGAAAGTCGCGAAAAGGGAGATTGTCCCATAGATGCGCGCCGCCGCGCCCACTTGCGCTGCCGCGAAGCGCGCGTACAGCCGCGAATTGCCGATTCGTGCGACGTCGATGGCGCGCCAACGCTTCATATTCCGCCGCGCTTGCACCGATAATCTGCGTCGCAACGAACTCTCTTGAGGAGCAGCAACGTGGCAGAAGACACCGCAGATGGCGTCTACTTTGGACTGATGTCCGGCACGAGCATGGACGGCGTGGCCGTCAGGTTTGCGGAGGGCCAATCGCCGGTCGTGCTGGCCGAGGCGTTCGTGGGCTTCGCTGCGGGATTGCGCGAGGCGTTGTTCGCGCTTCAGCAACCGGGCGACAACGAAATCGATCGCGAGGCGCTGGCCGCCAACGCGCTCGCGACGCGCTATACGGTGTGTCACGAGTTGCTGCGCGCAAGCCGCCTTTCCGCCGACGACGTCCGCGCAATCGGCGTTCATGGACAGACGGTGCGGCATCGGCCGGAAAAGGGTTACACGCGGCAGATCAACAACCCGGCGTTGCTCGCCGAAATGATGCATATCGACTTGATGATGCATATCGACTTGGTGGCCGATTTCCGCAGCCGAGACGTCGCAGCCGGCGGCCAGGGCGCGCCGCTCGTGCCGGCGTTCCACGCCACCGTGTTCGGTGCGAAGGACGAGACGCGCGTGGTTTGCAATCTCGGCGGAATCAGCAACATCATGATTCTGAACGCGACCGGCAGCGTGCGCGGCTTCGATTGCGGGCCGGCCAATGCGCTGCTCGACGAGTGGGCGCAGCGTCAAATCGGCAAGCCGTTCGACGAAAACGGACACTTCGCGGCCAAAGGTCAGGTGGACCGGACGCTCCTGAACGTGCTGCTCGACGAACCGTTTTTCTCGCTGCAGCCGCCGAAGAGCACCGGGCACGATTGTTCAAAGCCGCGTGGCTCGATGCCAAACTTCAACCATTCGCCACGCTCGCGCCCGAAGACGTGCAGGCGCCGCTGGTCGCGCTGGCCGCCGTGACGGTTGCGCGCGAGATCGAGCGGCATGCATCGGATGCCAAGGCCGTGTACGTGTGCGGCGGCGCGCGCAATCCGGAGATTCTCAAGGCGTTGCAGCAGGCTTTGTAAGACAGCGGCATGCGGCGTGCCGGTGATGACCACCGAGGCGCTCGGCGTACCGCCAAGCCAAGTCGAGCCGCTCGCATTTGCGTGGCTCGCAATGCGTTGCGTCGCGCGCGTCTGCCGGGAAATTTGCCGGCGGTGACAGGGGCGTCGGCCGAACGTGTTCTGGGCGCGATCTATCCGAAATAGGACTTCGCGCAGTTTGAGGCGGTGTGGGCAATAAAAAACGGGGCCGAAGCCCCGTTTCCTGTTTCAGCGATTGAGCTGGCCAGCGATTAAACCGAGAACGACGAGCCGCAACCGCAAGTGGTCGTAGCGTTCGGGTTCTTGATCGCGAACTGCGCGCCGTTGATGTCGTCCTTGTAATCGATCTCAGCGCCAACCAGATACTGGTAGCTCATCGAATCGATCAGCAGTTGGACGCCGCTCTTGTTCATCACTGTGTCATCTTCGTTGACGGCTTCGTCAAACGTGAATCCGTACTGAAAGCCCGAGCAGCCGCCGCCCTGCACGAAAACGCGCAGTTTGAGGTCCGCATTGCCTTCTTCTTCGATCAGTTCCTTGACCTTGTCAGCCGCTGCATCGGTAAAGACGAAGGGAGCGGGCATTTCGGTCACAGGGGTTTCGGTGACTGCGTTCACATTCATATCAAACTCTCCAAAAAGCTTCTAAACGTTATTGTATTGCTGATCTCGATACCGTGCTGAAGCCCACAAAATCAATGGGTTCTCTCTGGGGAAATCAGAAGCGCACGCCGATCGCAAAAGGCACGGCCAATAAAAAGCCGCCTTCGCAAATGCGTTGGCGGCTTTTGCAGCGTTCCAGCCCGAGAGCGGGTTCGCTTTCGAAGCGATTAACGCTTCGAGAATTGCTTCCGGCGACGTGCCTTGTGGAAGCCGACCTTCTTACGCTCGACTTCACGTGCGTCACGTGTAACGAAACCAGCCTTCGACAGTTCCGGCTTCAGCGTTGCGTCGTAGTCCATCAGCGCGCGGGTGATGCCGTGGCGAACCGCACCGGCTTGACCCGTTTCACCGCCACCCGTGACGTTGACCTTGATGTCGAACGTGACGCCGTGGTTCGTGAGTTCCAGCGGCTGACGCACGATCATCAGCGACGTTTCGCGCGAGAAGTAATCGGCAATAGGCTTGCCGTTCACAACGATCTCGCCCTTGCCTGCCTTAATGAACACGCGTGCGACGACGCTCTTGCGGCGGCCCGTGCCGTAATTCCAGTTACCGATCATGTGGGCTCCCCTTAGATCTCGAGCGCTTTCGGCTGTTGCGCCGAATGCGGATGCGTTGCTTCAGCGTAGACCTTCAGCTTCTTGATCATCGCGTAGCCGAGCGGGCCCTTCGGCAGCATGCCCTTGACTGCCTTCTCGAGCGCACGGCCCGGGAAGCGTTCCTGCATCTTGCCGAACGTCGTTTCGTAGATACCGCCCGGGTAGCCCGAGTGACGGTAGTACTTCTTGTCAGTAACCTTGTTGCCCGTGACTTTCAGCTTGCATGCGTTGATAACGATGATGAAATCACCGGTGTCGACGTGAGGAGTGAATTCAGGCTTGTGCTTGCCGCGAAGACGGTGTGCCACTTCGCTGGCGACACGCCCGAGAACCTTATCCGTCGCGTCAATCACGTACCATTCGCGCGTCACCTCATGGGCTTTTGCGGAAAACGTCTTCATGACCGATCCAAAAAAAATTGCTGCGCCCAATAATGTGTTTTTTCCTGCTTGTAGTGTGCGCATCGAGGCGCGTGCAGGCTCTCCCTAGTTCTTCCTCCGCGGGCGCGGATGCGGAAAAGCCTTGAAGTATAAAGGAATATGGGAAGTCAAGTCAAAACGTACGCGAGAAAAACGCCGAATTTGCACTGATCCGGGACGAAAGGGGCACCGTTTTCGAGGTATTCACGCCGGAACCCCGTCCCACATTGGCGTTCGCGGGCGAAAAAAACCCGAACCAGCGGTTCGGGTTTAATCCACCAAAGGAGGAGGTGGAGGAGACAGCGGAGGTTGCAAACTGCTGCAACCGATGGATCAGATTATATGAGTCATCCTTGTGCGACGCAAGAACATTGGCAATGCGAAACGCACTCTCATATCGTGAAATATGCGCCCCGAATCGAAAATCGGTCCGATTCCCTTGTGAATCAAGGTCCGAGCAGACGAATATGCAGCGGCACCAGACGACAAACTAGAGTAATACCCCTAAATATTCCAGGAAATCGTCGGATGCGCGAAACATCCCGCACCGCAACACACAAGCGGTCATTACGCATAAAACCCGCGCGAAGTCGCCTCGGGACGGATACGCACACAGCGGGCTACAATGCTGTCTCGATATTGCGAAGCGCAGTGGATGGAGCACAGCATGGAATGCAAAGTTAGCTGGATGGGGCAAGACGGGATGGCATTTGCGGTCGAGACGGGCAGCGGTCATCTGGTCGCGATGGATGGCGCGCCGAAAGGCGGCGGCCGCAATCTCGCGCCACGTCCGATGGAAATGGTGTTGCTGGGCATGGGCGGCTGCACGGCCTACGACGTCGTGATGATCCTGAAGAAGAGCCGTCAGGAAATCGCCGGCTGCTCAGTCACACTGAAGGCCGAGCGCGCCAGCGAAGATCCGAAAGTCTTCACGAAGATCCATTTTCACTTCACCATGACCGGCAAGAACCTGAATCCGGCGACCGTGGAGCGCGCGATCAATCTGTCGCACGATAAATACTGCTCGGCGTCGATCATGATCGCGAAGACTGCCGAACTGACGCATTCGCTCGACATCGTCGCGGGCTAAGCGCCGAAGCGCGACGATTCAGTCAGCATCAAAAGAAAATGCCGGCGTCCCAAAAGGACGCCGGCATTTTTGTTGGGGTGGCAAAGCAGGCCGATAAGCCGGATTCTGTGCACGCGCTACATCCGAAAACGCGACGCGCGTGGCAGCCATTCCTCTAGGCGCGCCATTGCTGACGCGCTCAAGCTTCATACCCGCTGACGCGACGGGGGCACCGCCCTGCATCTCGAAGATGCTAGCCAGCCTACTTGGAATTGCTCCGGGTGGAGGTTACCGTGCCGGTCTGCCTCACAGCAGCCGCGGTGCGCTCTTACCGCACCGTTTCACCCTTACCTGATCCCGGCTTACGCCGGGCCATCGGCGGTTTGCTTTCTGTTGCCCTGTTCCACGTGTCACCACGGATGGCCGTTAGCCATCACCCTGCCCTGTGGAGTCCGGACTTTCCTCGCCCTCTTTGGCCGAAGCCGCCAAGGCCGCGACTGCCTAGCCTGCTTTGCTGGGCGCGATTTTAACATCTGCGCGCAATCTGATTGATCGGCACGCTCCCAGGAATTGCCTGAAATCTCGAGTCGATTAGCGCTCACGCCGGCCACGCCGGAATACCGACGTGTCGTCGTAAAACGCGGGCAACCCGTTCTCCTGCCACCAGCCCGGAATGCCAAGCATCGGCAGCGGCACGAACATGCGGCTCGACAATGCCTCGGTGTTCAGAAGCGTCGCACTGACGGCCTCGTCGACCCAACTATCGCGCTGCGCTGCGTCCCACCCAAAATATTCCGCAGGCACGTCGACGATCCACGCGTGCCCCGTACACGCCTTGAACGGCGCGATCAGCTTCTCGAGCAACGCGTGACCGAACGAGCGTACTTCGCAGCGCTCGCCCCATGCGATGCGCTGCGCGACCAGCAGCGTCTGCCAGTCGAACGCACGCAGCGTGGCGCTCAAGGCCGGATCGGCGCACGCGAACAGCACAGCGTTTTCGTCAAATAACGTGAGCGCATCACGCAAGCCGCCGCGCGTGGGACCGACGCCCAGCACGTCGATCGCCGCCGACTGCCGCGCGTTCAGCGCCGCCTTGATGCGCGGAAACGCAAACCACATGGAACCGTTGAAGAAGTCGTGCAGATTGTGACGCGTCGGCACGCAGCCCGTGGCCGCAATGTGCGCGTCGTAGGCGGCGCCCGGCGGCAGATCGTCCTGCGCGATGAACGCGAGCCGCTCGCCGCGCCCGGTACGTTGCTGCATCTGGCGAGCGTCGGCGTTCATCTCGTCGAGCAACGCCGTGTAGCTCGTCAGTGCCGCGCGCGGCGAACTGCGCGAACCACGGCTTCGTCCAGTCGATGTCGACAAAACCCGGCCGCACCGCGGCCTCCTGCATCTGCATCGACTGTAGCCTCAGACGAGGCACCAGCCGATCGATTCGCCGCCGCGCAGCGGCACGACAGGCGCGTCGCCGACCGGCAATTCGGCTGGCAGCGTCCACTCTTCGCGGCGCAGCGTGACATTCTCGGTATTGCGCGGCAGACTGTAGAAATCCGCGCCGAAGAAGCTCGCAAAGCCTTCGAGTTTATCGAGCGCGCCGGCCGTGTCGAATGCTTCCGTGTAGAGCTCAAGCGCATGCAGCGCGGTGTAGCAGCCGGCGCAGCCGCAGGCGTGCTCCTTCAAACCCTTCGGATGCGGCGCGCTGTCCGTGCCGAGGAAGAAGCGCGGATTGCCCGACGTTGCCGCCTCGACTAGCGCCACGCGATGCGTCTCGCGCTTGAGCACCGGCAGGCAGTAGTAATGCGGACGAATGCCGCCTTGGAAAATGGCGTTTCGGTTGTACAGCAGATGATGCGCGGTAATCGTCGCGCCGAGCAGGTCGGGTACCGCGCTCGCATCGCGGATGTAGTCGACGGCGTCTTTCGTGGTGATGTGCTCGAACACCACCTTGAGCGCCGGAAACTGGCGGCGCAGCGGCGTCATCACGCGGTCGATGAACACCTTTTCGCGGTCGAACATATCGATGTCCGCATTCGTCACTTCGCCGTGCACGAGGAGCGGCATGCCTACTTCCTGCATCGCTTCAAGCGTTTTCGCGCACTTCATGATGTCGGTCACGCCCGCGTCCGAGTTCGTGGTCGCGCCCGCCGGATACAGCTTCACGCCATGCACGAAGCCGCTTTCGCGCGCGCGGCGGATTTCGTCGGGCGGCGTGTTGTCGGTGAGATACAGCGTCATCAGCGGTTCGAACTTCGCGCCCGCCGGAATCGCGGCGACGATCCGCTCGCGATATGCCGCTGCCATAGCCGTGGTGGTAACGGGCGGCTTGAGGTTCGGCATGGTGATCGCGCGAGCGAACTGGCGCGCCGTATCCGGCAGCACAGCGGCAAGCATCGCGCCGTCGCGCACGTGTAGATGCCAGTCGTCCGGACGCGCAAGCGTGATGGACTCGATGCTGCGGTCGATGCGACTATCAGCAGAAGCGGCGGCGGAAGCGTGGGAAGCGTGGGAAGCGTTGGAAGCGGTCATGGCGAGTGGGGACGAGGGTCTGCGACAAAAAGCCAACGCGCATGCTCAATCCGCAACGTTGCGGGCCGGATACACGTCAATTTTGCTATTTGGCGCTTCTGGCTCGGTGATATGCTTGAAAAATCATCATTGTAACTAACGGCTCGACCGGTTCACAAGCTTACCCGCAACATGTGCCAACTTCTAGGAATGAACTGCGCCGCGCCGACTGACGTCACGTTCTCGTTCACCGGTTTCGCGGCGCGCGGCGGCGTCACGGACCATCATGCGGATGGCTGTGGTATCGCCTTCTTCGAAGACAAAGCCTGCCGCCTGTTCATCGACCACCAGTCGTCGGCCACGTCGCCGATCGCCGAAATGGTCAAGCGCTATCCGATCAAATCGAATAACACCATTGCGCATATCCGCAAGGCGACTTGCCCGTGCCGTCGAGCGCCACCGTGTTCTGATACAGATCGAGCCAACCGGCAGCGTCGAGCGCGATCGTGGTTTGCAGGTGATCCACGTCCTTGTCGCCGCGCCGCAGCGTGGCGTCGATCACGCCTGCCTTCAATGCGCCGCTCAGTAGACGCAGATAATTCGCGCCGCGTTTGAGCGTGACCTTCTGATTCAGCGCGAGACCACCGCCGTTCACGATCCATTGCGCGTCGACGTCGGCGTCGGTCTGGTTGAACGCGATCATGTCGAGTGCCGGCTGGTCGTTCGCGCGGAAATGCGACGGCCCGCTCCACTTCAGATACAGCGCCTTGTCGGAACACACGTACGCGGTACGCTGACCGACCATGCCGTCTGGCGCTGCGGCGCGCACCGTGATGCGCCAGCGCGCGAGCGAGTCCGGCATTCTGAACGTCATCGTGGCGTGACCGTTCGCGTCGGTTTTGAGCGTGCCTTGCCACGCGGCCATGTCCTGATCGTCGCGGCGCGGACGCCCGAGCACCTTCACGCCGCGCTCGTTGTAGTTCGCGCGCTGCGGGCCGCCCGGCGCACCCTTCAGCGGCGAGCGCGCGAGGTCGTACGTGATGAACGAAAGACTCGACGACGTGCGCACGTTATTGCGGCGCGGGTGATAGAAAAAGTCGACGATATTCGGCGCGATTTCCGGCTGCAGTACGTAGACCATTCGTCCACCACGCTCACCGTCAGATTCGCCGCTTCCGGCTTGCCCGCCAGCGTGCTGTCGAAATTGAGCGTGACCGTGTCGCCGGGACCGTACACGGACTTGTCGCTCTTCACGTTCAGTTCGATCTGCGGCTGCGCGACCACGATGCCCGCGTTCTGGAACACGTATTCGCCGGCGTGCACGTACAACACCGAGAACGTCATGTTCGGCGCGAAATTCTCGTCAACCTTGATGCGCGCTTTTCCATTGCGACGGCGCGACGCGCTGCAGTTGCAGCCAGTCGCCGCCCAATGAAAGCAAAGCGCGGTGCTCCACGTTGTCGCGCTCGAGCGTGAGAAGCGCGTCGTCTACGGACATCGGGAACGTGATGACGCTTCGGCCGTGTCGCCGATCTTGTACCTGTCTCGGTCGAACACGATTTCGACGCTGCCCGGAATCGCCTTCAGCCCGTCGCCCGCTACCCAGTGGCTCGTGGCCGCGAGCAGATTGCCGGTTTCGTCCTTCACCGAAAGCATGTACGAACCCGGCTCGTCGAACTGCACCGGGAACGACAGCTTGCCGCCCGCGCCGCTCTTCGCGCCATTCGCCGCGCCCTTGAGCGCGCCTTCGCCGTGCGTCTGCGATTCGAGACGCGTCCATTCCCATTTCGCCGGCGCATGGGCGGCCGGATCGATCGCGCCGAGCGCCTGCAGATCGAAGTTCACCGCCTCTTTCGGCTGCGAGAACGACTTCGACGTGGTGAGACGATACGGCGTCGCACCGCGCACGATCAGCACTTCACGCGTGACGCGCACTTTGTAGGCCGTGCCGTCCTGCGCGAACAGCGTGAGCGCGTAGCGGCTCGGTTCCTGCGCGGCGGGCAGCGTGAGGCTCGCGTTGCCGTCGCTATCCGTCTTCAGTTCCTGCTGGTCGAGCTTGACCGGGAACAGACCGGCGTAACGCAATTCACCGTCGACGATCGTCACTTTCTGCGCGCACAACGTGACGGAGATCTTGCTGTCGCGTACCAGCTTGCCGTCCGGATAGCGCAGTTGGATCTTGCCTTTGAGCGGCTCGCCGGTCGCGTAATCAGCCTTGTCCATCGACAGGTTCACGTCGAAGTGCGGCTTCACATATTCGGCGACGCGAAACGCGCTACCATACACGCCGCCGTTGTAGTCGAAGCGCATGCGGATCGACGCCCAGCACGTAGCTGCGCTCAGGGCTCACGTGTTGCAGCATGAGCGCGCCGTCGGCGCCCGTCGTGCCGCTTTGCAGGACGCCCACGCTGTCCGTCCAGTTCACGTCCGTGTTCGCCACCGCCTTACCGTTGTCACGCCGCGCGGTCCACACAAGCATGCCGCTCGACGCCGCCTTCACCACCGCCACCGTGTCGGACACGAACAGCAGTGTGTGTGCGCGATAGTTGCCGATCACCGCTTCGACGATATAGAGCCCGGGCGGCAGCTTGCCGACCGGAATCATCACGTTGCCCGACGTGGCTTCGATAAAGTTACTGCTGCTGCCGTCGAGCTTCACGCCCTTCGGCGGCTAGATCATCTTCGCGTCCCAGATCGGATAGCGGAACCGCGCGACCATGTCGTAGCCCTTCAGCGGTGCGAACTGCGAGTTCTGCCCGAACTGCGTGGACTTGCCGGTCTGGTCTCCAAGACAGCGCGTGCGCGAGCGGCGCGAGGGTCACAACCGCAGTCGCCGCCGATTTCCGCGCCGCTCGGTCCGATGTTGACGCTGGCGATGCCGCAATCGCTGCCCGAGTCGGACAGGAAACGCTCCGCTTCGCGAAGGTCCGTGGTAAACCACACGACGACAAACCGTGCACCGCCGCGTTGTTCGCTTCGACGGCATCTGCGAAATGCGAGTAGCGCAGCACGTACAGGATCGGCGCGAAAGTTTCCTTCAGCACGACCGACGTTTGCGACGGCATTTCGACGATAGCCGGGCGCACGTAATAACCGCCTTCGTAACCCTTCACCTCGACGCGCTCGCCACCGAACACCTTGCCGCCTTCGGCCGTGGCCTGTTGCAGCGCTTCCTGCATGGCGCGTACGACTGCTTGTTGATGAGCGGGCCCATCAGCGTGCCTTTTTCGAGCGGGTTGCCGATCGGCACCTTGCCGTACAATTGCTTTAGGCGCTCGATGGTTTTGTCGTACACGCTCTCGTGCATGAACAGACGCCGCAGCGACGTGCAACGCTGCCCGACCGTGCCGACCGCCGAGAAGAGGATGCCGCACATCGCGAGTTCGTGATCCGCCGTTTGCGTGACGATGCCCGCGTTGTTGCCGCCGAGTTAGGGCAACGAACGCCCGAAGCGTTTGGCGACTTCGACGCCGACCGTGCGGCCCATTTCCGTGCTGCCGGTGGCGCTGACGATCGATGCGCGCGGGTCGGCCACGAGCTTCGCGCCGACATTGCGCCCACCGTTGATGAGCGCCGTAAGCCCGGCCGGCGCGTCGCCGAATTCCTTGAGCGCCTCGTTGAGAATCTGATTGACGGCGAGCGCGGTGAGCGGCGTTTTTTCGGACGGCTTCCAGATCACCGCATTGCCGCACACGAGCGCAAGTGCCGCGCTCCACGACCACACGGCTGCCGGAAAATTGAACGCCGAAATGACGATGCTTGAACGCCGAAATGACGATGCACGTGCCCATGGGATGCCACGTTTCCGCCATACGATGCCCCGGGCCGCTCGGACGCGATCGTGAGACCGTACAGCTGACGCGACAGGCCGACGGCGAAGTCGCAGATGTCGATCATTTCCTGCACTTCGCCCATGCCTTCCTGCAGGACCTTGCCTGTCTCCAGCGTGATGATGCTGCCGAGCGCCTCCTTCTTCTCACGCAGACGGTTGCCGAGCAGACGTACCAGTTCGCCGCGGCGCGGCGCCGGCACGTTGCGCCATGCGGTGTAAGCTTCTTTCGCACGGGCGAGGGCCGTGTCCACTTCCGCCACCGAATGGCTGGCCACCCGGCCGATGAGTTCGCCCGTGATCGGCGAATGAACCGCGATGTCGCCGGCTTGCGCCGCCTAGGCGATACCGAGGTCGGCGAGAATGCTGGAAGCGTCCATGTGAACCCCCTATAATTTCCGATAAGAAACAAGAGTAAGTTCGGAAACTATACACGCGGGTATTTCTGGCGACAAGGGTTTACCCGGAGCCACGGTGTGCGGTTTCGCGCAGTGGTTCATGTCGCTGAGGCCGCGGGAGTTGAAAGGGTGCCTGATTTCGCGCTTTCCGGCTGTCTGGTAGGGTTGCCAGATCCTTGCCGGCCGATTGCATTTTTGTTTCTTGTTTCTTATTGGAATATCAGGCAGGCATTATTCCCAAGCGCGTTCCGCGAGCCGCTCGCGCCCGGCCTCCTTACCGTCGTTACCGCCGTTACCGGTAAGCTTTGAACCAACTATCTTTACGCCCTGCACGGCCGGGCGCAACGCGACGCTCCAGATCCAGATGCAACGCACCTCGCCGCCGATGCCGCGCCGTTCCGTTTTAAACGCTCCGGCACGGCACTTGCTGTAAGCACACGCTTCGACAGACGGGCATGCGACGCTATCCGGGCTCGCCTCGCTGTCATGAGTGCCGCGCACAACAGGTAGCGCGCCGCTGCAAAAAACATTTCAGGCACAAGCAATATGAGTCGCGTTTTACTGGTAGACGATCAACCCGAAGCCCTCTCCGCGCTGCGCGCCGTGCTCGTGGGCCGTGGCTACACGGTGGCGACGGCAGCGGACGGCGCCGAAGCATTCGAGCGGTTGCAGCGCACGCACGTGAGCGCCGTCGTGTGCGACTGGCGCATGCCCAACATGGATGGCGCCGAGTTGATCGAATCGATGCAGGCACGTAGCGATCTCGCGTCCGTACCCATCAGTCCGTACCCATCATCCTGACGAGCGGCAGCGGCAATACGCCGACGCTCCCGGTCAAAGGCTTTCTACGCAAACCCTTCGCGCTCGACAAACTGCTGTCGCTGCTCGCCGAATGTGAATCGGGCACGGGCTCAGGCACCGCCGCATCTTCCGTCTGCTGAACCCGACGACGCGCGCACAAAACCAAGGCGCGCATGACTGCGACGCGCGTTCCTGAGGCGGGCGGGTCTCATCTCAGTGCGCGTCAGACGAGCGTCGCCGTCGCGCTCATCGTCAGAAAACCTTCGTGATCTTTCGCCCATAAGTCGACCGTCTTGCCGTCGGCGGCAGGTCGGCCGCATACGGTGAACGCATGGCCGCGAACGTCGGACGCTGCGCCCTGAAGGCAAAACTCGAAAGCGCGGCGTCCGGCATCTCGCGCCGAACCAGATCGATCAGCAACGTCGCGATCAGCAAACCGTGAACCACCAAGTTCGGATAGCCCTCGACCTGCGTCACATACGGGTAGTCGTAATGGATGCGATGGCCGTTGAAGGTCAACGCCGAGTAGCAGAACAGCAGCAGCGCGTCGACATCGGCGGACGCGAGAAACTGCGGCACTATCAGCAGCATGTCGGCTGCGCTGCCTCCCGCGAGCGCGCAGGCCCGCTCGGCGAGATCGAAATACGTGTCGCCCGTTGCGCAGGCGTCCGTGAATCAGGATCACCGCGCGCTCGACGGCATGCTTGGGCGCAAGCCAGTCGCCGTTCGAGAAAACGAGCACGGTGCCGCTGCCCGCGCGCGTCACGACATTCAGATGACGGCTCGCGACGACGGCAACCGGACGTTCGTTCGGCGCGCGTTCGTCGTCTGTAATCAAAGGCTGGAACATGCAATGTGCTCGTGGTTGATCAGTGAGTGGCGGCGCTCGCGTCCGGAACGCGTGAAATACACCAACGCGAGCGACACGAAGCCGGCGAAAATCAGGTAGAAAGCAGGCGTCAGACTGCTGCCCGACAGCTTCGTCAGAAAAGTGATGGTGAGCGGGGCCATGCCGCCGAACAGCGTGACGGCGATGTTGTACGACAGAGCGACACCGGCCGAACGGCTGCGCACCGGAAAGAGCGTGGCGAGCATGCCCGGATGCGAGCCGGACATCGCCGCGAGAAACACCGTCGCGACCATCTGCGCCGCGAACAGATGAAGCGGCGTCGGGTTCGTCACCACGAAGTGATAGAGCGGATAGACGCAGACCATCCACGTGATCACGATTGGATAAAATAGGCGGTACGCGCCGTAGCAGTCGGCGAGCCGTAGCAGTCGGCGAGTTTGCCCGACAGCGGAAACAGGAACAGATTCAGCACGCCGGACACGAATGCGTCGAGTAGCGCGGTGGAAAGCGGCAAATGCAGTTGCCGTTCCACGTAGACGGACAGATACGAGTGCCACACATAAGAGTGCCACACATAATTGGTCGCCGCACCGACGATGATCACGCCCATCGCGCAGATCGCCGCGTCACCGTTATCGCGGAAGAACTGGCGAATCGTGATGGGCGGCGCTTTGTCCTTGTGATCGAGCAGCCGCTCGAATTCCGGCGACTTGGCCACACGATACCGGATATAGAAACCGAACGGCCCCGCAAGCGCGCCGAACAGAAACGGCAGACGCCAGCCCCACGCGACGAGTTGCGCGTGCGTGAGCGACGTCGTAAGCAGATAACCCACACCCGACGAAAGCAGCAGCGCGAACGCCTGCGCCGACATGTTGAAGCTGCCGTAGAACATCTTCTTGTTCGGCGGTGCGTACTCCACCAGCATCGCCGACGCGGTGGCGAACTGGCCGTCCACCGAAAGCCCTTGCAGGAGGCGCGCGAGCACTACGAGCGGCACGGCCATGCCGATGCTCGCGTAACCCGGCGTGAGGCCCATCAGCAACGTGCTCGCGGCCATCGAAATGATCAGCAGCGAGAGCGCCTTGCGCGAAGCGGTCCGAATAGATGCTAGATGCCGAGCAGAATGCCGCCGATCGGCCGCACGATGAAGCCGACGGCGAACGTTGCGAGTGTCAGCATGATCGAAACGAAGCCGGTGCCGGCAGGGAAAAACACCTGCGCGATGATCTTCGCGAAGTAGCCGTAGATCAGGAAATCGAACCACTCGAGCCCGTTGCCGAGCACCGAAGCGAAGATCGCGCGGCGCACCATCGAAGGATTCAGCGCACTCGAAGCCCCACCATCGCGTGTTGTCAGACTGGCCTCGTTCATTGCTCGCATCCCATCCTTGTGTATCGAACATTACCGACAGCGCGCACACCGACGTCAGCATGCGCGAACCGTTATGCCCCACGCCCGGCACGCGATGTGGAAGCGCTGCTTCAGCCCTTCCGGATGACGCGTCTGCATGTAGCGGTAATACGCCTGCGCGCGCCACACGCTGCTGGCCTTGCGCTTTGGCGGCGCAGATTTTGTCGAGCGCGTTCTGCTGCGGATCGTCGTCCGCGCCGCCGACCAGATAGTCGATACGCCGCGCGGCATACGCCGATTCGAGTTGCGCGGGCGTGCGGTCGCTCAGATACGGCGGTCGCTTGTCCATGCCGTACTTCCACTGGTTGAAGTCGGGACACTGCGCAGCGTCGAACGGCGCTGCAACGCCTTACGCATTGGGTCGCTCCGCATCGAAATAGGCATATGTGGACGGACTCGCCACCACGTAGCGCACGTCGATGCCTTCATCGGTCAGCGCGGTGATGTTGTGCGCGGCAACCGCTTAACGCTGCACGACCTGCGCGCCACCCGAGTGTCCGGCGAACACCACATGTGCCGCAAATTCGGAAAGCGCTTGCGATCCGCGAGACGCGCGACGATCGCGTCGAGCACGTTGTATGAGCTCATCGGCAGCGGCCCTTGTGCCGCCTCGCCGCCTATCCCATCCATGCGTCGCCGCTTCAGCGCAGCAGATCGGCAGGCTCGTCGTGCACGCGCAAGTCGAGCGTGGCGAGGAACTGCGGCGCGATCAGCAGCGTGCTGTCTACGTCCGCGTGGGCCGCTTCGCGTGCCTTCTGTGCGGTGCCGTAGTACACGTCTTGCGCAGCTTGCCGTGAATCACGATCACCGCGCGCGTCACCTGCGGCTGCGCGACATTCCAGTCTTTCGACAAGTACAGCGACAGCGGAAACTCCGCGCACCCTTGTGGCGTGTCGAGCGCGACGCGCGTGTCGGAGATCGTCGCCACCGGTTTCAGATGCGGTTCGTAGACGCGCGCGGCGCGCGCTGGTTGCGTGAATGCGACCGCATACGTAGCAACGGCGGCAACCACACACGCCATCGCCAGATGTTTTGAAAGCTTCGAAGTCATGCAGCTTGCTCCTGATCGCCGTGTACTGTCTTTAACGCGCCACTTCGCCGAATCCGTCGCCGGATCCGTCATTGAGAGTCGCTTTGTTATTACCCGCTTCGCCATCGCATCAGAAGCGATGCCGGATGCCGAGCGTCACACCTGTCTGGTTCGGGCCGAACGCGGTATCGCTCGTCAGGCCGACGGGCGTGTACTGGTCGTTGGCGTAGTGCGTGGTCATCACGTAAGCGACGGTTGCGTACACATCCGTTCGCTTCGACAGAATATAGTACGCGTTGAGCACGCCCATCAACGAGTTGGACACCTTCGCCGTCTTGTTGCTCTGGTAGTACGCGGCAGCCGTCATGCGGAAGTCCGGCGCGAACAGATAGCGCACGCCGCCGAACCACAATGCCAACGACACCGTTGCACCCTTCGTCGGGTTGAACAGATAGTGCTAGATAGTGCTCGTAGCCGCCCATGACAGTTGCATTGCCGATCTGTTCGCGTGCCGACGCGCTCCAGTTGCGCGATTTGGTCCACAGGCCGCTCGAATTGATCGCGCCGTTGCGGTAGTCGTAGGCCACCGCTGCCGCAAAGCTGCCAAGGGTGTATCGAGCGCGCCGCCATACGCCGTGCTGCTCTGTAACGAGTCCGCCGAAGTGGCCCACGTACTTCACCGAATTGTTCACGCGCGCCTTGAACGAAAAGCTGTCGACGGAACCGGTGGTGGGCATCCACCTGTATTGCTGGCCAAACACCATCGGGTCGTACTTGATGAGGAGCGCGTCGTACATCGCGGTGTACTGCAGCAAACCCGCCGAGAACGAACCGAACGCATCGTTCGACACGCCCACCGCAGCCGTCCGGTTGAACAGCACGCCGGCGCTCGCATTGGTGCCGTCGTTACCGTTGAAACCCGCTTCGAGAATGAAGAACGCCTTGTTGCCGCCGCCGAGATCTTCAGCGCCGCGAAAGCCGAAACGCGAATTGCTAAGACCGCCGGAATTCTCGCGAACGAGCGACCCGCCGTTCGCACCCGCGCAACCCCCACCGCCAACGCGGCCACTGCACATTGCTTTTTCACTGACGTCTCCTGTTCTGATTATTGTGTATCGCGATGGAACCGGACGGCTTGCCGAGATAGTGAAAGCCGGGGTCGATGCGATGGACGTGATCGTAGAAATAACCATGGTAAATTATAAAATATCACTTTCAGGCAGTATCCATATGTATTGAGTATGGCAGCGGGGAGCGCGAAAACGCGCCCGCCGAGCGCCTCGCGATGCAACAGCCGCCGCTGTCGCAACAGATCCGCGCGCTGGAAGAAGAGATCGGCTTCGAGCTCTTCGTGCGCATGCCGCGCGGCGTCACGCTCACACCCGCGGGCCAGGCTTTCGCCGACGGCGCGCAACAGTTGCTGCATGGTCTGCAGCAGTCGGTGGAGCGCGCGAACCGCATTGCGCGCGGCAAACTCGGCACGATCTCGATCGGCCTCACTAGCTCCGCTGCATTTCATCCGTTCACCACCAAAGCCATTCGCGCGTTCCGCGCAGTGTGCCCCGAAGTGGCGGTGGAAATCGCCGAACTCAACGCGGCGGAAATCATCGAGCGGCTTGCGGCCGGGCAGATTCAGGCGGCATTTCTGCGCAAGCCGGTCGACGCGCGTGAAGGCGTCGCGTTCGATCTGCTGCTCGACGAACCGATGGTCGTCGTGCTGCCGGTAGGCCATCCGCTGCTGAAGCCGGGCAGCAAAAGCGCCCACAGGTGTCGCTCAAATCGCTTGCGCACGAGGACTTCATTCTGGTTCGCCGGCCCGGCGCGCCCGGCATGTACGCCGACATTCTCGCGGCTTGCCGCCAAGCGGGTTTCGTGCCGAGGATTGCGCGCGAGGTGCCACGCATGGTGTCGGGCATCAATCTCGTGGCGACGGGGCTCGGCGTCACGCTCGTGCCGGCGTCCATGCAGCGCTACGACCAAGTCGGCGCCGTCTATTGCACGCTGACGCAGCCCAACCGTCTGAGCGCGCCGCTTCACCTCGCCTATCCCGAAGCGCTGCACAATAGCGCGGCGACCCGCTTCATCGAACTCGTTAAAGCGCGCGTGAATGGGCAGACGGCCGCTTGAGGCGGCCGCCGAGGCGAAAAGACAGGATGGCACGTAAATTGCGGCCACGCCGTACCGGATGACCTACCCGCCGCCATTCAATCGAAGCCAACCACCATTTATGTCAAACAATTCTGCCGCCGCGCGACCGGCACGGCTTTCCTCGGGAATCGACGGAATCGACGACATCCTAGGCGGCGGCCTTACGCCGAATCGTATGTATCTCGTCGAAGGATCGCCAGGCACGGGCAAAACTACCCTCGCCTTGCAATTCTTACTCAAAGGCGTCGAGGAAGGACAGACGGGGCTTTACATCACGCTCTCGGAAACGCGTGACGAGTTGATCACGGTCGCCGGGAGTCACGGCTGGGACATCAGCCACTTCGGGATTCTCGAACTGCTGTCGGACGAAGGACTCGATCCGCAACTCGAACAGACCGTGCTGCATCCGGCCGAGGTCGAACTCGGCGAAACCGTGCGCAACGTGATCCAGCAGGTGGATACGGTAAAGCCCGCGCGCATCGTGCTCGACAGCCTGTCCGAACTGCGTCTGCTGTCGCAGAACCCGCTGCGCTACCGCCGCCAGATTCTCGCGCTCAAGCGCTACTTCGCCACGCGCACATGCACGGTGCTGCTGCTCGACGACAACACCGCCGACCCCGGCGACGTGCAATTGCACAGCATCGCGCACGGCGTGGTCAGCCTCGACAACGTGGTTCACGACTACGGCGGCAATCGCCGGCGCGTTCGCGTCGCGAAGATGCGCGGCATCAAGTTCCGCGAGGGTTACCACGATTTCAAGCTCGACACGGGCGGCATCGAGGTCTATCCGCGGCTTATCGCGGCCGAATATCACACGGAATTTTCCGCCCAAGCGGTCAGCACCGGCACGCCGGGCCTCGACGCGCTGCTCGGCGGCGGCCTGATCCCCGGCACCAATATCCTGCTTGTCGGACCGTCGGGCGTCGGTAAGACCACGACCGTCGTGTCCTGCCTGATGGCGGCGCTCGAACGGGGCGAGCGCGGTGCGCTCTACGTATTCGACGAAACGCTTTCCACGCTGCTGTACCGCTGCCATTCGCTCGGCATGGATCTCACGCCGCACATCGACAGCAGCCTGCTCACGTTGCGCCAGATCGATGCCGCGGAAATTTCGCCCGGCGGATTCGTGAGCGAGGTGCGCGATGCCGTGGAACAGCGCGGCGTACGCTACGTCGCGATCGACAGCCTGAACGCCTATCTGCAGGCCATGCCTGGCGAGCGCTATCTGTTGCTGCAGATGCACGAGTTGCTCGGCTACCTGAATCAGCAAGGCATAGCGACATTGCTGGTACTCGGGCAGCACGGCATCATCGGCGAGGTGCTGAACGATCTCGACATCAGCTATCTGAGCGACGTAGTCATGCTGTTCCGCTACTTCGAGCATTACGGCGAAGTGCTGACAGCCGTGACCGCCGTGAAGAGCCGTGCCAATGCGCATGAACGTTCGATCCGCCAGTTCAGGCTCGGCGCGAACGGCGTGGAAGTGGGCGAGGCGCTGCGCGACTTCGAAGGCGTGCTCTCGGGGCTGCCGTCCTATCGCGGCACCACGGCGTTGCCCGGCGGGAAAGGTCGCGTCATCGATACGGCAGAAAAGTAACGCTATGGAGCAACGCGTCCTCATTCTTGCGCCGTTCGGCCGCGATGCCGAAGTGATTGCCGAAGTGCTGCAAAAAGACGAGCGGCTCTGCAAATTGTGCCGCGATGCGAACGCGCTCGCCGAGGCGCTCGATCACGGCGCGGGCGCCGCGCTGATCGCAGAAGAAGCGTTCGCGGGCGAACAGGCTGCGCGACTCTTCACGTGGCTCGACAATCAGCCCGCGTGGTCCGATTTCCCGTTCATCCTGCTCGCCGCCTCGCGTATCGGCCATCGCTCCGCGCACGGCCTCGAGACACTGGAGCGGCTCGGCAACGTCGTCGTGCTCGAACGTCCACTGAATTCGGAGACGTTGCGGCGCGCGGTGGCGTCGTCGCTGCGGGCGCGGGCACGGCAATACGAATCGCGCCGCCATCTGGCTGCGCGCATCGAGGCGCAGGACGCGCTGGAGCAACTGAACGATTCGCTCGAAAGCCGCATCGCCGAACGCACGCACGAACTCGCTTCCACCAATAACCGGCTGATGATGGAGATTCACGAGCGCGCCAAGGTACAGGCCGTGCTCGTGCAGTCGCAGAAAATGGAAGCGCTCGGTCAACTCACCGGCGGCATCGCACACGACTTCAACAATCTGTTGAACGTGATCATGGTCAACGCCGAGCTTATCGCGCGCTCGAGCGGCGACGAGCGCGTTCGCGGCATGGCCGCCACCGTCAAGCGCGCGACCGAGCGCGGCGCGAAACTCACGGGCCAGTTGCTGACGTTCTCGCGCAACAGCAATCTCGATCTGAAGGCCGTCGACGTCGTGACGCTGCTGCAAGGCATGCGTGACATCATCACGGTATCGCTCGGCTCGACGATCCGCTACACGACCGAATTCGACACCGACGAGATGTGGACGCAGGCCGACGCCAATCAGCTCGAACTCGCCATTCTCAATCTCGCGATCAACGCGCGCGACGCGATGCCGAACGGCGGCCAGCTCTGCATTTGCGTGAGGGAACGCAACGCGCCGGACCAGACCTTCGAGGCAGGTCGCTATGTCGTGGTGGAAGTCGCCGACACGGGCTCGGGTGTGCCGCCCGAAGTCGTGTCGCGGGTGTTCGATCCGTTTTTCACGACGAAGCCGATCGGCAAAGGCACCGGGCTCGGGCTGAGCCAGGTGTACGGCATCGCGCGGCAAGCGGGCGGCACGGCGCGCCTTTTCAGCGAGGAAGGCGTGGGCACGATCGTCGAAATCTGGCTGCCGCTGCGCGAACGCTTGGCGCCGCAGGCGCAGAAGTCGTCGAACGAAGAGGCGCAGGCCATCGGCGAGAAGCGCGTGCTCGTCGTGGAAGACGACGGCGAAGTACGCGCGATGCTCGTCGAGTCGCTGAAAATGCTCGGTTACACGGTGACCGAAGCCGCCGACGGACGCGCCGGGCTCGATCGTCTGCAGGACGACAAGCCCGATCTGCTGATGGTCGACTTCGCGATGCCGGGCATGAACGGCATCGACGTAATCACTGAAGCGCGCAAGCTGCGTGCGGACCTGCCGGTGATTCTGGCCACCGGTTACGCCGACGTCGACATCTCGGAACTCGCTGTCGAGCGCTGCACGATTTTGCGCAAGCCATTCCAGCTCGACGATCTCGCGCGTACCATCCGGCTCGGTCTGACGTCGTGATTTAATGTTCTGATTCCATGAAGCGGTCTAGGTCTCGGGCCGCGCTTCACGTACTTTTCCAGTCACGCTGAATTTCGCGCGGCTTCGCTCACGTGCCGCTCCCCCGCACTTCCCTCTTCATAAAAAATTCAAATTCAATAGTTTGCTAACGAATTTTTTGCCTATACATTTTTTGCCTATACAATACGGGCCATGTCGGATCTCGATACTTTGCGCCGCACCGTCAGCAGCACGCTGGTCGTGGCCGCCAGAAAATGGCGGCGCACGGGTCATGGCGTGCTCGCGGCCTTCAACGTTTCCGAGGCGTGCGCCACGCCGCTGCTCACTGCGAGCCGTCTCGGCGAAGCGGTGCGCTAGGTCACGCTCGCCGATCACGTCGGCATCGAAGGGCCGTCGCTCGTGCGGCTGCTCGATCAGTTGTATCATGTGCACAGTCGGACTGATGCGCCGCGACGAAGACCCCGAAGACCGCCGCGCGAAAACCGTCGTCCTCACGGACGAAGGCCGCGCCGTCACCACGAAGATGGAAGAAGAACTGGGGTCACGCTGCGCGCGCAGGCGCTCAAGGGCGTTTCGCGCAGCGACCTCGAAGCCACGTTGCGCGTGCTCGCCGCCTTTACGGCCGACAGCAGCGTGCGGGCCGATTCAGCCAGCGACGACAGCGGCCCCACCTAACGGCTTTATGGTCTATCCCACCTTTCGCGACTGGCTGTTTTCGGTCAAGACGTTTGCCGCAGCCATGATCGCGCATACATCGGCCTCGCGCTCGAATTGCCGCGGCCGTACTGGGCAATGGCCACCGTCTACATCGTGTGTCGAATCCGTTTGTCGGCGCGACGCGTTCCAAGGCGCTCTATCGTGCGCTCGGCGCGTCCGTGGCCGTGCTGCTCGTGCCGCCGTTCGTGGAGTCGCCGTATCTGTTCAGCGTGGTGGTCGCGTTGTGGGTCGGCACGCTGCTCTATCTCGCCGTCTCCGACCGCACCGCGCGCAGCTACGTGTTCATGCTCGCGGCCTACACCATGCCAATCATCGCACTGCCTTCGGTCACGAACCCGAACGGCGTGTTCGATCTCGCGATCAGCCGGACCGAGGAAATCACGCTCGGCATTGTGTGCGCGAGCATCGTGGGCCGCGCGCTGTTTCCGAGCCGGCTCGCGCCCACCATCATCGAACGGACCGATGCCTGGTTTCGCGACGCCGCGTTCTATGCGACCGAAACGCTCTCGGGCCGCATCGCCGGCTCGTCGATCTCGGCGGCGCGGCAACGGCTCGCGGCCACCGTCAACGGGCTGTTGAGCCAGCTTTCCTACGACCATACGCGGCCCTCCTCGCGCGCGCTTACGAGTTGCGCGGACGCATGCAGTTGCTACTGCCGATAATGTCGTCGCTCGCCGACCCGCTCGTCGCGCTCTACAACAGCGGCCGGCAGCCGTGGCCGGAAGGGCTCGAAGCGCTGCTCGGCGATATGATCAAACGGTTCAACGAGCCGCTGCCGTCGGTCAGCAAAGGCAATCTGCCGGATGCCACCGCCAACGCGCTGCGAGCGCGCATCGCCACGCTCGACGAACCGGCACCGTTCGTCTTCAAGTTCTTCGTGGCCACCGCGATCAGCGTGGTGGCGGCGGGCACATCTATCTGTTCGCCGTGCTGCCCCACGTGCACGACTTTCCGATGCTCGTCATTCTGTTCGCGGTGCCGTTCATTCTGGTCGGCACGCTGATTCCGCGTCCGCAGTTCAACATGGTGACGGTGCTCGTCGCGGTGAACACGGCCACGTTCATCAGCATTCAGGACGCTTACGACGCCAACTTCCTGATCTTCATGAACAGCAACCTCGCGGGTCTGCTGTTCGCGTACCTGTGGACGCGCGTTACGCGCCCGTTCGGCGCCGAACTCGCGGCGTCGCGGCTGTTGCGTTTGAGCTGGGCCGACGTCGCGCTCACGGCTTCCACGTGCACGATCGAAGATCCGCGCAATCTCGCCGCGCGCATGCTCAACCGTCTGATGCAGCTGATTCCGCGCCTCGCCGCGACGGACGATCAGCGCCATCCGTCCATCGAAAGTTTTCGCGATCTGCGCATCGCGTTCAATGCGCTCGACTTGCGCCGCGTCACGCGCAAGCTCGGCGGCGAAGCACCGGTTGCGATCGCCGACGTGCTCGAAGGCGTCCGTGAGTATTACGAAAGCTGCATGTCAGGCCGCAAGCGCGAGCCGGTGCCGGTGAGCCTGATGACGTCGATCGACGCGGCCGTCGCGCGCATCACCGCACAAGGTCTCGCGCATGCCGCTGATCGGTGAAATCGATATTTTCGGCGTGTTCGTGCCGGCAGTGTTCGTGCTGATGTTGATCGCCTATCTGATCAACCTCGCGATCCGCACGGTGCTCGAACGCGTCGGCTTCTACCGGTTCGTCTGCATCGCTCCATTTTCGATCTCGGCATCTATGTGCTGGTTCTGGGCCTTGTAGTCGTCGTTTCGCACAGACTAATAACGTGAAAAAACCTGGTTCTCCGTCGGTCAGATTCTGCTGACCCTAATCGTCGTCGCGGCATTCGTGCTGTGGAAACTGATCGGCTATTACATGTTCGCGCCCTAGACCCGCGACGGACACATGCGCGCCGACGTGATCTAGGTGGCGCCGGAAATCTCGGGCCTAATTTCATCGGTCGACGTGGTGGACAACCAGCAGGTCAAGCAAGGCCAGATGCTGTTCCAGATCGACTAGGCGCGCTACACGCTCGCGCTGCGTCAGGCGCAGGCGACCGCGCAGTAGCGCCGCGCCACGCTCGACCAAGCGCGCCGCGAAGACGCGCGAACCGCAAGCTCGGCAATCTCGTCGCAGCGGAAGTCGTGGAAGAAAGCCGTTCGCGCGGTGGAACAGGCGGAAGCCGCGCTCGCCGACGCCAACGTCGCGATCGACACCGCTAAGCTGAATCTGCAGCGCTCGCGAATCCTCAGTCCGGTAGACGGTTATCTGAACGACCGCGCGCCGGCGAATACGTGGCGGCGGGCCGTCCGGTGCTCGCCGTGGTGGACATGCATTCGTTCCGCGTGGACGGCTATTCGAAGAGACCAAGCGGCGCGGCATCGACATCGGCCAGCCGGTAGACATCACGGTGATGGGCGAGCCGAATGTGCTGCGCGGCCACGTGCAGAGCATCGTCGCCGCTATAGAAGACCGCGATCGCACGCAAGGCTTGAACCTACTGCCGAACGTGAATCCGGCATTCAGCTGGGTGCGCGTCGCGCTCGACGAAATTCCCGCCGACTTCCGCATGATCGCGGGCCGCACCGCGACGGTTTCGGTGTGCGATCTTTTCGCCGACCGCGCGCAATCATCCCGCCGCGCATGCCTCGGGTGGGGTGGAGGACACGCCGGCTTCGGGTGCCTCAGCCGCCGCGGGTGCTTCGGGCGCTGCAACGGCGTCGGCTGTGACCGGTGTGCCCGCCCGCTTCGGCGACCTCGGCAGGTTCAGCGGCTCAGCCGGCCGTGGCTACTTCGGGCGCCTCGCAATGAAGCTGTCGCGAACTCTGCCTTTTTCTCCGCTCGTGCCGTTGCTTCCTGTCGCGCTGGCGCTGAGCGGCTGTATCAACGTCGGTCCAGTACTCGCTGCCGAAGCAGGCGCTCGTCAACGCGCCGCTCGCCCATGCGCCAATCGATGGCACCGATTCGAAGCTCACGTCCACCGCGAACGTGCCACCTGTCTAGTGGAAGCTGTACGACGATCCGGTGATCAACAATCTCGTCGACGAAGCGTTGAAATCGAACACCGATCTGCGCGTTGCAGCGGCGAATCTTGTGCGTTCGCGCGAGGCGCTCGGCGTCGCGCAGGCGCAAGGCGGCTTCTCCGGCAAGAGCTCGGGGGCGTTCGAACGCGCGCAGGAATCGGCGGAGCAGTATCTGCTGACCGAAAAGTTGCCGGTCACGAACGAAGGCGACATCGGCATCAGCATCTCGTACGAGATCGATCTGTTCGGCAAGCTGCGGCGCAGGCCGACACGGAAGCGGTGCAGGCGGCGGGCGATCTCGCGCGCGTCACCGTGGTCGCGGACGTGGTGCGCTCTTACGTCGAGCAATGTTCGGCGGCCGAAGAACTGAAGATCGCGCAGCAGTCGCTGAGCCTGTAGAAGCAGCGTGTGGATGTGTCGCGGCGTCTGCGTGACGCGGGCCGTGGCAATCAGCCCGACGTGACGCGCGGGCAGACTCAGGTGGACACGCTGTCGGCGGATATTCCGCGCTACACGGCGCGCCGCAAGATCGCGCAATACCGGCTCGCGGCACTGCTCGCTCGCGCGCTCGCCGTCCGATCTGCCGCCCGCGGTGCTGGCGTGCGACAGGCTTCCGCAAATCCATCAACCGATCCCGGTCGGCGACGGCGCCGCGCTGCTGCGCCGCCGTCCCGACGTGCGCGAAGCCGAGCGTCAACTGGCGGTGTCCACGGCGCGCATCGGCGTCGCGACTGGCGCGCTGTATCCCACGGTGAGCATCGGCGCGTCCGCCGGTTTGACCGGTATTCTCGAAGACTTGGGCACGTCGCCTACCGCGCGCTGGGGCTTTGGTCCGCTAATCAGCTGGACGTTTCCGGCGAACGGTGCGCGCGGACGCGTGCACGAAGCCGAGGCGTCGAGTCAGGTTGCGCTGGCCAAATTCAACGGCGTGGTGCTCACTGCGCTGCGCGAAACGGAAACGAGCCTCGCAACGTGCTCTTCGGATTACGCTCGCGCCGACGCGTTGCGTCAGGTGGTCAAATCGGCCGCGCAGTCGGCCGACGAAACGCATCGGCTGTATGACAGGCCGCGAGTCGTTTATCTCGGACCTCGATGCGACGCGCACGCTGACGTCGACGAAATCGCAGGCGGCGGCCGCCGAAGGTCAGGTCGCGGTGGATCAGGTGAATCTGTTCATGGCGTTGGGCAGCGGCTGGGAAATGGGGACCCGTCGTCGGCTGCGCGCGTGCCACCCGTTCCGCCGACGGCATCTTCAACCGACGCAACCGCGAGAGCGATGCCAACCGCTGCGGCAACGAAAGCGCCGTGAGCCTGACGGCCGAAACCAAGGGTAAATCATCATTTTGAAAATCTTTCTTTTGCCTTTCAGTTCAGGTTAAATAAGCGACATCAACTACACGCAACGGGTACGTATGTCGCAATTCATGCAAGGCGCAGCCGCATTGGGCGGATGCATTGGCATACTCGCAATCGTAGTGGTGGTCGTGGGATGTTCGCGAATTAGGCCGCCGGACTTCGCAAACGCCGGTGCTGCGCTAACGGATATCCATTACGCAGTCCGGCGCTGCGCCGCCAGATGAATCGCCGCCCGCACGCGCGGGTACGTGCCGCAACGGCACACGATATTGCTCATCGCGTTGTCAATGTCCGCGTCGGTTGGATGCGGATTCTGTTTGAGCAGCGCACAGGCCGCCATCAGTTGCGTGCTCTGGCAATAGCCGCATTGCACGACGTCGAGTTCGATCCACGCCGCCTTCAACGCTTTCGCTTCCGGGCCTTGCACGCCTTCTATCATCGTCACGTTTTGCGTGGTAAGGCTCGACATGAGCGTCTGACAGGCGAGCGAAGCGCGTCCGTTCAGATGAATCGTGCATGCGCCGCAAATGCCCACGCCGCAACCGGACTTGGTGCCGGTCATGCCCAGTTCGCAACGCAGTACCCACAGGAGCGGCATATCCGGTTCGGCATGCACGGCCGCGTCCGTTGATGTTCAGTGCTCCCATCGCATTTTCCCCTTGTTTCAGGTCACTTTGAGCGGCAGCGTGCGCAAGCATTGGCGACGGCGGGCGCAACGGGCGGCACGCTCACACCTTGCGGATGCAACTGACTCGGCATGATGTACACTTCGATGATAGGATAGTCGTTCATCCGCACCACCGAAAAGTCGACGAAATTCTTCTGCTGAACCTAGCCGTTCACGATCACTATTTCATCCTCCAGCGCGGCGGAAAGACCGAATACGATGCTGCCTTCGATCTGCTGGCGAATCAGGTTCGGATTCACGGGCAAACCGCAATCGATCAAACAGGTCACGCGATGCACGCGAATCTGTTTGCCCTTTCCGGCTGAAGCTCCGATCGACACTTCGACCACTTGCGCGACCACGCTGCCGAATGCCTCTTGCAACGCGACGCCGCGCGCAGACGGCGCGCCGTCCGCGGCATGGGCGAGCGGATGTCCCCAGTTCGATCTTCGCCACACGCTCGAGCACGGCAAGGTGTCGCGGATACTGCGCGAGCAACGCCGCGCGAAACGCAACCGGATCCTGATGTGCGGCAGCCGCGAGTTCGTCAGTAAAGCTCTCGGTACCGGCAACTCCACGATCTTGTGCGCGACACGCTCGGTGGGCCATTCGTAGGGCTGATCGAATGTGCCTTCGAGCGTGGTCTTGTCGAGCGGAATACGTGGCATTCCGTAATAACATGCGAGCGATTGCGGCACGATTGCCTGACCCGCCGACACGCTGCGCCACGCGATGAACTTCCCGTTGTTGTCGAGGCCCGCTTTCAGGTGCGACACGCAGGCCGGCCGATAAAATCATGCGTGAAATCCTGCGCCCGCGACCAGATGGTTTGCATGGGCCGGCCGCTGCCTTCGCACGCAATCATCGCAGCCTGTGAAATGAAATCGAGTTCCAGCCGTCGTCCGAATGCGCCGCCCAGCAACTGCTGTTGCAGGTCGACTTTATCGGCATCGATATTCAATACTTTCGCAACGTGGTGTCGCGTAAGCGCAGGCACTTGCGTCGCAGCCCACACGGTCGCCGCGCCGTCGTCGAATTGCACGGTGCAATTCACCGGTTCCACTGCGCCGTGCGCGAGATACGGCGCGTGATATTCCGCACTCACGGTTCGCGCCGCGCGGTTCAACGCGGCGTCGACGTCGCCCTGCCGATAATACGCGTGGCCATCCCTATCGTTCAGCGCGAGGCACAGTTGATCGATCACATGCGCACTCGACAATTGCGCCGCGTCGCCGTGATTCCATTCCACCTTGATCGCATTTACCGTATTCATCGCGCGAAACGCGTTGCTCGCGATCACCGCGACGCCGCCCGTACCACCATTGTAAGGCGCGACGGCGAATGCCTTTATGAAGCCCGGCATGCTTTGCGCGACAGATGCATCAAACGTCGCCACCGTGCCGCCTTCGCGCATCAGCTTGCGCGTGAACCAGACCGCGGTGCGTTTCATCGTGCCTTCGTCGTCGGGACGAAACGACGGATCGTCGACGATGCTCTGCGCGCTGTTGTAGATCCGGTCTACGGGCGAGCTTTCCACGCGTACCCGCGACCAGTCGGCGTCCAGTTTGTCGGCGAGCAGCATCGCGAAGCCCGTATGAACGCCCTGCCCCATCTCGGCCTTGCACATCATGATCGTGACGCTGTTGTCCGCGGCGATCTTGACCCAGCCGTTCAACGCGACCTGTCCTTCCGCGAGCGGCAACGGCGTGGACGTCGTAAGCTGCTGCCCCGGCGGCATGACCGACCAGCCGACCAGCAACGCGCCGACCGCATCCGCACCGCCCAGCAGAAATGTCCTGCGTTTCAACATTGCATGGCTCGATGAGCGTGCATCGTGATGGAAAAGTGGAGAAACGTCCACTTGGTTTCTTCAGAACAGTAATAAGACAAGACGCGCGGATGCTGATGCGAATGAAATTCGTAAGGTCATTTCATTAAATGCCACGACCAGCGCTCAGAAGTGGTCGCGGGAATTTGGACAGCCGGATCAGTGGAGCGGCCGGGGCCTGAGCCAGCGGATAATGCGGGCAGAGGAACCGGGGAATGACAAAGGGAACCAGACGCACGCACTCAGCG
>CALNWS010000056.1 GCA_940747215.1 uncultured Paraburkholderia sp. | reverse complement strand
CAAGCAGTCCTCCGCATCCTGATCATGATCACCTTCACCATATAATCCATTGCCCGCGCAACGCCACCTTCCAAACTGATCACGGTCGCCAAAACGGCCTGATCACCATCACCGAAATCCCGCAGCTTCAACGACCGTGGCGCGGGCTGTCATCAACGGCATAAGAGTGTCGCGCGGGGAGAGCGCCTTAGGTCTCGCGTAAATGACCGAAGCGGGTCTGATCGAGTATGTGAAGTTTCCTGACGCGCTCGTCGGCAAGTGCTTCACTCAGGCGAATCTCGACAATCTGAGAGAGGCGGGTTGCGAGCACGAATTCTCGAGCGTAGAGAGGGACGTGGGCGTTTATGTAGAGCGGCTACTCAGGAGCAGCGAAGCGGCCAGCAAGCGGGCTGAAAAATTCGGCTAAAAATTGCCATTGGCAAAACGGGCAATCGGATCATCGTTCGACTGCGTGGGTGCCGGTACACCACGTGAACCCGTCGAGGCGCGCATGACCTGTACGGTGCCACCGCCTTCGTTGTCTGCCTGGCGAGCTTGCCGCGCCTGTCTCTCGGCAACCGAGGCGGAAGGCGGTGGCTCGAAGGCGTCGGCCGCGGCGTCGATCGCGTCGGGCGCTGCGCCAGACGGTGCAGGCGCGACGGCACGTCCGCTTGCAGTCTGCTGAGGCGACATCACGGCCGGCGGCTCGTATGCATTTGCTTGAGCGGGCCGCACAGTTGAGGGCGAAACGGCACCCGCCGCCCGCACCTGCATTTGCGCTGCGCTCAAGCAGGGCGGCGGCGATTCAAACGCGTCGGCTTGCGGCACTGGCGATGCAGACGACGAAGAAACCGGAGCCATCGGCTGCGCGCCTGCTACCACCGGTACCTGAATCGGCATCCCAGCGCGCGCCGGGGAGGCGGTAGAAGCAGAGTCGCCCGCATAAGCCTGCGCGGCAACGGGCCTTTGAGCGGCCACCGAAACCGCAGGCGCTGTCACAGCCGATGTGGCAGCCGCCGCCACTGTGCCCACTGCCTCTCCACGCTCTGGCTGCTGCGGCGCCTGAGCCTGATAGCTCGGCGCGTCGAACGGCGCCGGTTTCGCGGCCGGTCCGGCTACACGGCGAATGCCGTCGAAATGCTTGGCCCAGTACGGGTTCGTCAGGTAATCGAGACGCACCGTGCCGCCCATCGAGGGCGCGTTCACGAAGCGCAGTTTGCTTACGTAAATCCCGACGTGCGAATGCGCGCGCCCAGTCGTATTGAAGAAAATCAGATCGCCCGGCGCAATCTCGTCCGGCTGGATGGTTTCGCCGCGGCCGCTTATGTCCGCCGTAGTGCGCGGCAGATCCACCGAGGCCGCGCGCCGCACGACATATCGAACCAGACCGCTGCAATCGAAGCCGGCATCGGGCGTATTACCGCCCCAGCGGTATGGAATGCCGACGAGGCTCATCGCCTGAATGGAAATTTCCTCGCGGCCGATGCTGTGATCGACAAAGTTCGGAAAGCCCGGCGGCGGCGCGTGATACGCACCATTCGTCACGACCACCAAGCCCGATCCGCGCGACGACGTCTTCTGCGGTAAGCTGGCACAAGCGGCAAGCAGCAGAACGGTCAACAGCGAAAGGGCGACTCGACGCATGAACGTGCACGAACGGTAAACGCTCGTTTAATGGCAGACGATGTCCGGATGGTAGCCGCGCAACAACGCATCAGCAAGAGTTCTTGACAAGTTACTTGAAGTTCATGCGCTAAATGTTGCCCGCGAGGAACGTTCAGGCAAAGAAAAAGCCGCGCCCGGATAATTCCGGGCGCGGCTTCGAGATGAAGCTAACTATCTGAAACTAAAGAATTTCCGATGCGTAGTCTGCAAGGCGTGAACGCTCGCCGCGAGCCAGCGTCACGTGCCCGCTGTGCGCCCAACCCTTGAAGCGGTCGACCACGTACGTCAGCCCCGAACTGCCTTCCGTCAGATAAGGCGTGTCGATCTGCGCGATATTGCCGAGGCAGATAATCTTCGTGCCCGGACCCGCGCGCGTGACCAGTGTTTTCATCTGCTTCGGCGTCAGGTTCTGCGCTTCATCGATGATCAGGTACTTGTCCACGAACGTCCGGCCACGCATGAAGTTCATGCTCTTGACCTTCAGACGCGAGCGGATCAGTTCCTGAGTTGCGGCCCGGCCCCATTCGCCGGCGGCATCGTCGGTTTTCTGCAGGACTTCGAGGTTGTCGTCGAATGCACCCATCCACGGCTGCATCTTTTCCTCTTCCGTGCCCGGCAGGAAGCCGATGTCTTCACCGACTGGCACCGTTGCGCGCGTGACGATGATCTCGTTGTAGCGCTTGTCGTCCAGCACCTGCGTGAGGCCCGCCGCTAGCGCGACCAGCGTCTTGCCGGTACCGGCTTGGCCGAGGAGCGTGACGAAGTCGATTTCCGGGTTCATCAGCAGGTTCAGCGCGAAGTTCTGCTCGCGATTGCGCGCCGTGATGCCCCACACGTTGTTCTTGTGGTGGCCGTAGTCGCGCAAGGTTTGCAGCAGCGCCGTCTTGCCGTTCAACTCGCGCACCAGCGCGTGAAACGCCGGTTCGCCGTTCTGCGGCTCGAGATAGACGAACTCGTTGACCAGCAACGAAGGGCACAGCGGACCAGTGACGCGGTAATACGTCGTGCCGGTTTTCGTGTCCTGCCAGCTTTCCATGCCTTTCGCGTGCTTGGTCCAGAAATCCTGTGGCAGCGCGCGGATGCCCGAGTACAGCAGATCGCTGTCTTCCAGCACTTGGTCATTGAAGTAGTCTTCAGCGGGCAGGCCGAGCGCATGCGCCTTGATCCGCATGTTGATGTCTTTCGACACCAGCACGACCTGACGATCCGTGCGATCACGCTGCAGCGCGCGCACTACGCCGAGGATCTGATTGTCCGCCTTGCCTTCGGGCAGACCTTCCACCGGCTCGATCGCCGTCAGCTTGGTCTGGAAGAACAGGCGCCCGGACGCTTCGCGGCTGCCCAGACGGGCGAGCGAAATGCCGTCGGACATGTTGCCGGCGTTGGCCACTAGCGCATCCAGCGTGCGGCTCACCTGACGCGCGTTACGCGCGACTTCCGACATGCCTTTCTTGTGGTTGTCGAGTTCTTCCAACGTCATCATAGGCAGATAGACGTCGTGTTCCTCGAAACGGAACAGGCAGCTCGGATCGTGCATCAGCACGTTCGTGTCCAGCACGAAGAGCTTTTGGACTTCGACCGGTTGCGCGCTCGTACCGCGCTGCTTCACGCCCCCGCGCGTGGCAGCGGGTGCAGCGACAGTGGGCGTCGCGGCCGGCTGTTTCGCGCTCGGCGTGCGAGCTTCGACTGGCTGCGACGCGGCGACTTCGTCTACGTCGGAAAAGGGGCGCGTGGCGGGAACCGGTTGCAGCAAGGCGGCGGTCTGTTTCGATTTTCGGCCGGCGCGTGCGGGTGCGGCCTGTGTGCCGGCAGACGTGCTCTGGGCGGCCGTGGAAGCCGGGACGGGCCGCAACGTCGTCGCGGCATTGGTAGCGTGCGCCATGGGCGTGGCGACGTTGGCGCGGCCATAGTCGGCCGACTCTGCGGATTCCCCGTCGCCAGCCTGTTTTTTGGCGCGTGCCGGAGTAGTGGCTTTCGCCTTGTATTCGTCAGGCCGCAGGAGATTGCCAAGCTTGCTGGGGGGAGTAGGCAAAGGCATGGTTTGCCTCGAAAAAATCGGGTCACATATCATGCGCCGCCTGCCGCATTCTGCCGGTGCCGGTGATTCGCACCCAGTTTGCGTCCGGAGGCGCGCATTCGGTCTAGAGATGCCGGTTCGCCTAGTCTTCGATCGGCTCCTTAACGAGACGCGCGTAGCCGGATGAACGGACGGCCGCGCGCAATATAAAAAAAGCCGCCGCCCCGGCGTTCGGGGCAAGCGGCTCGCCTTCTGTGTTCGCGTTGCGCCTCACGACTCCCACCCACAGCACCGGCTTCATGACCGTCGAGTCTCGCGCAGCGAATAAAGGTTTGGGGTGAACAGATACTCATTATGGCCCAATATAACGCGCCTCACAGCGCTTGTACAGCCTCCAGAATCTCGTCGGACGGTGGGTGGCTTGGTACTTTCACGCCACGCCATTCCTAGCGCAGCATATCTTCGGCATCGATAAGGAACGTGGAGCGCTCGATTCTACGCACTTCTTTGCCATACATTTTCTTCATTTTGATGACATCGAAGAGCGCGCACAACGTTTCTTCCGGATCCGAATTCCGGATCCGAAATAAGCGGGAAGGACAGTTCGAGTTTTGCCTTGAAGTTGTCGTGCGAGCGCAGGCTGTCGCGCGACACGCCGATCACTTCCGCGCCGGCCTTCCTGAGCTTCGGATACAGATCGCGGAACTGCAGACCTTCGGTCGTGCAGCCCGGCGTGTGTCCTTCGGATAGAAATACAGCACCACCTTCTTCCCGTGTAGCCTAGACAGCGTGATCTCGCCGCCGGTAGCCGGGGCGGTGAAGTCGGGGATGGGTTGGTCGACTGCGATGGGCATGAGGTTCTCCGGTTGTTATGGCCGGTGCCGGAAAAACCGCAAGAGCGTCGGCTTGGCATCGAGGCTTGGGGCGGGTGTGACGACTATGACGAGGGTGACGAAGAAGGTGCGTCGGCGAATCGCGCGTGCCCGGCATGCAACCGATGCACACCCGGCGCGAGCTTGAAACGCAATTGTTTCGCCGAACAGAGCCACCATGACCGGCAACGAACGGTCAACAATGTTCGCGCCGAGGCGGGCCGCTGGTTATCCCTTCGTTGTCGCTTCGGTGTTCCCTCAGGGCTGGAGAATCAGTTCGCCTGAGCGTCCCGCAATTTCGCCCCACGTAAAAGGGTACGATGGCAGCGCGCTGCGGTCTAGTGTGGCGTAGTAATCGCCCATGGTGGCGAAGGTGTGGCCTTGTGCGCGCCAGCCTTCCAAGAGTTGTTCGAAGATGGGCGCGAGCTTCTGGCCTTCGAGTTCGGCGTGCAGCGTGAACACCTGATCGTGCGGATTGTTTTCCGTATGCTTCAGCATCCACGCGGCAACCGTGCTTTCGTCCACGCCAAGCACTTCGTCGAGCGTGGGGAGCGTGGTGGGCATCTGCACGTGCGAGAGCGTGCGGCCGCCCACCACCGGCAGATACGGCGAATGGCCGCGGCCGTCCGACGCGTAATGCATGCCCCACGCGTCGATCTGCTCGAACGCGTGGCCGTTCATCTGCCAGCCGGCCGCGCCGTGCGTGACAGGTGGCGCGCCGAAAATCTCAACGAAACGGTCATGGCTCTTCTGCATCTGCGCGGTGGTCCAAACGCGGTCTTTCGTGCGCACGTTGTCCTGCCAGTAGACGTGATCCCACGTGTGAATGCCGCATTCGAAACCGGCTTCGTGGATTGCGCGCATCTCGGCCGCCGCTTTCACACCGATGTCCGGCCCCGGCAGCAGTACGCCGTACATCAGTTGCTTCACGCCGTAGTGTTCGACGACGGAAGTACGCGACACCTTCTTCAGAAAGCCCGGCCGCAGCACGCGGCGCATCGCCCAACCGGTATGGTCGGGCCCGAGGCTGAAGAGGAAAGTGGCGCGCGCCTTGAAGCGGTCGAAAATGCGCGCGAGATTCGGCACGCCTTCGCGCGTGCCGCGCAGCGTGTCGACGTCGATCTTCAGGACGATACGAGCCAAGTCGCGAGCCTTATTGCTGTTCGACGAGTGTGCGAGCTTCCGCGACGTGGCCGCGATACGCTTCGAAGATCTTGCGCAGCGCTTCGTCAAACGTCGACTTCGACGCCCAGTTGAGTTCCTGCATCGTGTTGTCGATCTTCGGCACGCGGTTCTGCACGTCCTGATAGCCCGTGCCGTAGTACGCGCCCGACGACGTTTCGACCAGTTGCACCTGCTTCGCGGTCTCGGCGTACTCCGGGAACTCTGCGGCCAGCGCCAGCATCTTGTGCGCAAGCTCGCGCACGGAGAAGTTGTTGGTCGGGTTGCCGATGTTGTAGATCTTGCCCGTTGCCACGCCGTCCTTGTTCTCGATGATCTTCATCAGCGCGCCTATGCCGTCGTCGATATCCGTGAACGCGCGCTTCTGCGCACCGCCGTCGACGAGGCTGATGTTCTCGCCGCGCACGATATGGCCGAGGAACTGCGTGACCACGCGCGACGAACCTTCCTTCGGCGTGTAAATCGAGTCGAGGCCCGGGCCGATCCAATTGAACGGACGGAACAGCGTGAAGTTCAGGCCTTCCATGCCGTAGCCCCAGATCACGCGGTCCATCAACTGCTTGGAGCAGGCGTAGATCCAGCGCGGCTTGTTGATCGGGCCGTACGACAGTTGCGATTCTTCCGGATCGAACTGCTCGTCCGTGCACATGCCGTACACCTCGGAGGTGGACGGAAACACGAGGTGCTTGCCGTATTTCACGGCCGAGCGGACGATCGGCAGGTTTGCCTCGAAGTCGAGTTCGAACACGCGCAGCGGCTGCTTCACGTACGTGGCTGGCGTGGCGATCGCGACGAGCGGCAGGATCACATCGCACTTTTTGATGTGATATTCGACCCACTCCTTATTGATCGTGATGTCGCCTTCGAAGAAGCGCATCCGTTCATGATTGACGAGGTCGCCGAGACGTTCGGTCTGCATGTCCATGCCGAAAACTTCCCAGTCGGTCGTTTCGAGAATGCGTTTGGACAGGTGATGGCCGATGAAGCCGTTCACACCCAGAATCAGGACTTTTTTCATGAATGACGGGGAGATTGAATGAGCTGGGCGAATCCGGCAGGGGAGACGAGATGTTCCGCTCCGTCGTGCTGCCGCCGCAATTCGTGGATGGCGATCGCGCGGCCGTCGCCACAAATCGCAAAAATGGCATTATCGCTTACGTGCAGGCCCGGCGGCAAATCCGAGCGAAGCGCGCCGGGCGGCGCCATGCGGGCGCGCGCGACGATGAAGCGCTCGCCGTTAAGATCGGTGAACGCGCCGGGATAGGGCGGTGCCACGGCGCGGATCAGGTTGTAGACCTGTTGCGCCGGTTGCGTCCAGTCAATGTGGCCGTCTTCCGGCTTGCGTCTGCCGTAGTAGCTGCTTTGCGACAGGTCGTTCGGCAGATGCGGCGCCTCGCCCGCGAGGAGCGCCGGCAGCACGCGCCAGAGCGTCTGCTCGGCGGCCACGGTGACCTTGTCGAACACCTGCGCGGCAGTGTCGTCGGGCAGGATCGGTACTGGCGTTTGCGCGATGATCGCGCCCGCGTCGGGCTTGGCGGCCATTTCGTGCAGCGTCGCGCCGGTTTCGTTCTCGCCGTGAATCACTGCCCAGTTGGTCGGCACGCGGCCGCGGTATTTCGGCAGCAGCGAACCGTGCATGTTGTAGGCGCCGCGCGCGGCGAGCGCGAGCAGATCGACCGGCAACATGTGGCGGTAGTAGAACGAGAAGATGAAGTCCGGCCGCGCGGCGCTCACGGCGGCGCGCAGTTCGGCCCTCTTCGGATCGGCGGGCGTGACGACCGGAATGCCGTGCTTGGCCGCAACGGATGCAACGCTGCCGAACCAGATGTTCTCGGTCGGGCTATCTTCGTGCGTGACGACGAGCGCCACGTCCACGCCGCGCGCGAGCAGCACCTGCAGGCAGCGCACGCCGACGTTGTGATACGCGAATACGACGGCGCGCGGCTTCATGAGTTCGGGCCCTGATCGATCAGCGGTGCGGTGTATGCACAGCCTGCGCGACGCTTTGACGCGGCGTTTCGATGACGGTCGCGCTGTTCGAGAATGGTTTGCACGAGATAACGCGGACGCGAACGTACCTGCTGATAGATCCGGCCGATGTACTCGCCGAGCAGGCCGAGCGCGAAGATGATCACGCCGAGCAGGAAGAACATCACGGCGAAGAGCGTGAACACACCTTGTACTTCCGCACCGATGATGAAGCGGCGAATCAGCAGCAGCACGAAGAGCGCCGCGGAGCCTAGCGAGAGAATCACGCCGATGAACGACAGCCATTGCAACGGCACGACCGAGAAGCCCGTCATGAGGTCGAAGTTGAGGCGGATCAGCGAGTACAGCGAATACTTCGACTCGCCGGCAAAACGCTCCTCGTGCGCGACTTCGATCTCGACCGGATTCTGCGCGAACGTATAGGCGAGCGCCGGAATGAAGGTGTTGATTTCGCCGCAACGATTGATCGTGTCGATGATCTGCCGGCTGTACGCGCGCAGCATGCAGCCCTGGTCGGTCATCTTGATGCGCGTGATGCGTTCGCGGAGACGGTTCATCGCGCGCGAGGCCTTGCGCCGCCACAGACTGTCCTGGCGTTGCAGACGGATCGTGCCGACGTAGTCGTAGCCTTCGCGCATCTTGCCGACGAGCTTGCCGATTTCTTCCGGCGGATTCTGCAGGTCGGCGTCGAGCGTAATGACGACCTCGCCGCGCGACTGCTCGAAGCCCGCGAGAATCGCCATGTGCTGGCCGTAATTGCCATTCAGCAGGATAACACGCGAAGTATCGGGCCGCGCGCGGAACTGCTCGGCGAGCAGGGCGGCGGATTTGTCGCGGCTGCCGTCGTTGATGAAGATCACTTCATACGACGTGCCGAGCGCGTCGAGCGCCGGATAGAGGCGCGCAAAGAGCGCATCCAGTCCAGTTTCTTCATTATACACCGGAATGATGACCGACACTTCCGGCGCGGCGGCGCGATGTTCCGAATAAATCATTTCCGCTTACTTTCCGTATTGTTCGCAAATTTCATTGGCCGCGCGGCACACGCGCTCCACGTCGCCTTCGTTCATCTGTGTGAAGAGCGGCAACGTGACCGTGCTTGCGCCGTAGTGCTCGGCGTGCGGGAACATGCCTTCCCGGAAACCGCGCGAGCGGTACAGCGTGAACAGGTGGATCGCCGGGTAGTGCACGCCCGAGCCGATCCCGCGTTCCTTCAGTTCGCCCATGAACCCGGCGCGGTCGATCGAGAGCTTGTCGGGCGGCAGCGTGACGAGGAACATGTGCCAGTTGCTGTTCTCGAAATCCGCAAGCGGCAGACCCAGCCCGAGTTTCGCCGCCGCACCGCCTTCGAAGCCCGCAAAATACGCGCGCGCGAGTTTTTTGCGTTGCGCGGTGAAACGCTCGATGTGCTTCAGCTGGCCGAGGCCGACGCGCGCGGCGACGTCGGTCAGGTTGTACTTGCCGCCAAGAAGATCGCAGTCTATTCCGTCGAAGCCGGTGCGCGTGACGCCTTGCAGGCGGTACTTCTGCGCGAGCACGGCTTCTTCCTCGTCATTCAGGATAAGCGCGCCGCCTTCGATCGAGCTCAGATTCTTGTTCGCGTGGAAGCTGAACGAGACGATGTCGCCCAGCTTGCCGATGCGCTCGCCGTTCCAGGTCGCGCCGAATGCCTGCGCGGCATCTTCGATCACGCGCAGCTTGTGCGCGCGCGCGATGGCGTAGAGGCGGTCCATGTCGACCGGCAGGCCCGACAGGAACACGGGAATCAGCGCTTTGGTGCGCGGTGTGATGGCCTCTTCGAGCAGGTCGAGGTCGATATTGCGCGTGGCCGGATCGATGTCGACGAAAACCGGTGTTGCGCCGACTTCGTAGATCACGTTGCTCGTCGACACCCACGAGGCGGGCGTGGTGATCACTTCGTCGCCTTCGCCCACGCCGGCAATACGTAGGCCGATTTCGAGCGTGGCCGTGCCGGAATTGAAGGTGCGAACCGGACGGCCGCCGCAGTACTCGGACAGCGCCGCTTCGAACTTCTGGTTCTGCGGCCCGGTGGTGATCCAGCCGGAGCGCAGCACGTCGGCCACGCCCTGGATCGTTTCTTCATCGATTTCGGGTTTGACGAACGGCAAAAACGGGAGTGTTGACTGGCTCATGAATGCTTGGGCTCGATTGAAAGGGCCGCAACCCGGAGGGCGCGAAGTAAAACACAAAGTTCGCGCAAACGGAAGGCCGCGATAAAAAGGGCGCAACCGCAGAGCTTACAGCGGCTCACCTTACGTTTCGCTTAGGCGCCTCGCGCAACCGCTTCCTGCGACTGCCTGTTGCGAGTGTCTTCTGCGACTGCCGCCGGCGCCGCTCGCTTTTCTAGCTGCGCGCGAGCACCACGACGCCGAGCAGCACGATGCCGATACCGACCAGCTTCTGCACCGACATCACTTCACCGAACGGATACCCGGCCGCGAACGCATTGACCACGTAGCCGAGCGACAGCATCGGATAAGCAATCGACACATCCACTCGCGACAGGCCCACCACCCACACCACGACGCTGATCACATAGCACGCGAAACCTCCGATGATGGTGGGCGGTTGCGTCGCGAGGCGAAAGGCAATGGGCAGGATGTTCGCACGGGTGAATTCGAAGTGTCCAACGGCATTCGTTCCGGCTTTGAGCAGCAACTGCGCGCCGGCGTTCAACGAGACGCCGGCGAAAATGCCAAACAGCGAAATCGGGTTCATCAAATATTCAGGTCCTGATGTGGGGGCATTGTTGTGGTTTTTCCACGGCAGCCGCGCCGGAGGCGGCCGCGGGCGCACCCGGCGCCGATTCCGCCGGCTTCGTCACGACGACGCGGCGCGAGTCGCGCGCGACGACCTGCATCGGCAGACCTTCCTTGAGAAGGTGGTCATAAGTCGGCGGCGGAAGCAGCGCGAGCGCATAGCGGTCGGCCTTCCAGCGCTCGATCCATTCGTTTACCGACGGGACCCACTTATTGGGTTCGACGGACACGCCGAACGCTAGCTCGTCGGGATGCTCGACCATGATCATCGTGTGGTCGACGTAGAACGGCAGCGTGTGATCGAGCACGCCGACCGAGTAGAACGGCGTTTTGGGCGGCAACTTGGCGATTTCCGCCTTGACGGCCGGCTCGAGCGGCGCGCCGGAGCTGAGCGTGCCGAACACGTCGTGACCCGTGCCGGCGATCGTGCCGAGCAGCAGCCAGGCGGCGCCGAAGGTGGCGAACGTGCCGAGGCCGCCCGTGCGGCTGCGGCGGTTCAGCACGAGCGCGGCGAGCGTCAGCACGAAGGCGACGGCGAGCGCGGCGAGCACCCAGATGCGATATTCGATGCAGAGCTCGGCCGGATTGCGCGTGCTGCCGAGGCGCGACATGAACGACGCGGCGAACGCGGCCACGACCAGAAAGAGCGCATAGCCGGCGAGATGACGGCGCAACTGGTCGCGCGTGACGAGCGGCAGATACATGCCGATCAGCATTGCGATGGGCGGCGCGATTGGCAGGGTATATGACAGCAGCTTGGAGTGCGAGACGCTAAAGAACAGGAAGATGAAGACGGTCCATACCAGCATCATCGTGACGGGCGCAAAGCCGTTTGGCTGGCGCGGCGTGCGCCACGCGTGCCGCACGCTCTGCACGGTCAGCGAAAGCCACGGCAGGAAGCCCACCAGCAGCACCGGGACGAAGTAATAGAACGCCCCCGGACGGTTCTGCTCGGGCGTCAGATAGCGTTTGAATTGCTGGACGATGAAGAAGAAGTTCAGGAATTCCGGATTGCGTTGCTGGACCAGAACGAACCACGGCGTGACGATCGCGAAGAAGACGATCAGGCCGCCGATCAGGTGCAGACGCTTCCAGATGGACCAGTCGCGTGCGACCAGCGTGTAGAGCACGAGCACCGCGCCGGGCAGGATCAGGCCGACGAGGCCCTTGGAGAGCACGGCGAGCGCCATCGAGCCCCAGCACACGTACATCCACGCGCACACGGTGCCGGTGGGCAGATTCGGGCGTTGCGCGAGCAGCAGTGCGCACAGCGTCAACTCCATCCAGAACGACAGGCCCATGTCGAGCGTATTGAAGTGGCCCATCAGGTTCCAGTACGGCGACGTGGCGAGCACGATTGCCGCGAACACGCCGGTTGCCGTGTTGAAGACGCGCGCGCTGGTGAAGCCGATCAGCAGCACGCCCGCGAAACCCGTCAGCGCGGTGTAGAGGCGCGCCTGCCATTCGCCGATGCCGAACCACGCGAACGTGAGCGCATTAGCCCAGGTTTGCAGCGGCGGCTTCTCGAAATATTTGTAGCCGTTGTAGTGCGGCGTGATCCAGTCGCCGGTCATGAACATTTCGCGTGCCATTTCCGCATAGCGGCCTTCGTCGCTCGGCAACAGATGGCGCCAGCCGAGCGGCACGAACCAGATCAAGGCGAGAATCAGCACCAGCAGCAGGATCGTGGTGCGGTTGAGCGGTAGCCTCGATGGCGTATCGTTCATGTTCATGTATGTCTGTCCGTTGGGCGACGCCGCGTAGGCGGCGAGGCGGTGTTGTTCGATAGTGCGGCGGCGGGCCCGGAGCGTTCACCGCCGATGGCACGCAGTGTACGTGATCGGCTGTAACGCGGCGAGCGTGTATGTGCGGATTTGTCGACAGGCGTTCGTTAGGGCTTGCGGCCGGGCGCTGCGCGGGTGAATGCGGGCCGCGACGCCCGACCCGTCGCGCATGACTACGCACACGGTGAGACACGTGACGAGTCACTCGACAGGCCAGAAGGGCTGGCGCCCGGCGACGCGCGCAGCAGCGCCTCGCTACGCTTCGATCAGCAGCGCGGCGGCGACCTTGCGGCCCTCGGCCATCAGGATGTTGTAGGTGCGGCAGGCGGCCTTGAAGTCCATCGTTTCGACGCCGATGCGCTTCGCGGTGAGCGCGGCGGTCAGGCGCGGATGCGGAAAGCGCAGTTTCTCGCCACTGCCGAAAATCACCACTTCGGGCGCGGCGTCCACCAGCATGGCGAAGAGCTCGGGCGTGAGGTCTTCGAAGGACGAAACGGGCCAAGCAATGACAGGCGCCTCGGGCATCAGCAGAATGCTGCCGGCGTGGCGAACCAGATTGATGTCGACGTAATCGGCTCCGTAACCGGTGACGGTGTTCAGAGCGCCGCTGGAGTCCTGATGTAATTTCAAATTGGTTTTCCGAAGTCGTCGTGAAGCATTCGGCGTGGCTGATTCGGCATGCGGCGGCGGGGCCGGCGTGCACAGGCGGGCCACCTTGACGCGGGCGGAACACGCGAATGGAACACAAAATGCGCACAGGCGGCCGAAAAGCCTTGCCGTTGCGGTTGGTGCATTGCGGAAGTCGGCCAAAATCCGCTAAATTATAACTTTTTAGCCGCCTCGCGGTGCCCCTCGCTCACGTGCCGCCATAAGCCGCGCCGCGATCGCGGGCGCAGCTCACCGGCTACCTGTCCCGGTTTATTCTGCTTCGAGCCGGCCGATAGCGAGCTCCGGCCGGTTGCGGCCGGCCATGACGCCGGGTGCGCAACCTCATGTGCGTGCTTGGTGCGGGCAAACGCTTGCCACCGGCTGCGAAGCCGCTACAGGCTGGCTCTCAGCCGGTTGCTTTAGCCAGTTGCTTCAGTCAGGCGCTAAGTGTGGTGCCTTCTGGATCAGGCCGGTTTTCGACGTCTGCCCGGCGCGATCCGCCGCGAGACGCGCCGAAAGCGGCTCCAGACCTCCGTTCTGACGACGCGCCCGTCCCGGCATGTTTGCAGAACACCGTTTGCCCAGCCCATCAACAGGATGAAGTGCCCGCCGTGAAACCGATTCTCAAATCCAACAAGTTGTTGAATGTCTGTTACGACATTCGCGGGCCCGTCCTCGAACACGCTAAGCGGCTCGAAGAAGAAGGCCATCGCATCATCAAGCTGAATATCGGCAATCTGGCGCCGTTCGGTTTCGATGCGCCGGACGAAATCATTCAGGACATGATCCTGAACCTGCCGGGCTCGTCGGGCTACTCGGATTCGAAGGGTGTGTTCGCTGCGCGCAAGGCGATCATGCATTACACGCAGCAAAAGGGCGTGCACGGCGTGGAGCTGGACGACATCTACATCGGCAACGGCGCGTCCGAGCTGATCGTGATGGCGCTGCAGGGTTTGCTGAACGACGGCGACGAAGTGCTGCTGCCCGCGCCGGACTATCCGCTGTGGACCGCCGGCGTGAGCCTGTCGGGCGGCACGCCCGTGCATTACATCTGCGACGAATCGAATAGCTGGATGCCGGATCTAGACGACATCCGCGCGAAAATCACGCCGAACACGCGTGCGCTCGTCGTGATCAACCCGAACAATCCCACCGGCGCGCTGTATTCGGACGAACTGCTGCTCGGTCTGATTGAAATCGCGCGCCAGCACGGCCTCATCATTTTCGCGGACGAAGTGTACGACAAGATCGTCTACGACGGCAAGAAGCACACGTCGATGGCGGCGCTCTCGGAAGACGTGCTCACCGTCACGTTCAACAGCCTGTCGAAAAGCTACCGCTCGTGCGGCTACCGCGCGGGATGGATGTTCATCTCGGGCCTGAGCGGCGAAAACCGCCGCATCGGCCGCGACTATTTCGAAGGCCTCGGCATTTTCGCGTCTATGCGCCTGTGCCCGAACGTGCCCGGCCAGTACGCGATTCAAACGGCGCTCGGCGGCTATCAGAGCATCAACGATCTGATCGTGCCGAGCGGGCGTCTCTACAAGCAGCGCGAACTCGCGTACGACATGCTCACGTCCATTCCGGGCGTATCGTGCGTGAAGCCGGAAGCGGCGCTGTACATGTTCCCGAGACTCGACCCGAAGATCTATCCGATCCACGACGACCAGCAGTTCATCCTCGACCTGCTGCTCGAAGAACGCGTGCTGCTCGTGCAGGGTACCGGTTTCAACTGGAAAACGCCGGATCACTTCCGCGTGGTGTTCCTGCCGAACGTCGACGATCTGGCCGATTCGATCAACCGGATCGCGCGTTTCCTCGACGGTTACCGCAAACGTCACACGGCATAGCGCACAATAGGGGGGCGCTGCGGCCTCGCCTGCGCGTCCCACGCGTCACCGAATTTTTCAATCATCTACTCGACATCACACGCTGCATGGAACCGATCAAAGTTGGACTGCTGGGCTTCGGCACGGTAGGCAGCGGCACCTTCACGGTACTGCGACGCAATCAGGAAGAAATCAAACGCCGCGCCGGCCGCGGCATCGAGATTGCGCGCATTGCCGTGCGCAACCCGGCCAAGGCCACAGCGGCACTCGACGGCGAAGCCGGCAGCGTGGCGCTGACCGACGACTTCAACGCGGTGGTCGACGATCCGTCGATCGGCATCATCGCCGAGATGATCGGCGGCACGGGCGTCGCGCGCGACCTGGTGCTGCGCGCGATCAAAAACGGCAAGCACGTGGTGACGGCCAACAAGGCGCTCCTCGCGGTGCACGGCACGGAAATCTTCGAAGCGGCGCGCGCCAACGGCGTGATGGTGTCGTTCGAGGCGGCGGTGGCCGGCGGCATTCCGATCATCAAGGCATTGCGCGAAGGGCTCACGGCCAATCGCATCCAGTACATCGCGGGCATCATCAACGGCACGACGAACTACATTCTTTCGGAAATGCGCGACCGCGGGCTCGACTTTGCCACCGCGCTGAAAGCCGCGCAGGAACTAGGTTACGCCGAAGCCGATCCGACTTTCGACATCGAAGGCGTGGACGCTGTGCACAAAGCGACGATCATGAGCGCGATCGCGTTCGGCGTGCCGGTGCAGTTCGACCGCGCTTACGTCGAAGGCATCAGCAAGCTGGCCGCAATCGACATCCGATACGCCGAGGAACTCGGCTATCGCATCAAGCTGCTCGGCATTACGCGCCGCACGGAGAAGGGCATCGAATTGCGTGTGCATCCCACGCTGATTCCGGAAAAGCGTCTGCTCGCGAACGTGGAAGGCGCGATGAACGCAGTCGTTGTGCACGGCGACGCAGTGGGCACGACGCTCTACTACGGCAAGGGCGCGGGTGCTGAGCCCACGGCTTCCGCCGTGGTGGCAGATCTGGTCGACGTGACGCGTCTGCACACGGCCGACCCCGAGCACCGCGTGCCGCACCTCGCGTTCCAGCCGGACAGCCTGTCGAGCACGCCGATCCTGCCGATCGACGAAGTGACGAGCGGCTACTACCTACGTCTGCGAGTGGCCGACGTGACCGGCGTGCTCGCCGACATCACGCGCATTCTGGCCGACACTGGTATTTCGATCGACGCGCTCCTGCAGAAGGAATCGGAGCAGGTCGACGCGAACGGCAAGGGCGAGACCGACATCATCCTGATCACGCACGAAACGGTCGAGAAGAACGTCAACGCCGCGATCAGACCGATCGAGGCGCTCAAGACCGTCGTCTCGCAAGTTACGAAGCTGCGCATGGAAGCGCTGAACTAGGCAGAACTATGAACTACCTCTCTACGCGCGGCACCGGAGCCGGTGAGCGTCACACTTTTTCGGACATCCTGCTCGGCGGGCTGGCTAAAGACGGCGGCCTGTATCTGCCCGCGCAATATCCGCGCATCACCGCCGACGAACTCACGCGCTGGCGCACGCTGCCGTATGCGGACCTTGCATTCGAGATCCTGTCGAAATTCAGCGACGACATTCCGGCCGAAGACCTGCGCGCACTGATCCGCAAGACGTACACGGCGGCCACGTACTGCAACACGCGCGACGACGAAAGCGCCGCGCAGATCACGCCGCTCAAGACGCTCGGCGTCGAGAACGGCGCGACGCTGTCGCTGCTGGAGTTGTCGAACGGACCGACGCTCGCGTTCAAGGACATGGCGATGCAACTGATCGGCAACCTGTTCGAGTACGCGCTCGCGAAGCACGGCGAAACGCTGAACATTCTCGGCGCGACGTCGGGCGACACCGGCAGCGCCGCCGAATACGCGATGCGCGGCAAGAATGGCATCAGCGTATTCATGCTGTCGCCGCACAGGAAAATGAGCGCGTTCCAGACTGCACAGATGTACAGCCTGCAGGACCCGAACATCTTCAACATCGCCGTAGAAGGCGTGTTCGACGACGTGCAGGACATCGTCAAGGTCGTCTCGAACGACCACGCGTTCAAGGCGAAGTACAAGATCGGCACGGTCAATTCGATCAACTGGGCGCGTGTCGTCGCGCAGGTCGTCTACTACTTCAAGGGCTATTTCGAGGCCACGGAGAGCAACGACGAATGCGTGTCGTTCACGGTGCCGTCGGGCAATTTCGGCAACGTCTGCGCGGGCCACATCGCGCGCATGATGGGTTTGCCGATCGAGAAGCTCGTGGTCGCGACGAATGAGAACGACGTGCTCGACGAGTTCTTTCGCACCGGTATCTACCGCGTGCGCAAGGCGGCCGAGACGTATCACACCACCAGCCCAAGCATGGACATTTCGAAGGCGTCGAACTTCGAGCGTTTCGTGTTCGATCTGCTCGATCGCGATCCGGCGCGCGTGCTGCAACTGTTCCGCGACGTCGAGGAGAAGGGCGGTTTCGACCTCGCGGCGAGCGGCGATTTCGCGCGCGTGAAGGAGTTTGGTTTCGTGTCGGGCCGCAGCAGCCATGAGGGCCGCGTGGACGCGATCCGCGACGTGTTCGAGCGCTACTACACGATGATCGACACCCACACGGCCGACGGCCTGAAGGTGGCGCGCGAGCATCTGCAACCTGGTATTCCGATGATCGTGCTGGAAACGGCGCAGCCGGTCAAATTCGGCGAAACGATCCGCGAAGCGTTGCTGCACGAACCGGAGCGTCCGGCCGCGTTCTCGGGCATCGAATCGCTGCCGCAGCGTTTCGAAGTGCTGCCGGCCGACGCGCAGCGCGTGAAGGACTTCATTGTGGCGAACGTGGGCAAGTAAGCGTCCGTGATCGAAGCAGGAAGCATCGGGCGCGACGAGGTCGCGTTCGATGCAAAGCGATGCGATGTGCATTGCCCAATATGCGGCGTTCCGCGCAGCAGCACGTCCCACGCACCGGCTTGCGCAACGCGCACCAAAGCACCAAAGCATTACCGCAAAGACACACTGGCACAAACCCGGAAGCCCACCATAACCCGCCTCGCTCTCGGCGATCACGCCCGCCCGCTACAATAGTCTTTTCATTCCAGCGGCTGCGAGACCTGAAGATGTCCACTCCAACGCCCCGCGCACTGATGCTCTCCACAGCCGACGCATTGGCCACGCTGCTCGGCGCAGCAAGCCCGATTTCCGGCACCGAATCCGTTCCCATTCTGGATGCGCTAAACCGCGTACTGTCGGCGGACGTCACGTCGCCGCTCGACGTACCGCCCATGAACACGAATTCGATGGATGGCTACGCCGTGCGCACGGCCGACCTGAGCGGCACGAACCATCGGCTGCGCGTGTCGCAGCGCATTCCTGCCGGGCACGCGTGGCTAAGGTCGGCACTGCGGCGGGCAGCACGATAAAAATGATGCGTTGCCAGCGGCTATAGCCGAACACGCGCGCCACTTCGTCGAGCGTGGCTGGCGTCTACCGGAAACCTTGCAACGTACTCAACGTAACGGGCACGAGCGCCGCACGCGCGATCAGAATGTATTTGAGCGGTTCGCCGACACCGACGATAAGCAGCAAAAACGGCAGCCAGCCGAGCACCGGAATCTGCACGAGCGCATTGAAACTCGGCAGCACATACACTTCGAGCGTGCGCGACAGACCCAATGCGGCACCGACGATGAAACCCAGCAACGTCCCTGCGCTGAAACCGAGAAGCACGCGCTGCACGCTGATCAAGGTATTGCGGGCGAGATCGCCGCTCGTCGCGAGATCGACGAGTGTGTCGAATACGCGCTCAGGCGGCGGCAGGATTTGCGGCGCGATCCAGCCGCGTTCACAGCCGACGGTCCACAACGCAAACAGCAGGGCGGGCAGGAGCCACGGTGCCAACTGCCACGCGATCGCACGAAGCCTCGCGTCGCGATACAGCGGTACGTTCGGTACAGCAGCGCGTGTTTGCCGTTCACGCTCGACATGAATTGCGGTTTCGCTCATCGTGATCGCTCCGGTGGATTAGCTGAGCGGTTTGCCCGCAGCGTCATAACGCGTCCAGTAGTGGTCGAGTTGTTACGTACGCAAGGCAGTGTCGAGATATTTCGTTTCGAACTAGTTATCCACTTCCACGGGTTGGCGGATCAGCTCCAGTTTCAATGCGTCTGCCGCAACGGCTTTGTAGCCTGTAACGATGAACGCATCGACCAGCGGCGAATTGCGGTTTTTCAGCTTCTGATTGGCGAACTCGGCCTGCCACGACGGATAAGGCACACCACTTTTCTCCCACAGCCTGAAAAGCGCATCGCGATTCGCTTCATCGGATAACCATTGCGCGCCTTTCACGAATACATTCACTACGCGCTGCACGATGTCCGGATGCGCATGGTCGAAGTCGTCGACTACCAGCAGATGCGATTGCCGCGTGAATTGCGGACCGTCGTTCTGCGATTCATAGATCACCCTGACGAGTTTCTGATCGCGCAGTTTGTAGACGTGATAGTCGTTCACCGAGGCGTCGATGCCTTTCGACGCGAGCGCGGCAAGCGAGCTTGCGCTGTCGAGATTGATCACTCGCAGGTCACGCTCGCTCAACTGATTGGCAGCGAGCGCATTGTCGGCGACGGGTTGCAGATTCGTGCCCGAAAGATCGATACGCTTTTGCCCTTGATGTCCTTGATCGTGCGAATGTCGGAATCCTGTGGCACGGAGATCTTGATGTCGACACGCCGCCAGATTCGAGAAGAAGATGCGTTTTCAGGCCATTTGCACGGCCGAGCACGGCTGGCAGATCGCCCTGAAAGGCGAACTCGAGCGACTTGTCGGCAATCGTTTCATTCACAGCCGGCCCCGCGCCTTTGAAGAACAGCCATTCGACCTTGATGCCGTCCGCGGCGAATTCCTTTTCCAGCGATTGCTGCAATTGCACGGTAGCGGCGGGCGATCCGCCGAACGTGGGCGGGTCGCCGACACCTTGCTAGGCGACGCCGATGCGAATCACCGATGGTTTGTCGGCGAAAGCCTGAGTCGTTGCAAACGAAAGTGTTGCTACAGCGACGAAAGTTTTCAGCAAACGGAAATAGCGCATGCGCAAATACCAGTCGGGAAAGAGAGGGTTGGAATGTGGAAGATGGCGCGCAACAGGAACTACACGTTAGATTCGAGCGGGTGCGAATCCAACCAATGAATGCAGATAAGAAAATCTGTGGACGTGCGAATCGGCGCGAACGATTTAGATAGCTGAATTCGTCGTTTTGCCCGCGTGATCGCGGTCGCTACCATGCAACGCTTCAACCATCCATGCGAAGCCCCGATCATGTCCATCGTTGCGCTTTCTCCATCGCCAACATCTGAATCCACTAAAGAAGCGGATGCGGCCGACATCGCCGCGCAATCCGCCGTCATTCGCAATGCGCAGGACGTCTCGAGTATCGTGAATGCCGGAGCGGCCAAGGGCAGCAATGCGCGCATCGATCATTGCGATCGCGATCATTCTCGTGCGCAACCGTTATATCAGCGAGTCGCCGGTGTGGGCCGCGAATCAGGGCAATCTAGAAGAGGCGGCGCGCATCCTGAAGCGTACATATGGCGTGGACGCAGTCGTGGAGAAGTCGTCTCCGCAGGAAAATGCGCGAATCGGCGCGCATCGCGCTGCAACATGGAAAACTACGGCGTACTGTTCAATGCCAACCTATCGGCGCCGCACGATACTCGCCGCGGTGATCGGCAGCGCGTCGTCGTTCGGCTATAACGCGATCATCTTCGGCTTGCCGGTGATTATCGCGAGCTTCTTCCAGCAAGGTCCATTGACGACAATCGTCGCCGCGCTCGCGCTGAATCTGGTGTTTGCCTTCGTGGGCGGATTGATCTGCGCATGGAAGATGACGCTGTTCGGACACACGCTGCAATTCGTTTCGCTGATCGGACTCGCGCTGATCGGAAAACCGGGCAGCGGCGCGCTCGTCGTCGCGATCCTGCTGCTCGGCGGTTATCTGTTCGGACAAGGATTCGGGCCGGGCTCGCATTCGATGACATACGCGTCGCTCAGCTATCCCACGTCGTTGCGCGGCATCGGCGTGGGCTTCAATCAGACACTCACGCGAAGTACCCCGACGGTGTCGCTATTCCTGTTTCCCGCGCTCGCAGTAGCGTTCGGCAAAGTGTTTTGGCTCATTGCGCTCGCGCCGCTCACATCGCTTCTCGTGCTGCTCGTCATCCACTGGGAGCCGTCGGGCTACGATATCGACGGCGAGGATTACCAGCAGCAGGCGCAGCCTCAAGGCGCCACGTGGGCCTGATCACGACGAGCATTGGAGCGAAGGATTGGCCCAATCGGCGACGTCGTGAGTGTGATGCCGTCCTAGCCATCGGTCACGACGAGCCGCAGCGTATTGCGGCCCGTCACGCTTACGCGCACCGTCTTGACCGGCATCGAACCGGTCACGAGTCCGCTATCGTAGAGTTCGACGTTGTCGGCCCATACCTGATAGTCTACGGAGCCCGCGCCCTGTGCTGCCGCGTCGAGCCCAATGTCGCTCTGGAACGTCGTGCAGCGTCCGTTCAGGCGATAGACGATCTGCACGGGCGCATTCACCGTCATGCCGTCGACGTAGTTCGCGCCATGCACCGACACGGTTCCAGTGGCCGTCGCGCCAACCGGCAGCGTTGCGCCGCCGGCGGGCGCTTTAACTGCCACGTTGCCCGATTGCACTGCCGACCAGATCCAGCCTTGCGCCGCGAGCGAGCCGTTGCTCACCGCCGGGTCCGTGCCGGTTAGCTTCACGAGAACCACGCCTGTTGCGGGTACCGTTTGCGTGAGACTCTGCGAGACCGCGCCGAGGCTCGCGCCCGTCACGACGTTCGTGGCTTGCACGGAACCGCCGAGGCCGAGATTCGACAACCGGGCCGTGATCGGCGCGGCCGTTGCGCCGCGATTGAGCAACGCAACCACGCGCGTACCGCTCGTGGATAGCGGTTTAGTCCACACCTGTAGCGTGCTGGAACTGTCGGCGGTATCGAGTACGGCCTGCAACGCGAGCGGATCCTGATTCACCGCGATCACCGCTTTGTTCGCCAGCAACGCCTGTGTCGCCGCGCTTTGACTGCGAACGTCATTGCCCGCGTTCAGTCCGCTCGACATCATCGCCCAAATCACGAAGTGCGCCGTGTCCTGATCGGCCGTCATGCCGTTGCCCACTTCGGGCATGTCCATATCGTTGAAATAGCTGGGCACGGCCCACGCCACGTCCGCTGCGCTCGTGTCGATGATCGACGTGACCGAGGTGAACTTCGCGGAGATGTCCTGCGAAATGCGCGACATGTCGGCATACGCGGGAACGTAGAGCGTGCCGTCGGACGCAAAATTGGTCGGAAAACCCGTGTTCACGCTATACGGATTGATGTTCAGATACATTTGCCGTCCGGTCGCGGCAATGCCTGCGCGCATGGCCGGAAATGCAGTGAGGCTGCCGCCGCAGTAATCGAGCTTGATGTAATCGACACCCCAGTTCGCGAACGTCTGTGCATCGACACCTTCATGCCCAAGACTGCCCGTGCCGACGCCCAACGGATAAGATGCCGGACGCGTGCCATGCGAGAGACCCGCACATGTATTGGTTCCGCCCGACGTATAAAGACCGAACTTCAAACCCTTGCTATGCACTTAGGACGCGAGTGCCTGGATGCCGTCGGGAAACGTCGTGGCATTGGAATAGAGCTGACCTGTGGTGGAGTTTCTTCCGCCGACCCAGCAATCGTCCACGGTGACGTACTGATAGCCGGCCGCTGCCATGCCGTTCGAAGCAATGGCGTCGACGACAGGTTTGATGGTGGCTTCCGAGTTATTGCAGCCGAAGGTACTCCATGAATTCCAGCCCATCGGCGGCGTCATGAAACGCACCTAAGTGAGTGCGACACCGGCATCGGGACTACCGGAGGAGACTGTACCCGGACTGTTCGCGCTGCCGCCACAACTCATGAGCAGAGCGCAAAGTGCAGTGAACAACGAAATCAGTACGATCCTGAACGCAGATTGCGGACGCGTGATCATGTCTCCTTGCAGCGTGTTCGAGCAAGCTCGCATGATGTGAGAAATATGGGTTCCTCACTTATGCGAAAAGCGTAGACTTCGCCGAATGGCGATGCAAACGTTGAGAACGCGCGTGCCACATACCGGGACATCCGCAGCGCATTGCGTCGCAGCATTACGTTGATAAGGATTGCATAGGTGGTTTGTCAGGATGGTTCATGCACTCGGGTTCAGAGTTGCACGCGGATTCGCTGCAGGATAAAAGTTTGTGTCCTGCAACGAATCCACGCGTGCAGCGTTAAAACACGTACCGTATGCATGCAAAAATGCTGCGTCCTTCGCCGGGATAAAAGATCGCAGTAGATGCAGTGCGAGCATCGGCCACGGTGCTGATGTCGCTCACGTAGCGCTTGTTCGTGAGATTGCGCGCGTCGACATACACCGAGACGCCGTTGCGGAAGTCCCAGCCCGCTTGCACGCCGAGTAGCGTATAGCCCGGCACGCGCAGAGTGTTTGCGTCGTCGGCCCATGCGCCGGCCGGCACCCAGTCCACCGAAGTGGCGATATGGAAACCGTTGGGACGCGAATAGCCGAGCGACGCGCGCAGCACATTCACCGGCACACCTGCGATGCGGTTCGAGTGATATTGCGGATCGTCCTTGAAGCGGAAGTCGTTCAGATTCCACACGCCGGAGAGCGTAATTTTGTCGCCTGCTCCGGGCGGCATGATGTCGCGCAGCAGGTTCACGGATGCGCCCGCCTCAATGCCTTGCAAGACGGTCTTGTTGGCGTTGAATGTGGATGCCGGAATGTCAGGATTCGTGGTGTATTGCAGTAGCTGATCGCGCACGATAGAACGCCATGCGGTGAGGTCCCAACTCACGCGATCGCACGTGCCGAGTTCCATCGTCAATGCGTGTTGCGCCGCGAGCGGCGTGAAGCGCGTGGTGGAACTGAACGTCTGCATGAGATCGGTGAAGTCGGGTACGTCCTGTGGCTTCGCGTGATGTCGGCAAACGCTTGGATGTCGCGATTGGGCTGCCACAGGAGGCCGAATTTCGGATTCAGTCCGCTGTACGTTGCGCGAGTCGACCTGTAGGTGGGATCCGATGCGAGTCCGCCGGGATCCACGTATTCGCGCACATCGTGCAACGCCTTTACGCCGGCCATCACGGCGACTGTCGGCAGGAAGAAGAAGCGGTCTTCCACATATACTTCGTAGTTGTAGGCGTTCTGCGACGAGTCGAGCGTTTGCGCGCCGCGATTGCCGGACACGTTGACGTATTGACGCGCCTGCGTATTACCGCCAAAAAAGCGTGTGCCTGCAATCACGTCGTTACGTTTGCCACCCAGATCGAGCGTGGCGATGTAGCGTGGCGCGAACCCGTACGTCCAGCCGTCCTGATTGAGCGCCTGAAAGATCGGGTGGTAGAGGCTCTTGTGAATCGCCCACGTATCGAGCGCCAACTCGCCCGTGTCGAGTTTGACGGTGGTGCGGTTGGCGATGCGTTCGGTGCGCGTGTTACGCGCCTAATCGCCTGTTACCGAACTGGCCGCTGCCTTGGTCGGATTGTTGAGCGCATCGCTCAGCGATAGTGTTCCCGGCAACAACTGATTCACGACATAAGCACCGACATAGAAGCGCGTTTCGACATTTGGGCTGAAATGGTAGCCGACGTTGGCATTGAACTGCTGATAGTTGCCGCATTCGTGGTCGCGATAGCCGCTCTCGTGATTGGTAGAAAACGTTGCGATGTAGTCGAGCGGGCCGACCTCGCGGGAGAATTGCGCACTCGCGCGCCCGTACCGTAGCTGCCGCTCGAGGCACACGATGTTCGGCGCTTCGGCAGTGTAGGCAGTGGGCGTGACGAAATTGATGGCACTGCTGAGCGTCGACGTGCCGTACGCGAGACCGTTACCGCCTTTGTAGACTTCGGTGGCCTGCAGCGCGAGTGGGTCGATCTGATGGTAGTCGCCGCTGCCGTCGGCGAGATTGGTGGGAATACCGTCCTGAAGAATGTCGAGGCCGCGTGTGTGATAACTGCGCGCGATGCCGGAGCCGCGAATCGACAGACGAAGTTCTTGGCCGTAGCGGTTCTGCACGAAAACGCCGGGTGTGTCCTTCAGCACGTCACGCAGCGTGAATGCATAGGTATCCGTATAGGTGCTGCTATCGACGAAGCCCATGGAGCCGACGGTGTTATCGAGCGAACGCTTTGCTTCCGCAACGGATTGCGACGTCAGCGAACGTTGCGCTGGTTCACGCACTACGACGGGCGCGAGCGTCGTTTCATTGGCAGGAGTGGCGGTATTCGTGGAATCGGTGGAGTCTGCCTAGGCGTGCGACGCGAGCAGCGCCGCGACGCTTGAGCATGCGACGCGAAGTCGAAATGTCTTGAACATGTCGTTTTAACGAATCAAAAGGATGTGCGAACGCGAGCCCGTGCGGCGCGGATCGCAGACGAGTGCGATCCGCGTGTGCAAGGCGGCGGCGAATGAAGCGGGCTTTGGCGGATATCGCCGGCACGTCTCGTTACGTGCGGCACGTGCAGATCTGCATCGCATCGGCAGGGAGGGCGAACGCGTTAAGAACGTGCGGTCACACGCGCAATGCAGCTAGCGCACACGAAAAAAGAAAACGTCGATACCGGAGAGGATCAGAGAAAAGCGGGCGGGTCTCGCAGGCGTCCCGAAGGGAACACGCCGAGTGGCGTGAAGCGGGTGAAGAGCACGCTCACCGTTGCGATGACGACGAGCGTCAGAAGCGGCAGGGCAACGTGCGGAACCGAAGGCATCGCCGCATGCGTGGCGAGCAGATCGCAATAGCTGCACGCGGCGAACGAGTCTTGCGAAATCGAATGATGGCTGCCCGTGTCGGCAAACGTCGCGGAACATAGTGCGGTTTCCGGTTCTACGGCACGGTGCGCAATAACCAGTTGACTCATCAGCGGCGCGAGCACGATCAACAGCATGGCGAACAGGCCAAGCCATGCGGTCGTGAGTGAGCGTGTGCGAAGGTTCATGTCGGTCGAATGCAGTTTGCGCGGCAGTTTAACAGTGCGTAAAGTTCAATTCAACCTGCAATGCCGCGAAAAACACGCGAATAAGCTTATATACGGTATCACGAACAGGCCGCTTTTTGCAGGTCCCGAATGTGCATGCGACGCGTCGCGTCGCGAAGCGGGCTTGCCGCGCCTGCTTTCGCGTTCTACCTTTATTGCCCGCAGCGTTCTTTACCGCGCATTGAGCGCTGATCTTTTCGCCGTCGTTGAACGAGAACGTGACGGGGATCGTCGAGCCCACCGTGAGCGGCTTCTTAGCCTGTTCGAACATGACGTGGTAGCCGCCGGGCGCAAACGCGAGCGTGCCGTTGGCCGGCACCGTTGCCTTGTCGACCATCACCATTTTCGACGTGCTGCCGTTCGATTGCGTCTGATGCAGCATGGCCATGCCGAAGGCGTCGGTGGAGACGCTTTGCAGATCGATGGATTTGCCGCTCATGTTCATCAGCTTGAAATAGTCACCCGAAGGTACGTCGCCTAGTATTGAGCGGATCCAGCAGTCGGAGACCATCATGGAATCCGTTGCGGCGAATGCGCTGAGCGATGCCGTAGCGAGTGAAATGGCGAGCGCGAAGCGGCCGAGGGTATGGCGCATGGAATATCTCCTGTTTTAAGGCAAATTAATGATGACTGTAGCTCGCATTTGGTACCCATGCGGAACACGCAGCGGATATGCGCGAACGAGCGGCAACGATCTTGTCGTGAACGCGCGGTGTGCGCGAATGCACGCTTGTTAGCGTCGGATGCGAGTTTGAGGCGAGTGCGGAGAAACGCTTACGAATGCAGTGCGAAGCGCGCAGGCGCGGTGCCCGTGACCTTGCAATGGAGAACGCGCCGAGCTGCACGTATCGGGTGAAAGGCAATACGATGGCCGTACCGGTCAGAATGGCGAGTGGCGTGAGCGGCACAGTGCGGGAAGCGGCGGGGCTGGCGCATGATCCGATAGCAGATCGCAATACCCGCATGCCGCAAGACGATCGGCATGCGAAGGCGAGGCAGCCTTGCCTGCAGGATGCAGAACCGAACACAGCGCCGTTTCCGGTGCGACGGAGTTGCGCTGCGGGGCGGCACACCATTGACTCACGAGCGGCGCGAACACGATCAGCCACATGGTGGCGAGGCCAAGCCATGCAGTTAGCTGTTTGCGGGCAAAAGTAGACATAGTGTGCGATAGGAAGTGCGGCGCAAGTTTATCATTCGCGCGCGCCGCTCGTAACGCTTCAGTCGAGTGCATATCCATATCGTCGAAGCGCTTCCATTTGTACAGTGCGGTCGAAACGATCCAGTCAGCGCGAACACGCCGACGATCACGTAACCGATCACGCTGAAATTGTCGTTGAGGCTGCCGATGAAATTCCAGAATGCGCCAGTGAACTCCAGTTTATCGGCGAGTAGCCCAAGCCCTTCGATACTGCCGACGAGCAGCGCGACCACCGCCGAAATCGTCGTGATCGTGATGTTGTTGCAGTAGAGTTTGCGAACCGGCTTGACGAATGCCCAGCCGTACGCGCCCAGCATGAGGATGCTGTCGGTCGTATCGAGCAGCGTCATGCCCGTGGTGAAAAGCACGGGAAATACGAGGATCGATCAGATCGGCATGCCTTGCGTGGCACCGGTGGCTGAAATGCCGAGCAGGCCGATTTCCGTCGCCGTATCGAAGCCGAGGCCGAACAGAAAACCCAGAAAGTACATGTGCCAGCTTCGCGTGACGAAGGAGAAGAGCGGCCGGAAGATGCGCGCGAGAAAACCGCGGTCTGCGAGCAGCAGGTCGAAATCTTCTTCGACGTAGGGCTCGCCGCGCTGTATCCGCCGGAACGCGCAAATCACCGAGCGCAGGATCAGCAGGTTCATCAGCGCGATGGCAAAAAGAAAGAAGGTCGAAACAAGTGTGCCGATGACGCCGCCTGCTTCCCTGAAACCGGCGAACTGGCTTTGCAATGCGGTGGCCGAGGTGGCAATGCCGATCGATGCGAGCACGACGATCGTGGAATGTCCAAGCGAAAACGTCAAACCTACCGTGATGGGCCGCTGGCCCGTTTGCATCAGCTTACGCGTGACGTTGTCGATGGCGGCAATGTGATCCGCATCGACCGCGTGCCGCAGGCCGAACGGGTAGGCAAGCAGGCTCGTGCCCATGAGCAGCGGATAGTGTCGAAACGCGATGAAAGCCCATGCCCAGGCACCGACGTTGAACGCGATCAGAAGCAGATAAAGCAGGCCGATTTTCCGGCGCAGATGCCCGTGTTCGTTTCCTGTCATTGCCTCGATCAGATCGGCCATGGAGTTCCCTGTAAAAGCGTTGAAGTATCGAGGGCAGTGCCGTGGCCCGGGCCCATATGGCCGTAGATAGAACCTTTACAAAAATCGCCGGTGGCGGAATTGGAACACCCTGTTAAAAAGCCTAGTTCGAAAAACGCGCCTGAGACGGGTACCGCAAGACGCTACCAATTCTCATTCTTAGAGTTGGGCGCCAGATGCACTATGCTGCTTCGAGAAGGTCTTGAACACACGAGTGAATCCAATGCCGGGAGGCGATATGCAAAGCGATCCCAAAGTACTGGAGTACCTGAACGCGCAACTGAAAAACGAACTCACAGCGATCAATCAATATTTCCTGCACGCGCGCATGTACAGACACTGGGGGCTGGAGGCCCTTGGCAAGCGTGAATATGACGAATCTATCGGCGAAATGAAGCATGCGGACATGCTGATCGAGCGGATTTTCATGCTGGACGGCTTGCCCAATCTGCAGGATCTGCACAAATTGCTGATTGGCGAGGAAACGAAGGAAATCCTCGAGTGCGATCTGAAACTGGAGCGCATCTCGCAGGGCACCTGCAAAGAAGGCATTGCGTATTGCGAAAGCGTGCGCGATTACATTTCACGCGAAATTCTCGTGCATATTCTCGACAAAACAGAGGAGCACATCGACTGGCTCGAAACCAACCTCGACCTGATCGACAAGATTGGCATCCGGAATTACCAGCAATCGGGGATGAAATCGTTGGAGTGAGCGCGCCAGGAATCGCGCATTGAGTCGTGAGACGGACACTCACCAGTCGATGCCGGTGCTTCTCATCCGTTTCGCGATGCCTCCGGTCGTCGTCCACATGAAGATAACTGGCTCGTGGTGGTGAGCGATGCGTGACCGAGATTGTCGCGTACGAGTCGCAGATTGTCGCGCACGAGCCGCAAATCCATCTGCCAGTCCGCCATATGCGAGCCCGCGCTATGCCGCAACTAGTGCGCGGACGGCAGCTCGAGTTTGTCCGCACGTGCCGCGTATTCAGTGCCGCGAGCCCGCAGCGCCTCGGCCGCGCCCCCCCGAATACCCCTGTTGACGATGCGATGCAACGCGGCCCGCGTAAGCGGTTTGAGCGATTGTCCGATCGGTAAAATGAGCGGCGTGTCTTCGTCCGGGGACGGCAGCGCCGCAAGACCACATTCGCGGCGATACGCGCTTAACTCCGTCATCATTTCCGCCGTTGCGGGGACGAGCCGTTCTTTTCCGCCTTTGCCCAGCATTTCGAGCCACCAGCGGTCGACGCCATTCTCATCGGTGTGGCAAAAAAATCGCTGCATGGTGTTTCCGCCGACCTCGGTAATCCGCAGTCCGCCGAGATAGAGCAGGGTGAAAAGCCAACGTGTTCGCACATAGTGCTCGCGCTCGCGATTGGTGTCCCGCGGCATGGCGTGAATGAACGTTTTGACTTCGAGCCACAGTTCCGGCGACAGATAGAGCGCACGACTCGCGTTTTGCCGCGCCGCACGCGCTGACGCGTGAGCGACAGCGGATTGCCCGCCAGATAGCCGGCTTGCACGAGCCACGCGAACATCACGTTGAGAATAACCATCGCCTGACGCTGGCTTGCCGGCGACAGCGGGCCATAGAAGGGCCGCCAGCGCGCGTCGTTGCGCGGATGCTTGCGCCCGCCGTTGGCCGTCCATTGCGCAGCCGGTTGCGGATCGGCGAGAAAGCGTTGATAGACCAGCAGGTCTTCGTGTGTAAGCGACGAAAGCGGTTTGCCGAGTTGCCGCACCGACCAGAGCAGCAGGCGCTCGGCTTCTTTTCTGTAGTTGCCGAAGGTCGTTTTCGTCTCGACGAAACGGGCGAGCCAGGCGCGGATTGCGTCGAGATCGTTCGTTGTTCGCGGCGATTTGCGCGAGACCGTGTTTCGCGCGGTTTCTTCCGTCGGCGCCGTCGAGCGTCGCAGGTAGTGCCAGAGAAGTGGTCGCGGGAATTTGGACAGCCGGATCAGTGGGGCGGCCGGGGCCTGAGCCAGCGGATAATGCGGGCAGAGGAACCGGGTTCGGGTCGGCTGGCACGGTATCGAACGAGCCGCCGGTAGACGTGACGACGTTACACGCCAAGATCGGGCAGCTCACTCTG
>CALNWS010000055.1 GCA_940747215.1 uncultured Paraburkholderia sp. | reverse complement strand
CAAAAAGCTTGCTCGGCAAAGGACTGACCTATCTGCGCACGCAGTGGCCGAAGCTGATCCGCTTCACTACCACACCTCACGCGCTCCGCTACCTTACTCTGGGGAACGTCGTTCGTGGATCGCATACCATTCAAAGCACACTGACGCTCGAAGGGGGGCGCGATCGAGTTCGATGGCAATGCGACCGCGATTCTGACCGAGTCGGCCGTGCTGCACGTCAACCGGAATCCGCAGCTCTTCAACATTCCGAATGGCGCGATCGCCAATGCAACGCTTCTGCCGACCGCTAAAAACACGGTGCTGGCCGAATTGCGCCGCACGCTCGGCGTGCAAAAGATCATCTAGATTCCGGGCACGGCGATCTATCCGCGTAGCAGTGGAGCGGGAGGAAAGGGTGGCGCGGCAACACCCGCGAAAGAAACCGACATCACGAACGGACACGTGGATTTCTAAGCAAAGTTTCTCGCGCCAAGCGTAGTTGCATACTGCTACGACGCATCGAACTCGATGGGCGAGCCTTCGCTGACCGAAGCCAACTGGCAAAAGCCGAATGGTCAAACGGATGCCAGAGGAAGAACGCTGCAACCGATCGAACTGACCACGCCGTCGAATTACGGCACGTCCAACGACGTGACGTTGAACGACAGCCAACTGACTAACTTCGCCGCAGGTTACATCAACTTCTACACCTGCAACGGCGTGATCACCATACCGAAGTTCAACGACCATTCCGCTGACGACTACGCGTTCAAAACCGTCCAGGCCTATGCCGGTTCACGTGACATCGTACAGGTCGACATTACGGGCATTGCGTCGGGCGGTGGCGGCATTCACTGCGTGCGTGACGCGCGAGTTGCCCGCGTAACGACCGCTGCGGCTTTGGTTTAGAAACACACCAGGCCACGGAACTGCGGCCTAAACTGGCTGCTCGACGATGGGCGAACGCGATGGCCCCGCCACGCGCGACAGCCACCACGTGATGCCCGGCAAACGCGGGTAATCGGCGAGACGGTCAACGCGCCTTTTTCGATGCTGCCTTGCGCGACCAGCCGCGACAGGCAAGCAATGCCGCGCCCGCGCAGCACGGCGTCCAGCACGAGACGCTGATCGCAGATCACGCTCATGCGATACGCCGACAGTTGGTTGCGGAAAATCGGCGCCGTGCTTTCGCTCGTCAAACTCTCTTCGAGGCAGATGAGACCCGTGTGAAGATGACGTTTCGCGCGCGGCACACGGGCCGGTTTCTTCGCGAGGTCGGCGGAACATACCGTGACCCACTCGTCCTGAAGCAGCGGCACTTCCAGCAGGCCCGCCTGCTGCATGAGACGCGCGCCGATGGTCAGATCGACGTCGATTTCGTCGACGTAACGCGCGCTTTCGTCGGTGGACAGCAGCGGACATAGCTCCGGAACGTCTTCTTTCAACTGGTCGAGACGCGGCTGCAGCCAGCCGTGCAGCAAAGGCGCAGGACATACCAGTACGACGAGCCCAGGGTCCAGATAGGTGGCGATGCGATGCGGCCGAGCCCGATGCGCAGCGTTTCCATCGACCGTTGCACGCTTCGCTGCAGCACTTCACCGGCCACCGTGAGTTCCACACCACGCCCGATCTGGCGAAAGAGCGGCTGCCCGAGCTGTTCCTCGAGCTGCTGAATCTGATGGCTGATCGCCGATTGCGAGAGGTGCAATTCGTCGGCGGCGCGCGAGAAATTGCCAGTCGCGCGGCCGACTCGAAGCCCATCAACAACTTCAGGGAAGGGACGCGTTGCATGGATATATGAGAGAAGTTGATTGATATGAGAGAAGTTGATTGATTAGGGCAATAAACATCATTTTTCATCAAGTGTAACGCTTATCACAATGTGGCTCACCACCTAACGATGGAGACAGCAGTATGAGTCGCTTCGACGCTCGCCACTATGGCTACCGGATGCCCGCCGAATGGGAAACGATGCACAGCACCTGGTTGGGATGGCTGATCCTGAACGGCCGCGAGGATCTGTGGGGCAGTCACTACCGCACGGTTTGCCGTGAGTTCGCGCTGGTCGCGCAGACGGTTGCCCGTTATCAACGCTGCGTGGCGACGGCTCACCATAGCGAGGCGCAAGCTGCGCGCGAACTGCTCGGCAACAGCGTCGAAATGTTGCCCGTGGCCGCCGAAGACAACTGGCTGCGCGATTGCGGTCCGATCTTTCTGGTGAATGAAAGCGGGCAGTTGGGTGCCGCCGCGTTCCGCTTCAATTGCTGGGGCGAAAAGTATCAGCCATACGACGGCTGCCAGCAGGTTGAGCAGGACATCGCCCGCGCAGCCGGCGCGCAGATCTTCAATTCGCACATGGTGCTGGAAGGCGGTGCGCTCTACGTCGACGGACAAGGCACGCTGATCACCACGGAAAGCTGTTTGCTGCATCCGAACCACAATCCGCACATGAGTCGCGCTGAAATCGAAGCGGAACTGAAGCGCATGCTGGGCGTGGAGAAGATCATCTGGTTGCCTGGCAATCTAGACGAAGTGGAAACCAAGGGACATGTGGACGGTATCGCTTCGTTCATCGCGCTGGGCAAGATGTTGTGTCAGACGGCAAGCCCGGTGCAGGGCGACTATTCATGTGATGCGCGAGAACCGCCGCGCACTGGAACTCGCCAGAGACGCGGTCGGCCGCCGCTTCGAACTGCTCGAACTGCTCGAACTGCTCGAACTGCTCGAACTGCTCGAACTGCCGTCACCGCTCGTCAGCGAACGCTTCGGCTCCGAACGCTATTGCGACTGCTACGCGAATTATATTCTGGTGAACGGCGCGGTGATCTCCACCGCGTTCGGCGTCGAGCAGGATCAAGCGGCGCGCGAAGTGTTTGCAAAAGCGTTTCCCGGCCGGCAAGTGGAGTTGCTGCCGATTCCCACGTTGTCGATCGGCGGCGGCATTCATTGCTCGACATAGCAGCAACCCGCCGTCACCGTTGCCTGATTCAGACCGAAACCGATTGAAGGAACTCATATGGCGTCACGAAACATCACCGTAGCGTCGGTGCAAATGGCATCGGGAAGTTGGACCTTCGAAGAGAACATGGCCACTGCCGAGCAGCTGATTCGCGCGGCCGCGGCACAGGGCGCGAGTTTCGTTCTGTGTCCGGAGCTTTTCACGATGTCGTACTTCTGCATCGATCAGAACGTGCGGCATCTGGAACTCGCGGAGTCGTTCGAAGGCAATCAGCGGATTGCGCGCTTCGTGCGACTGGCTGCCGAACTGAACATCGTGTTGCCGATCGGCTTTTCGAGCGCGTGGGTAATGCGGCCTATAACTCGATTGCCGTCGCGGATGCGGACGGCAAGGTGCTCGGCGTCTATCGCAAGACGCACATTCCGGACGTGCCCCGGCTACACGGAGAAGTTCTACTTCACCCCCGGGCGATAACGGCTTCAAGGTGTGGGACCGCGCTTCGGCAGAATTGGAATCGGCATCTGCTGGGATCAGTGGTATCCGGAAACTACGCGCAGTCTCGCGCTGATGGGTGCTGAAATCCTCTGCTTTCCGACCATAATCGGTTCCGAGCCGTTCAGCAGCAAGTTCGATTCGGCGGGGCACTGGCAACGCACGATGCAAAGCCACGCCGCGGCGAATATGGTACCGGTGGTGGCGACTAACCGCATCGGCCGCGAAGTCGGTTTTGGCAACGGCAATCCGCAACAGAACGGACTGACCGGCGTGTTCTATGGATCGAGCTTCATCGCGGATCACACCGGCGCAAAAGTGGCCGAGGTGGACCGCACGAGCGAGACTATTCTGCTGCACACGTTCGACCTGAACGCGATTCGCACGGACAGACAGTCGTGGGGATTCTTCCGCGGCCGCCGTCCGGAGATGTATCGCACGCTGTTGACGAGTGACGGCGTGTCATCCATCGTGCTATCGCTGAGGACATCATGATGAAAAAGCACTGGCGCTCAACGTTCGCAGGTCTTGGCGTTTGTCTTTTTCTGCTCACCACGCAGGCGCAGGCCGAGGAAGAGAAGGTTCTGAATCTCTACAACTGAAGCGACTATTTCGCGCCGGATACCTTGTCCGAGTTCCAGAGGGAAACGGGCATCAAGGTCCGTTACGAAGCGTACGATGGCGACGAAACCCTGCAATCCAAACTGATGACGGGCGACAGCGGCTACGACCTCGTCTGGCCGACCAACGACTTCATGGCCAAGCAGATTCAGGCCGGCGCATTCCGCAAGCTGGAAAAGAGCAAGCTGCCGAATCTCAAGTATCTCGATCCGGCGCTGCTGAAACTGATGGCGCAATCGGATCCCGGCAATCAGTACAGTGTGCCTTATATGTGTGGCACGGTCGGCGTGGGATACGACCGAACGAAGATCGGCGCCATTCTCGGCAAGGACATGCCCACGAACAGCATGGACCTCGTCTTCAATCCGGCGCTCGCGTCGCGCATTTCAGCATGTTGCGGTATCGGTCTGTAGGATTCCGCGAGCATGGTGTTGCCGCTCGCATTGCGCTACGTGGGCCGCAATCCGGTGAACCCGAATGCGCAGGACTACGCAGCCGCGCAAACCATGTTGCTGAAAGTGCGTCCGTACATTCGTCTTTTCGTCGATTCGGCGAATGCGAACGAATTGATCGACGGCGAACTGTGCGTGATGGTGGGCTACTCGGGCGCGATCAACCTCGCTGCACAAAAAGCGCGGCAACAGGACAGCAAGCGCGACATCGTCTACGACATTCCGAGCGTAGGCAGTCTGATGTGGTTCGACGGCATGGTCATTCCGAAGACCGCGAAGCATCCGGACAACGCGCATGCGTTCATCAACTACATCTTGCGGCCCGATGTGGTGGCGAAGATTTCGAACGCCACGCGTTACGCCAATGCAAACCAGGGCGCACTCAAATTGATGGACCCGGCATTGGTAAATAATCCGAGTGTGTATCCGGGCGAGCAGAAGAAGCAGAAGTTGTTCACGCCGGTGGCGGAATCACTTGCCACGGCGCGTCTGGAAGGCCGGATTTGGCTCGGCCTGAAGGCGAGCAAACCCTGAAGTAGCAGTAGTGCATCAAGCTTTACCGATTTGTATGAGGTGTTTGACATGGCGACAAGACGTCATTTTCTGAAACGGGGGCTGCTGGCCTCGAGTAGCGCGCTGATACGGGTGCGCTGGGCGGTGGCTTCAGCACGCTCGCGTTTGCACAGAGCGAGAGCTGGAACATGCCGGACGAAGGCGCTCCCCACGCTGCAACATGGATGGCGTTTGGCCCCAGCGAGGAGATCTGGGGCGGCAAACTGCTGTCCGTGGTGAGAGAGAACCTAGCGGGCATCGCGAAGGCAATCGCCGCGCACGAGCCGGTGAAAATGCTGGTGCGCGAAGAAGACACGACGTGGCCGCGCGCCTGTGCGGCGCGTCGGTCGAACTCGTGTCTCAACCCATCGACGATTTGTGGATGCGCGATACCGGTCCGGTCTTCGTCAGGAATACGGCGGGTCAATCGGGCGCGGTAGGTTTCAATTTCAACGGATGGGGCGGCAAGCAGGAGCACGAACAGGACACGGAAGTCGCAGCGTTCGTCGCGCGCCGAGTTCGTCGAAACGCGTCTCGTGCTGGAAGGCGGCGGGATCGAGGTGGATGGCGAGGGCACGGCGATCATCACCGAGAGTTGCGTGCTGAACGCCAACCGCAATCCGGGTGTCAGCAGGGCGCAATGCGAGGCGGAATTGTCGCGGCTGCTCGGCGTGCGCAGAATCATCTGGCTGCCGGGCATCAAGGGCAAGGACATCACCGACGGTCACACCGATTTCTATGCGCGCTTCACGAGCCCGGGTGTCGTGGTGGCCGGGCTCGATCCGGATACGTCGTCTTACGATCATGCGGTGACGAAGCGTCATCTGGAGATTCTGCGCAAGTTGACCGACGCAAAGGGGCGCGCCCTGAAGGTCGTCGTGCTGCAAGGGCCGAGCACCGTGCGCCGCAAGTACGAGAACGATCAGTTCGCGGTGGGCTATATCAACTTCTACGTCTGCAATCGCGCGGTGATTGCGCCGGAGTTCGGCGATAGCAAGGCAGACCGCAATACACGCGACACGCTCTGCTATCTGTTTCCGGGACGCGACGTCATTCAACTGAATATCGACGGCGTGGCGGCCGGCGGTGGCGGCATCCATTGCACCCACAGCAGCAGCCTGCCTGATCGAACTCACGAGCCGCAGCGATACGGATAAAGCGGCTCGCTCGTGATCCTCTTCGGGGCCGATCTCGCGGCCCCACATCGAAGCGGTTTCCTGACGACTGCCTATATGCCGTGGACGCAAGTCCTTGGCAGGGCGGAACGTTGCCCGACGTTTCGTCAAGCTGACAAGTCGGCGCGGCGGTGCGTTAGTGCTGTCATGGGGAACCGTGGTTAGCAATAGGTAAATTGAAATGAAACAAGGCAAGGACAGGAATACGTTAGCGGCGTCGTTCAAACGGACGCCGCTAACGCGGCGCGGCTTCATCAAAAGTTCGACGACGCTGTTGAGACTCTCGCTGGTGGGAACGCTGGCGGCGTGCAGCGGCGAATCGTCGAGTCCTTCACCGACATCACCGTCGACGCCGATCCAGAAGCCGCCCTTAACGGGCGCCGTGTCTTACTTGTTGCCGCGCGAAGAGTCGCTGCACAAGCAACGTATATGGCATTTGCGTCGGGTGCGGACGGCATCTGGGCGCCGCTCACGCGCAAAGCACGGACGCCTGCATCGACCGCGTGCGAGCCGATCTGATGGACGTGGCGAAGGCAATCGGCACCTACGAGCCGGTGAACATGCTGGTGCTGCCCGTCGACATGAACGCCGCACGAGGTTTGCTGACGACGGCAAGTGGCGAGAATCCCGACATCCACGCGAACTACGTGGCGCGCGGCACGGGCGTGGGCGGCGTGAATCTGGTTGCGCTCGCTAACGGCTTCAATGACTTCTGGACGCGAGACACGGGCTGCGTTTTCGTGAAAGATGCGACATGCGAGCGCGCTGTGTGCGGGTGAGTTTCAACTTCAACGGCTGGGGCAACGCGAATACGGATGGCCAGAATCTCAATCCAGGCATGACTGACTGTGCCGCCTTCTGTTTCTGCGAGCAGCAACAGGTCGAAGGCAGACAGATTATTCCAGCCGTTTGCAAACGATCACACGTTAGCTTCGTGAATGGCAAAAGCGAACAGCGTGACATTGATTCAAAGCACGCTGACCCTCGAAGGCGGCGCAATCGAATTCGACGGCGAGGCGACTGCGATTCTCACCGATTCGGCATGTCTTGCACATCAACCGTAATCCGCAACTGTTCGACATTCCGGATGGTGTCGCGGCGAATGCGACGCTTCTGCCGACCGCGAAAGACACGGTACTCGCCGAATTGCGCCGCACGCTCGGCGTGCAAAAGGTCATCTGGATGCCGGGCACCGCAATCTACCCGCGCAACAGTGGAGCAGGCGGCAAGACTGCAACTGGGGGCGGTGCGGCGACGCCCGCGAAGGAAACCGACATCATGAACAGACACGTGGATTTCTACGCGAAGTTCCTCGCGCCCGGCGTGGTGGCCTACGCAGCCGATCCCGGCAACGCGACCAGCGAAAAGGCATTGATGGCCGCGAACTACCGGAGCCTGAACGGTCAGGCGGGCGCTTAAAGGCCGACCGCTCAAACTGGTTGCGCTGAATGCGCCGGGCAACTACGGCACGTCCAACGGCGTCACGTTGAGCGACACGCAGATGACGAACTTCGCCGCAGGCTATATCAACTTCTACACCTGCAACGGCGCGATCACCATGCCGAAGTTCAACGACGCGGCAGCGGACGCCGCCGCCGTCGCAATGATCCGCCCGTATGCAGGTTCACGGGCGATTGTCCACGTGGATATTCTGGGCATTGCATCGGGCGGCGGCGGAGTGCATTGCGCAACTCGCGAGTTGCCGGCTTAAGCAGCTTCGCATCAGTTACGCGTGCGGATCAGCACCTTGCCGCGCGCGTGACCTGTGGCCACTTTTTCGAGCGCGGCGCGCGTCTCTTCGAGCGGGAAGATCGAGTCCGTGACGATCTGCAACTGTCCGGCCTGGAAATGCCTCACTGCTTCCGGAAGCGACGGCGTTGCGCTCGTGAAAAATACGGCTTCGCCTGCGTGTCCGTTTCGCGGTTCGATCCCGAACTCCAGCAGCGTCGCGATGCGGCCACCGGCGCGCAGCACCTGCCACGACTTCTCCAGCGTCTCGCCGCCCATCGTGTCGAGCACGAGATCGATGTCGCGCACGCTACGAAGTCCTGCGTGCGGTAGTCGATCACTTCGTCTGCACCGAGGCTTTTCACCAGTTCGACGTTGCGCCCCGACGCGGTGCCGATGACGCACGCCCCCGCCGCGTGCGCCAACTGCACCGCCATGCTGCCGACGCCGCCTGCTGCGGCGTGAATCAGCACGCGCTCCCCGCGCTGCAAATGGCCGACATCGAAGAGCGCCTGACGCGCCGTGCCTTACGCCGTGGGCAACGTCGCGGCCTGCTCGAAACTCATTTCCGGCGGGGATGATGCACAGATCGTCGGCGGCGATCACGAGACGCTGCGCGAAGGCACCGCCTTTGCTCGGCGCGGTACGGCCGAACACGCGGTCGCCCGCTTGCAGATGCGTCACATTGGCACCAACCGCCTCGATCACGCCGCTGAAATCCGAGCCGGGCACGTACGGCAATTCGACCGGAAAAACCTGTTGCATATAGCCCGCGAGGATCTTCAGATCCAGCGGATTGATGCCTGCCGCTTCGACGCGCACGGTGACATCGTTGGCCTGCGGATCGCTCAACGCCGTCGTGCCGATGCTGACGACGTCGGGACCGCCAAAAGTCGTGACAAGTGCTGCTTTCATGGTTGATCTCTCGATGACATTCAGGATTGAGCCGGAAACTGGCCGAGTTGCAGGAAGAGGCCGAACCAGTCCTCCATGTGCCACGTCGTGGTGATGCGTTCGCCGTCGAGTGCATGAAACTCATGCAGACGGAAACGGACCTGTTTGCCGGTCGGCGCGATGCCGAACAGTTCGCCCTGATGCGTGCCGCTGATTTCGGCGCGCACGGCGATCTGGCCGGGCACCTGAATCAGGTCGTGAATGACGATGCGCACGTCGGGAAAGGCTTCGCCGAAACTGCGGATGATCGGCTTGATGCCTTCCGGGCCGCAACCTTGGCCGGGCGCGAGCGGAATGTCGTCCCAATCCGCGGCAAGAACCGCATCGACGAGGTCGGGGTTCTTGTCGCTGAAGGCGCGGTACAGCGTTTAACGGCCGCGCGTTTGATGCAAAGACGTTCGGCGAGTTCGGATGCAGCTGCATTCATGGATGGGCTCTCGAAAGTGGTTGGGAGTGGCGAGAGTGTACAATTCGCTATAAAATCCGTCCAACAAATAGCCGTATGAATGATTATTTGATTTATGGATTTTCATAGCATCGATCTGAACCTGCTCGCGGCTTTCGACGCGCTGATGAGCGAGCGCAACGTGACGCGTGCCGCAACCCAAGTAGGCGTGAGTCAGCCGGCAATGAGCGCGGCGCTGTCGCGCCTGCGTAGCCAATTCGGCGATCCGCTGTTTCTGCGCAGCACGGGCGGCCTGTTGCCCACGCCGCTCGCGCGGGAGCTGGCCGAGCCGATCTCGCAAGCGTTGCGGCAGATCGAGGCCACGCTGGTGAAGAAGCCGGAGTTCGTACCCGCCGACGCAATGCTGACGGTCAACCTCGGGCTGTCGGATTACCCAGCCTTCGTATTGCTGCCCGCGCTACTGGAGACGCTCGAGCGACAGGCGCCAGGCATTGTGATCAACGTGCATGCTTTCAACGACCGCGACGACGCAGTGGACCTGCTCGATGCAGGCGCAATCGACGCGGCCATTGGCGTGCCGCCCACGCATCCCGAAGGGCGGATATTGACGCGCCCGATTCTGAGCGACGAGTTCGTCACGATCATCGCGAGCCATCATCCGGCTGCGCGACGGGGAATGAACATGAAGACGTATCTGTCACTGCCGCATGCGCTGGTGTCGCCGGAGGGACAGCGGCACGGTCTCGTGGATCAGGCGCTCGCGCAACAGGGCAAGGCGCGAACGCTCACGCTGACGTTGCCGCAGATGTTCGCGGTACCGGCCGTGATCGCGCGCACGAGCATGACGGCGACGGTCATGAAACGCATCGCGCTGCATTCGCCGGTTGCACAGAAACTGACGCTGTTTCCGCTGCCGGTTGCGTTGCCAGAAATCGTGTTCCACCTGATCTGGCATCACCGCAGCGACGGCAATCCCGCGCAGCAGTGGTTGAGGGGCGTGATCGAGTCGGTGGCGGGGGCGCTGTGAGGATTTGGCTAGAGGCGTTGCAAACCCGCTTGTCCACTGGCCACCTGTACAGGGAGCAAAAAAACCGGCATGTTCGTAGAAACATGCCGGTTAAGGATTCTGGCTATCCGAGGGCTGCCAGAACCTGAGAGAACTCCAGTATGCCAAACGAAATGTGTGATTTGCGCGGCTGTTGGATTTTTGCTCCAGGAATGGGCATTTATTTGCAAGGGGTGCATCCAAACAGCAAACGCCTTCGTATAGGCCGGTTGCCGGACATCACCACTCCATGTCCGCGAGTGGATAGCCAGTGGAGCAAACGTTTGCCGTTGTGGATGCGTTACCGCGCCAAACGTTTTACAGACTGCGGCATCACGCGTTTTTCACGCGATCGAAGTCGATCACTGCGTATTTCGGCGAACGTGATCAGCCGTTTCGGCGAAATACGCATCGATCACCACTTTCCCGAAATGCGCGTCCGACGCGACACTTCCATTCCGCCGATAGAACCCACCACGTACACCGTCCCGCCTATCGCCGCCGCATTGATCGAGCGCTCGACAAGACGCCTTCGCCCACGGACAACCAGTATGCACCTGAGCGAACGCGTGCAGGAAGCGCTGCAACTGATCCGCAGTGGCGAAGAAAAAGCACGCTCGCTGACGGCCACACCAACAGGATTTGCTGCGAGTGAGTCTGCCGGCGGGTTTCGGGCGACGCTGGATCGCGCCGCGCCTGCCGGCGTTTCTCGCGTGTTACCCGTCGCTGGAAGTAGAAGCCATATTCACTAGCCGCTTCGTCGATCTGATCGCCGAGCGTTTCGATGTAGGCGTGCGCATTGGGCGACTCGAAGACAATCGGCTTGTCGCGTGACATGTGCTGAGCATGCGGCGGCTATTGTGCGCATCGCCCGCCTATCTGAAAGCGCATCGGCCTATCCGTCATCCACGCGACCTCGCGCATCACGCATGCATCGGCTTCACGCCGATGGCCTCGCATCCGGTCTGGCATCTGTCGCGGCGCGGCGAGAAGCAGGCCGTACGCACGCACGCGCGGCTCGCCACCGACGATATCGACGCCGTGATGCATGCGGCGCTGCAAGACGTCGGCGTGGCATTCTGCGCGGACTGGATTGCCGCGAACGAATTGCGCGAGGGACGTCTCGTCGCTGTGCTGCCCACATGGAACGAGGAAGACGACGAAGTAATGCACGTGATACGCGCTTCGTCGCAGTACACGCCGGCCAAGATGCGCGCGTTCCTCGACTGGATGGCGGAAAAATTCGCGATCGCGCCGTGGGCGCGCCCGGCCCGCAAATGGCGCTGAGTTCAAGACCACGCGCTACTTACTCGTGAATGAATCGTGCAGATACGCACACAACGCTGAAGGACAAGTACATATGACAGACAACCTCGAATTGATCGTTCCGCCCGCCATGCAACGCATCGTCGAGCGCGCTGGTTACGTGCCTGCCGTGAAAGTCGGTGAGATAGTTTTCTGCGTGGGACAGGTTGGGCGCACCGCCGAACTCGAAGTGGTTGCCGATCCCGAAGCGCAATTCCTCGCGTGCTGGGAGAACTTGCGCATTGTGCTGGAAGAAGCAGGGTGCACGTTCGAGGACGTCGTCGACATGACGACCTATCACGTGCAGATGAGCACGCACATGTCCGTGTTTCGCGACGTGAAGAATCGGGTTTTTCCGCGCGGCACGTGCGCGTGGACGTCGATAGGCGTGTCTGAACTCGCGCATCCAGGCTTGCTGGTCGAGATCAAGTGCGTGGCGGTGAGGAGGGAGTGAAAGCGGGGACGTGAAGCGAGGAAGTACAGCGGAATTCGGGCGCCCGTGCTAACGGTTACGGCTTATAACTGTCCGTCAGCGTGTTCATGAACGCGATGATGTCCTTGATTTCATCGTCGGTCATCGCGGGCTTGTCGCCCAGCTTGCGGTCGAACGGCGCATCGGCGACGTCGATGTTCGCATGATACTTCGCCGGCATGTCGTCGTACTTTTGCGGCTTGCCTGCTGCGTCGAGCGGATAGATTTTCTCCGGATTCGTATTGCGCATATTGTAGAAGTCCATCACGTGCTGCAGATCGTGATAGACGCCGTTGTGGAAGAACGCGTGGCGCGTCGCGACGTTACGCAGCGTCGGCGTGAGAAACATGCCGCAGTATTGCGTAAGCGATGCTGCGTCGGTACGGAAAGGTCCGCACACGCCCATGTCGTAAAACTTCGGATCCTTGTTGATCGGTAGATCGCGGTTACGCGGCACACCGAGCGCTTCGTATTGCGTGTCGGTGAAGAGCGGCGGCAGATGGTCGGCGGTCGGCTTGCTCAGGTGACAGCCGGCACAGTTGGCCTTGTCAGGATCGTTGAAAAGACGCAGGCCGTGCAACTCAGCTTGCTTGAGACGCACCTTGCCTTGCAGCCAGTAGTCGTACTTGCTCGTGAACTGATGGAACGACGGGTCTTCGAACTGGTAGCGGCCCACGGCGAACATGGCTTCGTCCACCAGAAGATCCGGCTGGTTGACGATCCGGTCTCCGAACAGTTGCTTGAACTGGTCGAGGTATTTGGTCTTCGTCAGCTTCTGCACGACGTCGGCGGGCGTGGCGTTGGCCATTTCCACCGGGTTCAGCATCGGGCCGATCGCCTGGTCCTGCAGCGTGCTCGCGCGGCCGTCCCAGAAGAGGCCGCCTTGCGGCACCATCGCCGGCGCGGCGGGCGCGGTACCGGCAGTCTTCACGGCGCGCGTGGTGGTGCTGGCAGCGTTTGCGAGCTGATCGAGCGTGACCGGCGCGGCGTCAGTATCGTTTGCATCGGGACCGATCGAGAACGGCGCCTGGCGATACAGATACGCGAGCGAAGGCGGCGGACGGTAGCCCGCCTGATCCATGTGCGGACCGCCGATCTGTACCGACAGATCGTTCGGCGGACCATAAGCGTGATCGGGGCTGTGGCATGAAGCGCACGACTGCTTGCCCGACGCCGACAGCGACGGGTCGTTGAAAATCTGCTTGCCGAGCGCGGCTACGGCGGAGAGCGGCTGCTGCTGCGGCGGCGTGTGCAAAACGACCGGCTGCGGATTCGCGCCCGTGACGTTTTCGACGATAGTGCCGATCGCGAGAGGCATCCGCTCCGAATACATTGCCGCGTAGGCGACAAAAGCGGCGCAACCGGCCGCAATCACGGCGACGGTCCAGCCGAGCAGACGTTTGACGCTGCCGGCGCGTGGGGTTCCGCCAGTAGGCAACGACGGCGGCAATGCGGAGTTCGGAGAGCTCATGGGGATAATGACAAAGTTAAAACCGGAAAAGGCCTCGAGCCGGCACGGCAACGTGCCGGCTCGACCCATCTACGAATTGTGTTGCGTCCCGCGCCGCCACACGTCACCCATCGGCGAGACCAATGAGAGGCGCGAAGCGGAACAGGACGCGTATTTCACTCAGTTGCAAACAGCTTGTCGAACCGTCGGTTAGTTGGTCGAAGGCGCCGCCGCGAGCTTCGTACCGAGCAGCGGATCGAGGAACACGGTCGGCGTATTGCCCGTGCCGGCCAAGTTCAGCATGCTGCGGATGTCGCCAGCCGTTGCGTCATACGAACCGCCACCAAGACGCTTGCCGCTGAGCCAGTTGTCTTCGATGAACTTGATGACCGACGCTTGCGTGATAGCCGTATGGTCGACGTAGTTCACCTTCGCCCACGGCGAGATCATGATGAACGGGGTGCGCGTGCCCGGACCGCAGCGGCCGTTGACAGCACCGCCGTTGACACCTTGCGGCTGCACTGCGCCCGTGCCGGTACATTGGCCTTGCGCCGTCAACTGGTCCGCGCCCGTGAAGGTTGCGGTGCCGACCTTCGTCACGAGCGTGGTGTCGAACGACGAGAACTTGACCGTCGGCTTCACGTGGTCGTACCAGCCGTCCGAGTCGTCGTATGCGACGATCACGAGCGTGTTCTTCCAGTCAGGCTGTTGCTGCAGGAAGTTCGTGACTTTCACGACGAAAGCCTGCTCGTCGAGCGGGTCCGAATTGCCCGGGTGGCCGTCGCTGATCGCCGGTGCCTTCAGGAAGCTAACCGACGGGAAGTTGCCCGCCGACACGGCTGCGAAGAAATCGTCGGTGTCGTACTGGTGGTGAACCGGCGTTGCCGTGTTGTCGAGCGTCGGTTCCGTGAAGCCGACCATGGCGGTCGACGTCGGGCGCTGGTGCGTCGGGTTAGCCGTCGACGGGTAGTACTGGAACCATGCGTGGTGCTGGATGTAGTCAGCCGGCGCGCTGCCGAGCACGTCCGACCACGTCGAGCGTGCGCAGCCCGTCGTGCCGTTCGTGTTCTTCGTCGCGAGGTTGAAGCCGCCCATAAAGCCGCCCCACGTGATGTTGGCCGTGTTCAGCAGGTCACCGATGTTCTTGCCGGTCATCATGCCGGTCGGGCCCGTGTTCGAGCCGCTGTTTTCGGCGACGATCGTGCAGACGTCGGTGGTCGGGTCGAGGTCGCCGATCATCGTGAAGCTGCCCTGGCCGTCAGGAATCATGTTGCCGCTCGTCGACGTGCCGCTCTTGATGTTCGGCGTCACCGTCATGCCTTCGTTCTGGCCTGACACCACTTCGAGCGCGCCCGGCGTCGACGGACCGAACGTGTCAGTCCACGCGTTGTCGCTCATCGCGAAGTTCTGCGCAAGGTTCCAGTAAGCGGTCACGGTGTTGCCGTCGAAGTAGCCGAGCACCTGGGCCGACGAACCGAACTGGCCCGTGCTGCCCGCGATGATGCCGCTAGCCGACGTGAAGAGCGGGAACGCGTCCATCTTCAGGTTGTCGTCGGCGAGCTGTTCCGGCTGATAAGCGTGGTTCTGGCTCTTCGTGTTCGCCTGCGAGCGGTCGAGACGGAACGGTTGTGCGGTTGCCGTCGTCAGCGCGCCACCGAGCGTCGGCGGCGTGGTGGTCTGGCCGTTGACCGTCGCCGAGGCGATGTTCGGCGACGTTGCCTGTGCGTTCGGGTTTGCCGAGCCGGTCAGGCCGGCGGCAGCGAGAGTCTGGATGTCGGTCTGCGTGTTGGCGGCAGCGGTGAAGTTCGGTTCGCCGGTGACGTTCTTCGCGCTCGGGTACGTTGCGAAGTAGTGATCGAACGACACGTTCTCGCCGAAAACGACGACCACGTGCTTGATCGGCGTAGCGGTTTGCAGCGCGTCCTGTACGGACATGGTTGCGGCCGGGATGGTCGGCGTGCTCGACAGATCGTTATGGCTGCTGCCGCATGCGGCAATTGTCAGCAGCGACGCCACTGCGATTGCAGTGGGTACTATGCCTTTGTGAAACATTCGGGGCTCCAGATTCGCTGTTCAGCGCTCCAAGACCATTAGCGTGGTGGAGTTGCTGGGTTTTTGTAGGTGGTATTGCAAGCTCACTTCAAGACGAGGCGTGAAGCACGGGCATTGGAGCATCGCCATATGGCGTTAGTGGGAACATTTCCTTTCTATGATATTACCTACATATGCATTACTGAAACTTTCATATCGGACTAATCGACCGATCGACCCGGTCCGGAAGTTCGCAATACAGCGGCGCTGAAGTCCGCATTTGGAAGGGCGCAGAGCGCGTAATGCCCCAGCCGGCAAGGAACTTAATAAATGTAGGGAGTGTGGCGCGGGAAAAGTGGAAAGAATGTGCGAGTTTCTCGAGCGCGCTTTTGCTTTCAATAATCCATTGATTGCTTTCGATAATATTTCTGATTGCGGAATTGCGTGAGCAATTGCTTTTGCGATTTGTGAGAAAGTCGCAGCAATATTATTGTTGATCGTGAAGCGCAGCGCGGTGGGCTGAAGAAGAGACGGGGTGACGTGAGGCGCGTGGAGCGCCGCACGTTCTTGTGAATGAACGCGTGGTCGATGTGCGGCGTATGTATGTGCTTGAGTGCTGCGGTGCTGTCGTGCTTCAGGTGCGTGTAGATTCGCGAAGGCCCTCAGGCGATGTCGAGATGACGGCGCCATTCGCCGAGCAATCCTTCGGCGAGACTGCGGTCGAGCGTTCCTTCGTCGATTGCGCCGACGTAGGCGCCGTTCAGCTCGAACTCCACTTCGAGCGACCACTTCGCGGACAAAGCCTGCACGGCCTGCACGACGCGGTCCACGTCGGCGAATGTGGCGGCATCGAGATCTCGCGGCAACGTATTGCCATTCGTGCCGAGCATATCGAGCGTGCCGCCGACGGTGCGGTCGGATACGTCGCTTTCGTCGGTGCGCGTATCGTCCACATGATCGATGAAAGCGGGCGGCGCGAGCACCCAGTTTTTCTCGGCGGACAACTCGCGGATCATCTGTTTGACGGCACCGACGATCTCGTCATCCACATCTTGCGCCACGAAAAACAGCAAACGCTGGCGCGGATACTGCCGGTGGAGATCGCTTGTCATGGTCATTCTCCAGTCGGTTTAGGTGGATAGAACGGCAACGCGGAGCCGGGCCGCCCGGGTTGTAGCGGAAGCCGCCGGGCATGTGCGCATCGAGAGAGATGCCGCGTGGCCGGCAACGGTATCGTCACCGGACTGCCGCCGATATGGTACATCGAAATCCGCTCGCCCTTCAGTCCCGCGTCTTCGGGGAAAACGGAAATCCACGCATCGTCCACTTTCGGCGTACGGCCGCGTGCGATCGCGTTGCGGTTGCTCTCGCTCAGAATTTCTCCATATCCTAGCTGATCCCAATCATCGCGCAAGTTGCGCCAGTCCGCGGCGTTGGTTCGCACGACGCCATGGCGCGTCGTGTTGGCAGGACGCGTTGCGGCAGCGGTCTTTGCACCCGGCGCCAGCGTTTCGTTGCTGCCGGGCGTGAGGGCTTTGCTGGTTGCGGCGGCTTCGGTCGTTTCCGTGCCTTCCGCGATGTGACTCGCGTCTGCTGCATGGCTGCTTACGTTGCTCGTTAACGCGGACCCGGTTTTCGCTGCGGCTCCGGCTTCTGCATTTACTCCGGCTTGCTCTCCCGATTCGACAACCGTGCCGGCTGCAGTCATGCGATCTGCTTTGGCGGCGATGCTCGCTCCTTTCGCAACTTTCCCTGCAGCGGATGCGGCCTCGCCGAGCTTGCCCGCTTCGCCGACGTCATCGGCCAGCATGCTCACGGCGTCGACTGTGCCCATGCCGATGGCTTCGCCGTATTTGCCAGCCGGGCACGCGCTTCGATACGGTTCGACGGCGGCTTTGAACACGCCGCCGGGATTGTTCGCAATAGCGTGAACTGTCTGCTTCGCCGACGCGGCCGTCGACGAAAAGCTGTGGTAGTTGCCGACACCGGTTGCATCAGAGAGCTTTTCCGCCGCGTACGACACCGGCGAAAGCGCGGCCGCGCCTTTGGCCATGTCCCACAGACCGCTGACCATTTTGCCGGTTGCGTGCGCCGCGCCATGCGCGAAGCCTTCTTATCTGTTCGCCGGTGCTGAGCGGCTGATTTGGCGATGGATTGCCGGTTTGCTTGTCGGCCCGAGTATCGGCCTATTTGATTGCATGCGACAAACTGATTGCATGCGACAAACGCGGCCCCGAGCCGGATAGCTGACCAGCGAGGAGCTCTGCCGCGGGGCAGTTGGGCGTGGGATGCGGACGGTTCAGTGCGGCGATTCGCCGGATCGTTGGGGACGCCGGAAGCATCGGCGCTATCGAACGATTTGGAACCGGACGGGCCGATCGAAGAGACAGGCATGTTTGCCACTCGACAGCGAAGACGATGTGAAGCCATAGGCTGAGGCATGCTGGCCTCGCGATGCGCGTAGCAGGCGAATGTAGCGATTGCCATGCGAAACGGCCGTTTCGGGTCGCTGTGGGGCGCCGTGAACGCCCACCACAGGGCAGGGCGCATTTCCGCTGGAAATTTCTATACTTGCTTTAGCGCGTCGATCGGGCAGCGAGGCCGCACAAAGCTGCACAACCCCGCAACTAGCCACGCACGAGGCGCGAAAATAATATAATCCGCAATGCAACCCGAACCGAAAGCTGCGTGGCCTTGCCGGCCCGCATGAGAAATGCATGAGGAGGGAGACATGGGACATCACGCATACATGGGACATCACGCATCCGCAGCGTCGGCCGACGCCCGCTCAGGCGATGCCTGCACTCGCGCTAGCCGCACTCGGTATTGTTTATGGCGACATCGGCACGAGTCCGCTCTATACGCTAGCCACCGTATTTGATCCCGCCAATGGACTCGCGCTCGATGCTTTCAACATTGTAGGCATCGTCTCGCTGATCTTCTGGTCACTGATGATCGTCGTTTCGCTTAAGTACGTCGCGCTGATTCTGCGCGCCAACAATCATGGTGAAGGCGGCATCATGGCGCTGCTCGCGCTGGCGGCTTCGTCGGTTGCATCGAAGCCGCATCTGCACCGCACGCTGCTCATCGTCGGCGTGATGGGCGCGGCGCTCTTCTTCGGCGACAGCGTAATCACGCCGGCCATCTCCGTGCTCAGCGCGGTGGAAAGTCTGGAGGTTGTCGAGCCGGGACTCAAAACCTACGTGAGTCCGTTGACGCTCGCGGCGATCGTCGTGCTATTCTATTCATCACGCAAAAGCGCGGCACGGGTGGCATCGGCGCCATATTCGGTCCGGTGATGGTGCTCTGGTTCTTCGGTAATCGCGGCAGCGGGTATCGCCAACATTCTCGTCGCGCCGGTCATCCTCGTTGCGCTCGATCCGCTGCACGGGCTCGCCTTCTGTTCTGCGTACATCACCGCTGGCTCGCGTTCGTCGCGTTCGGCACCGTCGTGCTGTCGCTGACAGGCGCGGAAGCGCTCTATGTAGAATGGGCCACTTCGGCAAACAACCGATCCGTCTCACGTGGTTCTGCGTGGTGTTTCCCGCGCTCGCATTGAATTACCTCGGCCAAGGCGCGCTGCTGCTTGCGAATCCCGGCGCGGTACAGAACCCGTCCTATCACCTCTTTCCGCAATGGTGCGTCATGCCGATGATCGTGCTCGCGACGGTCACCACCGTCATCGCTTCGCAGGCCGTTATTTCGGGTACCACCTATTCGATGGCGATGCAGCTCTTGTTCCTCCCGCGCATGAAGATCATACGTCGGAGCGCGAGATGGGCCAGATCTACGCGCCCGGCATCAACTGGATCCTGCTCGTGGCGGTGGTGGCCGCGGTGCTCGGTTTCCGTTCGTCGACGGCGCTCGGTTCCGCATACGGCATCGCGGTGACGGGCACGATGCTCATCACCACCGTTCTCACATTCTTCGTGGTGCGCTACGCATGGCATTACTAACTGGGTGCTGTGCATGTTCGCCACCGCGTTCTTCTTTGTGATCGACGCGATGTTCTTCTCGGCGAATCTGCTGAAGATCGTCGATGGCGGCTGGTTCCCGGTCGTGATCGGCGGATTGATGTTCACCGTCATGGCGACGTGGGGACGCGGATGGGAAATGATGGCCGCCGAGGCGCGCATGCGCGCCGACGAGAAACCGCTCAAACCGTATTTGCAGGCGTTGCTGCAATGCTCGCCCGTGCGCGTGGGCGGCACGGCGATTTTCCTGACGCCCAACGGAACCGTTGTGCCGCATGCATTCGCGAACAATCTGCGGCACAACCGCGTGATGCACGAGCGCGTGATCTTTCTGAGCGCAAAAACGAAAGACGTTCCACGGGTACACGAACACGAACGTGTGGAGGTGAAGCCGCTCTGTTCGGGTTGCTGCTATTACGTGGTCGTCAATTACGGCTTCAAGGACGACGTGGATCTGCCGCGCACGCTGGCAGCGTACAAGTCCGCGAAACTCGTGATTCGATCTCGAAGAGACGTTGTGGTTTCTGAGCCGCGCGCTCGTCGTGCCCAAACGAGGACACGGCATGGCGCTCTGGCGAGAGCGTCTCTTTGCGGTGATGTTGCACAACGTGGGCAATATCGCGGCGTTCTTCAATCTGCCGGCCAATCGCGTGATCGAGGTCAACGCGCGCGTGGAGATCTAGCCTGCGACGTGTGGAGGAAAAGAACGCCTTATGAAGCGACGAGGGCTTTTAAAAGGACTGGCGGCGCTGCCGTTCGCGACCAGCGGCGCGCTCAGTGAGGCACGTTCCGTTGCGTCGGTGGGCGGACGCATCCGGCCCGGCGATCTCGCGTGGCCGAACGCGAGCGAATGGGAAGCATTAAATCATGCAACGGGCGGCAAGCTGTTGCAACCAAAGACGATCTGGCGAACCTGCGCCGAAGCGCCCGGCACGCCCGCCTGTGTTGCGAGCGAGTCTCAAGGATGCGCGCAACCCGATCGCACTCGGCGACAATCCCGGCGGTACGCAGGTGTCGGGCTAGCTCGTGCGTGGACGCCCAAAGCGAGCGCCTATGCGATCGCAGCGCGTTCCACAGACGACGTCGTGGCAGGCATCGATTTCGTTCGGCGACACAATCTGCGACTGGTCGTGAAAGGCGGCGGCCACAGCTATCTCGGCGGCTCGAATGCGCCCGATTCGCTGCTCTTCTGGACGCGTGCGATGAATTGCATCGAACTGCATGAAGCGTTCGTGCCTCGGGGTTCGTCGTTTGCGCCGACGCCGGCTGTTTCCGTCGGCGCAGGCTGTATGTGGATCGATGTCTACACGGCCGTCACGACGCAGGCCGGACGATACGTGCAAGGCGGCGGCTGCACGACAGTGGGAGTTGCAGGGCTCGTTCTTGAAGGGCTTTGGACTCGCCGCCGCGAGTTTGATCGAAGCGGAGATCGTTACGGCGGACGGCGTGGTCCGAACGGTCAACGCATCGAAAGATGCCGGACCTTTTCTGGGTATTGAAGGGCGGCGGTAGCGGCAGCTTTGGTGTCGTCACGCGGCTCACGTTACGGACGCACGATTTGCCGGAAAATTTCGGCTGGGCGGAATTCAAGGTCAAGGCAGTGTCGCGCGGTGCCTACCGGTGACTGGTTTCCCAACTCATGCAGCACTACGCCGATAACCTGTTCAACCCGCATTGGGGCGAGCAGCTCGGTTTTCACGACGACGAAGTGCATGTCGCGATGGTGTCTCAGGGACTCGATGAAGAGCAGGCCAAAGCTGCGTGGGCACCTTTCATCGATTGGATTCGAGCGTCACCGGCAAATTTCACGTTCAGTCAGGAGCCGCGTATTGGCGCCGCTCATGCCCGGCGCTGATGGGACATCGACGCGAATCCTGGACTCGTGCGGGACATGCGCGCCGACGCCGCGGCGAACCACGGCTGGTGGAAAGGCGATGGCGATCAGGTTTCGGAATTCGTGTACAGCTACGAATCGGTGTGGTTGCCCGCGAATCTTTTCGAATCCGCGCAAGCGCGACCGGCTCGTGACTGCGCTCGTCGAAGCCTCGCAATTTTAGAGCGTGGGCCTGCACGTCAACAAAGGGCTCGCGGGCGCGTCGCCGGAAGCGAACCGGCAGGCGCGCGAATGCGCGACCAATCCGAAAGTGGCGGACAGCTTCGCCCTTGCGATCGTGGCGACGGGCGGACCGCCGCCGTTTCCGGGCGTGCCGCTTCCTCATCCGGACATCGTGCAGATGCGTCACGAAGCGGCAAGTGTCGGGAATGCTGCGGCCGTACTTGAATCGTTAGCGCCGCAAGGCGGCTCGTATATTTCCGAAACCGACTTCTTTCGCACGGATTGGCGTGAAGCGTTTTGGGACGGCAACTATGCACGTTTGAAAGCGATTAAATCGCGCTACGACCCGCACGGATTCTTTTTCGTTCATCACGGCGTGGGGAGCGAGGAGTGGAGTGCGGATGGGTTTGAGCGGGTGGGGGCGACGTAGTGACAGTCGGGGTTGAGACCCCGAGTCTCTCATCGTTCGAAGACCTGAAGACACAAAGCCACGCCGAACACCTTCCGCATCTCAAGGCTGTGTCTGCCACCGCAGCCAGGATATGCGCCACCCGTTTGCATCACCCATACGCTGTTGGCGCTGAAATCGTAGCCTGTGAATGACGACGGCATGTTTATCTGCGCACTGCTCAATCCATTCGATGCCGGTACGCCTATGCCTTGCCCTACGCCCGACGACGTGCCGGTTGTTTGCGCGTTCCAGAACACGTCGTTCGAGATCGCTCCTGTGTTGATTGCGGCTATACCGGCAGGTGCGGGCGCGAGACTGGCGATGTGCAAGTCGTCCGTTACTGGCCCCGTTCCGAATGACTGACTGATCGTACCGTTGTTGATCATGATGAGCGCGGAAGCTCCGCCGCTGCAGATGCGTGCGTCGAAGCCGCAGTCGTCGGGGCCGAACATCGTGCTGCCGGTAGCATAAGAGCGTGTGACAGTGCCGTCGTTGTAGCCGACGAGTCCAGCGAAGTACCCTTCGTAGCCACTCGAGTTACCGATCGATCCCGACGTGTTCACGTAAAAAATTTTTCCATAACTGACGCCGGCGAGCAGATCAAACGAGTCATAACCTACTCCCGAACCAGCGGCATAGCTGCTCTTCGCGTTCAGATTCAGATTGCGCACCACACCGTTCGTGCCGATCACGCCGAAGAGCCCTTGCGCTTGCAATGAATAAAGGACGGGAACTGTATCGTCCGCATTTACAGTCTGGAAGAGCCACAAGCCGCTGATCCGGTGCCCGAAGCCGTCGAACTGCCCGGAAAATGGCGTGGTGTAATCGCCGAGCGGTACGTACGAGGTTAGTTGCGTCGAACTCGCGTCGATATCCGTGCCAAGCGCATAATTGCCCGCCAGATTATTCGCGATGTTTTCGAGGTCGGCCAGCGTGTTGACGAGTTCATATCCGGTGATCTGCGTGGTGCGTCCCGTGTAGGCTACCGGTGTCCACGCAGGATTCGAGAGCATCGTGCCCGGTGTGAAAGCGCCGTTCATGTCGGACAGGACGTCGACGGTGCCCATGCTTTTCGACCAGTCGATCGTGCCGCCATTCGTCACGCTCGCCCCGTTATCGATTGCGGACGCATCCGCGCGCAGCGTCAGGTTGCCGGATTCGCTGTTGCGGATCGTTGCATTCGGCGAGAGCACGACATTACGGTAGGCCGCGAGCGTCAGTGCAGCGCCGCTATGCCACGTCAGGTTCGAGGCGGAGTTGCAGATCGCCGCTCGTGCCATTGCCGCCGGTTGTCGAGAGATTCACGGCAGTGTTCGCATCGAGACTGCGGGCGAGGGCGTTTGCAGTATCGGCGCCGATCGTGATAGCCGGTGTGGACAGGCTCCATTGCGCGGCTTCGACGACAGCATCCGCGGCGAACTCTATGTTTGATGCCTGCGTGGTCACCGTGCTATTGCCGCTACCTGTACCACCCGTGCTGCTCGCCGTGAGTGTGCCTTGCTGATAGACCTGCCCGTTGCCGGCGAGAAGCCATAGGTGGCCGTCGCGTGTGCCTGTGCCTGTCGCGCGAATGCGCGCGCCACCATCCGCGAGCGCATAGACGTTGCCATCCACCGCCTGAAGGCTGATCTGTGCGGCACGCGTCATACCTGCATCGAGTATGCTGCCGCCGCTGCTTGTTTGCACAAACACCTGCCGGTCGCTCGGCGAATCCTGCAACAACACCGCGCGCCCCGCGGCGAATTCCACCGTGCCGTTCGGCGCATCGACGGTGATGGTGTTGGTGACGTTCTGCGCCGACACCAGAAATACGTCGCCGCCACTCGAGTCGATCTTACCGAGATTGGCCACGGGCGCATTCGAATCGCCAGTCAGCGTAAGTGGGCCGCCTGCCATGAAGGCGGCGTCGGCGGCATCGAGTGTCGAGGCAACGAAGCGTCCACCCGTTGCGATTGTGCCGGACGGTCCCACTAGCACGCCTTGGGGGTTGATCAGATAGACGCTGCCCGTCGCACTGAGCCGGCCAAGAATCAGCGAGGGTGAGCCGCCAGTTACACAATTGAGCGTCGCACCGGAGCCGTTGTCGAAAACCACGCGGTTTTGCGGGCCGATCGAGAAGCTGTTCCAGTCGATGACGTCGCGCGTCGAACCGGGTTGTGTAATCACGAGACTGTTGCCACGACCCGCGATCGTGCCACTGCCCGCAGCAAATGCGCCGCCTTGCGGGAGGGCGCCGGCCGCGCAGGCAACGTGTGCGAGCGAGAGAACCTGAAGCGATAGGCCGATGGAAAGCCAGATGCGCTGAACTGGCAAGGTGCGAGGCGGGTGTGCCATACATCCTCCTTTCCGCCGGCGGCGGAACGGCTGCCGGAATGCCTGAGGACAAGTCGCGGCTTGACTGCAAGTGTTGTACGCGCTTTGACTGAGCGAGATTACCGCCTGAAAAGACTAGCAGATGGAAAGAACGGGCGATGTGAATAATCTCTGCGTCATACGCCTTTTTTTAATCGTGTGGCGTGGGTCGGGGTTTTCTTTCGGGGTTGAAATGTGGGTGGGAATCTCGCACATGCTATTCGGTGACAACGAGATGGCCACCTAGATCGCAGATCGATACTGCGATTATCGTGACCACGCGAGCACCGCTCGGCGTCAATAGTCGTCGACGTGCTCGACAGTCCATCCAGCACCATCGGCTGCGGTGAGAAGATCTGTGAGGCGTGGCACCGGTACAAGCATCACCACGCGCGTCGTTTTCGCGGGCGTGCAGATCGGCTGGGTAAAGAGCGTCCGGGCGCCATCGAACTTGACTGTCTTTCCTTCGGGTACGCAGACCGACACGAGAATGGTCGAACGGTTACCCGCAATATCCGTGATTTTCAGACCTTGTTGCGCGAGCGCTGTCGCGGCAATCCGGAAGTCGTAGTAGCGGGGCAGTGCAAAGCAGCGCGCGGCCATCGTCGAAACGCTGAAGTAGCTTGACCTCTGCAGGCGGGATCCAGTTGTCGGGAAGATGGTCGACAACCACGTCTGTCGTCATTTGCGGCGGCGCGCATGCAGCATGCGTCGCAACCTTGATGACCTTCGCATAGACCGCTTTCGCGCCGTACTCGCTCGAAAGTGCGACACGCCGCTCCCACTTGCGTATCAAACCCGATCCGGTTGCCGGCACCTCGGTCCACAAACCTTTCAATCGGGCGTGGAAGTCGAACAGATACCACGGCTTCTCGCGAATGAAGTCGACGTATTGCTGCGCCGTCTGTGCGTCGTACCGATCTTCGTCTGTCTGGCGGCTGCCGCCCAGCGCCCAGCTCAGACGGCCGACCGTGTTGCCATACACGGCACGGATGCCGTATTCGACTGTCGTACTCGTTGCAATGACGCCGATCATCACGTGATAGCCGGGATTCATCGGGTAGCCGTCGCGCCACTGCTCATGCGTGACCGTTGCATAGCTCGACCACAGTTCGCCGATGTGTGCGACGAACGGGAATTCATGCGACGGCTCCGTCTGCATCATGCGTGCATATTTAGCGGGACTGGACTGTGCACGAGAAACCATTCGGGGTAAAATTAGCAGGGTTTACTCGACGCCGCGCCGGTCGGCAGCCGGTACAAGGCTTTCGCCACCATCGCTCACATTGGCAGCACCTGCGTCCACGTCAGCGGAGGTGGCGGCAGAAGGGGGTTCCAAATGCATGTGCGCCGGACGCAACGAGAAGGGTGAGCGCGGCGATGGCGCGAATCGCTGCGCGCATCATGCCTTGTCTCCCGGCTTGACGAACGCCATCAACAGATTGGCCGTGGGATCGCCATCCTGCGGCAATGCCGGGCCACACAGCCGAAGCCCGGCCTCTTCGACGCATGCGATTCATGAATGCTCGCGAAGTGGCGGGCCTCCTCAGCATTGGTTTCCCATGTCTCGCCGAGACCGGCATTAAAAACGGTGTGCGCCAACGCGACGAAAGAGTCTACGTCTTCGCTCTGTACGTCATGCTCGCGCAGCAAGAACACACCGCCGGGACGCAGCACTCGCGAAATCGAAGCAAGGAACATTGCAAGCCACTCAGGTGCCATATGGTGCAGACCAATGAAGCAGGAGACAAGGTCCGCACTCGCGGGCTTCAGTCCGAGCGGCGCGTAGTCGTCGAGCGGAACAAGGGCGCCCGCCTTGCGAAGGCCGCCGCACTCCACGATGTGTCGACGGGCGAGAAGCCGCCTTCGATGTCGTGCACGAGCGTCGTATCGCCAGATAACGCGAGATGACGGCACAGCGTCCGGACATAGCGGCCCGTCGTGCCGATCTCCACATAGTCTCGAAGCGTACGCGAGCCGATCAGTTTGGCGGCCTGCACGCCGATCACTTCTTTCTGACGAGCAAGCGAAGGAAGCGCATGCGTCAGCATTGCAAGACGTGGCGTTGCGCCGGGCAGATCCTTCTGGATGTTCCGGTAGATCGTCTCGTCGTCTGAGTGTGCCGATGTGACCCGCAGGATCAGTGCGTGAAGATTGTCAGGAGGAACGATATCGAAAACGTTTTTGAGGAACGCGTGAAAGCGTGTCGCAGTAACGGCATCGTCATAGACGGAGTGAAAGAGCAAAGCGGAGTTGCGCGTTTCAGGTGTCGGCACTGCTGCGAATCCAGGTGCGTAATAGCTGTCCCAGAGGCCGCCGCGTAGGCGGTAGGTCGGATCGAACTCGTGCTTCATGGCGAAAAGCTCCTTTGCACGCGGATACGCACGATGAAACTGTTCGTGCGTCGCATGCATCTGGTAGAGGAGATAGTAAGTGCCACCGGCCGCCAGAGCGGCGTCGATCAGTTCACGCGTCCAGACAGCGACATGAAACTTTGCCGTCACATCGATGCGTTGCTTGTAGTGCAGGACGAACGCAAACGTCTCGCCACGCGCCTAGGACATCAACGTCTCGTCGTCGGAGAAGGCGTGGCGCACAGACACGTTGACCACGTTCACGCCGTGTCTGCGCAGCACGTCGCCGAGTGCCCGTGCGAAGGTTTGAAGCGACCGTGTGGGGACGAAGTATTCCTGCAATACCATAGGTGCTCCGCATGCGGTTCGCAGGTTCGAGTTCGGCGACGTCGTATTCGGCCTTGTAGTTGCGCCAGTGCACCGCGCGCCGCGCATAGATGAGCGGATCGTAGAGAAATTCGCGGCGAAGCTTGCCCGTCGGTGTCTCGGTGATCGCTCACAGGAGATAACGGGCAAGAGAATGTTTCCGGTCGGGTGCCTGCAAGCGTGGCGAGGTTGCGGGCTTGTCCGTTTCGATCCAGCTCACGGCACGGCCGCAAGCATAGTGCGGCGTATACAGATCAGATCAGATCGAAATTGTGAAATACGACGTCCTTTCGGTCACGTACGTTCGAATCGAACCATGCGGCGTAGGCATCGAGCGTCATCTTCTGCGCATGGCGTTCAACCCGCGTGTTCTGCACGAGGTCCAGCTCGACTTCCGTGATGATGCCGATCGTGCCATATCCACCAATTGCCGCATGAAAAAGATTCGCATGTTCGTCGCGCGATGCCGTGACGATGCTGCCATCGGCCAGCACGAGCCGGATCGAGCGTACGGATGAGACCACCGGCCCGAAGCCGACATAGCGACCATGAACGTTGACGGAGAGCACACCGCCAACGGTGAACGTCGCGTACGTCTGCATAACCTTGACCGCGAGATCGTGTGGGTCGATCGCTCGCTGGAAATCGCTCCAGCGCACGCCTGCTTGCACGCGAATGCGGGCTGTCACGGGATCGAGCGACAGGATGCGATTCATGCAGACAGATCGATGTGAAAACTGCTAGGGCTTGCCGTTTGCAGGCCCTGGCTGAATCTGCCGCCGCCGATCGAAACGGGAAGCGAGGTACGGCGGAGAATCGCGGCGATTTCGTCGGTCGAACGTGGCCGTGCGACGCTTGCAACGAGAACTTCGTTCAGGCCGGTGACGTCATTGATGATCTGCATGGAAGTGATCGCCTCGTGTTGGAGTAAGATCATCTTGCTGCGTGGAATCGAAAAATGGTGTTTTTACGACTTGTCACATCATGAAACGCGACATAAAGTATTAAAACGATACGTTTACGGATGTGATGCATATGCATGAAATCGAGGACCCCTGTAAAACCATCCGGCGGGAAATGAAGGCGAGGGGAATGACCTACCGTGATGCGGCAGACGCACTCGGCATTTCCGTCAAGCGCCTTTTCGCCGAACAGCGCCTGAGCGTCGAACGGCTTGTGGACTTCGCGCGCATCCTCGGGCTGACCATGGTCGAGTTGGTCAATCTTTCTGCAACATCCGCGTCGGCTATCGAGGTGTTGACCGAGGAACAGGAGCGGCGGCTCATCGCGGACGAAACACTGCTGCTTGTCACCGTTTGCGCACTGAATCACTGGACGATGGACGAGATTACAGGCGTCTATAACATCACGCGCGCGCAGTGCATCAAGCACCTGCTTACCCTCGAACATATGAAGATCGCCGATCTTCTGCCGGGAGATCGGATCAGATTGCGAGTGTCGTGCGACTTCGACTGGTTGCCGGGCGGCCTTCTCCGGCAATTTTTCCTTGTGCAGGGGCTGTGGGATTTTCTGGCGAGCCGCTTTTCCGGCGAGGACGAAACGCTCGAATTTGCGAACGGAATGTTGACCGGGGCGGCGATCGCGGAACTGCGAGTGGAGTTGCGTCGGCTACGCCAACGAGTCGGCGCGCTTCATACCGAATCTGTCTCCGCACCGCTGCGTGAAAAACGCGGCACAGGTTTGCTCATCGCGCTGCGCGAGTGGGAGCCCGAGAGTTTTACGGCGCGGCGGCGCGTGAAATAGCACTGATCACTGGTGCTTTTCTTTCGCCGCGATTTTTCCAATGGCAATGACGCCACCCCCATTCCCCCGCCGTAACCCTCAAAACCCGACAAAACTGCAACCACATCACGCGCTGTGTCTCGTCCGCTCCGCCGAGAGCCGCCCCTCAAAACTCGAAGGAATAGAAGCGTCCACCATCACCGAAACAAACCACACGCCCTAACCATTATCCCCACCCGCAACCGGCAATACAGCGCCGGTGATATAATCCGCTTCATCGGAGGCAAGAAACAGGCATCGGAGGCAAGAAACAGGATCAACAGGATCGGCGCGATCTGTTCATCGAGCGTGCCGTAGCGTTTGAAGAACGTCGATTCAGTCACCTGCTTAACCGCTTCGCTCATCCACGTCTTCTCTTGAGCACTATCGCCCGCTACATTGCGCGGCACGCGTCGCGCGGGCGCTTCGGTTCCGCCGGGCGCTGCGGCTACGACGCGGATGTTGTACTCGCCGTATTCCATCGCGAGCGATTGCGTCATCGCGTTCACACCGCCTTTCGCGGCGGAATAAGGCACGTGTCGAATGCCGCGCGTCGCGTTCGACGAAACGTTGACGATCGTGTCACCACCTTGCGCGAGCATCTGCGGAAGCACGGCATGGCCGCGTACAGAGCCGGCATGAGCGAGCGGCGGATTTCGGCGTCGATCTGCGCGGGTTCAAATTCCGCATACGGTCGCATGCGGATCGCGCCATCCACGCCGTTCACGAGTATGTCGATGCGGCCGAACTTCTGCACCGCGAACGCCATCGTAGAGGCCGCGCCTTCATACGTTTCGAGATCCGCAACGAACCCGGCAGTATCGGCATCGATGGCTTCGGTTGCGACCTCTGCAACGAAATCCGCCCGATCGACGAACAGGACCTTCGCGCCTTCAGCGGCGGCGCGCAGCGCAACGCCTCGGCCGATGCCCTGTGCCGCGCCCGTCACCACCATTACCTTGCCCTCGAATCGCCGGCTGTTCATGATTTCACCGACGGGACGTTCGGCATGAACTTCTCGTAGTGAAAGCTGTTCGGCTTCACACCGTTGTTGTCGAAATATTCGCGCACCGCATCGACCATCGGCGGCGGGCCACACAGATATACATCGACGTCACCATCGTTCAGACATTCCGCAGGCATGTGTTGCGTGACCCAGCCCTTACGCGGATGATTCGATTCGGCTTCTGCAACAACGACGCTACTGAACGTGAAAGTTCGGCAGCTTCGCGGCATACGCTTCGATAGCGTCGACCTGTACGAGGTCGAGATCGCGCGTCACGCCATAGATGAGATGCACCTTCTGCTGCGAGTTGGCGCGCACGAGTACTTCGAGCATCGAGAGGAACGGCGCGAGGCCCGTGCCGCCCGCAAGGAACAGCAGCGGACGCTCGACCGCGCGCAGATAGAAGCTGCCGAGCCGGGTCCGGTCAGTTCCACCTTGTTGCCCGCCTGCGCGGATTCGAGCCACGTGCTCATCACGCCGCCCGGAATCTTCTTGATCAGAAAACTGATCGTCGAAGCGCCCGGCACCGACGAAATGAATACGAACGATGCTGCCCGCTTCCCGGCACATCGATATTGACGTACTGGCCCGCGAGAAAAACCGGCGGCCCGTTGTCGACGTTCAGTTCGAGCACGACCGCAGCATCGTTGTGCTGTTCGATCTTTGTGACCGTGGCAGCAAACTTGCTCTGACCGGTCTTGCACGCCGTGGACGAAGCGGGCACCGCGATCACGCAATCGCTTTGCGGCACCATCTGGCAGGTCAGCACGAGGCCGCTGTCTTTCTCGTCTTCGCTCAGCGCATCTTCTATGTAATCGTCTCCTAGGTCATAGCTGCCGCTCTCGGCGCGGCATTTGCAGGTTCCACACACGCCGTCGGAGCAATCCATCGGCAGATTGATCTTTGCGCGAAACGCGGCATCGAGTACTTTCTCACCGGCTTTGCATTCGACGAAACGCGTCACGCCATCTTTGAAATTCAATGCAATGTTGTAGCTGGACATAGTGCCTCCTACTCATAGTGCCTCCTGCTTACTGTCTTATTCCGTCCGGTTGCATCAAGCGTGGTAGACGTCGAGCACCTGGCGGATATATAGTCTTTCTTCAATGCAATCTTTTTGCTGGAAATCAGCAGACGTCCGTCGATTTCGCACAGCGTCGCGGCTGCGGGATTTCGGTGATGGTGATCAGGCCGTTTTGGCGACCGTGATCAGTTTGGAAGGTGGCGTTGCGCGGGCAATGGATTATATGGTGAAGGTGATCATGATCAGGATGCGGAGGA
>CALNWS010000054.1 GCA_940747215.1 uncultured Paraburkholderia sp. | reverse complement strand
CCATTTCGGCAAGATGCTCGCTCGCTTCGAAAACCGCTGATCAGCGATCACCTTCAACCGAAAGGACCCGTCACGTTCAACCCGAATCCCCTGATCACGTTCGCCAAAATACGCAGTCGCGCTATGCGTTGGGCAGGATTTGCGTTTGCGTTGCAAGATTTGCAGAGTCGAGCGCGTTGCGATAACCCTGCGACTGCATTTCCGCGAGCCGGCTCAGCGTGCGCAACAGATCGTGCGCGCCTTCGAGACCTGCGAGGCCGCCTGAATCGGCTGGTTGGATGCGATGAAGAGCGCGCGTTTGCGGTCATAGAAAATATCGACGAGCCATACGAGCCGCTGCAAGGTATGCGCCTGGGGCGGACGGCCCGCGGCACTGACGGTGGCGTGGCGGGCTCGTCGAGCGCTTCCTCGCCTTCGTAGCGCAGGAAAACGTCGCGTAGTGCGTTGCCGGTTGCGGTATCCAGCGGCACCGAAGAAGCGCAGATGCAGCGCTTCTTCGGTGCCGAAACGATAGTCGCGTTCGCCGTCAAAATGAATTACGGTGAAGTGGCGTTTGATCTGCTCGATGGTGGGCAGAAAACGTTCGTGAAACTCGGGATCGGGAAGCAGGCCTTCCGGCGCATAGTTCGACGTCAGCACGATGCGCGTGCCAGATGCAATCGCCGTATCGAGAAAGCGGCCGATCAGAAACGCATCATCAATGGCACGATGGACAGCAACGCGTAGTACGCGACATAGACCGCGAGCAGCAAACCCTGATTGGCACGGAACGCCTTTAGCGTTTGCAGAAAGAAAATACCCGGATGTTTCGCGACATAGACCGCGTGCTGATCGATGATGGTGAGCATCGGCAATGTCATGCACGTGGAATTCGTCGAAGCACAATAGCGCGACGCCATCGAGCCATTGACGCGACACGGAGCCGAGGCGGTCGTCACCGCGCGGTTCGTTCACGAGCCGCCGATTCATCTCACGCAGAAACTCGTGGAAGTGCAGGCGGCGTTTGCTGCATGCCGCGAGTTCGAACACGGTATCCACACGAGACTCTTGCCGCGTCCGGGCAAGCCGTGGCAATACATGCCCTGATGATTGTGCATGGCGTTCATCAGCGGCAGGCCGATGTCGAGAATCACCCCCCTGCGGCGCGAATTCGCCGATCAGTTGCAAGCTGGTGACGCCGTCGCTTGCCGTGCGCACGTGATGGCCTTCGAGTTCGAGCACATCGCGAGGCTGTCGGCGGCGTCGGCGTTATCGTCCATGACGACGCGCAGATTGGCCGCGAGCGGCACGTCGGCGGCTTGCACTTCGATCAGCACAGCGGGCACTTTTGCGAGCGGCAGACGGATCACGAATTCACTGCCTGTGCCGGGGCTGCCGCTGTGAGCTTCGACCTTGCCGCCGTGCAATTCCGCGAGTCCGCGCACGAGCGAGGCCGATGCCGAGCCCGCCTTGCGAACGGTCGAGCGCGGGCGCGAGCTGCGAGAACATTTCGAACACGCTGTCCAGATGTTCGCGCGGAATGCCGATGCCCGAATCGCGGACCACGATCACCGCCTCGTCGCCTTCGCTGCGCGCAGTGAGCTCAATGCTGCCGCCAGGCGGCGTGTATTTCGCGGCGTTGTTCAGCAGGTTCAGGATCATCTGCGAAAGACGTGTGGGGGTCCGCATCGAGATAGAGCGCCTCAGGCGGCAGCGTCACGCTTAAATGATGGGACGATGCCTGCACCGTGGGCCGCGCTGCTTCCATCGCGGACTGCATCGCGCGCGCGATGCTCGAGCCGCTGCTTGCGCAACTCGTGCGCGAGCGTGGCGAGGATTCGTCCTTGCGACGGTCGGCCTTCGAGAGTTCGTGATTGAGCCGCTTGAGTTGCTGCTCGGTGCGGCGGCGCTCCGTGATGTTGCCGCGCAGATCCGTGATGACGGTCGCGTCGCTCAGATGTTCGAAGATCGCGGCTTGGCGCAACAACACCGTTTGCGCTTCCTTGCGCTCGGTCACGTCGGCGAGAATCAGGCCGCACGCAGCGTGTTCGAAGAGCGCGTCGCCGGAAGGAAACGGGTAGAGTCCGTGCTGTGCATCATGTCGCGCGCTCGTCGTGCGGGATGGTTCGCGTATGGCGATAGCCGTCGCGAAACGACGCTGCAGAAGGCACCGATGGTGACGAAGTTGCAACGAGGCAGCGTCTCACGCTCCTGTTCCAACTGGAGTCATGAGCAGGCAACATGGTCTGTTCGGTAACTTGTACGTTATTTGGCTGGATGGTGCTCATGGTCGAGTCCTAGGGCCCGCTAGGCGTGACGCTGTCGAGTGCGCGCGAGCTGGCATCAACGCAAATGTTACCGCAGTCTGGCCTCGAAACCAGCATCGCTTACACATCGAAATAGGGAAAATGCGCGATGCATTCGATACGTAAGGCCGATGCATCCGCAGCTTCGCTGTGCGGGTTACGGCTTCGCGTAGTGGGTTGCACCGTGCGTCATATCCTGTGTCATGAATTGCGTCATCGCTCGCCGAGCGACTACACAGCTTCAGTAAACGCGAAGCCTCGCGCGTTTTTTAACCGGTCTTTATTTCGAGTTGCGGCGCGTTCGCGGGCTCGAAGCCGAAGCGCTCGTATTGCGAAATCACCTGCGCGCCGAACAGCAGCAGCGTGGCGAGCCACTCGAGGCTGAACAGAATGACGATCACCATCGTAAGCGAACCGTACACCACGTTCACTTGCGAGAGCGTCGCGAAGTACCACACCAGCACGTGCCGCGTGATTTCCCACAACACGGCGGCGACGATGCCGCCGAAGAGCGCGTGCTTGAGCGATGGACGTCCCATCGGCATCACCAGGTAGATCGAGGTCAGCACGAACACTTCGCCCGCAAGACCGAGCAGATTACAGCACCGCGCGCGACAGGCCCTGCAACGACACGTGCGTGCCGAGCACTTCGACGCCTTCCGCGCCGACGGCTTCGAGTCCGCTCGACACGAAAGTCACGATCAGAATGCCCACGCCGAGAAAGAGGATGTAGCAATACGGCAGGAGCGCGGAGAGCAGGAAGTGTTGCCGCCGGATCACGACGCGATGCACGAAGATCAGCGACATCGCGTTCTCGAGCACGGTGAAGGCGAGCGAGCTGAAGAAGACCATCGTGAGCAGCAGCACCCAGCCGATCACCGCGCGATGCGCAAGGAAGTTGGCCAGCTCGCGTACAAGCGCCGCCGACTGCCCCGGCACGAGCCATTGCAACAGATGCCCCAACGCGGCCAGCAGATCATGCTGCGGCACGAAGCGCGACAGCACGATGACGATCAGGATGGCTTTTCGCAGGATGCGCCTCGTGTCACTGAATAAAGCAAGAAAGCCGCCAAGCGGACGGCGGCACGCGCAAATCGCGCGTAGGTGCGTGCAGGCACGTGCAGATGGGAACAGTTTGCCTGCGCCCCGGAACCGGAGCATACGCAATGACGCGATGCACGCCGCGAAGTTGGGAGAAGTCGCTGTGAGCGCTGCCAACTTTACCCACCGCACCCGCTCCGCAGACATTCGAACAGGCGCGTCGAAAAGCGCATTCCGATACACCGTGCAACGCCTGCGCATCGAGCCCTAGCGAACAATAGCGAAGCACTTCGACCTTTGGCCTCTGACATGACCTACATGACGGACCTCGTGATCGCGTGACCCGAAGGGCTTTATTGCCCGCCGGGCGACTTCTATATCGATCCTGGCGGCCCATGGATCGCGCGGTCATCACGCATGCGCATTCGGATCACGCGCGCTTCGGCAGTCAACGCTATCTGGCAGCGGAGGTGGGCGCCAATGTGCTGCTGTCGCCTCTGCCCGGCATCGCGCTGCAAACGCTCGCGTACGGTGAATGCATTGCGATCGGCGACACGGTCGTATCGCTGCATCCGGCAGGCCATATATTGGGATCGTCGCAGGTACGCATCGAACATGGCGGGCGCGTGTGGGTTGCATCAGGCGACTACAAGCTCGACCCCGATCCGACGTGCGATCCTTTCGAGCCGGTAGCGTGCGATACCTTCATCACCGAGTCGACTTTCGGTTTGCCGATCTATCGTTGGGACGCGGCGCAAAGCGTGTTCGACGGCGTCGATTCATGGTGGCGTCACAAACGCGGCGGAAGGACGCGCGTCGGTGCTGTTCTGCTATTCGTTCGGCAAGGCGCAACGAGTGCTGGCGAGTGTCGACGCGGCCATCGGTCCGATCTTCTGTCATGGCGCCGTGGAACCGCTCCCCGTGAAGGAAAAAGCCACCTTCAAACAGGCGTTGATCGTCGCGCCGCTGTCGGCGCAGGGCAGCGCATGGCTCAAACGTTTCGGCGACTACAGCGACGCGTTCGCTTCGGGCTGAATGCGTCTGCGCAGCGCGCGGCGCAGGCGTGGTGTGGATCGCGGCTTCGTGCTGTCCGATCACGCGGACTGGCCGGGCCTGCAAACGGCGATTCAATCGACGGGCGCGCGGCGCGTGATCGTCAGCACGGTTCGGTCGAGCCGATGGTGCGCTGGCTGCGCGAACAGGGACTCGAAGCGGGCGCATCCGAAACGCAATACGGCGATGACGCCGTCGAAGCCGATAGCGCAGGCGCCGAGGAACCTGCGATGTCTGAAACAACGGCAACTGTCACGGCAACTTCGGGCGGCGCATGAAACGCTTCGCAGCGCTCTATACGGCACTCGATGCCACCGCGTCCACGCACGACAAGCTCGAAGCGCTCACGAGCTATTTCTCGACGGTCGAGCCGGAGGACGCGGCTTGGGCCACATACTTTCATTGGGACGAACTCGACTGGAGCGGCCGTTTCCTGCTCACCAAGCTGATAGGCGGTGGATTCCGTGTAGGCGTGGCGCACCAACTCGTCGTGAGGGCGCTGGCGCAAATGGCGGACGTGGACCACAAGCGCATCGCGCAGCGCATGGTCGGCTGGACTGATTCGCGGCAGAAGCCCGATGCCGCGCGCTATCTGCGACTGATTGCGCCGGAGACCGAAGGCGACGCCACGCAGGAAGGCGGTATCGCGAACGACAGCGATCTGGGCCTGCCGTATCCATTCTTTCTCGCGCATCCGTTGCAGGCTGATCCGGCGACGCTCGGCGATCCGTCGCGATGGCAGGTCGAATGGAAGTGGGACGGCATACGCGCGCAAATTGTCAAACGCGATGGGCGTGTCTGGATCTGGTCGCGCGGCGAAGATCTGATTACGGACCGCTTTCCCGAAGTGGCTTCGTTGGGCGAGACGTTACCCGACGGCTCCGTGATCGACGGTGAAATTCTCGCATGGGAACCCGGCACCGCTGGGCCATTGCCGTTCGCACGGTTGCAATCGCGTATCGCGCGTAAAACGCTGACCAGAAAAATTCTCGCCGACTCGCCCGCCACCCTGCTCGTCTACGATCTGCTCGAAGCACACGGTAAGGACTTACGGATGACCGCGCTCGCCGACCGCCGTACGTAACTCGAAGCGTTATGCGCGTCGCTGGAGGGCTCGCTTGCCCACGACCTCATGCGTGTATCGCCGCTCGTTCACGCGGACACGTGGCAAGCGCCGGGCGCGCTGCGCGAGCAAGGCCGCGAACGTGGCGTGGAAGGGCTGATGGTGAAAGAGCGCGAGTCGATGTATAGCGTGGGGCGCACCAAGGCGTCGGACACGTGGTGGAAATGGAAGGTCGATCCGTACGCGATCGATGCCGTACTGGTTTACGTGTAGCGCGGCCACGGCCGCCGTGCGAGTCTTTACACCGACTTCACTTTCGCCATGTGGGAAGAAGCGAATGGCGTGCGTACGCTGGTGCCATTTGCAAAGGCGTATTCCGGTCTGACCGATGAAGAAATGCGGCAGGTCGACGCAATTTTACGTAAGACGACGATAGAAAAATTCGGCCCGGTGTGCAGCGTGACACCTACGCTGGTATTTGAAATCGGCTTCGAAGGCATTCAGGCCAGCCCGCGCCACAAGCCCAGCGTAGCGGTGCGATTCCCGCGCATGTTGCGCTGGAGAACCGACAAACATATCGACGACGCCGACACGCTTGCGATGCTCAAGGGCTTTATCGACGACCGTGCGGGATAATCCCAACAGCGGAAATACGTAAGGCACTGCTGCATTTTCGACATGTATCCTCGTCTACTCTGGAGCCCGATAAGCAGTGGCGAGTTTCGTCACGCGCAGGCCGGACGTAATGCCAGACGTCATGCAGAAACGCGATGCAGAACGTGATGCCCGATGCGAACTGAATGGAGGCGAATGCCTGGTCGGAAAGCATTCGCACATGGTGGCGCTGGATTGGTTCTTGCGCGCCAGTATTGAATTGCCCGCGACTGCAAACAGGAGACGTTGCGAAGGACGTAAAAAAACGCAGAGGCACGAGGCAGAAGGTACGAGGACAACAGGCAAGGAGAACATGTCGACGCCCACGAAAGAATGAACGAGAACGAAGACGTTGTAGTGTGGCGACCGATCCAGCACGCGATGGTGTCGCATCGCCGCGTGCTGGTGGTGGACGACTGCCGTGAAGCCGCCGAAGCGTTGGAGATGCTGCTGAATGCGGACGGCTTCGAATGCCGGTCGCTCGAAGACCCATTGGCCGTCTGCGACATGGAGCGCGACTGGTAGCCGTTTGCCGTCGTGCTCGACATCAAGATGCCGAATCTCGACGGTCTCGAACTTGCACGCAGACTGCGTGCGCATCCCGACACGTCGCATATGCTGATCGTTGCATGTACAACGTTCGCTTCACGCGACGACCGCGCTCGTGCGCGCGGCCGGCTTCGATGCGCACTGCGCCAAACCGCTCACGCCTGAACGTCTGTTGCGTGTGCTCGAATCGGCCGCTGCGCTGCATGCGGACGCGCGGCCGTGATCCTCTAACAATCGCGATGCGGGTACGCGTCAGTCCGGCGCGTACCTGAATTCGGGCATTGCCTCGATCGACTGCTTCATTGCCTCCGGCAGGACCACGCGACGGTTGTTGATCTGCAGATCGGAGAATGGCACCGCGACGAGTTGCTTGCCCATTCCGAGAAAGCCGCCCACCGAAAGAATAGCATACATAGGTGCCGTGGTCCGCGGCCGGCGACACGATCAGATCGTCGAGCGTGCCGATCGTATCCTTGTTCTTGTGTACACATCGACGCCATTCAGCTTCGACGCGCGATAGCCGCTCGCGAGCTGCACGACGTCGGTACGTTTTTCCGTGATCGCCTGCGGTGCGCCTTGAGCGTAAGCGTTCCCGTAGGAAGCAAGCGCGGCCCAGCAGCAAGGTGGATGCGACGATGGGCTTGAAGTGGAATTTCGTCATGGTGATTGTTCTCCCTGATGTGTTGCGGACGGTTATGCGGACCTCAGCGGGGATGGCCTTTCACATCCCGTGCCGTAAATGCTGTGCCGCGCATCACGCCGCGCGCCGGCCGGCGTATCAGTTTTCGTCTGAATACCTCGCCACACGGCGATTCGCTCCGCGCGAAGCGTATGAAAAGGCCCGGGACCGGAATTTGCTTTTCAAACGGGCTTGTTCATTCTGTATGGTGAAAGATCGTGCGGGGAAGTAACCGTGAAACTCGCAGGAAACTCGCGCGTCCGCGCCGTCCGTCCTCTTCAGCAAAGCTGCTCAGGAACCGCTATGTCATCCCCGGCTAATTACTCGACGCGCATCTCCGAAGGCACGCCCAACCCGCTTGGTGCGACATGGAATGGAAACGGTGTGAACTTCGCGCTCTTCTCCGCGCACGCCACCAAGGTCGAACTGTGTCTGTTCGATGAAATCGGCGAAAACGAAATCGAACGGATCGAACTGCCTGAATACACCGACGAGGTGTGGCACGTGTTCGTGCCTGGTCTCAAGCCAAGCGCGATCTACGGTTATCGCGTTCACGGTCCGTAAGAACCGGAAAAAGGTCACCGTTTCAATCCGAACAAGCTGCTGCTTGATCCGTACGCGAATGCGCACATTGGCGAGCTGAAATGGATGCCTGAAGTTTTCGGCTACACGCTCGATTCGGAAGAAGGCGATCTGTCCATTCGACGAACGCGATAGCGCGCCTTTCGTGCCCAAATGCAAGGTCGTGGATGCGAATTTTTCGTGGAGCCACCCGGAGCGCAATCCGCTGCCCTAGGAGCGTGTGATCGTTTATGAAACGCACGTATGCGGATTTACCAAACGGCATCCCGACGTACCCGAGGAACTGCGCGGCACGTTCGCCGGACTCGGACAGTAGCCGGTGCTCGACTACGTCCGCAATCTCGGCATCACGACGATGGAACTGCTGCCGGCGCAGACCTTCGTGAACGACAGCTATCTGCTCGACAAAGGCCTCACTAACTACTGGGGCTACAACACCATCGGCTTCTTCGCGGCCGATCCGCGTTTCTTTGCTTCGTCCACCGATCCCGTGCATGAATTCAAGGAGATGGTGGACCGCATTCACAACAACAACCTCGAAGTGATTCTCGACGTGGTGTACAACCACACGGCCGAAGGCAACGAACGCGGCCCGACGATTTCGTTCAAGGGCATCGACAACGCGTCGTACTATCGCCTGATGCCCAATGAACCGCGCCATTACATCAACGATACCGGCACGGGCAACACGCTGAATCTTTCGCATCCGCGCGTGCTGCAGATGGTCACCGACAGTCTGCGTTACTGGGTGACGGAAATGAAAGTGGACGGCTTCCGTTTCAATCTGGCCACCATCCTCGGCCGCGAGGAACATGGTTTCGACGAAGGCGGCGGCCTTCTTGACAGCTGCCGCTAAGAACGGTGCTTTCCAGCGTGCGTCTGATTGCCGAGCCGTGGGACTGCGGCCCCGGCGGTTATCAGGTGGGCGGCTTTCCGCCGGGCTGGGCCGAATGGAACGACCGCTTCCGCGATACCGTGCGCGAATACTGGAAGGGCGACGAAGGCAGGGTACCCGATCTCGCCACACACCTCACGGGTTCGGCCGACAAGTTCAATCATCGCGGACGCCGCCCGTGGTCGAGCGTGAACTTCATCGCCGCGCACGACGGCTTCACGCTGAACGATCTCGTGTCCTACAACGACAAGCACAACGAGGCGAACGGCAAGGACAACAAGGACGGTCATTCGGATAAAAAGTCATGGAACATGGGCGCGGAAGGTCCCACGGACGACGCCGATATCCGCACGCAACGCGAGCGCCAGAAGCGCAATCTGCTCGCCACTCTGCTGCTCTCGCAAGGCACGCCGATGATTCTCGCGGGCGACGAATTCGGCCGCACGCAGAAGGTCAATAACAATGCGTATTGCCAAGATAACGAGATCAGCTGGGTGAACTCTGGGACGAGATCGACGACGAAGGCCGCGCGTTCACCGAGTTCGTGCGCAATCTGACGACGTTGCGGCATCGTCTGCCGGTGCTGCGGCGCGGACGTTTTCTTACCGGTGAATACAACGAAGCGCTCGAAGTGACCGATACCCGCTGGCTCTCGCCCGACGGCTCGGACCTGACACAGGAGCAATGGGACGATCCGAACATGCGCTGCTTCGGCCTCGTGATCGACGGCCGCGCGCAGGCGAGCGGCATTCGCCGTCCCGCGTTGGATGCTACCTTGCTGCTCGTCCTGAACGCGCATCACGACGTGGTCAACTTCAAGCTGCCCGACATTCCCGAGGGCGACAACTGGACCTGTCTGCTCTACACCAACATGCCCGTGCGCACCGAGTTGCCGCAATTCGGCACGGGCGACTCGTATCAGGTTACGGGCAGATCGCTGCTGCTGTTCGCGCTTGAAGCGCCAAGCCGTGCCACGCAGCTACCGTCGATACGGAAGTTACCGGTCCACGTCACGTCAGATCAAAGGTGATCAAATGGAACAGGAACAGACCTCGCTGGAGGAACAGATTCGCACGCGCGCCTATTACCTGTGGGAGCGGGCACCCGAGCCGAAGGGTACGCCTGACGAATACTGGGAAGAGGCGCGCGCTGCTATCGAGAAGGAGGCGCCGCCCGTCGAAAGCGGACCGGTCGCGCAGGCACCGCTCAAGTAAACGCCGCACGAGCGAGCGTGTTGCGATGAGTACGTTGCAATGAGCGAGGCTTCCGATTCACGCGGTCTGCGCGATGTGCGGACCGCGACCAACGCGACCACGACGGCCACGGCTAATCGTCTGCAGCCGCCGCCTGCGGCGTTCGGTCTGGAAAGCCTGATTGCGCTCGCCGTGGGAATCGCTGTCGTCGCGAGTCTTTATTTTGCGAGCGCGGTGCCGATACCGAGCACGCTCGCCATTTTGCTGAGTTTTTTCCTTGCGCCGCTCGTCAATCTGCTCGGCCGTCTAAGGCTGGGACATGTCGCGTCCGTGTTCGCCGCCGTCGTGATGTCGGTCTCCGTGATCGGCCTGCTCGGCACGGTGATCGGCACGCAACTCACGGATCTCGCCGCCGGTATGCCACGTTATCAGGCCACCATCGAACGCAAGATGGAAGCGGCGCATCGTCTGACCGTCGGCAAGCTGGACCGCTTCGCGAGCATGGCGGGGCAGGCGCTGCAACGCGCGACGATCGAGCCGCCGCGCGATAGAACTGCTGCAACACCTACCGGAAAACCGCAGGCGTCGGCCACCGCCGTGCCGGTCGAAGTGCGCGAGCCGATGCCCACGCCGTTCGAGATGGCGCGCCGCGTGTTGTCGCCGGCGATCAGTCCGCTGGAAACGGCGTTCATCGTGTTTGTCGTGACCGTGGTGATTCTTTTGCAACGCGACGACCTGCGCGATCGTGCGTTGCGTCTGTTCTGCTCGCGTGATCTGCACCGCGCCACCACGGTGATGGACGAAGCCGCGCGGCGTCTGAGCCGCTATTTCTTGGGCCTGAATGCCGGGCTTGGCGTGATGATCGACCTCGGGCTTTTTCTGATCGGTGTGCCGAGTCCGATCCTGTGGGGCATTCTGGCCGAGCTTCTGCGGCTCGTGCCCTACGTCGGCATCTGGATTTCGGCTGTGCTCGCCACTTCGCTCGCGGCGGCGGTGAGTCCAGGCTGGTCGATGGTGCTCTGGTCGCTCGCGTTGTTCGTCACGGTCGAGCTGATCACGGGTCAGGTGGTCGAGCGTTGCTATATGGACGCAGCACGGGGCTCTCGCCGTTTTCCGTCGTGGTGGCCGCGATTTTCTGGAGCTGGATCTGGTGGCCAACCGGCCTGATTCTGTCGACGCCGCTGACTTTATGTTTGCTGGTACTGGGTCGGCATGTGCGGCGGCTCGAATTTCTCGACGTGCTGCTCGGCGATCAACCCGCGCTGACGCCGGTCGAAAACTTTTATCAGCCGCGCTCGCGGGCGATCCCGATGAGGCCATCGAGCAGGCCGAACTTCTGTTGCGCGACCGCTCGCTTTGCACGTATTACGACGAAGTGGCGGTCAAGGGATTGCAGCTTGCCGCGAATGACGTGGCGCGCGGCAGCGTGACGGCGGTGCAATTATCGCGTATCGAAGCCACGACGAACGATCTCGTCGATGGCCTCGACAGTTACGAAGATCGCGAACCGCCGGCACGTGTGATCGAAGACGACTGGAGTCGGACCGGACCTCTCGCACCTGCAGGTTCGGCGGATACGGAAGCCAATGCGGATGAAGCCGTAGCAGACGGGGCGCGAGAATCCGCTGACACCGCACGCGAAGAAACCCGCTCTCCCGAAGAAAACGCAGCCATCGCAGCGAACTGCCGCGTGCTATGCATTCCCGGCCGCGGTCCGCTCGATCCGCTCGCCGCGACGCTTTTGATGCAACTGCTCGGCAAGCATGGCTTTCCGACAAAGGCACTGCCGCACGAAGCGGCGTCGCGTGCGTCGATTGAAAGTCTCGATGCCGGGGACGTGAGCGTCGTGTGCATTCTCTATCTTCAACTCGACGGCATCCCCTCGCATCTGTACTATCTGATCAAACGCATTCGCGCGCGCTTGCCGAATGCGGCGATCGTCGTGGGCTTGTGGAATGCGCAGGAGACGGAGCACAGGAGTACGGAGCTGCGAAGCGCGATCGGCGCGGCGAGCCTTGCCACGTCGCTGCGCGACATCCTCGCTGCCTGTGGCCGCGAAAAAGCGCCAACCGATGAAGACGCGTTGGCGCTGATCAACGGTTAAGCGGAGCGGGGATAGCGCTTTTCAACCGCCCGCGGCAGACGCAGACGAAGCAGGCGTCGCTGCCGCGGGCGTTCCCCCATCATCCTGCCAGCCACCGCCGAGCGCCTTGTAGAGCGCGACGAGATCCGTGCTCACCTGCATCGTTCCTTGTGCATATTGCTGACGCGCCTGCGCGAGTTGACGCTCCGCATCGAGCACGTTGATGAAGCTCGTAATGCCCTTGCGATAACTATCCTTCGCTAGATCGAACGCCGATTGTTCTGCCGTCACGCTATCGCCGAGCGAATCGAGGTGCGTCTGGTCCGTGCGATAGATCACGAGCGCGTTGTCCACGTCTCGTAACGCCATCAGCACGGTCTTGCGGTAATCGAGCGCGGCTTCGGCCTGCTGTGCTTTTGTCATGCGCAGATTCGACACGAGTGCGCCGCCCTGGAAGATCGGCAACGAGACGCTCGGGCCAAACGAGTAGAACAGATGCGACCAGCGCGACAGATCGCTCGCGTTCGTCGCGCGGGTGCCGACCGACCCGGTGAGCGACACGTCCGGATAGAACTGCGCGACGGCCACGCCCACACTCGCGGTTGCCGCATGCAAGGTGGCCTCGGCGTGACGGATGTCGGGGTGGCGGCGCGCGAGTGTCGATGGCAAACCGACGGGCACGGTTGGCGGCACGGGCGGCACGATACCGGGCGCGGACAGTTGTGCTTTGAGCGCACCGGGCGCTTCGCCGACGAGATACGCGAGACCGTTCAGCGCCTGCGCGATCTGCTGCTCGTATTGCGGCAACTGTGCCTGAGTTTGCGCGAGTTGTGCGCGCTGCGCTGGATCGAATCGTTGTAGTTCTGCGAAAGCGTGGACATATGTTCCGACAGATGAGCCATGCGCGCCTGCGTGCGTTCGCGGATCAGTGCGGTGGAAAGGGAAATGCCGATCGAGCCCGCCACGTTGCGGAACATCGTGAAGAGCGCGGACGCGTCGTCGTTCAGTTCCTGCGGCACGGTGAGATCGCAAGCGTGGTGATCGGCACGAACAGAAACCCGATGGCAAGCGACTGCGCACTGCGCATTTTCACGAGCGTCACGGAGTCGATGTTGGGGACGAGAAAATGCGAATACGTGAGCGCGCACGCGAGCAACGCGAATCCGGTCGCCACCAGAAAACGCGTCTGTATATAGGGCATCAGTTTGCTGATGATCGGAATTTCCATCGTAATCAGCACGGTGCCCGGCGAAAGCACGAGACCTGCGAGCATCGCCGTATAGCCGAGCTGCTGCTGCGCGAGTTGCGGCACGAGCACCGCGCTGCCGTACAGGATCGTCGCGAAAGCACCGATCGTCATGCAGCCGAGCGTAAAATTGCGATCTTTCAGGCAGCGCAGGTCCACTACGGGTTTCTTCGTGTACAGCAGCCAGAACGTCGCGCCGACTATGCCGGCCACCGCGAGTACCGCGAACAGGCGAATAACCAGACGAGAACCAGTCGTCGTCCTCGCCGCGGTCGAGCCACCTGCAAGCAACCGAGGCCAGTCGCGATCAGCGTAATGCCGATGTAATCGACAGATACGCGCGTGTCCGCATTCTTTTTCCACGGCGGATCTTCGACAAGTTGCATGACGGCGAACGTGGTGAGCACGCCCACCGGCACGTTGAGCAGGAACACCCAGCGCCACGAGAAGTTGTCGGTAATCCAGCCGCCGAGCGTCGGGCCGAGCACCGGTGCGACGACAATGGCGACAATGAAGATCGGTAATCGGCGAATACGCTTCGTCGGGCACCATTGCCCAGCGCACGGCGCGCTCGTTGCCGGCGGCATCGGTGAAACGGAATGCTTTGATGTTGTAGTACGCTGCATTCGCCAGACTCGACTACGGCGGATGCGCCTTCACCCACGCTTGAAAAGGCTTCGTTTCCGGGTTCGCGGCAAAGAAAGCCTTGAGCCGCTCGGGGTCCGGTTTGCCGGTCGCCGGATCTGGCTTCGAAGCGAGCAGTTGCTGATAGAACTGCTCGGGCGTATGAACCGCGAAGACGGGTGTCGAATTCATGTCGGTGCGCCATTGCTCGCCATCGTTCAACTGGAACAGCAACGCGAGACTGCGCACGGGTGTGCTCGTGTCCGGCGCGAACGGATTGCCGCCGGGCACCGCGAAACGGCCGGTTACAGGTGTGCGTCCCGGCGCAAATATGGCCGCGTGATACAACACGGCACCGTCGCCATTGCTATCGAAATAGCCCTCTACGCAGAGGCCTTTTGCGTGATTGCGTCTGAAGCCAGGATGCGGTTTGCCGGCCACCGCTTCGAACGTGTTAACGATGCGATGCGCGGCGCGCTCAGGCGCGAAGGCGTGAGACAGCCTGCGGTGTAGGCCAGCGCGCCAGCCAGTGCAGCGACGACAGCGCCAATAGCGGCAAGTCGGCATGGCACGCAGATCGCGTCGGGCTTGGGAACGGGTGGTTGTATCACGAAAGAAACTCCCTCTGGAATATGTGTGTTCATTGACAGCTAACACACGTTCTCGCGTTCTATTCCATCGGATCACCAGCGCGCGTTCATTCATGATCTTGCGCCGTGCGCCGGTGAGCCACTTCGTTCCTGTTGCTCGCATCTTCAGGCTGCTTCAGTTCGTATTTGCGGCGGATGCATCGCCGCTTGCGACACGGCTCGCCGCGGCTTCGGTCGCGAGCGCTTCCTTGTGCTGCTGGACCTGTCGCGCAAAGATCGGATTGACTTCGGGATACGAAGTATCGGTCACGTAGTTCAAACTAGACGTTCTATTCTGCCTGGATCAACTCCTGATACACCTGCCGCGCGGTTTTTTCCTGCGCGAAAGCACTCGACGATGCTCCGAAAACGGCGAGCAGCAAAGCGACGAAAGCAGCGAAATAAGCGGTCTTTTTCATGATCGGCTCCTGAGAGTGTTGTGCGGGTTTGCATGAAGGAGAACCACGCGCTCCACGCTTTTATTCCTGCGCAAAAGCCACGAAAAACATATTTCGAAGCGGGAACAAACCGACGCGCGAAGGGGTTAGCCACAGCCGCTTCGAAACCGCACGGTGCGCCTTCGCAAAAGCGGCTATAAAAGATCACAAGGCGATCGCGAGGCTGAACGCACCCGGCCGGACTCCAGGCCGTGCGTAAAAACGCCGGATGCGCTGGAATGAAGCGCCTCGCGTTCTTGTTCGCCCCACGACAGCCCACATTCAACCGAAGCCGACACCATGACCTCCTCCGACGCCCCACCCGACTCGCCGCTTTCCGAAGCGGACATCTAAGCCTACGCCGACGGCACGCTGTCGCCGGAGCGCACCGCTTTCCTGCGCGACTACCTCGGCAAGCGGACGGCCGAAGCGCGCCGCGTGGCCTTCTTCTATACGCGTCTGAACGCGCAGATCCAGCAAGCCTTTCAAACCACCGACGAACCCGCGGGCGCAAGTGCCCATCCGGCCGCCCATGCTTCGCCGACTGGCCACGGCACCGGCCGCCACCGGCACGGCGCGCGTCGCGCGGGACGCCTCGGCAAAACGCTCGCCGCGCTGATCATGCTCCTCGTGACCGCAAGCGGCTGGCTCGCCGCCACGCAGGTGTCGCCGCAGTCGCTCAACAACGCGGCCGTGATGGCGCTCTGGCCGAATCCGCCACCAGCCCAGTACTCGGCCGCCTCGCCGACGCGCACGGACGTCTCCGCGCCCGATCTCTCGGCGATCGGCCTGCGGCTCGTCGATCAGCGCGTGCTCGCGCCGAGCCCGTTCCAGCGGGCGCGCGAATGCGTCTATCTGAACGGCGACAATCAGCCCGTCGTCGTGCTGTCCACACTCGCGCTACTCGCGTCCGCGCAGCCGCAATGGGCCGCGCGCCGCATCGGCGAAATCCGGCTCCTGACATGGACCGCGCAGCGTCAGCGCTACGTGGTCGCGGGCGACGCGCGCACGCACGGCCTGATGCGCGCCGCCGACGCCATGACGATGTACTGACGCCATGCGCTCCAGCGTCTTTTCATGCGAGGAACGGAATAAAATGCGCACGCGCGTGTTTGCCCTGCAGATGCGTCTGGTGGATCGCCGTGAACTAGCCGCAGTTCGCCGGCATAGCGGCAGCACTCGTGCTCGGCGTGGGAATCGGCGTCGGGACAAACATGGGCCAAAGCATCGACGCTCAATTTGGTGGATATGCGCATTCGGGCGCGGAATCGCACGGCGATACGCGCCCCGTGAGCGCCGACGGCGCTGAAGTGTTCGCGCATCAGGCGGCGGTCGCACACGTCGTTTATATGCCTGCGATCGACCGGCCGAGCGACATGAGTGCCGACCACGAACAGGACTTCGTGCAATGGCTCTCGAACCGGCTCGGCACCAACGTGCATCCGCCGATTCTGTCGAAGAGCGGCTTCGAGCTTTTGGGCGGACGGCTCCTGCCCGGCGCCGCCGGTCCGACCGCGCAGTTCATGTATCGCGGACCGAATGGCGAGCGCGTGACGCTGTGAATTCGAACACCACGGCGTTCAAGCTGTACCAGGACGGTCCGGTGAACGTGTTCTACTGCGTGGACGGCGACTTCGGCTATGCGGTGTACGGCGATATCGACCGCAAGTAGTTGTTGCAGCTTTCGCATGACGTCTACGCGCAACTCACGGGCGCGGCGTCACGCCGATGAGGCGTCCCATCCAGTGCGCCATATGGCTTTGATGCGAAAAGCCTGTATCGAGCGCGATTTGGCTCGCGCTCAACTTCCCTTCCAGCAGCAACGTGCGCGCGTTCGACGCGCCGAGCCAGCACGTACTGATGCACCGGCATGCCGAGCGTCTCGCGAAACAGCGCCTTGAAATGCGGCACGCTCAATTGCGCGATTGACGCGAGTTCATCGAGCGTGAGACGGCGGTCGAGATGCGCTTCAATGAAATCGACGATACGTGTGGCCGTTTTCGGCGCAAGCGTGCGGCGGCGTTGCGATGAATTTGCGCCCCCGTTTGCACGATCATCCGGATCTGTTCTCCAGTATCCGTTCCTGCGCGTTTTTTCTGCGGCACGTCCCTATGATGAGCGCATGTCAAACGCAAAGGAGGCACACGTATTCGTTTATTTTTGGGGCGGCAGGCAACGTCGGCAACACGACGGCGACGCAGTTGCGACGCGCCGGTCACACGGTGCGCGCCGTGATTCGCGATCCAGCGCAAGGCGAGCCGCTCGCGGCGCTCGGCTGCGAAATCGTCACGACCGATCTGCTTGATCCGCAATCGGTCGAGAAGGCGCTGCGAGGCGCCGACGCCGTGCAGGTGCTATGTCCGTTGCCGCGCGCGCAACCGGACCCAGCGCCCGTCATGCGCCGCATGATCGGCGCGCTGACTGCCGCGTTACGCGCACAAACGCCGCGGCATGTGCTCGCGCTATCCGACTATGGCACCGAGCACGCGAGTGGCACCGGCATTACCACCCTCTTTCACGAACTCGAAACGCAGTTGCGTACGCTTGACACGTCGCTCACCTTTCTACGCGTCGCCGAGCATATGCACAACTGGGCGCGCATCGTGCCGGTCGCGCTGGCCAAGGGTGTGCTGCCGAGTCTGCACGATCCTGTGAGCAAGCGCTTTCCGACGGTCGCGGCGCAGGACGTCAGCGTGGTGGCCGCCGAACTGCTGCTCGACGAGGGCGTTTCGCGAGACACGTCGAACAAGTCGAACACCTTGAATAGGTCGCCGCGGATCATCAGCGTGGAAAGCGTCGCGCGCGTGAGTGCGGAGGACGCGTGGCTCGCACGATCGGCGATCTGGCGCAGCGCGATGTGACGGCGCGCGCGATGCCGCGCGGCGAATGGAGCGAAACGCTGCGGGCCGGCGGGATGGGCGAATCGCATGCGCGTCTGATCGTCGAACTGTTCGACGCGCATAACGCGGGCCGCATCGACGTGGAAAAGGAGGTGAGCGAACGGCGCTTCGGCACGACGACGCTGGCTCAGGCGCTCGCGCCGATCGTCACGCAGGCGCAAAAGGCGTGAATGTCGTGAAAGGCGTCAAGTACGGCGATGCTGAAGCCGATGCCGCCGCCACATTGGCCGCTATGTCGTTTTTGGAGGAAAAGCTATGCATACCTGCCCGCTGATGCGTTGCACGAGCACGTCGCGTCCGAGACGCAAAACGCGTTCGCACAAGCACTGGCACGCAGCCGATGCCATCGCCACGACGCTCGCGGCGTGGCTCGGCTATCGCGCACTCAGCGATCTGCTCGATCTGCTGGATGCGCTGCCGGACAGCAATGACCGTTAATCGGCGCAAACTAGCCGGCGTATCCGTCGATCGGCAGTCAAATCAGTGTGCGTCGCAACAATTTTCCGCATTATGATAATCGATCTCGTAATTCGAAAATTTTGTTGCGCGGACGTCGGGACCCTTATTACAATTGGTTGAAGCTGCCGCGGCCGTGCTTCGTCCGCGTCGTCTGTTCACAGAGCGTTCCTCTAATTCCAGGAGACGAGCATGTCCGCTGTACCCGACGAAGTGATGAAATACGTCGCCGCTGAAAAAGATGAAGATCCGCAGGAAACCGGCGAATGGCTGGAAGCGCTGGATGGCGTGATTTCTGCTGTGGGCCCCGATCGTGCCCACTACCTGATCGAAAAACAGATCGAGTTCGCACGTGTTCACGGCGAACATCTGCCGTTCTCCGCAAACACCCCCTACATCAACACGATTCCGGTCGCGCGTCAGGCCAAGAACCCCGGCGACCAAGATCTCGAACACCGCATCCGCTCGTACATCCGCTGGAACGCCATGGCGATGGTGCTGCGCGCCGGCAAGGAAACCAACGTCGGCGGTCACATTGCATCGTTCGCGTCGGCGGCCACGCTGTATGACGTCGGCTACAACCACTTCTGGCACGCGCCGTCCGCCGAACATGGCGGCGATCTCGTGTTCGTGCAGGGCCACTCGTCGCCGGGCGTCTACTCGCGCGCGTTCCTGCTCGGCCGCCTGACTGAGAAGCAGCTCGACAACTTCCGTCAGGAAGTGGACGGCGAGGGCATCTCGTCGTATCCGCACCCGTGGCTGATGCCGGACTTCTGGCAATTCCCGACCGTCTCGATGGGCCTCGGCCCGATCATGGCGATCTACCAAGCGCGTTTCATGAAGTACATGCAGGCGCGCGGCATCTGCAAGACCGACGGTCGCAAGGTGTGGGCATTCCTCGGCGACGGCGAGACGGACGAACCGGAATCGCTCGGCGCGATCGGCATGGCCGGCCGCGAGCGTCTGGACAACCTCGTGTTCGTCATCAACTGCAATCTGCAGCGTCTGGACGGCCCGGTGCGCGGCAACGGCAAGATCATCCAGGAACTCGAAAGCGAATTCCGCGGCGCGGGCTGGAACGTTATCAAGGTCATCTGGGGCAGCCGCTGGGACGCGCTCTTCGCGCGCGACAAGTCGGGCGCGCTGATGCGTCGCATGATGGAAGTTGTCGACGGCGAATATCAGACGTACAAGTCGGAGTCGGGCGCATTCGTTCGCGAACACTTCTTCAATACGCCTGAGCTGAAGGCGCTGGTCGCCGACTGGTCGGACGACGACATCTGGAATCTGAACCGCGGCGGTCACGATCCGCACAAGATCTACGCAGCGTTCACGGAAGCGTCGAACTCGAAGGGCCAGCCGACCGTCATCCTCGCGAAGACGATCAAGGGCTATGGCATGGGTGAAGCCGGCCAGGCCATGAACATCACCCACCAGCAGAAGAAGATGCAGGTGGAGCAGTTGAAGAAGTTCCGCAACCAGTTCCGTCTGCCGATCACGGACGAGCAGATCGTCGACGTGCCGTACCTGACGTTCGAAGAAGGTTCGAAGGAACTCGAGTACATGCGCCAGAAGCGCATGTACCTTGGCGGCTATCTGCCGGCGCGTCGCCAAAAGGCGGAGTCGCTGCCGGTGCCGGCGCTCGAGGTGTTCGAGCCGCTGCTGAAGGGCACGGGCGAAGGCCGCGAGATCTCCACGACGATGGCGTTCGTACGAATCCTGAACATCCTGCTGAAGGACAAGGCGCTCGGCAAGCGCGTGGTGCCGATCGTGCCGGACGAATCGCGTACGTTCGGTATGGAAGGCCTCTTCCGCCAGATCGGTATCTGGAATCAGGACGGCCAGAAGTACGTGCCGGAAGATTCGGATCAACTTATGTTCTACCGCGAGTCGGAGACCGGCCAGATCCTGCAGGAAGGCATCAACGAAGCCGGCGGTATGGCCGACTGGATCGCAGCCGCGACGTCGTACTCGACGCACGGCGAGACCATGATCCCATTCTACATCTTCTACTCGATGTTCGGTTTCCAGCGTATCGGCGACCTGGCATGGGCGGCAGGCGACATGCGTTCGCGCGGCTTTCTGCTGGGCGGCACTGCCGGCCGTACGACGCTGAACGGCGAAGGTCTGCAACACGAAGACGGCCACTCGCTGCTGTGGGCCGCTTCGGTGCCGAACTGCATCAGCTATGACCCGACGTTCGGTTACGAACTCGCCGTCATCATGCAGGACGGTCTGCGCCGCATGGTCGTGGATCAGGAAGACGTGTACTACTACATCACGGTGATGAACGAGAACTACGAGCACCCGGCGATTCCGCAGGGCGAGCACGTGGCGGCCGACATCATCAAGGGCATGTACGCGTTCCGCAAGGCCGAGGCCGACAAGAAGGCGCCGCGCGGGCAGCTGATGGGCGCGGGCACGATCTTCAACGAAGTGATCGCCGCCGCCGACCTGCTGAAGAACGACTGGGGCGTCGCCGCCGACCTCTGGAGCGTGCCGAGCTTCACCGAACTGGCTCGCGAAGGCCGCGAAGTGCAGCGCTGGAACCTGCTGCATCCGACGGAAGAGAAGAAGGTCTCGCACGTCGAGAAGCTGCTGAAGGACGCACAAGGCCCGGTCATCGCATCGACCGACTACGTGCGCGCGCTGACCGAGCAGATCCGTGCGTTCGTGCCGCAGAAGTTCGTCGTGCTGGGCACGGACGGCTACGGCCGTTCGGACACGCGTGAGAAGCTGCGCCACTTCTTCGAAGTCGACCGCTACTGGGTCACGGTTGCCGCGTTGAATGCACTGGCAGACGAAGGCACGATCGAACGCAAGGTCGTCGCCGAGGCGCTCAAGAAGTACAACCTTGATCCCGCCAAACCCAACCCGATGACCGTCTAAGGCATCATTACCCGTGTGCCACGGCGTGCGCGGCCCAGGAGACACTAACAATGAGTCAAGCGATCGAAGTCAAGGTGCCGGACATCGGCGATTACAAGGACATTCCTGTGATCGAGGTGCTGGTCAAGGCGGGTGACACCGTCGAAAAAGAGCAATCGCTCGTTACGCTCGAATCCGACAAGGCGACGATGGACGTGCCGAGCTCGGCCGCCGGCGTCGTGAAGGAAGTGAAGGTCAAGGTCGGCGACAACGTGTCGGAAGGTTCGCTGATCGTCGTGCTGGAAGGTGCCGAAGGCGGCGCGCCTGCTCCCGCTGCTGAACCGGCACCGGCCGCGGCTCCCGCGCCGGCTGCTGCAGGCGGTGGTGGCACGCAGGAAGTCAAAGTCCCAGATATCGGCGACTACAAGGACATTCCGGTCATCGAAGTGTCGGTGAAGGTCGGCGATCGCGTCGAGAAAGAGCAGTCGCTCGTTACGCTCGAATCCGACAAGGCGACGATGGACGTGCCGAGCTCGGCCGCCGGCGTCGTCAAGGAAGTGAAGGTCAAGGTGGGCGACACCGTGTCGGAAGGCTCGGTGATAGTGATCGTCGAAGCAGAAGGCGGCGCGGCTGCGCCGGCACCGGTTTCGCCGTTGGCACTCGCTCAGGCGCCGGTCATTCCGGCGGGCGAAGGCGGACGTCAGCCGAACCATGCGTCGCCGTCCGTGCGCAAGTTCGCGCGCGAACTCGGTGTCGACGTGGTTCAGGTTCAAGGCACGGGCCCGAAGGGCCGTATTACGCAGGCCGACGTCACCGCGTTTATCAACGGTGTGATGACGGGCCAGGGTGCAGTGCCGGCAGGCGGAGCAGTTCCGGCTGGCGCAGGCGGTGGCGAGTTGAATCTGCTGCCGTGGCCGAATGTCGATTTCACGAAGTTCGGTCCGATCGATCCGAAGCCGCTCTCGCGCATCAAGAAGATTTCGGGCGCGAATCTGCATCGCAACTGGGTCATGATTCCGCACGTCACGAACAACGACGAAGCGGACATCACCGAACTCGAAGCACTGCGCGTGCAACTGAACAAGGAAAACGAAAAGGCCGGCGTTAAGATCACGATGCTAGCGTTCGTGATCAAGGCGGTCGTTTCGGCGCTGAAGAAATTCCCGACGTTCAACGCGAGTCTCGACGGCGACAACCTCGTCTTCAAGCGGTATTTCCACGTCGGCTTTGCGGCCGATACGCCGAACGGTCTCGTGGTTCCGGTGATTCGCGACGCGGACAAGAAGGGTCTCGTCGAAATTGCGAAGGAAATGACGGATCTTTCCAAGGCTGTACGCGAAGGCAAGCTGAAGCGGGATCAGATGCAGGGTGGCTGCTTCTCGATCTCGTCGCTGGGCGGCATTGGCGGCACGAACTTCACGCCGATCATCAATGCGCCTGAAGTGGCTATTCTCGGTTTGTCGCGTGGTGCGATGAAGCCGGTGTGGGACGGCAAGCAGTTCCAGCCGCGTCTCATGTTGCCGCTGTCTTTGTCTTACGACCACCGCGTGATCGATGGCACCGAAGCTGCGCGTTTCAATGCTTATCTTGGGGCGCTTCTTGCCGATTTTCGGCGTGTGATTCTTTGACTTGATGTTGCGCGGAGCACCTGATTTTTTGATCCAGGCGCTTCTGTAGAACCTGCTTTCTCATCGGTCTATCTGCGCTGCCCCTGTGCGGGGCGGCACTTACCTTTGTCGCACACGGACTACCTTCGGGTCGTCTTCCAGAGAAAAGTAAGGCAAAAGAAAGGCGCGTCTTGGGGGGGGGGGGGGGGGACAGCAAAGGATGTTGCTGTTCGCCTCGCTGCCAGACTTTAGGCTGAAGAGCGGCGGGTTCTCCGTCATCACGTTCAATAAGAGAAGGGGACACTAATGAGTCTCGTCAAAGTAAAAGTGCCGGATATCGGTGACTTCAAGGACGTCGATGTCATTGAAGTCAATATCAAATATCAAAGCAGGCGATGTCATCGAGAACGAGCAGGCCCTTCCTGACGCCCGAGTCCGACAAAGCCTCCATCGAAGTGCCAAGTGACACCGTCGGCACCGTCAAGGAAGTTCGCAGCAAGACCGGTGACAAGGTTTCGCAAGGTACGGTGATCGCGGTCGTCGAAACGTCCGACGAAGCTGCGCCGGCTAAAGACGCGCCGAAAAGCGCCCGCGAAAGAAGCCCAAAAGGCTCCGGCTCCTGCGCCCGCGCCGCAAGCCAGCAGTTTCTCCGGCAGCGCGGACATCGAATGCGACATGTTCGTGTTCGGTTCGGGCCCCGGCGGTTACTCGGCTGCTTTCCGTTCCGCCGACCTCGGCATGAAGACCGTGTTCGTCGAGCGCTATGCAACGCTCGGCGGCGTGTGTTTGAACGTCGGCTGCATTCCATCGAAAGCGCTGTTGCACACGGCACTTGTGATCGATGATGCACGAAGCGCTCGGCGCTCACGGCATCACGTTCAGCAAGCCGCAGATCGATCTCGACAAGCTGCGCGACTTCAAGTCGGGCGTCGTCAAGAAGCTCACCGGCGGTCTCGCCGGCATGGCCAAGGCGCGCAAGGTCGAAGTGGTCACGGGCACCGGCACGTTCGTCGACCCGAACCATATGGAGTGCAGATCGAAGGCGGCAAGAAGGTCGTGAAGTTCAAGCAGGCGATCATCGCGGCCGGTTCGGAAGCGGTGAATCTGCCGTTCATTCCGGAAGACCCGCGTGTGGTCGATTCGACCGGCGGGCTCGAACTGCGTCAGATTCCGCAGCGCATACTGGTGATCGGCGGCGGCATCATCGGGCTGGAAATGGCCACAGTGTACGCGCCGCTCGGCGTAAAGATCGACGTGGTCGAAATGCTCGATGGTCTGATGGCCGGCGCGGACCGCGATCTCGTAAAGGTCTGGGAGAAGTACAACAGCAAGCGTTTCGCCAACGTCATGTTTGAAGACGAAGACCACGGCCGCTGAAGCCAAGGAAGACGGCATCTACGTCTCGTTCGAAGGCGAGAAGGCACCGCCGAACCGCAACGCTACGACCTCGTGCTGGTGGCCGTGGGCCGCACGCCGAACGGCAAGAAGTTCGGTGCGGACAAGGCCGGCGTGGCCGTGACGGACCGCGGTTTCATCGGCGTCGACAAGCAGATGCGCACCAATGTGCCGCATATCTTCGCGATCGGCGACATCGTCGGTCAGCCGATGCTCGCGCACAAAGCCGTGCACGAAGGGCACGTCGCCGCCGAAGCAGCACACGGCGAGAAGGCGTACTTCGATGCGCTGCAGATTCCGTCGGTGGCCTACACCGATCCGGAAGTGGCGTGGGCCGGCAAGACCGGCCAGTTGAAGGCTGCCCGGCGTCAAATTCGGCAAGGCGGTGTTCCCGTGGGCCGCTTCGGGCCGCGCAATCGCCAACAGCCGCGATGAAGGCTTCACGAAACTGCTGTTCGACGAAGAAACGCATCGCGTGATCGGCGGCGGTATCGTCGGTCTGAATGTGGGCGACCTGATCAGCGAAGTGCGCCTCGCGATCGAAATGGGCGCGGACGCAATGGATATTGGCAAGACGATCCATCCGCATCCGACGCTCGGCGAATCGGTCGGCATGGCGGCCGAGTTGTACGAGGGCGTCTGTACCAATCTGCCTCCGCAGAAGAAGTGAGGTCGGAGGGGCTGTGCCTCACGCAGGCGGCTCTTTCGTTCTTCCAAAGCAAAAACAGCGCACCTTTTCAAGGCGCGCTGTTTTTTATGCAGCAGGGCAGGGCGTATCCGTTTCCGGTCGTGCTCGACGCCGACCCGATCGGCATACGTTGGACCGGACAAAAAATCCCGGCCTCTTCGCCGGGCAAACGATACGTATTTCAACGTATCGGAGCGTTCGGCCAATTAACACCGTGTGAGTGGCAACGGCACGACGCTGTTGCTTACTACGGAAACGCCGGCGGGGTGTGAAGCCAAGGCGGCGTGTTGTGCTGCAGTGCTGCGGTATGACGGGTCTACAGACTTAGACCGTTGCCTTCTTCGCCGTGCGCGAAGCCTGTGCGGCGGCTTGCGATGCAGCCTTCGAAGCAGCCGTTGCAGCTGCGTTGAAGTTGCTTTCAGCGATTTCAACTGCTTGCTTCGTTGCCTTGTGAACCGTTTCGTATGTCGTGTTGGCGGTGATGATAGCCGACTTCATCACGGCGACGGCCGTTTCCGAACCTGCCGGTGCGTTCTTCGCGACGTTCTCGACGAGCGATTGCACCTTGCGATTCTGTTCTTCGAATTGAGCTTCTGCGACACGGGTGAATTCGCCTTGCGCTGCCGAGACGATTTCGTACACGTGATGGCCATACGACAGAGCCTTTTCAGCGACCGGTTGCGCGAGGCTGGCCTGCACCAGCAGCTCTTGCGCGTCCTTTACCGACAAAGCGCGCTGTGCGTTTTCCTGGCTTTCCGCGAGCGTCGACTTCACGACTTGCAGATTCAGCTCAAACAGTTTTTCGACGCCTTCGAATGCCTTGGTCGTCAGGCCGAACAGCGTGTCGAATTTGACTTTTTGGGCTACAGCAAATTGCTCGGAGGTCAGCAAAGTCATGATTACGCTCCTGAATAATAGCCTGTCTACGCGGACCGCTTTGGGTGGAAGGCGAAACGTCGGATCGTCTGCCCGGATTGCGATGTTGCGCATCGCAGCAATGGGACGTATTTTAGGATGGCAAAAAATATTGCCAAGCTTTTTTGTGCATCGCACAATATTAAGAAAACGTTGAAAACACAAAGTGTTATGCGCTCAGCATGACAAGGTTATGACGCAGGTCAAATTAACCGTTTCACAATGGCGATGCGGCACTTATTACGTACAAGTTACCTGCTTCCCCAAGTCATTTTTGCTGCGCATTACGACGCGGCCGACGAGTCGGTCAAACCCATGTAAACCGGAAACTGTCACGGAACATTAATGCGTGAAGCCGGCCGAAAGCCCTTTGCCCTTTGCCCTTTGCCCTTTGCCAGCAGACGTTTAAGAACATTTTGCGAAACTTCGGCGACAATTCGTGCGCTGACATCAGTTTTATTCCGACAGTTCGCGAACCGTGTTTCCCCTGATCAAGATTATCTCGAAACTGCCGTTATGCTGGCGGAACTTCCCGATTCTGGCCGGAACGAGCAGCGACGTGGCACGACGCGTCAGTGATCGTTTTTTCGATCGGGCGCGGCACTTGTTTTAGCGATCGGAGCTTTACAAGCTGGTTTAAGGAGCGCTTATAACTGCTTCAAATTGCTAATTTTTCGTTGTTTTACTACACTTGCGGAAAACTCTCGCCGCTCCCCACTAGAACACCCATGAAAACCGACATGTTTTCGTCGCTAAAAGTGATCCACGGCGCGGCCCGCACAACCGCTCTGTCGGTGGCCGCCTCGATGGTCATCGCCGCGGCGTTTGCCACGCCCGTGAGCGCTTTTGCCGCCACTCCCGCAGCATCTGCAAAAACCTCGAAACACGCGAAAGCAGCCAAAAAGCCGGCCGCCGTCACCGCCAAGGTCGCGAGCAAGTCGGCCAAGGCCGGTAAAGCCGCGCCGGCGAAGGCCGTCGCTGCCGCTCAGGACGACGCGCCGCGCGCGAGCGTCAAGCGCAAGCGCGTCACGTACACGTCGAACGGCCGTCACCATTCGGTGGTGCGTCGCGTCGCGTACGAACCGCGTCAGCCGAGCGTCGGCCAGGCTTTCGGTCTGCACGAAACGCCGGACGCGCTCATGCTGCGCTCGAGCGTCGCCTACGTGATCGACCAGAACACCGGCGAGTCGCTGTTCGACAAGAACTCGCGCGCCGTCGTGCCTATCGCGTCGATTACGAAGCTGATGGCCTCGATGGTCGTGCTCGATTCTAGGCTGCCGATGACCGATCAGATCGAAGTCACGGACGAAGACCGCGACTACGAGAAGAACACGGGCTCGCGTCTGTCGGTGGGCTCGGTCCTCTCGCGTGAAGACATGCTGCACATCGCGCTGATGGCGTCGGAAAACCGTGCGGCAGCAGCGCTGTCGCGCTACTTCCCTGGCGGCCGTCCGGCGTTCCTCACCACCATGAACGCGAAGGCGAGGCAACTCGGCATGACCAACACGCACTTCGAAAACCCCACGGGTCTGACGAGCCAGAACGTGTCGAGCGCGCGCGATCTGGTCAAGATGGTCAACGCGGCTTACCAGTACCCGCTGATCCGCAAGTTCTCGACGGATCACAGCTACGAGGTCTACACGGGCAAGCGTTCGCTCGCGTACAACAGCACGAATGCGCTGGTGCATAACCCGACGTGGGATATCGGCCTGCAGAAGACCGGTTTCATCAACGAAGCGGGCGAATGCCTCGTCATGCAGGCTACGATCCATGGCCGTCCGATGATCATGGTGCTGCTCGACTCGTCGGGTAAGTACTCGCGTTTCGCGGACGCCACGCGTCTGCGAACGTGGCTGGATAACGGCGGCGGCCAGCCGCGTATTACCAGCGCGGATGCCGGCGGTTCGGGTACCTGAAGCCGGTTTCAGTCAGAAAAAAGCCTCGCAGATGCGAGGCTTTTTTATTGCGCGGATGAAGGTGCTGCGGACCGCGAATCGCGCTTCGTAAGAATCAGGCGTGGTGGCTGCGCGAGTGGTCGTGCGGCGTCTGCGGATGGTAGCCGAGCGACTCGGAAATCATCAGCGCGGTCTGGCTCAACTGACCAAGCCACGAGTCCTGCAGACGATCGGCAGGCACCGAAAGCGAAAGACCAGCGACGAGCTTGCCCGTGTCGCCGTAGATGGCGGCGGCGATGCAGCGCACGCCGAGTTCCAGTTCCTCGTTATCGCTTGCGCACGCCTGTTGGCGCACGTGCGAGAGTTCGTGTTCGAGCTTCGCGAGATCCGTGATGCTGTTCTGCGTGTGCCCCGACAGGCCCGTGCGGGTGGCGTAGGCGCGCACGCGTGTGGATTCGTCGGCGGCGAGGAACAGTTTGCCCACCGACGTGAGATGCAGCGGCGCGCGGCCGCCGATGGCGCGCACGACCTGCATGCCCGAACGCTCCGAATAGGCCCGTTCGATATAGACGATCTCGTCGCCCTGACGCACCGAGAGGTTGACCGTCTGGCCGGTTTGCCGGTGCAGTTCGCGCATGGGCGTGAGCGCGGCGTCGCGCACGGAGAGCCGCGCCTTGACCAGGTTGCCGAGTTCGAGCAGCCGCATGCCGAGCCGGTAGGTGCCCGGATCCGACCGGTCGACCAAGCGGCACATCACCATGTCGTTCAGGATGCGGTGCGCCGTGGACGGATGCAGTTCCGTGCGGATGGCGAGTTCTTTCAGGCTCACCGGGTCACTGTGCGCCGCGAGTGCGTCGAGCAGGCGCATCATGCGTTCGATCACCTGGATCGATGTTTTGGGATCCGGATTCGTATCGCTCATGGGAAGAATCGTTGTCGCGTCAAACAGCGGAAATTGATTGTATCTCGTATCGTGAAAAAATGGAAGCGGTTGGAAAACCTATTCCAAATGATATCTCATTCTTCTTATGCTTTTCGGGTGGTTTGTATTGTGCGGTAGTTTGTATTGTGCGGTAAACTTGTATTGTGCGGTAAACAGTAGATAATCAGGGACGTTTTCCGGAGGAGGGCTCATGCGAGTCAGATTGTTCGTCACCTGTTTGATTGACCTGACGCGTCCTGAAATCGGTTTCTCGGTCATCAAGCTGATCAAGGGTACCGGTTTCGAGGTGATGGTGCTGCCCGCCCAAACCTGTTGCGGGCAGCCCGCGTACAATTCGGGCGAGCGCCGCATCGCGCGCGATTTGGCCGAGAAAACGCTGCGCGAATTTGAACAGTTGACTACGTCGTGGTGCCGTCGGGTTCCTGCGGCGGCATGATCCGCTCGCATTACGGCGATCTTTTCGCCGACGACCCCGAACTCATGAACCGCTTCGGTCGGCTGCGTGCAAAAGTGTTTGAACTCACCGACTTCCTCGTGAACGTTGCGAAGGTGAAGCTGGAACCGGGCGAGTTTGCTGGCAACGTCACATATCACAATTCCTGCTCGGGCTTGCGCGAACTCGGCGTGAAGTCGCAGCTGCGCGAACTGCTTGCGCAGGTAGGCGTGGCCGTCACCGAGATGAAGGATTGCGAGTATTGTTGCGGCTTCGGCGGCACGTTCGCGGTCAAGTACGGCGACATTTCCACGGCGATCGTCGACGAGAAATGCGCGAACATTAGCGCGAGCGGTGCCGGCGCGGTGGTGCTCCGGCGCGGTGGTGCTGGGCGATCTGGGGTGCATGCTCAATATCGAAGGCCGTTTGCGGCGTACCGGCGACAACAGCACGCGCGTGTTGCATATCGCGCAGGTGCTGGCGGGCGACGTGTTAATCGCGCATCGCTTTCCCAGCGTCGGCGCTAGTCACGTACCAAGTCACACGTTACGCACATCTCTCCGATTCACCAGAATTTCGCACAAGGCCGCCATGTAAGTTCAATCGATGCAGTTCAAGGCTCGCGCCGGTCAGAAACTCGCCGACCAGCGTTTGCAGCAGAACCTCACGAAGCTCTCCACCAAGTTCGTGTCGGCGCGCGCTTTGGCCATGACGGCCATCGATTTCCCGGCCACGCGAGCCGCGCTGAAAGAGCGCCGCAATCGCGCGCTCGAAAATCTAGAAGTATGACTCGAAACGTTCGAACGCGAAGCCACTCGCCGCGGCGTGACGTGATGTTTGGTGATGTTTGCCGAGACCACGCAGGAGGCGGCGCGGCTAGTCGGCCATATCGCGCGGTGTCACGACGTGAAAAAGGTGATCAAAACGAAGTCGATGGTCACCGAGGAAATGCGTCTGAACGAGGTGCTCGGGCAAATGGGCGTGCAGTCCATCAAACCGACCTCGGCGAATACATTCTGCAGATCAATGGTAACGAGCCGCCGAGCCACATCATCGCGCCGATCGTCCATAAAGATAAGGACAAGATTGCCGACCTGTTCGCAAAGACTCACGAACGGCCGCGGCTCACCGAAATTACCGACATGACGCGCGAAGCCCGCGAGATGCTGCGTCCGCATTTCATGAGCGCCGACATGGGCGTCACGGGCGGCAACTTCCTCGTGGCCGAGACGGGATCTGTCGTGCTGGTCACGAACGAGGGCAACGAAGGCATGTGTACGGTAATGCCGCGCGTGCACGTGGCCGTCCATCGAGGAAGGTGTTGCCCACGCTAGAGGATCTGGCCACTGCGATGCGTTTATTGCCGCGGTCGGTAACGGGTCAGGCTACGTCGAACTATTTTTCGGTGCTCACCGGTCCGCGTGGCTCAGAAGATCAGGACGGCCCGGAACATATGTATGTCGTGCTCGTCGACGGCGGGCACACGGGGCTGATCGGCGGCGACTTTCAGGAGATGCTGCGATGCATCCGCTGCGGCGCGTGCATGAACCATTGTCCGGTCTATCAGAAAGTGGGCGGCCATGCGTACGGCTGGGTTTATCCCGGGCCGATGGGCTCGGTGCTGACCCCCAGTTATGTCGGCATCGAGAAGGCGCTCGATCTTCCGCAGGCAGCTACCTTATACGGTGAGTGCAACAGCGGGTGTCCGGTGGGTATTCCGCTGTCCGATCTCCTGCGCAAGCCGCGGGAGAAGCAGGTGGAGCGGCGTCTGCGGCCTTGGAAGGAGCGGGTCGGGCTCGCGGTTTGGGGTTTTCTCGCGCTTCATCCGGACGCCTACGCGCTGTTCACGAAGCTGGCCGTGCGCATCATGGAGCGAATGGGCGGGCGCAACCGGATCATCGCGAAATTGCCGTTAGGCGGAGCAAGGTGGACCAATACGCGGGATATGCCGGCGCCGGGTCGGCCGCACTTTCCGCGAATTGTATGCGGCGCAGCGCAGCCCCATATCGGCTGATGTAGTGATTTGCAGGCTTGTGTGAGACGCCGGAACGCGGCCGATTTCCGGTGCTCGGAAGCCAGCGCGCATTTGGCGGCTTTGTTTTCCGGCTTGGATGAGAAACGCGCTTTGACACGCGCGCTCGGCGTTGCCCAGCCTCCCTGCGAATTTTCAGCGCGCGCCCGGTGAAGGCAAACGTGTGCGCCGCCCGCCGAACAGTTAATGTTCCGTCGGCTGCCCCGACTGACGGCCCTACACCCCTCGAACCGGTGCTCCGCCGCCGTTCCCGCGTCCACCTTAATTTCCGGCCTGCTGGGGCGGCGGCGATGGTGGCGGGCCGCCTGTGCTCGGACGCGGCGCATTCGAGCCGCTCGGTCCGCGCGGCCCTCCCGCGGCGCCTTGCGGCGGCGGTCCGCCGTGGTTGCCGCCATTCTGAACCTGCCATCCGCCGTTACCATTGCCGTTGCCACGATTACCGTTGCCGCCGTTCCAGTGGCTGCGATCCGGATAGCCGCCGTAACCTTCGTAGTCACTGTAGCCACTGCTATAGCCTGTTGCTATACATCGGCCATCGGCGTGCCGTCCGGATAAACAGCGCAGCCGCCGAGCAGCGTGGCGACGACTATGCCGGCAATATGTGCAAATCGAGATGCAAGGCGCGGTGCGGAGCGTTTCATTTGGTAGGCCGGTGCGAGAGATTATGTCAGTAAGACCACATTATCGCTTTCCGTTATGTGAGCTTTGTATGTGTTTGTAAGGAATTCTGTCTCGTGCGTATTTTGGCGAACGTGATCAGGGGATTCGGGTTGAACGTGACGGGTCCTTTCGGTTGAAGGTGATCGCTGATCAGCGGTTTTCGAAGCGAGCGAGCATCTTGCCGAAATGGGTGATCA
>CALNWS010000053.1 GCA_940747215.1 uncultured Paraburkholderia sp. | reverse complement strand
AAAAAGCTTGCTCGGCAAAGGACTGACCTATCTGCGCACGCAGTGGCCGAAGCTGATCCGCTTCACTACCACACCTCACGCGCTCCGCTACCTTACTCTGGGGAACGTCGTTCGTGGATCGCATACGTTTTTTTCGCCTGTGTTTTCTAAGGGACCTGAAGAGCACGTGCGGCTCGCGGGACGAACAAGCAGGCAAAAAACCCCGTCACCGAAACCGGCAACGGGATTCCGAGCGAGTAGCGCTCAAAAACACCAAGCTCAAACGCTACTCGATCATGAGACACATCTTGCGACGTGTCGAACTGCTTTCTGGCTCTGCGTCCAGCTTACGGGCGGCTGCCCGTCGGGAACGGCCATGCAGTTGCCGGGTTCAGCGCGGTTTTCACCGTAGCTGCCGCCGGTGCACTCGAGACAGAAGTCGCTGCGGGTGCAGGTGCAGCAGCCTTCTTCGCAGGTGCAGCAGCCTTCTTCGCAGGTGCAGCAGCCTTCTTCGCAGGTGCAGCAGCCTTCTTCGCAGGTGCAGCAGCCTTCTTCGCAGGTGCAGCAGCCTTCTTCGCAGGTGCAGCGGCCTTCTTCGCAGGTGCAGCGGCCTTCTTCGCAGGTGCAGCGGCCTTCTTCGCAGGTGCAGCGGCCTTCTTCGCCGGTGCAACCTTCTTCACTGCAACTTTCTTGGCAGCGGCTTTCTTCGCCGGTGCTGCCTTCTTGGCTGCAGGCTTCTTAGCTGCGGCTTTCTTTGCAGTTGCCATCATTTTCTCCTTCAGGTTTTCAGATGAGAGTCGGTTCAAACTACACCCTTCGTCAAAACCCGCTTCCCGCGGACGTTTCTCAGGGCGCGCGCTACGAAGCGGGCTATTCATCGGCGTACGCAGGTGCTGTGCGCTTACGCTAATGAATGCGGTAAGGCACGCCGTGCCCTTGGGCACGGCGTGCCAGATCAAGTCGGCGCCTGAGTACGGCACCGGAATTGCTTGATCGAACCGCCGGTGATCACGCCAGCGGCTTTTTCCGGGGGGGAAGTTTGCCCAGCCCACTGAAGGGTTCGCAAAGTGCCTGTCATGGTTGTGGGCCGCGAAGGCACGCGACGCACCGGGCACGCTTTGCATCAGGCGGTTCAGCTCCTAAACAAATTGCCACGGCGATGGCCAGCGGCATCCCCATCGATGAATGTATCTACGACACGGACCCGGATTACTCCCAAGTCAACGCGCCGCCAGTCTGGTATTCGGTTACTCGCGTCTCGAAGAAGTTGCGTTCCTTCTTCAGGTCGATCATCTCGCTCATCCACGGGAACGGGTTTTCCTCGTTCGGGTACAGCGGATCGGTCCCGATCTGCTGACAACGGCGGTTGCAGATGAAGCGCAGATAGCTCTTGAACATCGACGCATTGAGGCCGAGCACCCCGCGCGGCATCGTGTCTTCTGCGTAACGATATTCGAGTTCGACCGCTTGCTGGAAGATCTCGCGGATTTCCGCGCGGAACTCAGCCGTCCAGAGTTGCGGGTTTTCGAGTTTGATCTGGTTGATTAGGTCGATGCCGAAGTTGCAGTGCATCGACTCGTCGCGCAGGATGTATTGGTACTGTTCGGCCGCGCCGGTCATCTTGTTCTGACGACCCAGCGCCAGGATTTGCGTAAAGCCGACGTAGAAGAAGAGCCCTTCCATCACGCAGGCGAACACGATCAGCGAGCGCAGCAGCGTCTGATCGGTTTCGAGCGTGCCGGTCTGGAAACCCGGATCGGTCAGCACATTGATGTACGGAATCAGGAATTCGTCTTTCGCGCGGATCGAGGGAACCTCGTGATACGCGTTGAAGATTTCGCCTTCGTCGAGACCCAGAGATTCGACGATGTACTGGTATGCGTGCGTGTGGATCGCCTCTTCGAACGCCTGGCGCAGCAGGAACTGGCGGCATTCGGGCGCCGTGATATGGCGGTAGGTGCCCAGCACGATGTTGTTGGCGGCGAGGGAATCGGCCGTCACGAAGAAGCCCAAGTTGCGCTTGACGATGCGGCGCTCGTCTTCGGTCAGACCGTTCGGGTTTTTCCAGAGGGCGATGTCACGCGACATGTTCACTTCTTGCGGCATCCAGTGGTTGGCACAACCCGCCAGATACTTTTCCCAAGCCCACTTGTATTTGAACGGCACCAACTGATTGACGTCGGTCTGGCCGTTGATGATGCGCTTGTCGGAGACATTGACTCGCGCTGCGGAAACGACAGCTGTGCCGGAAGCATGAACAACGGAAGTTGCGGGAGCGACAGCGATGTCGTTCGCGAAGACTTTTTGAGCCGAGGGAGCATGAGGAGCGGAACGCGTTCCGACTTGCGAACCGACAGCCGATCCCGCAGCGTTGCGCAACGCGTTCGGTTGCGTAGCGCTCGAGGGAGTTACGGCAGTGATCTCGTCATCCCAGTTGAGCATAAATGTCACCATCAATTTAGAACGGGTTTTACCATCTTTTCACGAGCGATAAAAGAGTTCGCTTGCGAAAAATCTTGTTTTCGATTCGCGTTGCTACGTTCATACAACACTTTGTTCAACCGAGTGTGCGCATCACCTCATGTGACGCGTGTTGAACGTGTGTCTTCAACATGCTTCGCGAGATCGAAGAGCAACGTATCGATACGACGTTTCGCTGCTCTATCTATACTGTATTGCGGAGCGCGCTTGCGACTACTTCGAGACTGCGTTGCTTTCGCGTTGCATCTTCGTTGCCGCTTCACCGACACCTTGTATTCGCATTCGCATGACTTGCGCGTTTGCATGTTCGTCAGCGTCGGTCAGGTGAAGTTCAATGCATTGCCGAGCGATGCTTCGGGCTGGCTAGTTGCCTCGGCCATCGATCGAAGCGTGCTGTGCGCTTCATGTCGAGCGCTTTGTCCGTGCTGCCGACTGCCTGAGTAGCTCGCGTTGCTGTGCTGATTCATGATGAGCGGTGCTGCTTCATCCTGACTTGCCGCACCGCTCATCTCATTCGCTACTGCTTCGCTGCTCGCTGCATCCGGGTAATTACCTACAGCCGTCAGCAAGCAGCAATCCTGCCATGAACTTGCTGCTTACTGGCAAGCCTCGCACTCGTCGAAGCCAGGGTCGCCAAGACGCATCATGCACACCGGACCATCTGCTTCCGGTGTTGCCGCTGGGGCCTGCAGACCACCCGACGATGCACCGCCACTCACGCCGAAGCTGCCCGACGCGCCGCCGCTCGCACCACCTGCGCCGCCCGAACCTTCACCGCCCGAGCTCACTGCATTCAGTGCGCCGTGTGTAACCGTCGACTTCTCCACGTGCGTCGCCGCCATCGTGCGGAGGTAGTACGTGGTCTTGAGACCGCGAACCCATGCGAGCTTGTAGATCTCGTCGAGCTTCTTGCCCGATGCGCCGCCCATGTAAATATTCAGCGACTGCGCCTGGTCGATCCACTTCTGACGACGCGACGCCGCTTCGACCAGCCACTTCGGATCGACTTCGAACGCCGTGGCGTAGATCGCACGCAGGTCGGCCGGAATACGGTCGATGCGCGAGAGCGTGCCGTCGAAGTACTTCAGGTCGGCGACCATCACTTCGTCCCACAGACCGCGCGTCTTCAGGTCACGCACGAGGTAGTCGTTCACCACCGTGAATTCGCCCGACAGGTTCGACTTCACGTAGAGGTTCTGGAACGTCGGCTCGATACATGCCGAAACGCCGATGATGTTCGAGATCGTTGCCGTCGGCGCGATCGCCACGCAGTTTGAGTTGCGCATGCCGTACGTAGCGATACGCGAACGCAGTTCGGTCCAGTCCATCGACTCGCTCGAGTCGACTTCTACGTAACCGCCACGCGCTTCGGCCAGCAGCTTCACCGAGTCTTGCGGGAGAATGCCACGATCCCACAGCGAGCCGCGATAGCTCGAGTAACGGCCGCGCTCTTCCGCGAGTTCCGTCGATGCGTAGTAGGCGTAGTAGCAAACCGCTTCCATCGACGTGTCGGCGAACTTCACGGCTTCTTCCGACGCGTACGGCGTGCGCAGCAGGTGCAGGCAGTCCTGGAAGCCCATGATGCCCATGCCGACCGGACGGTGCTTCAGGTTCGAGTTACGTGCCTTGGCGACTGCGTAGTAGTTGATGTCGATCACGTTGTCGAGCATGCGCATCGCCACGCTGATGGTGCGCTTCAGCTTGTCGTGGTCGAGTGCGAGCGTGCCGTCAGCCTGTTCTTTCAGGTGAGCGACGAGGTTCACGGAGCCGAGGTTGCACACGGCGATTTCAGCATCGCTCGTGTTCAGCGTGATTTCCGTGCACAGGTTCGACGAGTGGACGACGCCGACGTGCTGTTGCGGCGAGCGCACATTGCACGGATCCTTGAACGTGATCCACGGGTGGCCGGTTTCGAACAGCATGCCCAGCATCTTGCGCCACAGTTGCGCGGCCGGAATCTTCTTGAACAGCTTGATCTCGCCGTGAGCAACCTTGTCTTCGTAAGACGTGTAAGCCGTTTCGAATTCCGCGCCGAACTTGTCGTGCAGATCCGGGCAGGTGGACGGCGAGAACAGCGTCCATTCGCCGCCTTCCATCACGCGCTTCATGAACAGATCGGGAATCCAGTTCGCCGTGTTCATGTCGTGCGTACGACGACGGTCGTCGCCGGTGTTCTTACGCAGTTCGAGGAATTCCTCGATGTCGAGGTGCCACGTTTCCAAGTACGCGCAGACTGCGCCCTTGCGCTTGCCGCCTTGGTTCACGGCCACGGCCGTGTCGTTGACGACCTTCAGGAACGGCACGACGCCTTGCGACTTGCCGTTGGTGCCCTTGATGTGCGAACCGAGTGCGCGCACGCGTGTCCAGTCGTTGCCCAGACCGCCGGCGAACTTCGACAGCAGCGCGTTTTCCTTCAGCGCTTCGTAGATGCCGTCGAGGTCGTCGTCGACCGTCGTCAGATAGCACGACGACAGTTGCGAGCGGTGCATGCCCGAGTTGAACAGCGTCGGCGTGGACGACATGAAGTCGAAGCTCGACAGGATGTTGTAGAACTCGATCGCGCGCGCTTCGCGGTCGATCTCGTTCAGCGACAGGCCCATCGCGACGCGCATAAAGAATGCCTGCGGCATTTCGATACGCATGCCGTCGTGATGCAGGAAGTAGCGGTCATACAGCGTTTGCAGACCGAGATAGCCGAACTGCAGGTCGCGGTTCGCATCGAGCGCGGCACCGAGACGCTTCAGGTCGAACTGCTGCAGCTTGTCGTCGAGCAGGCCGGCTCCGATGCCGCGCTTGATGAACTTCGGGAAGTACTCGGCGTAACGCTCGCCCATTTCGGCTTGCGTGACTTCTTCTTCGAGGATTTCGCGGCGGATCGTGTGCAGCAGGATGCGCGAGGTGATCTGGCTGTATGCCGGATCTTTTTCGATCATCGTGCGCGCTGCGAGAATGGCCGAGTCGTAGACTTGGCTCATCGGCACGCCGTCGTACAGATTCTTGACCGTTTCCGCGACGATCGGCTCGGCGCTCACGGCGTCGCCCAGATTCGCACAAGCCGACTCGATGATGCCGTGCAGTGCAGCCATGTCGAGCGGACGCGTGACGCCGTTGTCCGTGACGTTCAGACCCGGCGTGCGCGCTGCCGCCTGCTCGTCGTGACCGCGGGCCTGTGTGCGCTTCTCGCGATACAGCACGTAAGCGCGCGCGACGTTGTGCTCGCCACCGCGCATCAGCGCGAGTTCGACCTGATCCTGAATGTCTTCGATATGGAATGTGCCGCCGTTCGGACGGCTGCGCAGCAGTGCGCGCACCACGTTCTGCGTGAGTTGCTCGACCAGTTCGCGCACACGCGCCGACGCCGCGCCCTGACCACCGTTGACGGCCAGGAATGCCTTCGTCACGGCGATGGCGATTTTCGACGGTTCGAACGACACCACGCTGCCGTTACGGCGAATCACCTTGTAGTCGGCGTAGCTCGCTTGCGGCGCGAGCGCCTGAGCGCCTTGTGCCAGGCCAGTCGGTGAGCCCTCGAAACGGGTCGTCACGTTGTCGGTGGTTTGCATGTGCAAAGCTCCTGGTCCTGGAAATGGTGCGGGAAGATCCGCGGATTAAAACGAACGCTGCGCCGGCGCGAGCGCAAGCGATGAGGTGAAGGAAAGAGACCGGCGCTGCCGGCTGGCGGGATGCGACTGCGATGAAGCCTGATTCGAATTGACGACGGTCTTCAACATGCATGTCGCGATCACTTGCTATACCCCTTTCCTGAATGCTTTTTCTGAATACCACCGGTGGTCAGCCGGCTGTGCCGCAGGAAATCTTTTGCTGCCCTAGAAAGCTTGCGGCACCATGCTCGGAGAGCGGGGCGCCGCACTTATTCACTCAGTTATTCACACGGTTATTCACAACACGCCACAAGATATAGTGAGAAACCGAATTTATGGTACCAAGTATAGTGGAGAATCGAGACAGGTCAAATCGTTTTATTTGCGTTCGAAGTCTTGGCTTCTGGATAGCGCGGCGCGCAGCCGACTCCCCGGAGAACAAGGCGCTGCCTCGCTCTCCTCGCGTGCCGCGAATTCTCGGGATGGCTCGTTACAGCGTTTTGAAAAACTTGAGATAGGGGAAATACTGATCGGAAAGCGATGTGTCGCTCTGCAGACGCTGCCAGTCGAAATGCGGACCGGGATCGGTCTTGCGGGCAGGCGCGATGTCGGAGTGACCCGCGCGTGCTTCGACCGGATAGCGCGCTTTCAATGTGCGCACGAGTGCGCCGAGCGTGCGGTACTGTGCCGCTTCGAAGGCCGTGGTGTCACTGCCCTCAAGCTCGATGCCGATCGAGAAATCGTTGCAGCGCTCGCGGCCGAAAAAATTCGACGGACCTGCGTGCCACGCGCGCTCGTTGCACGACACGAACTGCTCGAGCGCGCCGTCGCGATGAATGATGAAGTGCGCCGAGACGCGCACGCTACGCAGATGCGAGTCGTAATAAAAGGATGCGCGTCGCAGTCGAACGTGTTGAGGAACAGCTCGGCGGCAAGCTGATGTTGTGAACGACGGTGAGCGTGGGCACTGCGCCCTCGGGGCGCGCCTCGAAATTCGGTGACGGCAGCTTGCGTGCAGCGGCGACCCAACCGTCGGCGTCGACGGTGAATGCGTCGCTCATCGGGCGTCGCGGCCGGTGGGTCGCGCGCTGTGACGCTGCGCATGCGCGGTGCAACAGAACGGCTGACCTGCTACCACAGAGTCGCTCTTCGGCGCATGCACGCCGCACTCCACACAGCGGATCATCGGCTCGGCGTTTGCGCCGCGCCCGAGGCACGACCGTTCGCGCCAGCGTTGCGAGCATTGGCGGCATCGCCACCCGTGCCGGTGCGTTGCGCATTATTTGCGTCATGCCGACGCAGCGCCTTCACCAGTCAGTTGCCGACGATGAACAGAAGAATCAGAAGGAAGATTTGTCGCATGGGACACTCACACTACAGCGCGGTGCAACAGCACCTCGAAAACGAAACGGCTGCCGACGTACGCTAGCAACAACGCGACGAACGACGCCAGCACCCAGCGTAATGCCGCACGGCCGCGCCAGCCGGAAACCTTGCGCGCGGTTAGTAGCGCGCCGAACATCACCCAGGAAAGAATCGCGAACACGGTCTTGTGGTCCAGACGCAAGGCGCGGTCCACGAGTTGTTCGCTGAACAGGATGCCGGAGAGAAGCGTGAGCGTGAGCAGCACGAAGCCCGCGCCGATCAGACGGAACAGCAGTTTCTCCAATGTAAGCAGCGGCGGTAGCGTATCGAGCCAGTTGGAGAGCCAGCCGTTACCTGCTGCGGTACCATGCCGCTGCGCGAGACCGCCGCGCATCGCGTGCAAACGACGCTCGACGAGCAGCATCAGAATGGCGTGTAAAGCGGCGATGGCAAAGAGACCATACGCGATGTTCGCGATCAGGAAGTGTAGCTTGAAGAGCGGCGCGGCCGAATAGGACAGCACGCGCACGCCGCCGAATGTGAGCGGCATGAGCGACGCGACGCACGCGAGCGGCAGAACGAGAAGACGCAAGCCGTCGAGCGGAAAGAAAAAGCTCTCGATCCAGTAGATGCCCGCGCTGAGCCAGAACATGGCCGACAGTGCGAACGCGAATCCGAACACCATCGCGTTCTGGGGAAAGATGGTGGTATGCAGCAGCACGCCATGCGCGAGCAGCGCGACGCAAAGCAGCGCGCGGCCCGCGGCGCTCATGCCCGACGCGGCGGACACGCCCACGGCGGCCGGCATGGGCGGCACGCTCTCGAGCATGGGGCGCACGGTGGCGTGTCGGTGCGAGCGCCAGCCTGCCACGGCTAGACCGCCGTAGAGGAGCGCAGTGAAAGCATACAGTACAATATCCATATTCGAAGTTTACACTAGGCTCCTACTCCGCGACGTCTTCTACTTCGCGCGCTCGCCGGGCCGCACTGTTCATCGCTCCCCATGCTCGACAATCTGACTCAACGGATGGCGCGCGTCGTCAAGACGCTGCGCGGCGAAGCCCGGCTCACCGAGGCGAACACTCAGGAAATGCTGCGCGAAGTGCGCCTCGCGCTGCTCGAAGCGGACGTGGCGCTGCCCATCGTGCGCGAGTTCATCGCCAAGGTAAAGGAAAAGGCGCTCGGCGAAGAGGTGATCAGCAGCCTGTCGCCGGGTCAGGCGCTCGTCGGCGTGGTGCAACGCGAACTGACCGCGGTGATCGGCGGCGACTACGAAGGCAAAGCTTCCGAACTCAATCTCGCGGTTACGCCGCCTGCTGTCATTCTGATGGCCGGTCTGCAGGGCGCGGGTAAAACCACCACGGTCGGCAAGCTCGCCAAACTGCTGCGCGAGAAGTACAAGAAAAAGGTGCTGACCGTTTCGTGCGACGTCTACCGTCCTGCCGCTATCGCGCAGTTGAAGACGGTGATTGAGCAAGTCGGCGCAGATTTCTTCCCGTCGGAACCGGACCAGAAGCCGGTCGACATCGCACGCGCCGCCGTGGATTGGGCCAAGCGCCACTATCACGACGTGCTGCTCGTCGACACAGCCGGCCGTCTCGGTATCGACGAAGCGATGATGCAGGAAATTGCCGCGCTGCACAGCACGCTGAAGCCGGCGGAGACGCTCTTCGTCGTCGACGCGATGCTGGGTCAGGACGCGATGAACACCGCCAAGGCATTTAGCGACGCCTTGTCGCTCACCGGCGTCGTGCTCACCAAGCTTGACGGCGACTCGCGTGGCGGCGCCGCGCTTTCCGTGCATCACGTCACGGGCAAGCCGATCAAATTCATCGGCGTCGCCGAAAAGCTCGACGGCCTCGAAGTGTTCTACCCGGATCGCATGGCGAACCGGATTCTCGGCATGGGCGACATTCTCGCGCTCGTCGAAGAAGCACAACGCGGCGTGGACGTGCAGGCCGCGCAGAAACTCGCCGACAAGGTCAAGAAAGGCGGTGACTTCGACCTGAACGATTTCCGCGCGCAGCTCACGCAAATGAAGGGCATGGGCGGCTTCTCGTCGCTGATGGACAAACTGCCCGCGCAATTCCAGCAGGCTGCGGCCGGTGCCGACATGAGCCAGGCGGAAAAGCAGATGCGCCGCATGGAAGGCATCATCAATTCCATGACGCCGCTCGAGCGCGCCAAGCCCGACCTCATCAAGGCTACGCGCAAGCGCCGCATCGCCGCGGGTGCGGGCGTGCAGGTGCAGGAAGTCAACCGCATGCTGAATCAGTACGACCAGATGCGCACCATGATGATGAAGCTCAAGGGTGGCAATCTGCAAAAGATGATGCGCGGCATGAAGGGTATGTTGCCAGGCATGCGCTAAGCTTGATCAAGACGGCGGTGCGCGCGGTTTCGTGATTACACGGCGCGCGGCAGTTTCCGGATTTATGCTGTTCCGCACCCCGCTGTTCTCACCCACACTATTTATACAGTCACCGCCAGTCAGACGTCATGAACCGCGAAGAAGCTCTCCATATTTTTCGCCACTCCGAAGAAATCGTTTCGGCCGAGGACGTCAACGCGTCGATCAGCGGCATGGCGGCCGCCATCCGCAATGAAATGAGCGAAGACTTTCCGCTCGTCCTGTCGGTCATGGGCGGTGCCGCGGTGTTCACCGGCATGCTGTTGTGCCGCACCTTGATTTCCCAGTCGAGTTCGACTACATCCACCTCACGCGCTACCGCAACACCACCAAGGGCGGTGCCGAGATGCAATGGCGCATGGCGCCGGCCGAGTCGGTGAAAGATCGCGTGGTGCTCGTGCTCGACGACATTTTCGACGAAGGCGAGACGATGGCCGCGATCCGCGACCGCATCCTCGCGATGGGCGCGAAGCGGTTCCTGAGCGCCGTGCTGTGCGAGAAGATCATTCCGAAGGCCAAGCCGCTGCGTCCAGACTATTGCGGCTTCGAAGTGCCCGACCGTTCCGTTACGTGTTCGGCTGTGGTATGGACGCGAAGAGTTACTGGCGCAATCTGCCGACCATCCGCGCGCTGACTGAAGGCGCGGACGCGTAAGCGAATCGCAGCTTGATGAAAAAAGCGGCCGGTTTTATAAACGGTTATAAACCGGCCGCTTTTTTGTTTGCGTCTCTAAAGCTTCGTTACCGCATCAAAGCTGATGCACGAACGAGCGGATTCCGCCGAGCATCATCTCCACTGAAATCGCCACCAGCACGAGGCCCATCAGCCGCTCGAACGCCATCATCGCGCGCTCGCCGAGCCACGACTGGATGCGTTCCGCGAGCATCAGCACGATTGCGCACACGACCATCGTGACGGTGAGCGCCCCGATCCATTCGAACATCTTGCCGGGCGCCTGCGACGTGAGCAGCATGACCGTGGCCAGCGCCGACGGACCGGCGAGCGCCGGAATCGCCAACGGCACGATGAGTGGCTCGCCACCGCGCGTGTCGCCGCCGAGCGGACCGTCCGGATGCGGAAACACCATGCGCAGCGCGATCAGAAACAGCACTATACCGCCGCCAATGCGCAACGACTGGTCGGTGAGACTCATCATGCGCAAGAAACGGTCGCCGACCACCATGAACACCAGCAGGATCGCGAACGCGATCGCCACTTCACGGAGAATGACGACCGGGTGCCGCTTCGGCGACACACCGCGCAGACAACTGACAAAGAGCGGAATGTTGCCGAGCGGATCCGTGATCAGAACCAGCAAAACGGTAGCGGACAGGAAAGTGTACTCCACCGTCCGCTCCGCTTAGCGTGCCAATGCTGCGCGAACCTTCCCGATCACCGTTTGCGCGGCGTCTTCGACCGGCAGCAGCGTGGCTTCCGTATCGCGGCGGCCCTGATATTCGAGCTTGCCGTCTTTCAGACCACGGTCGCCGATCACCAGACGATGCGGCACGCCGATCAGCTCCCAGTCGGCGAACATCACGCCCGGGCGCTCGCCACGATCGTCAAGAATCACGTCAACGCCCGCTTCCAGCAGTTCCGCGTACAGCTTGTCGGCCTGCTCGCGCACGGCGTCGCTGCGGTCATAACCCATCGGGCAGAGCACGACTTCGAACGGCGCGATCGATTCCGGCCAAATGATGCCCTTCTCGTCGAAGTTCTGTTCGATCGCCGCGCCCAGAATACGCGTGACGCCAATGCCGTAGCAGCCCATTTCCATGGGACGCGGCTTGCCGGTTTCGTCGAGGCAGGTTGCGTTCATCGCTTCGGAATACTTGGTGCCGAGCTGGAACACGTGACCCACTTCGATACCGCGGCAGATGTCGATTTCGCCCTTGCCGTCCGGCGACGGATCGCCCTTCTTCACGTTGCGGATGTCGGCGACGACCGGCTCCGGCAGATCGCGGCCCCAGTTCACGCCGGTGATGTGGTAATCCACTTCGTTCGCGCCGACCAAGAAGTCGCTCATGTTCGCGACCGTGCGATCCGCGACGACCTTGACCGGCTTCTTCGTGTTGACGGGACCGAGGTAGCCCGGCGGCGTGCCGAACGTTTCGATGATCTCGGCTTCGGTTGCCATGCGGAACTCGGCGAGGCCCGGCAGCTTGCTTACCTTGATCTCGTTCAGATCGTGATCGCCGCGCAGCATCAGCAACCAGATGGTCGGCTCGGCGCCTTCATTCTCGGTAGCGAGAACGATCGACTTGATCGTGCGTTCGAGCGGAATGCTCAGCAACTCGGCGACGGCTTCGCACTTGGCTTTGCCGAGCGTTGCCGTCTTCTTTATTTCTTCGGCGGGCGCGGCGCGCTCGACGTAGAGCGGCAGCGCTTCTGCTGCTTCGACGTTCGCCGCGAAATCCGAGGTCGGGCAATAGGCGATGGCGTCTTCGCCCGTGTCGGCGATCACGTGAAATTCGTGCGAGCCGTTGCCGCCGATCGAGCCGTTGTCGGCCGCGACCGCGCGGAAGTCCAGATCGAGGCGCGTAAAGATGCGCACGTAGGCGTCGTACATCTTGCGATACGACTCACGCAGACCTTCGATGTCCTTGTCGAACGAGTAGGCATCTTTCATGATGAACTCGCGGCCGCGCATCACGCCGAAACGCGGACGGATTTCGTCGCGGAACTTCGTTTGCACCTGGTAGAAGTTCACCGGCAACTGACGATAGCTCTTGATCTGATTCCGCGCGATGTCCGTGACCACTTCTTCATGGGTCGGCCCGATCACGAAGTCGGACTGCTTGCGATCCTTGAAGCGCAGCAGCTCAGGACCATACTTTTCCCAACGGCCCGATTCCTGCCACAGTTCGGCCGGTTGCACGGCCGGCATCAGCAGTTCGATCGCGCCTGCCCGGTTCATTTCTTCACGCACGATGGCTTCCATCTTGCGGATCGAGCGCAGGCCGACCGGCAGGTAGTTATAAATACCGCCGGCCACGCGACGGATCATGCCGGCGCGCACCATCAGCTTATGGCTGACGATCTCGGCGTCGGCCGGAGCTTCTTTCAGGGTGCTGATAAAGAAACGGGAAGCTTTCATTCAGATTATCCAAAAGCGGCTGCTCCGAAAGGACCGCCCGAACGGTAAAAACGGTAGGGATTCGAAACCGACCCGGCGACAACGCACGAGCGCCATGGAACCTGTGTGGCCCGTGCCACCGGAGCCGCCGCGCAAAGCCTTTACAGCAAGGGATAAGGCACGGAAAGACTAAAAGGCTACCGCAAATACAGGCCTTTTGCGGCGAATCGTTCGATTCTGGTGCGAATCGGTGCGTCGGGTCCATTATCTGTTTATAATCAAGGCATTTTAAAGGATTCGAAGGTGGTTGTATGCTGGATCGTGAAGGCTTTCGCCCGAACGTCGGCATCATCCTCTTGAACGCGTACAATGAGGTGTTTTGGGGCAAACGGCTTCGTGAACATTCCTGGCAGTTTCCGCAAGGGGGCATCAAGTACGGAGAGACCCCCGTGCAAGCGATGTATCGGGAGTTACACGAAGAAACCGGACTGCTTCCTGAGCACGTCAAGGTGATCGGTCGCACGCGCGACTGGTTGCGTTACGAGGTGCCTGACAAGTTCATCAAGCGCGAAGTACGCGGGCATTACCGCGGCCAGAAGCAAATCTGGTTTTTGCTACGGATGGTTGGGCGCGATTGCGACATCTGCTTGCGTGCCACCGACCACCCGGAGTTCGATGCGTGGCGCTGGAATGAATATTGGGTACCGCTCGACTGTGTGATCGAGTTCAAGCGGGATGTGTATCAGTTGGCGCTGACGGAGCTATCCCGTTTCATGCGCCGGGCTGCGCCAAGTGCGGAAAAACTTGGCGGGCACCACGGGTCGCGTTATCCACGGATAGCGTCGTCAATGGAAAATCCGCCGGATTCCACGGTGATGACAGTGACCTCGGTAACATCGGCCACCTCTGTCAGCATCGAAACTTCGGTTCGCATGACTGTCGTGACCGACTGCGGTGCAGGTTCCGCCGCGCGCCACGAAGCGGAGTCTGCCTCTGAGCACGATGCCGAACCGGCAAGTGAAACCGCCGGTTCGGCATTTCGTCCCGGCGTGCGCACCTGACCAACGCTTTGCGGCAAATCCATGCTGCCTCTGTTGGCACGGCTCTTTTGAGTCGCGTCAGTCATTCAAGGAAACCATATTGAAAGCAATTGCCTTCGTCGTGGCGTGCGTCGCCACTGGCGCCCTGCTGGCCGGCTGTTCGAGCGCCGGCAAACCCACGAATAAAGACGACAGCGCGTTCACTTATCTCTTGGACCGTCAGAGCAACTGGGTCGAAAACAAGGTCGATACTTTGCCGCCGCTGCCGCAAGAGTCCAACCTGATTACGTTCGACGTTTTCGGCAACACGCCGCTCAAGTTTTCCATCGACCGCAATTCGCTGATGGTCGGCACGGACTGCGTGGTGCGCTAAACCGTCGTGGTGACGAGCCCGAGCAGCGCGCGCAACGTGAACTACGAAGGTATTCGCTGCGATACGTATGAATGGCGTCTGTATGCCGGCCTGAATTCGGACCACGACGGCTGGGATACGACCGTCACCAACGGCTTCACCCGCATCGAAAACGGCACGTTGAACTCGTATCACGCCGCGCTGTATCAGGACTATCTGTGCGCGAACAAGATGCCGACGGGCAATGCGAAACAGATTCTCGAAAACATTCGCTACAAGCGTACGGCGACTTCGTTGGTTCACTAACGACGCGCCGATGTGATACGAAAAAAGCCGTTCCAGCGTAAGCTGGAACGGCTTTTTTATTTGCTCCTCGTTCCGCTTGCGGCTTCGAACCGCTACGTCAAACCAGCACGAGGTTGTCGCGATGAATCAGTTCCGGTTCGAGCATGTAGCCGAGCACAGTTTCGATTTCGCCGCTCGGCCGCCGCTGGATCAGCTTCGTTTCCGCGCTGCTGTAGTTCGTGAGTCCACGCGCCACTTCGCGGCCTTCGGCGCTCAGGCAGGCGATCACTTCGCCGCGCGCAAACGCGCCCTGCACGCCGACGATGCCGATCGGCAGCAAGCTCTTGCCACCTTCGGTGAGCTTCTCGACGGCACCGTCGTCGATCACCACGTGGCCGCGCACCTGAAGGTGGTCGGCCATCCACTGTTTGCGTGCGGCCATGCGGGCCGTGCGTGCAATCAGTTGCGTGCCGATTGCTTCGCCCGAAGCCAAGCGCGCCAGCACGTCCGCTTCGCGGCCGCTCGCGATCACCGTGTTGGCGCCGCTATGCGCCGCACGTTTGGCCGCGAGAATTTTGGTGAGCATGCCGCCGCGGCCGAGGCTCGAACCGGCGCCGCCCGCCATCGTTTCGAGGTCCGGCGCGCCCACATCGGCCTGCTGGACGAGCGTGGCGTTCGGATCTTTGCGCGGGTCGGCGGTGAAGAGACCTTGCTGGTCAGTCAGAATGACGAGCGCGTCGCCTTCGATCAGATTCGCGACTAGCGCGCCGAGCGTGTCGTTGTCGCCGAACTTGATTTCATCGGTGACGACCGTGTCGTTTTCGTTGATGATCGGCACCACACCGAGACGCAACAGCGTGAGCAGCGTGGAGCGCGCGTTCAGATAGCGCTCGCGGTCAGCGAGGTCGGCGTGTGTGAGCAGAATCTGCGCAGTCTGGATGGAATGCTCGGCGAAACGGCTTTCGTACATCTGCGCGAGCCCCATTTGACCGACGGCCGCAGCCGCCTGCAATTCGTCGATCTCGCGTGGTCGCCTGATCCAGCCGAGCCGCTGCATGCCTTCCGCAATCGCGCCCGAGCTCACCAGCACGACTTCCTTGCCCTGCGCGCGAAGCGCCGCAATCTGCGCGGCCCAGCGGCCGATCGCTGCATGATCGAGACCGCGCCCGTCATTCGTAACGAGGCTCGAACCGACTTTCACTACCAATCGCCGTGAATCCGCGATGACAGAACGCATTGTGCGCAGTCTCCCAAGTGACGCGGCAAGCCGGCAGCCCATCCGGGCGCCGGCACTCGATCTCTTACTCCTGCGAACCGCTGCTGGATTCGCCTGCTGCGCCTTCCGGCTTGTCGCTGAAACGGACGTCGGCGGCAAGGTCTTCGGCTTCGGCCGCGCGCTGCGCGCCGAGTGCGCGGCGATGTGGTCGAACACCGCGTAGCAAAGATTCTCGCAACCTTGACCGGTGAGCGCGGAGATTTCGAACACCGGGCCTTCCCAGCCGAAGCCTTCGAGAAACGTGGAGACACGCGCTTCGCGTTCGTCTTCCGGCACCATGTCGAGCTTGTTCAACACGAGCCAGCGCGGCTTTTCGTACAGCAGTTCGTCGTACTTACGCAGTTCGTTGACGATCGCCTTCGCTTCGACAACCGGATCCACCGATTCGTCGAACGGTGCGAGGTCGACGATATGCAGCAGCAGGCCGGTGCGTTGCAGGTGACGCAGGAACTGGTGACCAAGACCCGCGCCTTCCGCCGCACCTTCGATCAGCCCCGGAATGTCCGCGATCACGAAGCTGCGGCTCGGGCCGACGCGCACAACGCCGAGGTTCGGCGCGAGCGTCGTGAAGGGGTAATCCGCGATCTTCGGCTTCGCGTTCGACACGGCCGAAATGAACGTGGACTTGCCCGCGTTCGGCATGCCGAGCAGACCAACGTCTGCCAGCACCTTCAGCTCGAGGCGCACCATGCGGCGCTCGCCGGGCTTGCCGTCGGTTTTCTGGCGCGGTGCGCGGTTCGTACTGGATTTGAAATGAAGATTACCGAGGCCGCCCGCACCGCCCTGCGCAATCTGCACGCTCTGGTTGTGCTCGGTCAGGTCGGCGATGAGCTCACCGGTATCCATGTCGGCAATCGTGGTGCCAACCGGCATGCGCAGCGTGATGTCTTCGCCGCCCTTGCCGTAGCAGTCTGCGCCGCGGCCATTTTCGCCGTTGCGCGCCATGTGTTTTTTCGCGTAGCGGTAGTCGATCAGCGTGTTGATGTTGCGGTCTGCCACCGCAATCACGCTGCCGCCCCGGCCACCGTCGCCGCCATCCGGGCCGCCGAACGGAACGAATTTCTCGCGGCGCATCGACGCGCTGCCATCCCCTCCGTCGCCGGCGATGACTTCAATCCTAGCTTCGTCAATGAACTTCATGCGTAACTCCGTCCGTGGTGTACTGCCTGATGGTGATGCCGGATTTATTTCTTTCGGATGCTGCTATTTTGCCGCGCCGGCAGCGCGCGGGGCAATCGGCCGAATGTCATAGACATTCGTGCGCGAGTGCGTTTGTCTGCGGGCAGCGCTGCAATAAAAAAGGCCCCGCGAAGTTAGCGGGGCCTTTTTCCGGTCCTGAAGCCCGTGTCTGATTAAACAAACTCAGACAGCTCTGCCGGGACGACGTTGACCATATGCTTCTTGGCTACGCCCTTGAACGAGAACTGGACGTAGCCGTCCGTCAGCGCGAACAAGGTGTGATCCTTGCCGATACCGACGTTTTCGCCAGCGTGCATGCGCGTACCACGTTGACGAACAATGATGCCGCCAGCGTTGATGGCCTGACCGCCGTAAACCTTCACGCCGAGACGCTTCGATTCAGAGTCGCGGCCGTTCCGGGACGATCCGCCTGCCTTTTTGTGTGCCATTTGATTTGCTCCTTAACCGGTGCGCTTACGCGTTGATCGCGTCGATGCGCAGTTCGGTATAGTTCTGGCGGTGGCCGCCATGCTTCTGGTAGTGCTTCCGGCGACGCATCTTGAAAATGGTCACTTTTGCGTGACGACCTTGCGACACGACGGTAGCCTTGACGGAAACCCCACTGACCAGCGGCGTACCGAACTTAATCGATTCGCCTTCGCCCACTGCGAGAACCTGGTCGAGCGTGATTTCAGCGTCAATGTCTGCCGGTATCTGTTCTACTTTAAGTTTTTCGCCGACGGCAACCTTATACTGCTTGCCACCGGTTTTTACGACCGCGTACATTGAAAACCTCACTCTGTGTTCATTTTTCCCCACGCACCGCGCGCGGAAATTTTTAATTATAAATTATATATAGAGTTAGCTGTCCGGTCAAAACTCAATGAAGACCGCGTCGAGTATCTCGCAAGGTGTCGTCAGAAAGCCCTGCCGAGTGGTCCCGTCGTGGCCCCAATTGCGCCGTGGCGCAGCCTGCGACCCGGAACTGCCGCGATTCGCCTTATAATTCGCTGCACTACCCTTCAGCCATCATGTCGTCGACTGCCATCCCTTCCCCCAACGCCGCCAGCCTGCTCGTTCCGATCGCCGAAGACATGCAGCAGGTGAATCGCGTCATCCAGCACCGTTTGGCGTCCGACGTGATGCTGATCAACCAGATTTCCGAGTACATCATCAGCGCCGGCGGCAAGCGGCTGCGGCCCGCGCTGCTTCTGCTGGTGGCGGGTGCGCTGGGCGAAACCACGGGGCATCGGCATGAACTGGCCGCGGTCGTCGAGTTCATCCATACGGCTACGCTGCTGCACGACGACGTGGTCGACGAATCCGATCTGCGCCGCGGCCGGCAAACGGCCAACGCGCTGTTCGGCAACGCTGCCAGCGTGCTCGTCGGCGACTTCCTGTACTCCCGCTCGTTCCAGATGATGGTTGGCGTGGGTAAGATGCGGGTCATGGAGATTCTCTCCGAGGCGACCAACATCATTTCCGAAGGCGAAGTGCTGCAACTGCTGAACATGCACGACGCGGATGTCGACGAAGCGCGCTACATGCAGGTCATCCGCTACAAGACGGCGAAACTGTTCGAAGCCGCTGCGCAACTCGGCGCGATGCTGGCCGGCGCGGACGCCAAAACGGAAGCGGCGGCGGCGGAATTCGGCCGCCGTATCGGCACGGCCTTCCAGATCATGGACGACTGGCTCGACTACACGGGCACCGCCGAATCAATGGGCAAGAACGCCGGCGACGACCTCCGCGAAGGCAAACCCACGCTGCCGCTCATTTATCTGATCGAGCGCGGCACGCCGGAACAGGCAACGCTCGCTCGCGAAGCAATCGAACAAGGCGGCACGGATCGTTTCGATACGATTTTCGAGGCAATCACGCGTTCTGGCGCCTTGGATCACACGCTCGAATGTGCAAAACAGGAAGCTCAGGCAGCCGCAGCAGCAATTTCTTCATTTCCTGATTCCATTTTCAAAGAGAGCCTGCTAGAATTATGTTCTTACTCGACGGCAAGACAGTCTTGAACGAGGCTGTCTTGCCAAGTAGAGACTGAATCGCCAAGTATAGTGTGAGTCGAGTTTCTGCAGTATCTCAGCAGTACTAATTCGGGGTGTAGCTTAGCTTGGTAGAGCGCTACGTTCGGGACGTAGAGGCCGGAGGTTCGAATCCTCTCACCCCGACCAGAATTTTTGCCTTGTTAGTTCGAGGCTAGAAAAAACCGCCACAGCTTGCTGGGCGGTTTTTGTTTTTCAGCGCAGCTTTTTGCAAGCGTTTTCGCAGACTCCGTCCACGAATGATGCGCACCCGCCACCGGCAACAATCAATCGCGACCCGACGTCGGCAAGAATCCCTGTAAGCGGCCTTGCGATGCCCGTCCGTTCGCCAAACAGCCATTCATTCGTCAAAGCACAGCAACGCGGCTCGCAAAGTCCCCTCTGCTATTATTCTCTTCTCCTGTCCCTCATCCTTCACTACGCGTGGAACAACTTCCCTTATGGGCGCAGATTGGCACCGTTGTCGTGCTACTCGTCTGCTCCAGCTTTTTCTCCATTTCTGAAACGGCGATGATAGCGCTGAACTGCCATCGGCTGAAACATCTTGCCAATCAGAACGCCCTCGGCGCCAAAACCACACAAGGTTTGCTTACCCACACCGATCAGCTTCTGAGCGTGGTGCTGATCGGCAACAATCTTTTCAACACGATCATTCCGGTACTGACCACGTCGATTGCGCTGCACACTTTCGGTCGCAACAACGTGGTGCTCTCCATAGCGACAGGCATTGTCGCGTTCCTCATCATCGTGTTCGCGGAAATCACGCCGAAGATCGTCGGCGCGACTTTCCCTGAAAAAATCGCGCTGCCGGCAAGCCTTCTGATCGCGCCGATGATGCGCGTGGCCCGTCCGCTCGTCTGGTTCGTCAACCTGTTCGCGAACGGCATTCTGCGCGTGCTGCACATCAACACGAAAGATGCGCACGACCAGCGTCTTTCCACCGAAGAACTGCGCACCATCGTCCTCGAGTCCGGCAGCTTCATGCCGACCAAGCACCGCAGCATCCTGCTGAATCTGTTCGACCTCGAGAACATTTCCGTCGACGACGTCATGATCCCGCGCTGCCGTATCGAGGCGCTCGACTTCGACGCACCATTCGAGCAGATCCTGCATCAACTCGAAACCTGCTATCACAACAAACTGATCGTCTATCAAGGTGATATCGACCGCGTGCTCGGCGTCCTGCACGTGCGCAAGACGCTGGCTGCCCTGCATAACCAGGAGCTCGAACGCGAAACGCTGCGCGAACTGCTTGCCGAACCATACTTCGTGCCAACAAGCACGCCTGTGTTCCAGCAATTGCAGTACTTTCAGGAAAGCCGTCACCGTACCGCGCTCGTCGTGAACGAATACGGCGAACTGCAAGGACTCGTCACGCCGGAAGACATCATCGAAGAGCTGATCGGCGAATTCACCACGTCGATCCCGCGTAGCGCCAACTCGCGCGGCGGCTGGAACGAAAACGGCGAATGCATCGTAGCTGGCAGCATGCCGCTGCGCGAGCTGAACCGCTGGCTGCATCTCACGCTGCCCACCGACGGTCCCAAAACGCTCAACGGCCTGATTCTCGAAATCCTCGAAGACATTCCCGACGGCGACGTCTGCGTGCAGATCGGCGGCATCAAACTCGAAGTCATGCGCAGCGACGACCAGGCAATCCGAACGGTCAAGCTGTTCAAGCCGCCCACGCGCAACAAGACGCTCAAATCGCTGCGCGGTTAAACCGAGTTTAGCAAGGCGAGTCGCGCTCAAGCCCGGCAAAACATCAGCATTGCATAGCCGCAGCACGCGCGCCATTAGCCGAATGGCCGAGTGGCGTTAGGCATGTGGTGTATCGGAAGATGGGGCCGTTTCGTTTCAGAGGCGGCTCATCACCGGTTTTCCATGCAAACTTCTTCCCCGCTCGCGGCCAGTTTGCCACGCCTCGCCGTTTTCGAGAACGAAAGCGCGCACCGGCTCAAAGCCGGCACATTCACCAACGAGTCTCAGGCGTCCCTCGCCGATTCGGACCACGCGCCTGCCGTGCGTCTGCTCACCGGCACGCTTCAGGAAGCCACACGGCGCAATGCGTCGGACCTTCACATCGAACCGGCCGAGCATGGCTGGCGCGTGCGCCTTCGAGTGGACGACGTACTGCATGAAATTCCGCAGCCGCCCGCGCATTTACGCGACGCGTTCATCACGCGTGTGAAAGTGCTCGCGCGTATGGACATTGCGGAGCGACGCGTGCCGCAGGACGGCCGCTTGCGCATCACAACGCCGCCAGGAAAAGCCGAGGACTATCGCGTCAATTCGCTCCCCACGTTGTTCGGCGAAAAGCTGGTGCTGCGGCGGTTCGACGCGCTGCCCGCCAATCTTTCACTCGACTCGCTCGGCCTCGACACGCATCAGCGCGAAACGCTCGACTCGGCGATCCGTGCGCCACATGGACTGATCCTCGTCACTGGACCGACGGGCAGTGGCAAGACGCTGTCGCTCTATTGCTTCTTGAGCTTGCTTAACGGCGAGGCGCGCAATCTTTTTTCTGTGGAAGACCCGGCGGAGATCCAGTTGGCCGGCATCAATCAGGTCAGCGTGAGGGGAGAGGCGGGGCTCACGTTCGCCGTCGCGCTGCGTGCGTTTCTGCGTCAGGATCCCGACGTGATCATGGTGGGCGAAATCCGCGATGAGGAAACGGCGGACGTTGCGGTAAAGGCCGCGCAAACAGGGCACCTCGTGCTGTCTACCTTGCACATGAACGACGCACCCGTCGCCGTCGCGCGGCTGATCGACATCGGCGTGGAGCCGTACAACCTCGCCGCCGCGTTGCGCATGGTCACGGCGCAGCGGCTCGTGCGCTACCTCTGCGCGGCGTGTCGCAAACCCCGCCGCATTCGGTCGCGGCGTTGCGCGCCGCAGGCTTCGCCAACGATCAACTCGACGGCTGGCAGCCCTACACCGCCGACGGTTGCACAAGCGTGCCACGGCATTGACTACCGTGGACGCGTCGGCGTACATCAAGTCATGTCCGTGTCGGATGCGATGCGTGAACTGATCGTTGCGCGTGCCGGCACACACGAAATCGCCTGCGTCGCGCAGACCGAACGCGTGATGACATTGCGCGAAGCCGCTCTCGTCCGCGTCCGCGACGGCACGACGAGTCTCGCCGAAGCGCTTGCCGCTACCGAGGTCGCATGAACATTGCGCCAAGCCAACCCGTCGCTGCAGGCCTGCATTTCAAATGACGCGGCGTGGACTCGAAAGGTGTCGAGAAACACGGCGCGTTGATCGCGCCGGACGCGAACACCGCTCGCGCGATACTCAAGCGCGAGCGACTCTTCATCTCGGAACTCATCGCGCATGGACCCGCGCCGCGTCCGAAAGCCGGCGCGGCCGACGTCACACGCTTCACGCGTCAACTCGCCAGCCTGTTGCGCGCAGGGCTGCCGCTCGCGCCTGCTTTGGGGTTGCTGGCACAAGGCGAGTCTTCGCGGCGTCACGACTTGCCGCGCATCGTCGGGGCGATCGCGCGCGACTCAGGCAGGGCGAACGGCTCGCCGCTGCCATGCGTGCCGAGCAATGCTTTCCGCAAGAAGTGGTAGTGGTGCAGCCGGTCGCGGTTGCCGAGGAGTCCGGAGCACTCGACACCATGTTGTTCGACGTAGCGTCACTCGCCGACCGTCAGGTCGACGAGAAGATCGCCACGCTATCGAGCCTTTGCGAACCGCTCGTCATCATCGTCCTGGGCGCGCTCGTGGGCGGCCTCGTTACCGCCATGTATCTTCCCATCATTCAACTCGGCAACGTGGTGTAGCATCACGGCCGAATCCATCCAATCTCTATGCAGGCAACTCCTTTACTCGTGCTCGACACCTCTTCTAGCCTGCTGTCCGGCTTGCTGCCTGGCCACTTCGCGTCCGACCTGAGCGCGGCGTTTGGCAGCTTGCCCGTCGGCGTTCAGATTGCATTCGCGATCGTGATCGGTCTCGTGATCGGCAGCTTCCTGAACGTCGTCGTGCATCGCGTGCCGATCATGCTGGAGCGCACCTGGCGCGAAGAAGTCAGCGAGGCGATGGACGAACCGCTGGAAGACGACGGCTTGCCCGATCGTTACAACCTGTGGGTGCCGCGCAGCGCCTGTCCGCATTGCGGCCACGTGCTGAGTACATGGGAAAACCTGCCTGTGCTCAGCTATGTGTTGTTGCGCGGCCGCTGTTCCGCCTGCAAGACGCATGTGAGCTTGCGCTATCCGTTGCTCGAAATCGCCAGCGCCGCGCTTGCGGTCGGCGCGCTCATGCTATTCGGTCCCACCGGTACGGCGCTCGCTGCATTCGGCCTGTGCGCAACTCTCCTCGCGATGAGCGCAATCGATATCGACACACATCTGCTGCCCGACTCGATGACGTTGCCGCTGCTGTGGGCGGGCATCATCGTCAATTTCAACAGCATGTTCGCGAGCCTGCAGGATGCGGTGCTCGGCGCGATTTTCGGTTATCTCGTGCTGTGGGCCGTGCATTGGGTGTTCAAACTCGTGCGCGGCGTGGAAGGCATGGGTTATGGCGATTTCAAGCTGCTGGCAGCGCTCGGCGCGTGGCTTAGCTGGGCCGCGTTGCCGCAGATCGTGCTGATCGCGGCCGTGGCAGGCGCCGTGGTGGGTCTCGCGGCCACGTGGCGCGGTCGCATGCGCTTCGAAGAGCCGCTGCCGTTCGGACCTTTCCTCGCAGCCGGTGGCGCTGTTACGCTGTTTCTCGGCATACCGCTCTACTTGGCTCTGGGAGGCTGAAGCATGTTCGAAGTGGGACTCACCGGCGGCATCGGCAGCGGCAAATCCACCGTGGCCGACCTGTTCGCTGCGCATGGCGTGCCGCTCGTCGACACAGACCTGATCGCGCATCGCATCACGGCACCGAACGGCATCGCGATGCCGGCCATCGCTGCGGAGTTCGGCAACGAGTTCGTTGCGGCAGACGGCTCGCTCGACCGCGCCCGCATGCGCACGCTCGTATTCGCCGACGACACCGCGCGCAAGCGCCTCGAAAGCATCGTGCATCCGCTCATTCGCGCGGAAACCGAACGCGAACAGCGCGAGGCACAAGGCCCGTACGTCATTCTGGTGGTGCCGTTGCTCATCGAATCGGGAACGTGGAAATCGCGGGTCGATCGCGTGCTGACGGTCGATTGCAGCGTCGAGACGCAAATCACGCGTGTCATGAACCGCAACGGTTTCAGCCGCGAACAGGTGCTCGCGATTATTGCTCGCCAGGCCACGCGCGAAGCGCGCCTCGAAGCCACCAACGACGTCATCGATAACGACAACGCATCCCTCGAATCACTCAAAGCACAGGTCGACGCACAGCATCAGATGTACCTGTCACTCGCCGGTGCATGAAAATCCGGTTGAACTTTATCGCCGCTCGCGAGCCAAAGGTGACGAGAAAACCGACTCAAACACATCAGAAAAGTTGCAAAAGCCTGCGGGAAAAGTGCGTGATTGCTAGGGTAGTCTCATGGCATTAGAATGTTCTGCATTCCCGTCACCGACCACGCCCGAGGCGAGCCCGATTGATCCTTTACGAGTATCCCTTCAACGAGCGAATCCGGACGCTACTGCGCCTCGAAGACCTGTTCGAGCGCTTCACGTTCTTTCTGACGCAAGAAGACGCCAGGGAACATCACGTCGCACTGGTAACGTTGTTCGAAATTTCAGAAGTTGCGGGGCGTGCGGATCTGAAGTCGGATCTGATGAAGGAACTCGAACGTCAGCGGCAAACCTTGGCGTCGTTCCGCGGCAATCCGGGTATCGAGCAGAACGCGCTCGAAACGGTGCTGGGTGAAATCGAGCAAACTCTTGTGGGCCTGTCGCAGATGCAGGGCAAGACCGGCCAGCATCTTGCAGAGAACGAATGGCTCGCGAGCATTCGCAGCCGCGCGATCATTCCCGGCGGCACCTGCAAATTCGACCTGCCCTCCTACTACGCGTGGCAACAGATTCATCCTGACCAGCGTCGTCAGGACATCGCGAAGTGGGTCACGCCGTTGCTGCCGCTGCGAGACGCGGCCACCATCGTTCTGCGTCTCGCGCGCGAATCGGGTCAGGCGTCGAAAGTCATGGCCATGCAGGGCAGCTATCAGCAGATGCTGTCGGGTCGCTCGTATCAATTGATGCAGGTGCGCGTGGCACCCGATTTGCGCGTCATTCCGGAAGCGAGCGCCAACAAATACATGCTGTGGGTACGCTTTACCGTGCAGGATGGTGATTTGCGTCCGCGTGCCGTCGATGTCGACGTGCCGTTCCAGCTCACGCTTTGCAGCCTTTAATCACACCTGCAGCGGCTCCACCACGGGCTCGCAGCGAGCCTGTCACATAACCAGATCAATCTGAATCGAGGGGCTTCGCCTTTGAAGCGGCGAAAAATGCCCCTATATTCATTACTTGTTCCAATTGCGATTGACTGCCCGACCGTATGCCTACCGTCGTCAAATGCCCCACCTGCGGAAAAGACGTCCGCTGGACACCTGAAAGCCGCTTTCGCCCGTTCTGCTCGGAACGTTGCAAACAGATCGACCTCGGTGCCTGGGCCGCGGAGAAGTACAAGATTGGCGGAAATGATCAGGAAGCGTCCTCGGACGAAACGCCCGACGGCGAACATAACCCGCATTAAGACGCGCCGAGGCGCTTGTCGAACACGAGCGTTGTTGAGCACGGGTGTTGCACCCGCGCGTTGAACCTATAGAACGGAACGGCTAGCGGACGTGACCGGCTTCGGGCTTCGAAAAACCGCCCGTCACATCCGCGTCTTACCTATACTTCTTTTCGGCCGCCAGCCATTCCAGCACGGGAATCGTAGCGGGCAACAGCGGCTCCACATCGGCGGGAAGCGTCTGCCAGACGAACGCCTGCCCCTCGCGGCCATGCGGCTCGCCAACCCAGTCGGTCACTTTGCAGAAGAAGAGCCGCACGTAGGCATGCGGGTAATCGTGTTCGAGCGTATGCCAGAGATGGCTCGCCTTCACCTCGATGCCCAGTTCCTCGTGCAGTTCGCGCGCGAGCGCGGCCTCGACCGACTCGCTCGCTTCCAGCTTGCCGCCCGGAAACTCCCAGTAGCCTTCATAGGGTTTGCCGGCCGGTCGTTGCGCCAGTAGATAGCGGTCGTCGGGCTGCACGAGCACGCCGACCGCTACTTCCGTCACCTTGCGGCCCGCTGCGTTCTTTTCGACTTCGCTCATGCCGATGTCGACGTTTTGCGGCCGGACCAGTCGCGCACGAATTGCCACGCGACGCGTCCCGAACGCGAACCGCGTTCGAGCGCCCAGACCAGCACATCGCCACGCGCCGCTTCGACTTCCGCCTCGTCGCAACCGAAATGCCGCAAACAGTGGCCGATGATCGACAGGTAGTCGTCCTGTTTGAACGGATAGAAGCTGACCCACAGCCCGAAGCGCTCGGACAGCGAAATCTTCTCTTTGACCAGCTCGCCCGGATGAATCTCGCCGTCCGACGTGTGCTTGTACGTTTCGTTGTCGCTCATGTACTCGGGCAGCAGATGGCGACGGTTCGACGTTGCGTAGATCAGCACGTTGTCGGACTGCGCGGCGATCGAGCCGTCGAGCGCCACTTTCAGCGCTTTGTAACCCGATTCGCCGTCTTCGAACGACAGGTTGTCGCAAAACACCACGAAGCGCTCAGGCCGCTGCGCGATCAGATCGACGATGTCACCGAGATCGTGAAGGTCGTCCTTGTCGACTTCGATCAGACGCAGGCCGTCTTTCGCGTACGCGTTCAGGCAAGCCTTGATCAGCGACGACTTGCCCGTGCCGCGCGCGCCCGTCAGTAGCACGTTGTTGGCGGGCTGCTTGTGTACGAACTGGCGCGTGTTCTGCTCGATCAGCCCCTTCTGGCGATCGATGTTTTGCAGATCGTCGAGCGTGATCGCGGAAATGGCCGGCACCGGCTGCAAATAACCGCGCCCTTGGCGCTTGCGCCAGCGGAACGCCACGGCCGCCGACCAGTCGATTTCCGGTGCGGCAGGCGGCAGCATGGCTTCGAGGCGGACCAGCACGGCTTCGGCCCATGTCAAAAACTGTTCGAGTTTGTCCATGGAGATGAATAAGCAGGCGGCCCGAAGGCCGCGCAATGAACCGGTTACGAACGATAGTCGGCGTTGATGCTCACGTAGTCGTGCGATAGGTCGCAAGTCCAGATCGTGGCTTGCGCATTGCCGCGCCCGAGCACGACGCGAATGCCGATCTCGCTCTTCTTCATGACGCGCTGGCCGTCTTCTTCGCGGTAGGCCGGATTGCGGCCGCCGGCAGTGGCGACCAGCACGTCGTCCAGATACAGATCGATCTTGCCGACGTCGAGATCGTCCACGCCGGCATAGCCGATGGTCGCGAGAATGCGGCCGAGGTTCGGGTCCGATGCATAGATGGCCGTTTTGACGAGCGGCGAATGGCCGATCGCGTAGGCGATCTTCCGGCATTCGGCGACGTTTGCGCCGCCTTCAACCTGCACGGTCATGAATTTTGTCGCGCCTTCGCCGTCGCGCACGATCAGTTGCGCGAGGGTTTGGGCGACGTCCGTCACCACGTCGCCCAACGCTGCGTAAGCGGGCGAGTCGGTGGACGTGATCGCGGGCAGGCTCGATTTGCCCGACGCGATCAGGATGAACGAATCGTTGGTGGACGTATCGCCGTCGATCGTGATGCAGTTGAACGAGCGATCCGCCACGTGCTTGACCAGCGCGTCGATCACCGGCTGGGCAACGTTCGCGTCGAACGCGAGAAAGCCGAGCATGGTGGCCATGTTCGGCTTGATCATGCCGGCGCCCTTGCTAATGCCGGTGAGCGTGACCGTGTGGCCGTCGATCGTGATCTGACGCGACGCCGCCTTCGGCAACGTGTCCGTGGTCATGATGGCCTGCGCCGCGTCGTACCAGTTCGCCTCCTTGCGGTTCGCCAACGCAGCCGGCAAACCGGCCTTCAGACGGTCCACCGGCAGCGGCTCCAGAATCACGCCCGTGGAGAACGGCAGCACCTGTTCCGGCGTGATGTCGGCGAGACGTGCGAGCTCCGCGCAGGTTTCGCGCGCCGCCACGAGACCCGGCTCGCCGGCACCCGCGTTCGCATTGCCCGTGTTGATGACCAGCGCGCGGATCGGCTTGCCGCCCGCACGAACGCGTTCCAGGTTCTCGCGGCACACCGTAACCGGCGCGGCGCAAAAGCGGTTCTGCGTGAACACGCCGCCGACCGTCGCGCCTTCGCCGACGGAAATAACCAGCACGTCCTTGCGGTTCGACTTGCGGATATTCGCCTCGGCCCAGCCGAGCGTAACGCCAGCGACGGGGTGGAGTTGAGCGGGATCGATCGAAGGGAAATTGACAGCCATGGTCGCGACCTATCGAAGAAAATGCCGGCGGAGGCCGGCATCGAGGGATCGGAAACTGATGACCCGGGCGTTGCCGGATCACCGCGAATTCAACTACAGGGCACTGCGCAAACAACACGGCGCGCCTCGAGGCGCGCCGCTTTCGGCATTATGCGATCTTGCCGTGGCACTGCTTGTACTTCTTGCCGCTGCCGCACGGGCATGGGTCGTTGCGGCCGACCTTCGGCACGTTGTCGGTCGTGACGTTCGCCGCCACCGGCTGCGACGACGAGTGGCTCATCGCGTCGCCGATCATCGCGGCCGTCGCTGCTTCGGCTGCAGCCGGTGTGGCCGCCGCGGCTTCCGCAAACTTGGCATGACGGAACTCGACGTGGCCGCCCTGCTCTTCCATCTGCTCGGCGGCCTGTTCCAGTTGCTCCGGCGATTGGATCTGCACGTTCATCACCACGCGCGTGACTTCGAGCTTCACTGCGTCTAGCATCGCGGCAAACAGTTCGAATGCCTCGCGCTTGTATTCCTGCTTCGGATTTTTCTGCGCGTAACCGCGCAGATGGATGCCCTGGCGCAAATGGTCGAGCGCGGCAAGATGTTCGCGCCAGCTGCGGTCGAGCGTTTGCAGCATGATCGAGCGTTCGAACGCGCTGAACGATTCGCGGCCCACCAGTTCGACCTTGGCTTCGTACGCTTCGTCTGCTGCAGCCTCGACCGCTTCGAGAATTTCCTCGGCGTTGATCGAATTCGACTCGTTGATCATTTCCTGAATCGCGAGATCGAGCTGCCATTCCTTGCGCAGCACTTCTTCGAGCTCAGACACGTCCCACTGTTCTTCGATGCTGCCCGCCGGCACGAATTGATGAACGATGTCGGCAATCACGCCATGACGCATCGCGCCGATGGTCTCGGTGATGTCGTTCGCTTCGAGCAGTTCGTTGCGCTGCTGGTAGATCACCTTGCGCTGGTCGTTCGAGACGTCGTCGTATTCGAGCAGTTGCTTACGAACGTCGAAGTTGCGTGCCTCGACCTTGCGTTGCGCCGATTCGATGGAACGCGACACGATGCCCGCTTCGATCGCCTCGCCTTCGGGCATTTTCAGGCGGTCCATGATGGCGCGCACGCGGTCGCCCGCGAAAATGCGCAGCAGCGGATCTTCCAGCGACAGATAGAAGCGCGACGAACCCGGGTCGCCCTGACGGCCGGCACGGCCGCGCAGCTGGTTGTCGATACGGCGCGATTCGTGACGTTCGGTGCCGATGATGTGCAGACCGCCCGCGGCCTTCACCTGATCGTGTAGCGCCTGCCATTCGTCGTGCAGTTTCTGGATGCGGCGCTGCTTGTCGTCGTCGGCAAGGGTTTCGTCCAGTTCGATGAACGACGCCTGCTTTTCCGCATTGCCGCCCAGCACGATGTCCGTACCACGACCGGCCATGTTCGTGGCGATGGTGATGCGCTTCGGACGGCCAGCTTCGGCGACGATCTCCGCTTCACGCGCGTGCTGCTTAGCGTTGAGCACTTCGTGCGGCAAACCGGCCTGCTTCAGCAGATGCGACAGCAGTTCCGAGTTTTCGATCGACGTAGTGCCGACCAGCACAGGCTGACCGCGCTCGTAGCATTCGCGGATGTCGCGAATCACTGCGTCGTAACGCTCTTTCGCCGTTTTGTAGATCTGATCCTGCTTGTCGATCCGCTTCGGCGGACGGTTGGTCGGGATCACGACCGTCTCGAGACCGTAGGTCTCGTTGAATTCGTACGCTTCCGTATCCGCCGTACCAGTCATGCCGGCCAGCTTCGCGTACATGCGGAAGTAGTTCTGGAACGTGATGGACGCGAGCGTCTGGTTCTCGCTCTGGATCTTGACGTGTTCCTTCGCTTCGACGGCCTGGTGCAAACCGTCCGACCAGCGGCGGCCCGACATGAGACGGCCCGTGAATTCGTCGACGATGATGACTTCGCCGTTCTGCACCACGTAGTGCTGGTCCTTGTGGAACAGCGTGTGCGCGCGCAGGGCGGCGTACACGTGGTGCATCAGCGTGATGTTCTGCGGCGCGTACAGGCTCTCGCTCTCGCCCTCGCCGATCAGGCCCCATTCGGCGAACAGACGCTCGGCCTTCTCGTGGCCCGATTCCGTGAGGAACCCCTGGCGGCCTTTTTCGTCCAGCGTGTAATCGCCCGGCTTTTCGACGCCGGTGCCGTCGGCTTTCTCTTCGCCGATCTGGCGTTCGAGTAGCGGCGGCAGCGCATTCATGCGCACGTAGAGTTCGGTGTGGTCTTCGGCTTGGCCGGAGATGATGAGCGGCGTACGCGCTTCGTCGATCAAGATCGAGTCGACTTCGTCGACCACTGCGAAATTGAGTGCTCGCTGCACGCGCGCATCGGTCTCGTAGACCATGTTGTCGCGCAGGTAGTCGAAGCCGAATTCTTTACTGGTGCCGTACGTGATGTCCGCGGCGTACGCTTCCTGCTTCGCGCCGTGGTCCATCTGTGAGAGATTGATACCGACCGACAAGCCGAGGAAGTTATACAGGCGCGCCATCCACTCGGCGTCGCGCTGGGCGAGGTAGTCGTTAACCGTGACCACGTGGACGCCGCGACCCGACAGCGCATTCAGGTACACCGGCAGCGTAGCGACGAGCGTCTTGCCCTCGCCCGTACGCATTTCGCCGATCTTGCCGTAGTGCAGAACCATGCCGCCGATCAGTTGCACGTCGAAGTGACGCATTTTCAGCACGCGCTTGCTCGCCTCGCGGCAGATCGCGAAGGCTTCCGGCAGCAGCTTGTCGAGCGACTCGCCGCTCGCCACGCGCTGACGGAATTCATCGGTTTTGGCGCGCAGTTGATCGTCCGTCAATTGCTCGATCTGCGGCTCGAGCGCATTGATCGCCGCGACGGTCTTTTGATACTGCTTGACTAGCCGCTGGTTACGGCTGCCAAAAATCTTCTGTAGAAAACCGGTGGTCATCGGATCGGTGTCTGCGTCGCGGGTTTGGCTGGTTCGCTGCGTGCCGTTTCGGGCACGTGCGTTCCGGGGTCGGAAAGGCCTCGGCGGCTTAATCCAAGAGTGAATTGTCGGGTAGCCCGACCTTCTTACGAAGATCGGGCCCCCCGAGAACCGTACGTGCGAGTTTCCCCGCATACGGCTCAAATCTACAAACAAAGTTCTGTCTAAGACAGAACCGGCTTAGTAGTTAGTTTAACAACGTGTACCTGCTAGTGACAGCGCGGGTGAAGCAGAACCCGGTTGGACAACTTATATGTCTGACCCGCCGTGCATCCGGCATCCGATATTCCAGATGATGGTCGTGCCAGCCTGTTTCGTCCGTCAGGGCACAGCCGCAGTGCGCACACAACCCGCTCTGCGACATGTACAGCTTCGCCCACTGCTTCCGGTAACGCATCGAATCCCACAGACGCATCTGCCGCAGTTGCTCGCCATACTGCTCCCATTTCGGATCAAAGGGATTGAATTCCCCTTGGATCTTCTTGTGTCTCCTGATCGCCGTACCGCTGAGTTAGTACAGCTCTGTCAGGCCCTAACTGCCATCGTCGCGAACCGTCCGTCCGGACCGCGAACACCACCGGATGGTGATACTGCGCCCACCCACGCAACATTGGGTTCAACAAGCGGATCAACTCCTCCTGCTTCGCCGTCTTGTTGCTGCTGATCGTTTCCGCCACCTTGCTATAGAACGCTTGCGCATTCTTTTTGCTCGGCTTTATGAGCATCTTTCCCTTGTACTTCCGGAAATTCCACCCTTAGGAAATCGAAGCCTTCGTCAATGTGTGTGATCCGCGTTTTCTCCTCCGATAACTGCAGTCCCCGAACCGCAAGGAATGCCTCTACCCAAGGTCAGACCTCGTACTCCAGCAACTCACGCGAGTCGCCGGTGATTACAAAGTCGTCCGTGTACCGCACCACATTCACTTTGAGCCTTCGAGCTTTCACGATCCCTAGTTGCGGATTTCGGTGATGGTGATCAGGCCGTTTTGGCGACCGTGATCAGTTTGGAAGGTGGCGTTGCGCGGGCAATGGATTATATGGTGAAGGTGATCATGATCAGGATGCGGAGGACTGCTTGGTGC
>CALNWS010000052.1 GCA_940747215.1 uncultured Paraburkholderia sp. | reverse complement strand
CCAAGCAGTCCTCCGCATCCTGATCATGATCACCTTCACCATATAATCCATTGCCCGCGCAACGCCACCTTCCAAACTGATCACGGTCGCCAAAACGGCCTGATCACCATCACCGAAATCCCGCAGCCGCGACGCCACCGGCGGCCAAATCCGCCGCAGTGGCGGCCAGCCCCGAAAGCGCGCCCGCCGCGCCCAACGCAACTAGCGCCAATAGCACGAATAGCGGCGCAAACGCCGGCAGCGCGCCCGCGGTCACGGCACCGACGCCCACGCCCACGCCGGTTGCCAAAGCGCCCGCCGCGGTTTCGATGCCTTCGGCGCAGCCCGCCGCAGCCGCATCGTACAGCCTGAACACGCAGTTGCGCTACGGCGGCTACATGGTGTCGCAACCTGATTCCTTCGCCGGTCCTGGAAGCGCAGGCCGCCGAAGAATTCAGCCAGATCACGTATGGTGCCGAGCATGCCAAGGGCTGGAAGTCGGAAGTCGTGGTCGTGAATGCGCCGGACATCCGCATGTACTGTCTGCCGGGCGGCAAGATCGTGGTGTATGGCGGCCTGCTCGACCCCGCGCATCTGAACGACAACGAACTCGGCATGCTGATAGGCCACGAAATCGCGCACGCGCTGCGCGAACACGCGCGCGAGCGGCTTGGCCAGTTGCAGTCGAGTCAGCTCGATTCGTCGGGCACGATTCCGCAGTTGTTCGGCCTCGCCGATCTCGGCGCGGCGCCGCTCGGCATCGGTTCGCGACTGCTGGAAATGAAGTACGAGAATACGGACGAAACGGAAGCCGACGTAATCGGAAGCGACATTGCCTCGCGCGCCGGTTACGATCCGCGCGCCGCTGTCACGCTGTGGGACAAACTCCTCGCCGTCGCCACGCGCAGCAATCGCGATCAGGGCTTCATCTACGTGCATCCGTACACGCTGGCACGCCGTGCGGATATCGTGAAGCGTCTGCCGGATATGTTGTCGCTCTACGCTAAGGCCATCGGCACGACGGTGGACACGCTGCCGGATTACGCCGGCATGGACCGTCCAAAACGCAAACTCGCGCGCGACTGAAACCGCATTCGCCTATGGCGCGTTTTAAAGCAGAGTGCAGATTCAACGCGGGCCGCCATATCGAGCGGCCCAGCACCACGCTGCTTACTTCGTCTTGACCTTGTGGTTGTAGTCCACCGTCAGCGGCGCGTGGTCGCTGAACTTGATGTCGCGAAAAACGTCCGTGCGTTTGGCCGTCGCCGCAATGCCCTGTGTCGCGATCTGATAATCGATCCGCCACCCGACGTTCTTCGCATACGCCTGACTGCGATTACTCCACCACGTGTACTGCTCGGGCCGCTGGTCGAGCGTGCGGAATACGTCGACGTAACCCACTTCGTCGAAGAGCTTCGTGAGCCACGCGCGTTCTTCCGGCAGGCAACCCGAGTTCTTCTGATTGCTCTTCCAGTTCTTGATGTCGATTTCCTTGTGGACGATATTCACGTCGCCGCACACGATCACTTCGCGCTCCCTGGCAAGCTCGGCAAGATGCGGCATGAACTCGTCCATGAAGCGATATTTGGCCTGCTGACGCTCCTCGCCGCTCGAACCCGACGGCACGTACACGGAGATCACCGACAGATTGCCGAAGCGCAACTCCACGTAACGCCCTTCCGGATCGAACTCCTCGCTGCCGAAGCCGATCACGACCTCATCCGGCTCGTGGCGCGTGTACACGCCCGCACCGCTGTAGCCCTTCTTCACGGCGTGCTGGAAATAGCCGGTGAAACCGTGCGGCGCCATGAATTCCGGCGTCATGTCGTCCTGCGAACATTTGATTTCCTGCACGCACAGCACGTCGGCTTTCTGCTCGCCGAACCAGTCGAAAAAGCCCTTCTTCGCCGCGGAGCGGATGCCGTTCAGATTGGCGGTGATCACACGCAACATGTCGTTCCTTTGATGTTCAATTCGTTCGTGAAGCAAGCCGCCACGGTCACTCGACCTTGACGCCTTTCAGAGATTCCTTGGCAGCCGGATATTCGAGTTTCATCGCTTCGAACGCGCGCAGCAGCAACTCGGCCACCATCACATTGCGATGCGTTTTCGAATCCGCGGGCACCACGTACCACGGCGCGTATTCCGTCGACGTAACGGCCAGCGTGTCGCGATAAGCGGCTTGATACGGGTCCCACAGCTTGCGCGCTTCGAGATCGGAGACGTCGAATTTCCAGTGCTTGCTCGGATCGTCGATACGCGCCTGCAGGCGCTCGCGCTGCTCGTCTTTCGAAATGTGCAGCATGCATTTGATGATGGTCGTGCCGCTGTCGGCGAGCAGTGATTCGAACTCTTGAATATGACGGCAGCGCACGGCGAACGCGTCGGGGTCGAGCGTGCCGAGCACCGTGGGCACGAGCAGATCTTCGTAATGGCTGCGATTAAAAATGGTCAGCTCGCCGGCGGCGGGTACCTGCGAATGCACGCGCCACAAAAAGTCGTGCGCGAGTTCAACGGGCGTAGGCGCCTTGAACGGTACGATGCGCAAACCAAGCGGATCGACTTCGTGAAACACCGCGCGGATGGTGCCGTCCTTGCCGCTCGTGTCCATGCCCTGCAAGACCAGCAACACGCGACGTTTCTGCTGCGCATGCAGGCATTCCTGCAACGTGTCGAGCTCCGCGCCGATTTCAGACAGACGCGCGCGGTCGGTATCTTTCGAGCCGGTGGAAAAAGGCTTCGAAGAAGGGTCGTAGGCGGCGAGCGAAAACTTGCTCGCCTTCTTGCCGTCGTCGAAATACGGCACTCGGAAATCGTCGAGTTCGGGTTGCTTCGCCATCCACACACTCCGTGATCTGCGTTCCGGGTCCACGCGCAAGGTTCATGCGCGGCGGACCCCAAAAATGAAACGGGCCGTTGCCTTACTTTCGTGTGCGGTAACAGTCCATGACGGCCGGAACTTGCGCCCCTGCCATGGCTTTTCAACCCAGCCTGATGCCAGCTTCGGCAGATGGCGAATCAGGACAGCTTCTTCTTCAGCAGTTCGTTCACCTGCGCAGGATTCGCCTTGCCCTTGGTCGCTTTCATGGCTTGGCCGATCAGCGCGTTGAACGCCTTTTCCTTGCCGGCGCGGAATTCTTCCACCGACTTCTGGTTCGTGGCGAGCACCTCGTCGATGATCGCTTCCAGCGCGCCGGTATCCGAAATCTGCTTCAGACCTTTTGCCTCGATGATGCGATCGGCGGCGGCTTCGTCGGTGGCTTTTTCTTCCCAGATGACGAGGAAAATTTCCTTCGCGATCTTGTTCGAGATCGTGCCGTCGGCGATACGTTGAAGTAACAGCGCGAGCTGCGCGGACGAAACCGGGCTCTCGCCGATTTCGAGGCCTTCGCGGTTCAGTTGCGACGACACTTCGCCCATCAGCCAGTTCGCGGCCACCTTCGCGTTCGCCGTGCCGACCTTGCCGACCACGGCCTCGTAATATGCAGCCATGTCTTTGCTCGACGTCAGCACGTTCGCGTCGTACGGCGTCAGACCGTATTGCGACACAAAACGCTGCTGGATCGCTTCCGGCAGTTCCGGCATTCCGCTCTTCACGCGCTCGACCCAAGCCGCGTCGATGACGAGCGGCATCAAATCAGGATCGGGGAAATAGCGGTAATCGTGCGCGTCTTCCTTGCTGCGCATGGAGCGCGTTTCGCGCTTGTCCGGATCGTACAGACGCGTTTCCTGCGCCACCGTGCCGCCGTCTTCGATCAGTTCGATCTGGCGACGCACTTCGTACTGGATCGCCTCTTCGAGGAAGCGGAACGAGTTCAGGTTCTTGATTTCGGCACGCGTGCCGAATTCCGCCTGACCGACCGGACACACGGAGACGTTCGCGTCGCAACGGAACGAGCCTTCCTGCATGTTGCCATCGCAAATGCCTAGCCACGTGACGAGCGTATGCAGCGTTTTGGCGTAAGCCACTGCTTCGGCCGCGCTACGCATTTCCGGCTCGGTGACGATTTCGAGCAGCGGCGTGCCCGCGCGATTCAGGTCGATGCCGGTCATGCCCGCGAAGTCTTGGTGCAGCGACTTGCCCGCGTCTTCCTCGAGGTGAGCGCGCGTGAGGTTCACGACCTTTTCGTACGCTTCCTTGCCGGCTTTCTCGTTGGCCGGCACCTGAATCGTCAACTGACCGCCTTGCACGACGGGAATCTCGTACTGGCTAATCTGATAGCCCTTCGGCAGATCGGGATAGAAATAATTCTTGCGCGCGAAGATGCTGCGCGGCGCCACGGTTGCGCCGATCGCGAGACCGAACTGGATGGCGCGTTCAACCGCACCGTGGTTCATGACCGGCAGCGTGCCGGGCAACGCGAGGTCGACCGGGCAGGCTTGGGTGTTGGGCACCGCGCCGAATTGCGTGGCGGCACCGGAGAAAATTTTCGACGTGGTCGACAGTTGCACGTGGGTCTCCAGACCGATCACGACTTCCCATTGCTTGGTCATGGTGCTCACACTCCTGCCGGCGCTTTGCGGTGCCAGTCGGTCGCACGCTGGAACGCGTCGGCCACCTGCAGCATCCGGGCTTCATTGAAATAGTTGCCGATGATCTGCAAACTGACCGGACGCTGCGCATTCGCACCCGCGCCGAAGCCGCATGGCACGCTCATGCCCGGCAGACCGGCAAGGCTCACTGACAGCGTGTAGATGTCGGCCAGATACATCTGCACGGGATCGTCGCCCTTCGCGCCGAAATCCCACGCTACCGAAGGTGCGACCGGACCCATGATGACGCCGCACTGCTTGAACGCTTCCTGGAAATCCTGCGCGATGATGCGGCGAATTTTCTGCGCCTGCAGGTAGTACGCGTCGTAGTAGCCATGCGAAAGCACGTACGCGCCAACGAGAATGCGGCGCTTCACTTCCGGACCGAAGCCTTCGGCGCGCGACTTCTTGTACATGTCGAGCAGATCGCGGTACTCGGCCGCGCGATGACCGAAGCGCACGCCGTCGAAACGCGACAGGTTGGACGAAGCCTCGGCGGGCGCGATCACGTAGTACACGGGAATCGACAGCTCGGTTTTCGGCAGCGACACTTCGACGAGCGTGGCGCCGAGCGCTTCGTATTGCTTGAGCGCGGCGTTGATCGAGGCACGCACTTCGTCGGCGAGACCCGCGCCGAAATATTCTTTCGGCAGGCCGATGCGCAGGCCGGCGAGCGGCTTGCCCGCGTCGCTCTCTTTCCACGGTTGACCGAGGTAGCGCGTGTAGTCTTCGTCGTCGCGCGCGAGGCTCGTGGAGTCGCGCTCGTCGAAGCCGGCCATTGCGTTGAGCAGCGTCGCGCAATCGGCGGCGCTTTGCGCCATCGGGCCACCCTGATCCAGCGACGAGGCGAACGCGATCATGCCGTAGCGCGACACGCGGCCGTACGTGGGCTTAATGCCCGTGATGCCGGAAAACGATGCCGGCTGACGGATCGAACCGCCCGTGTCCGTGCCCGTGGCCGCCGGTGCGAGACGCGCCGCCACCGCCGCTGCCGAACCGCCCGACGAACCGCCCGGCACGGCCTTCACGTCCCACGGATTCTGCACGGTGCCGAAGTACGAATTCTCGCTGGACGAGCCCATCGCGAACTCGTCCATATTCGTCTTGCCGACGCAGACCATGCCGGCCGTTTGCAGACGCGCGACCACGGTGGCGTCGAACGGGCTTTCATAATTCGACAGCATTTTCGAGCCGGCCGTGGAGCGCCAGCCCTTCGTGACGAACACGTCCTTATGCGCGATCGGCAGGCCGACCAGCGGGCCGGCGTGGCCGGTGTACAGAAGCGCGTCGGCAGCTTTGGCCTGCGCGAGCGTGAGTTCGGGGTCGACCTGAATGAACGCGTTCAGGCTGTTGGCGCCCTCGATCCGCTTCAGGTAGAGCTGCGCCAGTTCGACCGCGGAAATTTCCTTGGCCGCGAGCGCGGCACGCAGTTCGGTCAAACTTTTTTCATGCATTGCGTTTTATCCTGGGCTTGATGCGCGGGTATTACTCGATGACCTTCGGCACGAGGTACAGGCCATCCTGCACGGCGGGTGCGGGACGCTGGAAAGCTTCGCGGTCGACGGTTTCGGTTACCGCGTCTTCGCGCAGACGCAGCGCGACGTTTTCGATTTGCTCGATCGGATGGGCAAGCGGCGCGATGCCGGTGGTATCGACCGCCTGCATCTGCTCGACGAGGCCGAAGAAATCGTTGAGCTGGGCAAGCGTGTGCTCAGCGTCGGCATCGGCCAGTTCGAGCCGTGCGAGATGCGCGATGCGTTTAACATCGGTCAGGGTCAGAGCCATGCAGTCACCGGAAAGTGTGGCGGACCGCCGCAGCGTGGAAAAACGATGCTGCGACAGCGGGTTACGACACTGGGGGAAGACCTCGAAAAAGGGGCCAGCGGCGGCGAAATGTGCCTTCCGTTTCCTTCAAATCATCCAAAATTATAAGGTATCATTACACGTTCGACCCAAACCCGGACCAACTTACCAACGCCTTTCTGAACCAGCAACAAGGATAGTTCGGATTTTTCTGACCTGGCTCTGCATCGGCCTCCGGTAAACTCCCTCGCAGCTTCAAGTTCCAGTGGCGCCGCATCCGCCCGGTTGAAGCTGTTATTTTTCCGCTGCCGCCCTGCGCATATGTTGCGAGGCCCGGCCCCAGCGAGACAGGATTTTGAATGTTCGGTTTTTTGCGCAGCTACTTCTCCAACGATCTGGCCATTGACCTCGGTACGGCCAACACGCTCATCTACATGCGTGGCAAGGGTATCGTTCTCGACGAACCTTCTGTGGTGTCGATCCGTCAGGAAGGCGGTCCGAACGGCAAGAAAACCATCCAGGCAGTCGGTAAGGAAGCCAAGCAGATGCTCGGTAAGGTGCCGGGCAACATCGAGGCGATCCGCCCGATGAAAGACGGCGTGATCGCCGACTTCACGGTCACCGAGCAGATGATCAAGCAGTTCATCAAGACTGCCCACGAATCACGCATGTTCTCGCCGTCGCCGCGCATCATCATCTGCGTGCCGTGCGGTTCGACCCAAGTCGAGCGTCGCGCCATCAAGGAAGCGGCACATGGCGCAGGCGCATCGCAAGTCTATCTCATCGAAGAACCCATGGCCGCTGCAATCGGCGCAGGCCTGCCGGTGTCGGAAGCAACGGGTTCCATGGTCGTCGACATCGGCGGCGGCACGACGGAAGTCGGCGTGATCTCGCTCGGCGGCATCGTGTACAAGGGTTCGGTGCGCGTGGGCGGCGACAAGTTCGACGAAGCGATCGTCAACTACATCCGCCGCAACTACGGCATGCTGATCGGCGAGCAAACCGCTGAAGCCATCAAGAAGGAAATCGGCTCGGCGTTCCCGGGTTCGGAAGTCAAGGAAATGGAAGTGAAAGGCCGCAACCTGTCAGAAGGTATTCCGCGCAGCTTCACGATCTCCAGCAACGAAATTCTCGAAGCACTCACCGATCCGCTGAACCAGATCGTGTCGTCGGTGAAGATCGCGCTCGAACAAACGCCGCCAGAACTGGGGGCGGACATCGCCGAGCGCGGCATGATGCTCACGGGCGGTGGCGCACTGCTGCGCGATCTGGACCGCCTGCTCGCCGAAGAAACCGGTCTGCCGGTGCTCGTCGCCGAAGATCCGCTGACCTGCGTCGTGCGCGGTTCGGGCATGGCGCTCGAACGCATGGACAAGCTGGGCAACATCTTCTCGTACGAGTAAGCAAGCCCGTCTCCATGTCAGTAGCACGGATCTGGCAAGCAGCCCCAAGCGGGCCGGTTTGCCGTTGGCTGGACCAACCAGCCTCCGCGCGCTGAACGCGCGTTCCTCGCGCGCCACCGTTTCATCCAACCGCTCACGCCCCCGGCGCCGACCATGGAATACAGTCCGCCGCCCCTGTTCAAGCAAGGCCCTTCCGCACTCGCACGGCTGGTATTTTTCGTCCTGTTCGCGCTGGCCTTGCTGATCTCTGACGCACGTTTCAATACACTCGAAATCGTTCGAGGCGTGCTCGGCGCGGGTCTTTATCCGTTGCAACGCGCGGCGCTCGTGCCGCGCGACGTCTTCATGGGCGCAACCGATCTGGCTGTGACCAGCGCTACGCTGCGCAGCGAAAACGAGAAGCTGCGTGCGAAGGATCTTCAACTGTCACAGCAGGCCAATATGGCCGCCGAACTGGCCGCCGAGAACACCCATCTGCGTGCGCTGCTCCAACTCTCGCAGCGTGCCACCACGCAATCCCTGCCCGCCGAAATCCAGTACGACACGCGCGACCCGTTCACGCAGAAGGTCGTGATTGACCGCGGCGCGCAGCAAGGCATCCAGAACGGCTCGCCGGTCGTGAACGAAGATGGCGTGATCGGCCAGGTCACGCGCGTGTTTCCGCTGCAGGCGGAAGTCGCACTTCTCACCGACAAAGACCAGGCCGTGCCGGTACAAATCGTGCGCACCGGCTTGCGCAGCGTGATTTACGGCAACCCGAAGGGCGACACGCTCGACCTGCGTTTCGTGCCGATCAGCGCCGACGTTCAAATCGGCGACGAGCTTGTCACCAGCGGGCTCGACGGCATTTATCCGCTGGGTCTGCCGGTCGCGAAGGTCGTGCGTGTGGACAAGCAGGCCGACACGGCATTCGCGCGCGTGGTCTGCCTTCCGATCGCGCCGGTGCGCGGTGCACACCAGTTGCTCGTACTGCACTATGTGAACGACGTGCCGCCGCGTCCGCCTGAAGAGCCGGATGCCGCCGCAGTAGCGAAAGACACCAAATCGAAGGAGGGCGCCAAGCCCGCGGACAGCAAAGCCGCTTCTGCCGTGAAACCCGGCGACAAAGCCGCCGAAAAGCCCGCTGCCGCAGCAAAACCGGCTGAAAAGCCCGTAGAGAAGCCCGCTGCCAAGTCAGCCGCGGAGAAAAAAGCCTCCGCTGAACGCAAACCAGCCACCGAGAAGAGCGGCAAACCGCAAGCCAAGCCGGGGGCGCAGCAATGAACCGTCCACAATACATCCTGCAGCCGGTCAATCCGTACTTCATCGCTTTCAGCCTAGCCGCGGCGTTCCTGCTCAACCTGATGCCGTGGGGCCGCCGCATCAGCGTACCGGATTTCGTCGCGCTCGTGCTGCTGTTCTGGAACGTCCACCAGCCGCGCAAGGTCGGAATGGGCATCGCGTTCTTTCTCGGCCTGCTGATGGACGTGCACAACGCCAGCCTGCTCGGCGAGCACGCGCTGGCGTACACGCTGCTGTCGTACGGTGCAATCACGATTCACCGCCGGGTGCTGTGGATGTCGCTCGGCGTGCAGACTTTCGCCGTCATGCCTCTGCTGGTCGCGGCACAACTGGTGCCTTTCATCATCCGCTTGCTGACGGGCGCGGCGTTCCCCGGCTGGGGTTATCTGATCGACGGTTTCGTCGAAGCTGCTTTGTGGCCGATTGCCAGCCTGTTACTGCTGATGCCGCAACGGCGTCCGGCCGATCCGGACGATACGCGCCCCATTTGATCCCATATCGGGCCCGCCGGTCGTCACGCAAGAACGCATGCCCGGCCCGCCCGACGCACATCGTCATTCAGGCCTTCCGGTTTCGACCGGAAAAGGCGCACACTCATGATGGCCGTCCGCCAGCCTTTTGCAAAATCGCATGACCGAATTCAAGGACATACAGCAACAGCTCTCGAAGTTCCGCCTGCGCGTCGCGGCGGCGGGCCTGTTCGTGTTCGTTTGCTTCGGGCTGATCGGTTTCCGTTTCCTGTTCCTGCAGGTCTGGCACTACAGCAAGTACTCGCTGCAAGCCGACGAAAACCGCATTTCCGTCGCGCCGATCGTGCCGAACCGCGGCATCATCACCGATCGTAACGGCGTCGTGCTGGCCAAGAACTACTCGGCCTACACGCTGGAAATCACGCCCTCGAAGCTGAACGACTCGCTCGAGAACGTCATCGACAACCTCGCCACCGTCGTTTCGATCGACCAGCGCGACCAGCGTCGCTTCAAGAAGCTGCAGGAAGATTCGAAGAATTTCGAGAGTCTGCCGATCCGCACCCGCCTCACCGACGACGAAGTCGCGCGCTTCACTGCGCAGCGTTTCCGTTTTCCGGGCGTCGAAGTGCGCGCGCGATTGTTCCGCCAATATCCGCTCGGACCGACGGCGGCACACGTGATCGGCTACATTGGCCGCATTTCGCAGCGCGATCAGGACCGTATCGGCGACGCCAGCGACCAGAACGGTAGCGATCCGGACCACTACGATCCGCGTCTGGACGCGAACAACTACAAGGGCACCGACTACATCGGCAAGATCAGCGTCGAGCAGAGCTACGAAACCGAGCTGCACGGTCAGACCGGTTTCGAGGAAGTGGAAGTCACCGCTGGCGGCCGTCCGGTGCGAACGTTGTCGCGCACGCAGGCTACACCGGGCAACAACCTCAAGCTTTCGCTCGACATCGGATTGCAGCAGGTCGCCGAACAGGCATTCGCGGGCAAGCGCGGCGCGCTCGTCGCGATCGAACCGTCGACGGGCGACGTGCTTGCGTTTGTGTCCGCGCCGAGCTTCAATCCGAATTCGTTCGTCGACGGCATCGACCAGCAGACCTGGGACGATCTCAACAATTCGCCGGATCACCCGCTGCTGAACCGTCCGCTGCACGGCACGTATCCGCCGGGCTCCACGTACAAGCCGTTCATGGCGCTGGCCGCGCTCACGCTGCATAAGCGCACGCCGGGCTGGGGTTTCCAGGATCCGGGTTCCTACACGTTCGGCGGTCACACGTTCCGTAACGACGTGCGTTCGGGTCAGGGCTGGGTGGACATGAACCGCGCGATCGTCGTCTCGAACGACACGTATTTTTACATGCTTGCGCACGATCTCGGCGTCAACAACATCGCCAACTTCATGAAGCCGTGGGGTTTCGGTCAGATCACCGGCATCGACATTTCGGGCGAAGCGCGCGGCATCCTGCCGTCCACGGAATGGAAGCGCAAGGCGTATCGCAAGCCCGAACAGCAGCGCTGGTACGAAGGCGAAACCATCAGTCTCGGTATCGGCCAGGGCTATAACTCGTTCACCATTCTTCAGCTTGCGCACGCCACGGCTACGCTCGCGAACAACGGCGTCGTGATAAAGCCGCACCTCGTGCGCGACATCGAAAACCCGATCACCAAAGACACGCGTCCCGTCGTACGCGACCCGAACGACAAGATCGCGGTGAAGCAGTCGGACATCGACATCATCAAGCGCACGATGGAAGCCGTCGTGACGAACGGCACGGCGTCGAAACTTTTCATCGGCGCGCAGTATCAGGCGGCCGGCAAAACCGGTACGGCGCAGGTCTACTCGCTGCAAGGCGCGAACTATCGCGGCCACGCCACGGCCGAGCATCTGCGCGACCACGCGCTCTTCATCGCGTTTGCGCCGGTCGAGCAGCCGAAAATCGCGCTCGCGCTGATCGTCGAGAACGGCGGCTGGGGCGCGGAATCGGCCGGTCCGATCGCACGCAAGGTGCTCGACTACTACCTCGTCGGCAAGAACAAACCGGGCGCGGAAACCGCAGCCATCGAAGCAGCGGCCTCGGCAACCGAAGACACCTCCGCGCCTGAAGTCGGTGCCGCGCCGGCGCAGTCACAGGACGCGGTGCAACCGGTCAAGGTCGCGGCGGGCTTTACGGCGTTGCCGATACCCGGCGCGGCATCGGCGGTTAACGCAGCGAGTGCGCCAAACGGCGCGTCCGCGCCCGTGGCGGCGTCCGCTGTCGGATCGAAGTCCGCTGTCGCGGCGAAGAAAGCCGCGTCGGCCGCTACTGCATCGAAAAATCCGGCGTCGCGTAAATCCGGCCCGCCGCATAAACCCCGTCCGGGCAGCGAAGCGGTTCCGACTGCCGCCGCAGCGCCATCGCGGGATGACGGCATTGAGTCAAAGTCGCCACGCCAGCCGGTCACTGGCGGCATCGACGAGTAAGGAACAAGGTATGCAATTCGACAAGCGCGCCTGGATCGACCGCATCAAGCGGATGTTCGCGGGTTTCGATCGTCCGCTCGCCCTCGTGGTGTTCCTGCTGCTGTGCGTCGGCATCGTCACGCTGTATAGCGCGAGTCTGGACGTACCGGGCCGCGTGGAAGACCAGCTTCGCAACATCATGCTGACTTTCGTGCTGATGTGGGCGCTCGCCAACGTCCCGCCCACCACGCTAATGCGTTTCGCGGTCCCGCTTTACACATTCGGGATCGCGTTACTGGTGGCGGTCGCGCTCTTCGGACTCACGCGCAAGGGCGCGAAGCGCTGGATCAGCGTGGGCGTGGTGATTCAACCCTCCGAGATTCTGAAGATCGCCACACCGCTCATGCTCGCTTGGTATTACCAGCGTTGCGAAGGCGTGATGCGTTGGTGGGATTACCTCGTCGGTCTCGTGATTCTCGCTTTGCCGGTAGGTCTGATCGCCAAGCAGCCTGACCTCGGTACCGCCGTGCTCGTGTTCGCGGTGGGTCTCTTCGTCATCTATTTCGCGGGGCTCAGCTTCCGCTTGATCGTGCCGGTGCTGATTGCAGGCGTGAGCGCAGTGGCGTCGCTCGCGGCGTTTCAGGACAAGATTTGCCAGCCTGAAGTGCAGTGGCCGCTCATGCACGATTACCAGAAGCACCGCATCTGTACGCTGCTCGATCCGACGTCCGATCCGCTCGGCAAGGGCTTCCACACGATTCAGGCCGTGATTGCAATCGGCTCGGGTGGCCCGCTCGGTAAAGGCTGGCTGAAAGGCACGCAGGCGCACCTCGAATTCATTCCCGAAAAGCACACCGACTTCATTTTTGCGGTGTTCTCCGAAGAGTTCGGGCTCGCGGGCGGCATCGTGCTGCTCACGCTCTACATGCTGTTGATCGCGCGCGGCCTTTATATCGCGGCCAACGGCGCAACGTTGTTCGGGCGATTATTGGCCGGCTCGCTCACTATGGCTTTCTTCACGTATGCGTTCGTCAACATCGGCATGGTGAGCGGCATCTTGCCGGTGGTCGGCGTGCCGCTACCGTTCATGAGTTATGGCGGCACAGCGCTCACGACACTCGGCGTGGCGATCGGTCTCATCATGAGCGTCGCGCGACAGAAACGCTTGATGCAAAGTTAGCAAGCAGCGCGGTAACATGCCGCTACGCAAAAAGGGCGCTCAACACGGAGCGCCCTTTTTTTACGCAATGGCCCGGCCCACTCAACCGAGAGCTATCGCGACACGCTCACTGCGGCTTCGCCTCATGCTGGTCGCGCAGTTGCGCGCTTAACTGCTGAAACTTGAGACGCGCCGCCGGGTCGCCCTGCGCCGCCACGTTAATAGGCGCGCGCGACATTCAGGTTCTCGTCGACGCCGTCGCCGCCGCGCTCGTAAAACGAACCCGTCACGTACTGCGCGGTCATGTCGCCGCCTTCGGCTGCTTTCTTGTACCAGACGAACGCCTGCTGGTTGTCGCGATTCGTGCCGCATCCGTCGAGAAACTGATTGGCAAGCGCAAGTTCCGCCTGCACGTGACCTTGCTGCGCAGCCTTCAGAAACCAACGGTGCGCTTCTGCCGGATCGCGGCCGACGAACTTGCCATCGTCGTACATCTTGCCGTACACATACTGCGTGTGCGACATGTTGGCGTCAGTGGCCTTGCGCAGCCACTTCTTGCCTTCTTCGACATTGGGCGCGGTGCCCTCACCGTTGAGCAGCATCATCGCGTAATTGAATTTGGCAAGACGGCTGCCGCGCTGCGCGGCCTTGCGAAACTCGCCGCTCAGCGTCGCAGTGAAATTGCCGGCGTTGTAGTCGGCAACGGCCGTTTGCGTTTCAGGATCGTTCGACTTCGCGGGCCGGTCCTGCGCGTACGCCGTGGCATTCATCATCAACGCTGCGGTGACTGCCAGACGCACCGCGACGCACGCACCTTCACCTTCATGACCTCACCTCCTGCAGCGCCTAGCGAGTAGCGCGCAACATCCACATGACGTCGGCCGCTAGAGCGATAAAACGGAAACCGGCATCGCGATGCAGTTTGGCGCTCGCGACATCCATGGCAAAAATGCCGGCGGCGATCCCGGCGTTGTCCGCCGCGCTGACGATGCGGGCGATCGCCGCCTGCACCTCGGGATGTTTCGCACCGCCGAGATGACCGAAGCTCGTGGACAGATCGGCGGGTCCGACGAACAGGCAATCGACGCCCGGCGTCGCCGCAATCTTTTCGACTTCCTGCACGCCGCGCGCCGACTCGATCTGCACGATCGTCGAGATCTGGGCATTAGCGGTTTACACGTAATCGCGCCGCATGCCGTAGGCTGCCGCGCGCACGGCGCCCTCGACGCCGCGTTGGCCGTCGAGCGCTTCGGCTGTCGGATATTGCGTGAGGTGCACGGCGTGAGCCGCTTCTCCTGCAGTTTCGATATTCGGGAACATCAGCGTCCGCGCGCCGGCATCGAGCACACGTTTGACGAGCCAGCCGTCGCTTGCCGGCACGCGCACCACCGGTTCGCTCGGCAAATGCGCGGCCGCAATGGCGCGCAGCTGCGACGTGACGTCGACGCTATCGTTCGGTGAATGCTCCATGTCGATCAGGAGCCAATCGAAGCCGGCGTGCGCGAGCGCTTCGGCAACCGTGTCGCTGCCGAGCGACAACCAGAGGCCGAACAGCGGATCGCGCCTCTTTCAGACGGGATTTGAGGGGATTGGTGAACGTGCTCATCGCTAGGTTCCTCGACGATCGAGCAGCGTAAGGCCTGTGCTGCGGCGCAATGCGGTGACCGGCATGTCTCGCTCCGTTGGCTATCGGAGCGATCATACCGTGACAATAAGGGGAGAGGTGGACCGTGCAAACGGTCCGGAGATGCGAAACGCGCGCGGTTTCAGTTGCGGACCACGTCGGCCCAGCAGTTCGGCGTTTCGTAGAGACGCACCTTGTGCAAACGCAGATTCACGCCATAGTGCGCGTCGTAGACGTTGGCGAGAATATCGAACGCGACGGCGGCCAGATTTTCGACCGTGGGAATGCGATCGAGCACGACGGTCTTGTGACCGGCCATGGTTTCCAGAAAGCCGCGCACCTGCGTGTCGCCTTCGTAGACGAGGAACGCGTGGTCCCATTTGTCGACGAGATGTTCGTTCGCGAGCGACTTCACGTCGGCGAAGTCCATCACCATGCCGCGATCGGGCGCGCCTTCGGTGTCGACCAGATCGCCTTGCAGCGTGATTTCGAGCACATAGCGATGACCGTGCAGATTACGGCACTGGCTGCGGTGATCGGGGATGCGGTGACCCGCGTCGAATTCGAGTTTTCGTGTAATCGTCAGCACGGCAAATCAGGGAATGTTCAGATACTTGTGAGTCTGCATCGACAGGCGCCATTTCGGATGGTGTTTGCACCAGTCGATTGCAAGCCTAGTGTTGATGTCGCGCGACGGACCGTCCATTGGCTGGACGAGGAAATAGTCGAACTCGAGCTTCGCGTATTCCGACAGACGCTGGTTGTCCTGCGCAATCACGACCTTCAGTTCATTGCCCTTGGTAACGACGAGCGACGCATCGGCCTTCGGGCTCACGCAGATCCAGTCGATCGTTTCGAGCACCGGTAGCGAGCCGTTCGTTTCGATCGCGATTTCGAAGCCGGCAGCATGCAGCGTATCGACGAGGGGCTGGTCAATCTGCAGCATCGGTTCGCCGCCCGTGCAGACGACGAACCGCTCGCCTTCACCTTCGGGCCATTGCGACGCGATCATGTTCACCAGATCTTGCGGCATACGATACTTGCCGCCGTTTTCGCCGTCGGTACCGACGAAGTCCGTGTCGCAGAAACGGCAGACGGCTTCAGCACGATCTTCTTCGCGGCCCGACCACAGATTGCAGCCAGCGAACCGGCAGAACACGGCCGGACGCCCGGCATTCGCGCCCTCGCCCTGCAACGTGTAGAAGATTTCCTTAACCGCGTAAGTCATGCTGCGTTCTGCCTTGTGTTCCTGAAATGACTCGAGTGTGTTTGCTGAAAAGCTCAAACCGATTCGGTGACTTTTTCACCTGCCAGATAAGCCTCGTAACCGCGTTTGCGCAGACGGCACGCTGGACATTCGCCGCAACCGAAACCCCACGCATGCAACTCGGCGCGCTCGCCGACGTAGCACGTATGCGTTTCGACGCGCACCAGTTCGACCAGTTCATCGCCGCCCAGTTTGTGCGCGAGACGCCACGTGTCGGCCTTGTCGAGCCACATGAGCGGCGTTTCGAGCGAGAAGCGCGTGTCCATGCCGAGATTCAATGCGACCTGCAAGGCCTTCATCGTGTCGTCGCGGCAATCGGGATAGCCCGAAAAATCCGTTTCGCACATGCCGCCGACCAGCACCTGCAAACCACGCCGATACGCGATAGCCGCGGCGATAGTCATGAACATCAAATTGCGGCCCGGTACGAACGTGTTCGGCAAACCGTTGGCCGTGGCATGAATCTCGATCTCGCGCGTCATGGCCGTGTCGCTGATCGAACCGAGTACCGACAGATCGATCATGTGGTCGTCGCCGAGACGACCTTCCCACTGCGGGAAAGCGCGCGTTATCGTATGACGAAAACCTTCGCGACATTCCAGTTCGACGCGATGCCGCTGGCCATAATCGAAACTGAGCGTTTCGACCGTGTCATAACATTCGAGCGCCCAAGCGAGGCACGTGGCGGAATCTTGGCCGCCAGAAAACAACACCAGAGCGCTACGTTTAGCGTCGTTGCGGATCACCGTGAAACTCCGTGAATGATGAGTGCCACGTCGCGCTGCGCCATGCAAGCAACGCATGCTGGCCCAAAGCAGTATTTTATAGGCCGCGCCTTCTGCGTGCAGAGTCGCTGGCGCTTATACCGCTGATCGTCGTGCGAAGGGTTCCGTGCCGGCTGCGGCTTGCCGCATGCACTCAGACGAAGGACCTGCATGCAAGTCCTTGAACTGGCGCGATTTTATAACGCGACGCCGAATGCCGCCGGACCCGCCCTGTCAGCTCAGCCCGGCAGGACATGTAGAGCGACGTATGCCGTCATAAAAGGAAAGCCCTAGGAATCTTGCGATTCCTAGGGCTGAATCCTGGTGGCCTGGGATGGAATCGAACCATCGACACGCGGATTTTCAATCCGCTGCTCTACCAACTGAGCTACCGGGCCAACGAAGAGCGAAAATATATCAAAGGGTACGCAGTCCGGACAAGCCCCTTCTCTAAAAAATCTCACGCGGCGTACATTCGCGTTCTCGCGCGGCTTATTCGCCTTTGTTCTTGCCGAGATTGACGCCGAGTTGCTTGAGCTTACGATACAGGTGCGTACGCTCGAGACCGGTCTTCTCGGCCACGCGCGTCATGCTGCCGTTCTCTCGCGCAAGGTGATACTCGAAGTAAGCGCGCTCGAACGCGTCGCGTGCGTCGCGCAGCGGAATGTCGAACGAGATCGACGCGGTTTGCGCAGCCAGTGCGCCGCTACCCATGCCATCGGTGCAGAGCATCGGCAACGCGGCCACCGATGCCACCGCCGACGCACTCACGGGCAACGCCGGCTTCGACGCCGCGCCGCCCAGCGCACTCGCCGCGTTGCCGCGCGCGAGACCCTGCTTAACCGCCTTCAGCAGTTTCTGCAGCGCAATCGGCTTCTCGAGGAAATTCAGCGCGCCGATCTTGGTCGCTTCAACCGCCGTGTCGATGGTTGCGTGACCGGACATCATGATCACCGGCATCGTGAGCTGACCTTGCGCGGCCCACTCCTTGAGCAACGTTACCCCGTCGGTATCGGGCATCCAGATGTCGAGCAGCACCAAGTCCGGCACCTGACGCAAACGGAATTCGCGCGCCTCCTGCGCGTTTTCCGCTGCCTCCACGACATGCCCCTCGTCGCTCAGGATCTCCGAGAGCAATTCCCGGATGCCCATTTCATCATCTACCACCAGGATGGTTGCCATTTAAGCTGCCCTTGTCTGCACTGTTGCTTTTGTCGTTCCCTGCGACGCACCACCGTGCGCAGGACGCGGTCCTGTGTGAGGTGCCGCGGTATCGTCTGCCGCCAGTTGAAGGAAGAGGATCGAAATCTGCGCGCCTTCGATCACGTCGCCCGCCTTCATGCGATTGCGAATGTCGATGCGTGCGCCGTGTTCGTCGACGATCTTCTTGACCATCGCAAGTCCCAAGCCTGTTCCTTTAGCCTTCGTTGTCACGTAAGGTTCGAATGCGCGTGTGAGAATACGCGCGGGGAAGCCCGGTCCGTTATCCGACACTGTCAGCCGCACCGCGACGCGCACTTTGCCTTCCGCGTCGGGGTCTCCGTATTCTACTGTCCTCGTCTCGAGCAATACACGCGGTTGCGCGACATCGGCTACCGCATCCTGCGCGTTCTGCAGCAGGTTGTGTATCACCTGACGCAATTGCGTCGCGTCGCCGCGTATCGCGGGCAACGCCGCGAGCTCGACCTGAATCGCGCCCTTGCCTTCTTCGATACCGTACAGCGTGAGCACTTCGCTGACCAGATCATTCAGTTGCAAATGCGCGAGCACGGCGGGTGGCGTGCGCGCGTAGTCGCGGAAATTGTCGACCATCTGCTTCATGGCCGCCACCTGATTGACGATCGTGGTGGCGCCACGCTTGAGCACGTCGGCATCGGGTGGCGAGAGCTTATCGGCCAGCTTCATCTGCAAACGCTCGGCCGACAACTGGATCGGCGTGAGCGGATTCTTGATTTCGTGCGCGAGCCGCCGCGCCACTTCACCCCACGCGATGGAACGCTGCGCGGAGATCACGTCGGAGATATCGTCGAACACGACGACGTAGCCCGAGGTCTGCAAATCTTCTGTATCGCGATCCGCTGCGGAGACGAGCCGCGCACCGCGCACGAGCAACGTGAGCGGTTCGGTTTCGCCCGGCACCTGCACCGAGAACTGCTGTTGCCAGTGACCGCCGTCATCGTGGCCATCGCCGCTCGCGGCCTCGCGATCGGCAAATGCTTTGCGGACCATGCCGCCGAATTCGCTCAACACGGTAATGCGTTCCAGCGCCGACCCGAGCATTTCTTGGAACTGCTGACGGAAGATGCGTTCGGCGCCGCGATTCGCGGTGGTGAGTCTGAACTGCCGGTCGAACACGAACACGCCCGCGGTCAGGTTCGCGAGAATGCTCTCCAGATACGCCTTCGAATGTTCGAGCGCAATGCGATTGTTCTCGACCGCCGCGCGCGCCTCCGACAACTGCCGCGTCATTGCGTTGAACGACTGCGTGAGGAAGCCTAATTCGTCGCGCGATTTGATTTCGCGCTTCGGCGTGTAGTCGCCTTCGGTAATTTCCTTGGTGCCTTGCGCGAGCAGGAAGAGCGGCCGCGCCAGCTGATTGCCGAGCGCGAGCGCGAGCATCATCGCGATGAAGGTAGCGAGGAAGAGCGCAAGCGTGAGCGTGCCGATGTACATCTTGCGCAAGCCGATACGGCCAAGTGCCTTCTCCTGATACTCGCGATAGGCGCGCTGCACCGCGTCCGCATTGCGCGCGAGCGAAAGCGACACGGGCTGCGTAAGTTGCAGGAAGCGTTCGGCGGGCTGCAGCAGCGCCGCGTTCGAATCGGGAATACGCTGCACGATCCGCAAACGCAGCGCACCTTTGCTGCCGTGCGCACTGGGATCGCCGTCCACTTCGCCCTCGATCGCCGCATAGCCGCGACCGCGCGCCTGCTCGATCATCATCGGCGAGGGCAGATCGTTCGGCACGAGCGACGCATAGTTGCTCGATGCCTGCGCAACGACATGCATGTCCGGCGTCGCGCCCGACATGCTGCGCGTCGGCTCGACGATCGTTGCATCCTGCACGCCGAACTGATCGCGCAGACGTAGCAGCGTGAGCGTCGTGCCCGTGGCATCCGCGCTCGCAAGCTGCTCCGACATCAAACGGCCTTTGGTTTGCAGATCCGACAGCGACGCGTCGAGCATCCCGCGCCCAAGGTTGAGCCCCGACGTCAGCGCCGTTTCCACGTTCACGTCGAACCAAGATTCGATACTGCGCGACACGAACTGATACGACACGACGTAGATGATGCCGCCCGGCACCACACCGACGAGCGCCATGAAGAACGCGAGCTTCGCGAGCAGCCGCGTGCCGAACTTACCCTTCCGTAATCGCGCGATGATGATGACAAGCGTCGCCACCACCAGCAGAAAGATCATCGCGACGGCGAGATTGGCTGCGTAGAGCCACTGGTAATAGCGGTCGAAGAACTCGGTATTCGCGCTCGCGGCGGCGAGCAGCACGAGCAGCAGCACGGCCGTGACCGCGACCGTGGACACCAGCACGCGCACGACGATGCTACTGACGCTGGTGGCTCGGCGCACTCTATTTAGCACTTCCGGTCACCGTGAAGGTAAAGCGCTTCCACTCGGAGGCGAGATTCCAGTCGCGGTTGTTTACTGCGTCGATCTGGAACGGCTTGGGCATCAGCGCGATGTCGAGTTGCATTCGTACATAGGCGTTATACGTTTCGCCGACATGCACCTGATTGTGGTCGATGACATGCCACGATGTGATGTGCTTGATCACCGCGAGCGCGTCCTTGAGCGTGCTGAAGCCGAGTTGCAGGCCACCCGACGACACGCTCGACACTCGATACTCGCGCGTGAGCGGCTGGAATGAAAGACGAATGCTCTGCGAGACGCTCACCGGCTGCTCGTCGAACCAGTACCAGCGCGGCCGGCTCAATTCGAAGTCGGTTGTGAAGTAAAGCGGAATGCCCTTGTTCACTGCGTCTTCAAGATTGCTGTTCAGATCGAAGTCAAAACGCGCGTCGAGGTTCCAGCCCGCTTTGTCTGCCTGCAGCGACGCACGCTGCACCGCGATCGAATCGGCATGCGCCAAGCTCGGTGCGGCTAGCCAGACGGCCAGCGCGATCCAGAGTACGGCAGCGAGCCGAAGCGGGTAAAAGCGTTTGATGGTCACCGTTTCTGAAAGCGCGCGTAGAAAAATCCGTCGTGGTCTGAGTTCGCACCGGCGCTGTCTTCAGCGAGGTGTCCGGCATGAGAACCGACCAATGTGTCGGCGGGCGTGCGAGCAACTGCGGGTAAAAGTTGCCTTGGCGCGTCCAATCGTACCGCATCCTGGTACTTGTTTCCAAACCACTGCGCCTGCAACTCGCCTTCTTCGGGAAAGATCGAGCACGTAACGTAGAGCAACTCGCCGCCCGGTTTCACGAGCGGCCAGAGTGCGCCGAGAATGCAGCGCTGCTCGATGACAAGCGCGGGAATGTCCGACGCACGCCGCAACCAGCGAATGTCCGGATGACGCCGCACGATGCCCGACACCGAGCAAGGCACGTCGGCCAGAATGCGGTCGAACGGCTGGTCGATGTCGTCGTGCCATTGCGACGGCGTGCCGGCGTCGCCGATCCGCACTTCCGCTTCGAGCTTGAGCCGCTGCAGGTTTTCGCCGATGCGCCGCGCGTGCGACACGTCGCTTTCCAGCGCCATGAGCCTCAGATTGGCGAGTTCGAGCAGATGCCCGGTCTTGCCGCCCGGCGCCGCACACGCTTCGAGCAGCGGCGCGGCGAGTTGCGCGCCGGCGTCCTGCACGGACACGATACCTTCACTGAAGCCGGGAATGCGGTCCACCGGCATCGGGCTCGCGAGACGCACCGCGTAGTCTCCCGCCTTGCTCGCGGCGATGTAATGCTCGCGCAGCGTCTGCAGATAACCTTCCACCGTCGAATGACACGCGTTCACGCGCAGCGTGAGCGGCCCTTGCGTATTGCCCGCCGCAAGCACGTCTTGCCAGGCGTCGGGGCATGCGCGCTTCACGGCGTCGATCCACCATGTGGGGTAATTCCAGCGTGCGACTTCGTCGGCTTGCGCTTCTTTCAGCAAAGCCCGCGCTCACGCAGGAAATTTCGCAACACCGCGTTGACGAGTCCCTTCGCGAATACGAACTCGCGGCGCGCGCCGATCGCGCTGACCGCCTGATCGACCACGGTGAATGGCGCATAGGCCGCGTGCGCTTCGTCGTCGACCAACAAGGCGAACGCGCAGGCAAGCACATGGCCAACATGCGGCGGCGCTTTCTTCACGAGCTTCGCGATCAGCCATTCGGCCGTGCCGAGGCGCCGCATCGTGCGATAGGCAATGCCTGCACAGCGCCGCACGCGGTCGCGGCGCTGCCTTCTGGCACCGACACGAAAACGGCTTGTAACGCCGCCGCGGTCCGCCTCGAATTCGCGTGCACGCGAATTCGCCATCTGGATGAGCGCGCCGGCGATCGGCGCAAGCAGCGCGACGGCAATGCCTGCGATCGGGTTGGCCGGGCGACCGTTCTCGTCGCGGCCACCAAAGAGCATGGCGAAGTTGGCCAGCGCGGAAATCGCGCCCGCCATGGTGGCCGACACCGTGGAAATCAGAATGTCGCGATGCTTCACGTGTGCCAGTTCGTGCGCCATCACGCCGCGCATTTCGCGCTCGGGCAGCGCCCGCAGAATGCCCGTGGTGGCCGCAACGGCCGCGTGCTCCGGATTACGGCCAGTCGCGAACGCATTCGGCGCGGCATCGGCAGATTGGCCCGTGTGGCAAGCTTCCGCACCATGCGGTAAAACTGCGGCGCGCTGTTCTCGTCGACTTCCTGCGCGTTGTACGTGCGCAGCACCATCTTGTCGGAGAACCAGTACGAAAAGAAATTCATGCCGAGAGCGATGACGAGCGCGATCGTCATGCCGCGCGACCCGCCAATCATCCCGCCTATCACGATGAAAAGGGCCGTGATCGCGGCCATCAACATTTGCGGTTTTGACCCAATTGAACATGTTCGCCACTCCTTGCCCTAACGCGAGTTCATATATAAGAATCCTCGAAATCCGTGCGACTGCATGACGGATTCTAACGCGCGGCAGGCACGCAGCGGCACCTAGAACCATCGGCCAAACGGCCGATGTTCAGGACCTGCCGCAACCGGTTACTTTGCTTCGGAAAGTTGAAAGCGCTGACCCGCTGCCAGCGGAAAGCCGGCGAGGAATTCGCGCACCGGCAGGTGCTTGCCGCCGGGTTTCTGCAATTGCGTGAGGCGCAACGCGCCTTCGCCGCACGCCACCACAACACCTTCAGGCGTGACCTCGACGATCGTGCCGGGTGCCGCATCCGTCTTGATTTTGGCGGTCACGGGCGCGGCCGCCCAGATCTTGATCGACGCGCCGTCTTCCAGCGAGCCGACGCCGCCCGGGAACGGATCGAACGCGCGTACCTGGCGGGCGAGCACGTCGGCGGGGCGTTGCCAGTCCAGCGCGGCTTCGTGTTTACCGATTTTTTCGGCGTACGTCACGCCGTATTCCGGCTGGGGCGTGGCATTAAGCTTGCCGCTGCGCTCGAGTTCGATCAGCGCCCCGATCACCAGCTTCGCGCCGTCTTGCGCGAGGCGATCGTGCAAGGTGGCGGTGGTGTCGTCGGTTGAAATTGGCGTGCGGATCTCGGAGATCATCGCGCCCGTGTCGAGCCCCGCGTCCATCTGCATCAGCGTGATGCCCGTTTCGGCGTCGCCCGCCTCGATCGCGCGGTGAATCGGCGCGGCACCGCGCCAGCGCGGCAACAGCGAGCCGTGAATGTTGATGCAGCCGCGCGGCGGAATGTCGAGCACTTCCTGCGGCAGGATCAGCCCGTAAGCCGCCACCACCATGACGTCGTGCGGCGTGGCGCGCAACTGATCGATTGCGGCAGTGGCCTCGGCTGGGTATTTGCCGGCGCGGCGCAACGAAGGCGGCTGCGCGACTGCAAGGCCATGCTCCTGCGCGAAGCGCTTCACCGAACTTGCCTGCAGTTTCATGCCGCGCCCGGCGGGCCGGTCGGGCTGGGTCAGCACGAGCGGCACCTCGAAGCCGGCAGCGTGAATGGCGGCCAGCGCGGCCGCCGCGAATTCCGGCGTACCGGCAAAGATGACGCGCAACGAATGACTCATGAACGTGTGCCGAAAGCAGGTTGAACGCGCATTACATTGCGTGGGCGAGCTTCTTCATCTTGCTCTTGATGCGCGTCTGCTTCAGCGACGACAGATATTCGACGAACACGCGGCCCATCAGGTGATCCATTTCGTGTTGGATGCACACCGCGAGCAGGCCTTCGCAATCCAGTTCGAAGGTTCCGCCCTTTTCGTTCAGCGCGCGCACGCGCACTTTCTCGGCGCGCTCGACGTTGTCGTAAATACCCGGCACCGAGAGGCAGCCCTCTTCCGACAGCTTTTTCTCGTCGCTCGACCAGACGATTTCCGGATTGATGAAAACGAACAGGTCGTTGTGATCGTCCGACACGTCGATGGTGATTACGCGCTCATGCACGTCCACCTGCGCCGCCGCAAGGCCGACGCCGGGCGCGGCGTACATCGTCTCGGCCATGTCCGCGACGAGGCGACGGATGCGGTCGTTGACCTGCTCCACCGGCTTCGCGATCTTGTGCAGCCGTTTGTCCGGGTAATTGAGGATGTTAAGTAAAGCCATGATTTCGAGTGTGTTTTTTAAGTCGCCGCGGGCTGGTGCAAGGCTCGCATTGGCCATTCGGCCGAATTGTGGGCGCACCGCATTACGCACAGCATAGATGGTGTTGAACGGTTTCGATTCAACGCGCCCCGTGTGCAAACGACGAGCCCGCGCGGGTGGGCACGGCGCTAACGTTATTTCGGATGATGAAAATTTTAGCATGGCGCCCGCCTGCCCGCAGGCCCTGCAGGAGAACCGACCCCAATGCATAACTTGCCCGCAACCGTCGATGAACTCGCCGCCTAGCTCAGGCTTTCGCTCGCGCCGGGGCTCAAACCCGCCGCATTGCGCGTGCTGCTCACCACGTTCGGATTGCCGGAGGCGATATTCGAGCAGTCGCACGAGGCCTTGGTCGAAGTGGCCGGGGACGCTGCCGCGCGCGCCGCGTTGGTGCCGCCGGGTGCCGATTTCGCAGCCTATCTCGACGCCGTGCTGGCATGGCGCGAGCAGCCGTGCAACCAGATCGTGATGCTCGACGACCCCGCGTATCCGCCTAGACTTCTGACCATGCCCGATCCGCCACCGCTACTATATATAAAGTATAAAGGGCCGGCTCGACCTGCTGCACATGCGGGCTATCGCCATTGTGGGGAGTCGTAGCGCCACGCCGCAAGGTGTCGAAAATGCGGAGCGCTTTGCACGCGAATTGTCTGCGGCGGGCGTCACTGTCATTTCCGGGCTGGCGCTCGGCATCGACGGGCGCATCGCGGCGGGCTCGCAGGCGTCGGCGGAACGGTCGCCGTAATCGGCACGGGAGCGGACCTCGGCTGTCCGGCCGCGCATCATGCGCTCGCCCGGCAGATTGCCGTGCAAGGCGCGATTCTCTCGGAGTGGCCGCTCGGCACACCCGCACGCGCCGCCAAATTCCCGCAGCGCAACCGTCTGATCGCCGGTTTGGTCAGCGGCGTGCTCGTTGTCGAAGCGGCCATGCGCTCGGGTTTGCTCATCACCGCCTGGCTTGCGAATGAAATGGGGCGCGAATTTTTGCACTGCCCGGATCGGTCCACGCACTACTCTCGCGCGGTTGCCACCGGATCATCAAGCAGAGCGCGAAGCTCGTGGAAACGCCGGGCGAAATGCCGGAAGAACTCGGTTTCTCCAAGGCGCCGAAAGCGGTGAAGGCTTCCGCCGCGCCGGCGACCGCGCTGTTCGGCGCGGCCGAACAGCGCCTGCCGGATGTAAAAGCAACTGATCCGCTCGCCCGCCAACTCCTCGACGCGCTCGGCCATTCTCCCGTCACGCTTGAAATTATTGCCGCCCGCACCGAGATGGAAGACACCGCTTTCAAACCACATTGCTGCAACTCGAACTCGCCGGCTAGGTGAGCGTTTTGCCCGGTGGACGCTTCACGCGGGCAACTGCTGCGTGAGCTCGTATTGATCAGGGTTGGTCTATTCGGAATCGGCCGTGCTAGCTACATTCTTCACGCCAAAGCACCTGACAAAAGTACGCAAGGAACCACCATGCCCGCGCTAAATCTCGACACCGACCAAGACCGGATTGCCGAGCGCGTCAACGAGCCCGACACGCTGTTCGTTGCCTGCCTCTGCGCGGAATGGTGCGGAACGTGTCGTGAGTATCGGGAAGCTTTTGACAAGCTGGCTGAGCGGCACCCTGAAATCTGTTTTGCATGGATTGACATCGAAACCCATGCAGATCGATTCGACGATCTCGATGTCGAGAATTTTCCGACCATTCTGATCGAAGATTCGGTCACGACACATTTTTTCGGCACCGTTCTGCCGCAGGCGGCCATTGTCGAGCGGATGCTGTCAGACCTGACGGCCGTGCCCGGCGTCAGCGGCGCGCCGAAGCTGCGGCCCGCGCTGGCGGTCGCCTGAGCGCAGCCGCAGCCGCAGCCGCGACGGCGCGGGCGGTTGCGACGCTGGCGGCATGGGCGTTGCCGGCAGCCTCGGCGTGTTTCGCGCGGCTTGATCAATGGCTGAGCGCGCAATTATGATGGCGCGCTTTTATGGTGCGTGACACGTTGCTCTTGCCGCGTGTGCTATAAAGCGGTCGTTAATGGGTCGCAAAGGTCGCAAACGAGGGAGTCGCGCGCTGATTAGCGCACTCAAGGCCATCAACCCTGATCTACCAACCTCAATCGAGTCATGTCCAAAGCACTGATCATCGCCGAAAAACCTTCCGTCGCGAACGACATCGCGCGCGCTTTGGGCGGCTTTACCAAGCATGACGAGTACTACGAGAGCGACGACTACGTGCTCTCGTCGGCAGTGGGCCACCTGCTGGAAATCGCCGCGCCCGAAGATTATGAAGTCAAGCGCGGCAAGTGGAGTTTCGCCAATCTGCCCGTCATTCCGCCGCATTTTGATCTGAATCCGATTGCGAAGAGCGAGTCGCGCCTGAAGGTGCTGACCAAGCTGCTCAAGCGCAAGGACGTGAATCGTCTGATCAACGCATGTGACGCGGGGCGCGAAGGCGAACTGATTTTCCGCCTGATCGCGCAGCACGCGAAAGCCAAACAGCCGGTACAACGCCTGTGGCTTCAGTCCATGACGGCCGTCGCGATTCGCGACGGCTTCGCGCGTCTGCGTAGCGACGAGGAAATGCAGCCGCTCGCCGACGCCGCACGTTGCCGCTCGGAAGCCGACTGGCTCGTGGGCATCAACGGCACGCGCGCCATGACCGCGTTCAACAGCAAGGGCGGCGGCTTCTTCCTGACCACCGTCGGCCGCGTGCAAACGCCGACGCTGTCCATCGTAGTGGAGCGCGAAGAAAAAATTCGCCGCTTCGTGCCGCGCGACTACTGGGAAGTGAAAGCGGAGTTCGTCTGCGCGGCCGGTTTCTACGAAGGCCGCTGGTTCGATCCGAAGTTCAAGCGCAACGAGTTCGATCCAGAGAAACGCGACTCGCGTCTGTGGGCACTGCCCGCAGCCGAGACGATCGTCGCGGCCTGCCGCGGCCAGATCGGCACGGTCACGGAAGAATCGAAGCCGTCCACGCAACTGTCGCCGGCACTGTTCGACTTGACGAGCCTGCAGCGCGAGGCGAACGGCCGCTTTGGCTTCTCGGCCAAGAACACACTCGGCCTCGCGCAGGCGCTCTACGAAAAGCACAAGGTGCTCACGTATCCCCGGACCGACGCTCGCGCGCTGCCCGAGGACTACATGGAGACGGTCAAGCAGACGCTCGGCATGCTCAAGGAGAGCAACAACTATCTGCCGTTCGCCAAGCAGGTGCTGGACAAGGGCTGGGTGAAGCCGAACAAGCGCATCTTCGACAACTCGAAGATCAGCGACCATTTCGCAATCATCCCGACGCTGCAGGCGCCGAAGAATCTGTCGGAACCGGAACAGAAGCTGTACGACCTCGTGGTCAAACGTTTCCTGTCGGTGTTCTTCCCCGCCGCCGAATATCGCGTGACGACGCGGATCACGGAAGTGGTCGGTCACCACTTCAAAACGGAAGGCAAGGTTCTGGTCGAGCCGGGCTGGTTGCAGATCTACGGTCGCGAAACCAGCGGCGAAGACGCCAACCTCGTGCCGGTGCAGAAAAACGAGAAGGTCAAGACCGACAAGATCGCCGCCCATCAGCTGGTCACGAAGCCGCCCGCACGCTATAACGAAGCCACGCTGCTGTCCGCCATGGAAAGCGCGGGCAAGCTCGTCGAAGACGACGAATTGCGCGAAGCCATGGCCGCGAAGGGCCTCGGTACGCCGGCCACGCGCGCGGCCATCATCGAAGGTCTGCTGGGCGAAAAGTATCTGGTTCGCGAAGGCCGCGAACTGATTCCGACGGCCAAGGCGTTCCAGCTCATGACGCTGTTGCGTGGTCTCGGCGTGAAGGAACTGACGGCGCCCGAACTCACCGGCGAATGGGAGTACAAGCTTTCGCAAATGGAGCGCGGCAATCTTCCGCGCGACGCGTTCATGCAGGAAATCGCCCGCATGACGCAAACCATCGTGAAGCGCGCGAAGGAATACGATTCCGACACGATCCCGGGCGATTACGCGACGTTGCAGACACCTTGTCCGCATTGCGGTGGCCAGGTGAAGGAAAACTACCGGCGCTTCGCCTGCTCAAAATGCGAATTTTCGATTTCGAAGATTCCGGGTGGTCGTCAGTTCGAGATCGAAGAGGTCGGGGAACTGCTGCGTAACAAGACAATCGGGCCGCTCTCGGGTTTCCGCAGCAAGATGGGCCGTCCGTTCTCGGCGATCCTGAAGCTGTCTCTCGACGACGAGATCAAGAACTTCAAGCTCGAGTTCGACTTCGGTCAGGGCACGGGCGGCGAAGACGGCGAACCGCCTGATTTCTCCGATCAGCAACCGGTCGGCGCCTGCCCGAAGTGCAAAGGCAAGGTGTTCGAACATGGCATGAGCTACGTGTGCGAGAACTCAGTCGCAAATCCGAAAACGTGCGACTTCCGCTCGGGCAAAGTAATCCTGCAGCAGGAAATTGGCCGCGAGCAGATGGCCAAACTGCTCGAAGAAGGCCGCACGGATCTGCTGACGAACTTTAAGTCGTCGCGCACCGGCCGCAACTTCAAGGCGTTCCTCGTCAAGCAGAACGACGGCAATATCGGCTTCGAATTCGAGAAGAAAGAGCTGTTGGCGAAAACGGCTGCGAAGACCGCGGCGGCGAAATCGGCCACCAAGGCTGGTCTGGAATCGGAAGACGACGAAGACACGCAGGTCGCCGTAAAGGCCGAACCGGCGGCGAAGAAAGTCACCGCCAAAAAGGCCACGACGAAGACGGCTTCAACCAAAACCGCAGCAGCGAAGAAGGCGCCGGCGAAGAAATCGGTTGCGCGGAAAATCGGCTCTTAAGGCCCGTGGGGCTGCAACTGCAGTTGCAGCCGCGTCGGCAGCGCAATAAAAAAAGCGCAGTCACCTTCCGGTGACTGCGCTTTTTCTTTAGCCCCAGTGAATCCGCCTCGAAACGGATTCAGCGCGATTTTACAGCGGTGAGATCGCCGAGGATCGCTGTCGATTCGTCGTCTTGGACAACGTCTTCGGCACCGGCGATAACTCGCTGTCCAGAAGACATGACAGCGGCTCGGCGCCGTCGAACTTCTCCGGCGGCATGGGGTCCTCCAAATCCAACGTCATGGACATGGCCGGCTGATCCACGCCGTCCTTGATCCACTGTTCGCCGAGCAGGCTGTTCGGCGTCTGGCTGAAGTGCTCGACGAGGTGGTCGATAAACGTACGCACTTTCGCCGGCAAGTGACGACGGCTCGGATACGCGATGTTGATCTCGACCTGCGGCAAACGGTAGTCGCCAAGCAGACGCACCAGACGACCACGCGTCATGTCGCGGCCAATCAGATAGCTCGGAAGGATCGCGATGCCCATGCCGAGCAGCGCAAACTGACGCAGCATCTCGGTATTGTTCGCCACGATCACGTTCGACGGACGCACGCGCACTTCGCCTTCCGGACCCGTGAACACGCGCTCGTCGCCCCAGTATTCGGACGGCAGGGAAAGGCACGGATGCTCCAGCAAATGCTCGGGCCGCGTCGGCGTGCCGTGCTTTTCCAGATAAGCCGGCGTAGCGCACACGGTCATACAACCCGTGGTGAGGCGCCGCGTGACGATGCTCGCGCTGCGCATTTGCCGTGCAATGACGACGCCCACGTCGAAACCTTCTTCGACCAGATCGACCTGACGATCGACCAGCGTGACGTCGGGAATGACTTTCGGGTAACGCTCCGCGTAGGTTTGCAGGACGGGCGCGAGGTTGTGAAGCCCGAATACCACCGGCGCGACGATCCGCAGCGTGCCCACCGGTTCATGATTGCGCGCGACCACCATCTGTTCGATGTCTTCCAGTTCGTCGAGAATCTGGCGCGCGCGCTCCAGATAAACTTGGCCCGATTCTGTCAGGGACAAGCTGCGGGTTGTGCGATTGAGCAGCCGCGTGCCAAGACGGCCTTCGAGGTCGGCAACGTGACGGGTTGCAACTGCGTTGGAAATATCCATCGCGCTCGCAGCGCGGGCAAAACTGCCGAGATCCGCCACTTTGACGAAAACTCGCATCGACTGCAAATGATCCATATGACAACTCCTGCCGTGTTACTGCTTCCTGACAATTGGTGAAAACCAGTTAAGCGAACTTGGAATCCTCCTACGACTCGCGAAATCGTGCAGAAGTTGCCCACGAAAGCGGAATATTGTCGAAATTTGTGCGATTGTGCTTGCCAATGTAGGGCAGGACCACTCATTGTTCCGTCGAAAGCAACAATCTGCTGCGGTGCGGCTTGCACTGTGTTTTTTGTTCGAACAGACGGGATGGCTGCCGCAGCATGACGCGCAGCGCAAAAATGCGGTCTGGCTGACCCCAAAAAAGAAAAAAGCCGCACGAGGGCGGCTTTCTTTGCCGAAGTGACCACTCACACGATCATGCCGCGAGTTTCCCTTCGAGCGACTTCTTCGCTTGAGTAAGCGCTGACGGCAAGCCGTGCTGCAGCGTGTCAAAGAGCTCGGCGTGCAGCGTGAGCTCGTCGCGCCACGCTTTATCGTCGACGGAAATCACCTGCTCGAACTGCTCGCGCGTGAAATTCAGGCCGCTCCAGTCGATGTCCTCGTAATGCGGCGACAGCCCGAACGCGTGCTCCTCACCTTGCGCCGTGCCTTCAAATACGGCCGACCATCCAGCCGAGCACCCGCATGTTTTCGCCGAAGCCCGGCCAGACGAACTTGCCGCCCGCTCCCTTGCGGAACCAGTTGACGCAGAAAATCTTAGGCACCTTCGCGTTCAGTTGCTCGAGACGCTCGCCGGTTTTCAGCCAGTGACCGAAGTAGTCGCTCATGTTGTAGCCGCAGAACGGCAGCATCGCGAACGGATCGCGCCGCACCACGCCTTGTTGGCCTGCCGCGGCGGCGGTGGTTTCCGAGCCCATCGTGGCGGCCATATAGACGCCTTCGACCCAGTTGCGCGCCTCGGTGACGAGCGGCACGGTCGTGGAGCGGCGTCCGCCGAAGATGAACGCGTCGATTGCGAAGCCGGCGCCGTGAAGCGCGCGTTCGGGTGCGCTGCCTTGCGGCCGCTTTCCTTCGCGCTGGCCGGCGTCCAGTCCGCGCCCTGCCAGTCGATCAGATCCGCGGGCGGCTCGGCGGTCATGCCTTTCCACCAGACGTCGCCATCATCGGTGAGCACGACGTTCGTGAAGATCACGTTTTCCTTCAGCGTGGCCATCGCATTGAAGTTGGTCTTTTCGCTCGTGCCCGGCGCCGCGCCAAAATAGCCGGCCTCCGGGTTGAGCGCGTAGAGACGCCCGTCCTTGCCCGGCTTGATCCACGCGATGTCGTCGCCGATCGTGGAAATGCTCCAGCCGTTCAGACCTTCCGGCGGAATCAGCATCGCGTCGATCCTGTCCAACCCGATTCTCCAATACCGACTCGTACAAGGCGTCGCACTATCTACAATATCCGCCCGAGGCGTCGGCGATGTTTTCGTACATCGAGTCGCGCGGCGGACGTTACGACCGCACGCTCTTTTTCGGCTTGCAGATGCTCATCAAGGAGTACCTGTGCCGGCCGCTCACGTCCGCGATGATCGATCAGGCCGCCGCGTTTTTCACGGCGCACGGCGAGCCGTTCAACGAAGCGGGCTGGCGTCATATCGTCGACCAGTACGGCGGCTACATGCCGGTGCGCATTCGCGCGGTGCCCGAAGGGTCGGTGGTGCCCGTGCACAACGTGCTTGTCACGGTCGAATGCGACGACCCGCAGGTGTTCTGGCTCGCGTCGTATCTGGAAATCATGCTGCTGCGCGTCTGGTATCCGATCACGGTCGCCACGCAAAGCTGGCATCTGCGCAAGCTGATTTGCGCGTCGCTCGAAAAAACCGGCGACGACCTCGCGCAACTGCCGTTCAAGGTGCACGACTTTGGCGCGCGGCGTGTCGAGCGCAGAGTCGGCGGCGATCGGCGGCGCGGCGCATCTCGTGAGCTTCATGGGTTCGGATACGGTGCTCGGCGTGGTCGCGGCGAACCACTACTACAACGAAGCCATGTCCGCGTTTTCGGTGCCCGCCGCGGAGCACAGCACGATCACGTCGTGGGGCCGCGAGCGCGAAACCGACGCGTTCCGCAACATGATCGCGAAGTTCGGCAAGCCGGGCGCGATCGTCTCGGTCGTCTCCGATTCCTACGATCTCTTCGCCGCGCTGAAGGTGTGGGGCACGGAGCTGAAGCAGACGGTGATCGACTTCGGCGGCACGCTGGTGATCCGCCCCGACTCCGGCGATCCACTCACGATCGTGCTGCAAACGTTGCGTGCGCTGGAGGCGTCGTTTGGCTCGTCGGTGAATAGCAAAGGGCGGCGCGTGCTGAACAACGTGCGCGTGATTCAGGGCGACGGCATCAATCCCGAGTCGATCGAAACGATTCTCGCCGCGATGGACGAAGCCGGCTTCGCCACCGACAACATCGTGTTCGGCATGGGCGGCGCATTGCTGCAACAGATCAACCGCGACACGCAGCGCTTTGCGATGAAGTGCTCGGCGATCCGTCTAGGCGACGAATGGCACGACGTGCTGAAAGACCCGGTCACGGACCTCCAGCAAACGCTCGATGAAAGGACGCCTCACGCTGCTCGTGAATCGTCAGACGGGCGAATACCGGACCGTGGCGTTGCCTGCAAATGCGGATACGCAGAGTGAAGCACATTTCACCGAAGCCGATTGGGAAGACGCGCTCGTCACCGTGTTCGATTCGGGCAGATGACTGGTCGACGAAACGCTCACGCAGATCAGAAACCGCGCGCACGCCAGCGAGGGCTGATCGCCGCTTGCCGATCTTCAAACGCGGGCGCGACGCGCCCCACACAGTCACGCCGTCTACGCGTAGATCGATGCGGCACGGCATGCCTTCGCGCAGGCTCGCATCTTCGCTCGGCATGTCGAAGCGGATGCCTGCGACGTTCACGCGCACATAGCGCTCAGAAGTGGTCGCGGGAATTTGGACAGCCGGATCAGTGGAGCGGCCGGGGCCTGAGCCAGCGGATAATGCGGGCAGAGGAACCGGGGAATGACAAAGGGAACCAGACGCACGCACTCAGCGGGGTTC
>CALNWS010000051.1 GCA_940747215.1 uncultured Paraburkholderia sp. | reverse complement strand
ATCACCCATTTCGGCAAGATGCTCGCTCGCTTCGAAAACCGCTGATCAGCGATCACCTTCAACCGAAAGGACCCGTCACGTTCAACCCGAATCCCCTGATCACGTTCGCCAAAATACGCAGACCATCACGCTCGATCTGTCGCACTACGCGTTTTTACTGACCGACAGTCTGTACTTCGCGACCTACGTGAATTCGGTCGTGGCGGCCGCGATCTCGACGCTGCTGTGTTTGCTGATTGGCTATCCGATGGCGTTACATCGCGCGATCGAATCCGGCGAGCCGCAATCTGCTGATGATGGCCGTGATGCTGCCGTTCTGGACGTTGTTCCTGATCCGCGTCTATGCGTGGATCGGCATCCTGAAGAACAATGGCTTGCTGAACAATTTCCTGATGTCGATCGGCCTCATTCATTCGCCTATCGAGCTGTATCACACGAATACGGCCGTCTATATCGGCATGGTGTATTCGTATTCGTATCTGCCGTTTCTCGTCATGCCGCTTTACGTGCATCTCGTGAAAATGGATCTGACGCTGCTCGAAGCCGCTTACGACCTCAGTGCGAAGCCGTGGAAAGCGTCTTGGCAGATCACGTTGCCGCTCTCGAAGAACGGCATCATCGCCGACTGTCTGCTGGTGTTCATTCCGGCGGTCGGCGGAGTACGTGATCCCCGAACTGCTCGGCGGCGCGAATACGCTGATGATCGGCCGCGTCATGTGAAGTGAGTTCTTCGACAATGCCGACTGGCCGATGGCGTCCGCCGTCACGTGCGCGATGGTGTTGCTGCTGCTGGTGCCGATGGCGTATTTCCAGTACGCACAGGCGAAGGCGATGGAGGAAAGGCGCTAACGAGGCCGAACCGGATTTTGCAATGGCTCGCGCTGGGCATCGGCTTTCTGTTTCTCTATGTGCCGATCGTGAGTCTCGTCGTGTATTCGTTCAACGAGTCGCAACTCGTGACTGTCTGGACGCGTTTCTCCACGCGCTGGTACGCGGCGCTGTTGCAGGACGACGAGCTGATCGCGGCCGCCTGGCTCTCGCTGCGCGTGGCGCTGCTTACGGCGTTTGCGTCGGTGATCATCGGCACGTGGGCCGGTTTCGTGCTCGCGCGCATGGGACGCTTTCGCGGCTTCACGCTCTACACGGACATGATCAACGCACCGCTCGTCATTCCCGAAGTGATTCGGGGTATCTCGCTGCTGCTGCCTTTCATCGAAATGGCGAAGTGGCTCGGCTGGCCCGCCGGACGCGGCATCTTCACGATCTGGATCGGCCACGTCATGCTGTCTATTTCGTACGTGGCGATCATCGTGCAGTCACTTGTGAAGGAGCTGCATCCTTCGCTCGAAGAAGCAGCGCTCGACCTCGGCGCCACGCCGATGCGCGTGTTTTCTTCATCACGTTGCCGTTGATTTCGCAGGCGCTCGTGTCGGGATGGCTGCTGTTGTTCACGTTGTCGTCGACGATCTGGTGCTGTCGGCATTTCTGTCGGGACCGGGATCGACCACGTTGCCGCTCGTCGTGTTCTCGCGCGTGCGTCTCGGACTGAACCCCGAAATGAATGCGCTCGCCACGCTCTTTATCGCCGTCGTGACGGTTAGCGTGGTGGTGGCGAATTCTTCATGCAGCGCGCCGAAAGGCGACGCAGCGTGATGGCCGTGTAGGTTTTGTGAGGACATGCCGCGTGCATGCCCTCACGCCTGTGCATCGTGCGTGCAAGAAACGTTAAGGAAGGGCGAAGCCTCTTTCGATCGTAATCGTGTAAGGTGTGCTGAAGTCACGATTCACAATTCTGGATGATCGATTCCTTTGCACGCGTTTCCGGCTGGCAGCAGCTTTACCACCTGTGGGAACTGCTCGTCATGCTGGTCGAGTTCCTGTGGGGGCTGCTGCGTTTTCTGGGCGGCAGTTAGTGTAGTGGGCAGCGAGTGCAGCTAACGCAGCTAGCGAGCTACCGCCGCATTCCCCGCCACATCTTTCTTAAGCGGCTTTTCAGGCGCGCCAAGAAACGCCCGCAAATCGACCATCACCCGATCCGGCGCTTCTTTCATCGGAGGATACATCACGGATTTCGCGCCCGGAATGCGGCTCGCGAACTTGGCCGCGTGCGCGGTCGGAATCCAGCGGTCTTTCGCGCCCCATAGCAAGAGCGACGGCACGTCGAGCTTCTTCAGCACGTCGGTGTCGACATCGTCGAAATCGAGCGTCGGCACCATCTTGCCGATCGTCGCGCGCGTGCCTTCGCCATGAAAGAACTCGACGTAACGACGCAACGTTACCGCGTCGATCTTGCGCAGGAAGTCCGCGACGCTCGTGCCGAGATACGCTTCCGGACCTTCGCGCAGCCACTGCGCGCCGAGATTGGCGCCGTCGATGCCGATCACGTCGAACGGCGCGCCCACGTCGTTCATCTGAAAACCCGTGCCGCAGATGATCGCGTCCGCGGCGTGATGCACGGCGGCGTCGGTGACGACGCCGTCGGCTACGATCTCGCGGATGCCGGTGGTCACCACGTCGACGTTCGGCTGACACAGCGCGGGATAGTAATCGCTCGACAGCAGCGCACGTAGGGCGCCACGCCGTATTTGCGCGCGCAGTGCTTCAGGTAATCGAGAATCTCCGCCTGGCCACCGAATGCACGCGACCACTTCGGATTCGGTTCGAACGAAAACGGATAGAGATGCGATGGCACGTCGCAGGCCGCGCCCGGATAGGTGTTGTCGCGCCAGGTGCCGCCGATGTCGTCAAGGTCGCTTGGAGTGTGACTATTAAACGCGTTCTGCATCCACTGATTGAAAGCTCTGAAATCCTTACCCGACGCCGGTTCTGACTTGAGCAGCAGCCCGGATCTGCCGCCCGGCAAGCGCAGGCTGATCGAAGCGGCGTTGCGGTTGACGGCGGGCGGGCGCAGTTTTGCGAGCTTGGGTTTGCGCGAAGTGGCACGCGAGGCGGGCCTCAATCCGAATACGTTTTACCGGCACTTCGACGCGCTCGACGATCTTGCGCGTGAGGCGGTCGAATCGGTGAGCTGACGCTTGCGGCCTATGTTTTGCGCCGCAAGCGTTGGCTCGCCGCGCACGACGAACCGCATAGCGTGCCGCGTCGCGCGTGCGTCGCGTTCTTTGCGTTTGCGCTGGGCAACCGCGAGGCATTTCTGAGTGCGCTCGCCGAATATCACGGTACGTCGCCGGCATTGCGTGAAGCGGTGCGCGCGAATCTGCACGAGGTGTCGGCTGAAATGGCGGACGACGTCGTGCAACTCGAACTGGTGCCGACGCTCGCGCGCGACACCGTCGACGAAGTCTGCACGCAGATCGTGCTGCAGCTCTTTCATCTGTCGGCGGAATACATCGACGCGGATGGGCAACGTCTCGGCGCGCTCGTTGGTTATGCCGAGCGGTTTATCGTCAGGTTGTTTGCGGGTTCGATGCTGCTCGCGCAGCATGAAACGGGCGGGGCGCTTCCGGTGACGGGTACGTAGCTTTGATTCGTGCGGCTTTGTTCAAGACATAAAAGAGAACAGGCTCCCGTTTGAAGGGAGCCTGTTCTTGTTCGAGCCGCTTGGCCGCTTGAGCCGTTCGAGTCAGCGCCGGATCAGGTATCCGTCCAGCCGGAATCGTCGTTGTTGCCCATGTCGACTCCGCCGCCGTCGTTCCAGTCGTTCGAACCTTGGCCGAAGTCGAGGCCGCCGTCGTTGCTGTCGTTACCGCGGCGGCGCGATTCGTCGTCGACGATCACATCGCGTTCCACCACACGATCACGCCCGGAGTTCAGTGCTTCGCCGAGCAGCACGCCGGTGAGGAGGCCGCCCATGCCGCCGCCGAATCCACCGCCACCTTGCTGCACGATAACCGGCGGTTGCTGCGCGCTCGCGGCCTGCGCGGCGTACGGATCGGGCTTGCCGTCGGCACGTGCACGCAGACTGCCGAGGCGCTGCTCGAGTTCGTCGAGCTGATATGGCGGCACCGGATTCTTGCTGTTCGACAAGGTTTCGACGAGACCGCGCAACTGGTCTTCGGTGCTCTCGACTTCTTTCTCCAGCGCCTCGTGACCGGGCGCGGTGGAAAGCTTCACGTCGAGCTTGAGCGAGCGCACGGTGTTGAGCATGTCCGTGGTGCGTTTGAGTTGCACGCGACGGTCGTCGTTGGCGCGCGTGTCGTCCTGCGTGCGGGCGCGGCGTAGCGTCCAGCGCAGCACCAGTGCGATCACAGCAACGAGAAGAATGATTCCGATCCACATACCCACTCCTGGACCATGCCGTTCAGGCACCTGCGGCATCATGGCCGACTGCTTCATGGTCGAGCCTTGCTGCACGGCGGGCGCGTTCTGTTGCACGAAAGGATTCGGCGCGCGGCCCGAGTTGTTGCCGCCGCCCGCACGTTCAGCATCCCTGCGGATGCGCGCTTCGGTTTGCGCGAAACGGGTCAGGTCGGTGAAACGGATTTGCGGGTCGAGCGTCTTGGCCTGCTGCACCTGCGCAAGCGCGTCGCCGAAGCGGCCTTCGCGATTGAGCACCTGCGCGTACAGATAGTGCGCGCGGGCGTTGTTGGGATGTGCCTGGATGACCTGGCTCAAACCGGCATCGGCCTGCTGCCAGTTGCCTTGCGCCATCGCCGACTCGATCTGTTGCACGGTCGGCAGGGCGAATGCTGCGGCCGAGACCAGCAGCAACGAGGCGAATACGCTTGCGAGAAATTTTTTCATTTGCGGACCGGGCGCGAGGCACCCGTCTCCTTCTGTCAGTTCCGGTGGTTCGCGCACTGCAACCGTGCTACGCGCCGCGTTCCGCCGAGCCAGCCTGCCAGCGAACCCGCGTTACACGGGAACACTGGCACTTACCACTCACACAACCACCTGCTGCAGGCGCAATTACTGGGCCGGCGTGTTCAACTGCTTCTTCAGCGCTTCCAGACGGTCGTCGACGGACGGGCCGCGGTTCAGTTCCGCGAGCTTGTCGTCGAGCTCCTTGCCGCTTTTCACGTCGGCGGAATTCAGGCGTGCGTCGGAACGGGCATTCGAGAGCGACACCTTGTCTTCCAGCTTCTGGAAGTCTTCGGAAAGATTCTTGCCGCCGATGCCGCCCAGTGCAGTCGCCGCGGTGTCTTTTGCCTGCGCGATCTGCTGCTTGGCCTGCAGGATGTTCGAGCGTGCGTTCAGATCGTTGCGACGGGTACGCATGTCGTCGATCTGGCTCTTCAGTTGTGCAACCGACGGTTCGAGCGTGGTGAGTTCCTTCGCGAGTGCATCGCGTTCGGCTTCGGCGTTGGCCTGCACGCCGAGCGCTTCGCGAGCGAGGGCTTCGTCGCCCGATTGCAGCGCGCGCTTCGCGCCGTCTTCGTACTTCTTCGCCTTGTCCGCGGCAACATCGCGCTTGCTTTGCTGCGTGGCCACCTGCGCCTGAATCTCGATGAGTGAGTTCTCGGCTTTGGCGATGCTCTCGTCGAGCTCGCGCACGATCTGGCGCGCGTCGCGCGACGGGTCCTGCACGGAGTCGGCCGCGTCGTTCAGGAGACCTTTGAGCGTGCGCGAAATGCTGTCAAAAAGCGACATGAAAACCTCCAGAAAATGTAATCGGCGCTGAAAAATTCCGCGCGTTTCAGTGCTGTGCTTACTGCGTTGCTTCACTGCCTCGACCTGCTACTTTACGCCGCCGCACGCGAAGCTGCGCAGCGTTCGGACCGGAGTTCGGGGCGCGCTCGCCAAATGCAATAGCGCGGCTGTGAATTGTCCGATTCAGTTGGCGGAAAGACAGATGCATGAAGCGTCGATTCGCGCGACCATCGTTCAACTGCTCGAGGATATTACACCACGAGGTCTCTTAAAAAAGGACGCGATAACGCAAAGGCCCAGTGTGCACGCGACGGGTGTCGCCGTCGTGTCGTTCGCGAGGCATTCGCGTCTCGCTTGCGTGCCGTCAGCCGCCGTGTTTATAGCGAAGCGAAGATGGCTCTGGATCTGCGAAAGTTGTTTTGCAACGCGTCACGACGCTTCTTCGTACCTTGCATTATCGAAAGCTCGAACGCTTCAGGCACGCCAACGCGAAGCGAACGATGATGTAACGAAACGCTACGCCCCAGCGTTTCGTCTCGGCATCAAGCGAAGCGGCCGCCTTCGGTGCTCGGATCGCTGCGTGGACGTCCTCTTCGCGCGAGGTGTCGAGCGTACCGAGTGTGTCGAGGCGCGGGCGTTTGAGCACGTTGCGCAGTGGCACGTCCGGGTCGGCAGGCGAGGGCAACGTTTCGTCGGAAGCCGCGGCCTCGGCCGCCGCCATGCGCGCCACGGCTTCGGGCGCACGCGTGGCTTTCTTCGATCCGGCCGGTCGGGATTCTTCTGCGATCACGCCGGCACTTTCGGCAGCGCCGCGTGATCGTGCCGCGCGCGACGCGCAGACGGTCGACGATACTCGCGGCTTTCGCCTGTTCGCTCGTCGCGCCGAAGCTCAGCACGGCGCGACGCATCAGTTCACTGACGCTTATGCCCAACAAAGACGACAATGCGCTCGCTCGGCTTGTTCATAATCGGCTCGCCTACTTGTTGGCATGGGCGTATCTCGACGTACGTCCGGCGTGTGCCTCGCCCATCATATGACGAGTTGCACCGATGCGGAACGGGCGCAGCGTGAAAGTCCCGTGACATCAATGATATTGTAGCGTTTCTGGCGAGCTTGTCCACAGGCCTTTGCACAATCTGTTGATAACCTCGAGGCCTGCCGGAGGCGGTCTCGCGCGTGGCGGGTTCTACAGGGCACGGGCACTGGAAAGGGAATTCTTACAAAAAACTAGCTTGGAGCGTGGCTGATTTCTTTTAAAATGCGCTGTTACGTTACGCCGGAAGCTGTACCGGGCGCGCCTTGCGGCTGGCCGGGGGCACAGGGTCGCGCGGCGCTTTGCGTCCGGATTGCGCCTGAAGGCCTCGATGCTTGCTAACGATCCATGCGCGCGCGTTGCATGCACATGAAGTGCACACGAAGCGTGTACGCGCGGAAAGGCGTTCAGTCATGCGCCCACTATTCAAGTTATGCCAATCATCAAACGACCGCATTCTTCCAATTCTCCGGCCGGTGAAGACCGGGATTCAAACCAACGCACTTCAGGACGCAACGCCGCCGTGCGCGACGCCGGGGGCGGCCGCTCGATCGGTTCCACCATCGTTATCTGGTTCGTCAGTCTGATCGCGACGCTCACGGTGGTGGGCGCGCTGATCGTCGGTTACGCGCTGGTGGTGATGGGTCCGCAACTGCCGTCGCTCGACGCGCTCACCGACTATCGCCCGAAAGTGCCGCTGCGCGTGTACACGGCCGATCACGTGCTGATCGGCGAATTCGGCGAGGAGCGCCGCAGCCTCGTGCGCTTCCAGGACATTCCGGATCAGATGAAAAAAGCGGTGCTCGCGATCGAAGACTATCGCTTCTACGAGCACGGCGGCGTCGATTTCGTGGGTATTCTGCGCGCCGGTTTCGCCGATCTTGCGCACGGCGGCGCCTCGCAGGGTGCAAGCACGATCACGATGCAGGTGGCGCGCAATTTCTTCCTGTCGAGCGAAAAAACCTATACCCGCAAGGTGTATGAAATGCTGCTCGCCTACAAGATCGAGCGCGCACTCACCAAAGACCAGATTCTCGAGCTGTACATGAACCAGATTTATCTGGGCGAGCGCGCATACGGTTTTGCCGCGGCCGCGCGCGTGTACTTTGGCAAGGATCTGAAAGACATCTCGCTCGCCGAGGCCGCGATGCTGGCCGGTCTGCCGAAGGCACCGTCCGTGTATAACCTAGTCGTCAATCCGAAGCGTGCGAAGATCCGTCAGGAATACATTCTCAGGCGCATGCTGGAGCTGCGCTACATTAGCCAGGAGCAGTACGACCAGGCAGTCAAGGAAGAGATTTACACCAAGAACCATGGCAACGAGTACAGCGTGCACGCGGAATACATCGCCGAAATGGTCCGGCAGATGATGTACGCGCAATACAAGGACGAAACCTACACGCGCGGCCTGAACATCACGACCACGATCGATTCGGCCGATCAGGACGCCGCGTACCGAGCGGTGCGCAAGGGCGTGACGGATTACGAGCGGCGTCACGATTATCGTGGGCCGGAAGGTTTCGTGCAACTGCCCACACCGGGCGACGACCGCGACCAGACCATCGACGACGCGCTCACCGATCACCCCGATAACGGCGAGATCATCGCGGCCGTCGTCACGGACGCGAACCCGAAGCAGGTCAAGGCGCAATTCGTGGACGGCACGCAAGTCACGATCGCGGGCGAAGGGCTGCGCTTCGTCGCGGGCGCGTTGAGCACGCGTGCTTCGGTTGCCACGAAGATCAAGGTCGGCTCGATCGTGCGCGTGGTTGAAGACGACAAGGGCGGCTGGCAGATCACGCAGCTGCCGCAGGTGGAAGGCGCGCTCGTGTCACTAACGCCGCAGGACGGTGCGATTCGCGCACTCGTGGGCGGCTTCGATTTCAACAAGAACAAGTTCAATCACGTCACGCAGGCGTGGCGTCAACCGGGTTCGAGCTTCAAGCCGTTCATCTATTCGGCGGCGCTCGACAAGGGTCTCGGACCCGCCACCATCATCAACGACGCGCCGCTGTACTTCCCGTCGAGCACGCCGGGCGGCGATGCGTGGGAACCGAAGGACGACGATCAGCCCGACGGTCCGATGCCGATGCGTCTCGCGCTGCAGAAGTCGAAGAACCTCGTGTCGATCCGCATTCTGTCGTTCATCGGCACCAAGTACGCGCAGAATTTCGTCACGCAGCGCTTCGGTTTCGATGCGGACAAGACGCCGCCGTATCTGCCGATGGCGCTTGGCGCGGGTCTCGTGACGCCGTTGCAGTCGGCGGGTGCGTATTCGGTGTTCGCGAACGGCGGCTATCGCATCAATCCGTATCTGATCAACGAAGTGACGGATGCACGCTGCGAGCCGTTTTCGAAGGCGCAGCCGCTCACGGCCGGCCGCGGCGCGCCGCGCACGCTGGAGCCGCGCAACGCCTTCATCATGAACAGCCTGCTGCATTCGGTTGCCATGGCGGGTACGGGCTCGGGCACGAACATGCTGCATCGTTCGGATCTGCAGGGCAAGACGGGTACGACGAACGACGCGAAGGACGGCTGGTTTGCCGGCTATCAGCAGTCGCTCGTGGCCGTTGCGTGGATGGGCTACGACCAGCCGAAGACACTTGGCAGCCGCGAATTAGGCGCGCAGCTCGCATTGCCGATCTGGGTGGAGTACATGCAGCGCGCGCTGCGCGGCGTGCCGCAAAGCGAGCCGGCTCAACCTGATGGCGTGACGTCGGTCGACGGCGAACTGTTCTACACTGACATGACGCCGGGCAACGGCTTCGTGGCGAGCATCGGTCTGGATTCCTCGAATCCGACGGCCGCCGCGAGCGACGCGGTGGGCGGTGTCGGCCCCGCAGGCATGACGCCGCCGGCGGTGCCGCCGCCGAGCGTTTCGTCGAACGAACACAAGCAGATCATGGATCTGTTCGAATCGAACAAGCCCTGATCCAGCAATCGCAGTAGTGTCTTCGCGGGCCGTGTCAGTGCATGGCCCGCGAATGAATCGAGTCCTTCCGCCTATCTTCCGTCTCTCTGCTTTTTTGCCTGTTTCGCCATGCCTGTGTGGTTGTGCGAATGTCACGGATCTCTCTGAACTCATATATCAATCGACGCTTTCGGTGTCTGCGCTTTTCCGGCTTGCCTGAGCCGAAGCGTTGATGCATTTCGTCCGCACTCGCGTCTCGCGGCGCTTTGCTGCGCGCTCAACTGATCCGCATTCGACACCGCGCCGAGCGCATAAACAGGTCGAACGTGTAATGCGCCTGCAGTTGGCCGACGAAGATGTTGTACAGAAACGTGTTCGTGCCGATCTCGGGAATCGCGAGCGCGCGATTGCGTGTGATCTGCCCGCCGGCGTCGATGGTCGGCAGCATCGAATTGCCGATCTGCGCACGCAACTGTTCGCGCGCGGCGGCGAGGCTTTTGTCGGTGGCGGCGAACGTCGGGCTATTGCGCAAGCCTTCATCGACGAGTGCGTTCAACGCATCCGAGCGATACAGCGTCCACCATTCGGGCAGGGGCTTTGCGCTCACCACGAACTGCTGCGCGATGCCCTAGGCGGCAGCGGCCGTGAGCGTGATGGGCCGGAAACGCCGCACGGTTGCGCCGACGATTGCGTCGAAACGCTTGGCCCCGACGCAATGTCTTGCTCGATCTGATCGACCAGAATCACCGAGTTGCGCATGATGATGCCGAGCATCGCGACGAAGCTGAACGGCTGACCGAATAGCAGCAGCGTGATCACCACGCCGATCAGACCGAGCGGCGCGGTCAGCACCACCATGAGCACGCGCGCGAAACTCTGCAACTGGATCATCAGCAATGTGAGCACGGCGATCACCATCAGCGGGATCTGCGCATTGATCGACGTCTGGCCTTTACCGCTTTCCTCGACCGAGCCGCCGATCTCGATGCGGTAGCCGACCGGGAGCGTCGCGCGAATCGTGCCGAGCGCCTTGTCGACGGCATGCGTGACGTCGATGCCTTGCGCGCCGGGTGCCACATCGGATTGCACGGTGGGTCGGCTGGCGATCGCGCTCCCAGATCACGCCGTATTCGAGATCGTTGCGCAGATGGCCGAGCGTGCCAAGCGGCACCGGCCCGTTCGGCGTCGGCATGGCGAGCGTGACGAGATTCGCCGGATTCACGCGCTCGTTTTTCGGCGCGTGCAGATCGACGCTGATCAGCTTGTCGCGTTCGCGATACTGTGTGATGGTGTAGCCGGAGAGCGTAATCGCGAGGAAGCTCGAAATGTCCTCGGAGCTCACGCCGAGTTCGCGCGCTTTCTTCTGGTCCACTTCGAAGCGCACCGGGCGCTCGGCCGGTTCGTCCCGGTCGAACTGCACGTTGCTCATGCCACGATCCGCGATCGAGCGCACGGTGGCGATGTCGTCGCCTCTCACGCGGAACTGCACCGGATAGCTGACGGGCGGTCCGTTTCGAGGCGCGAAAGACGCGTGCGAATCGCGGGGGAGTTGTTGCGCAATTCGGGCTCGAGCCATTGCGCGAGCTTTTCACGATCCTTCACCGACTTCGCCGTAACGACGAACTGCGCGAAATTCGGCTGCGGCAACTGCTGGTTGAGCGGCAGATAAAAACGCGGCGTGCCGGTGCCGACGAAATCGACGCTGTGATCGATTTCAGGCCGTCCTTGCAGCACTTTCTCGAGCCGTTTCGCTTCGCGCAACGTCGCCTCGAACGACGCGCCTTCCGGCAGACGCACGTCCACCAGCAATTCGGGGCGATCCGAGCTCGGGAAAAACTGCTGCGGCACGAGCGTAAAGCCCGCCATCGCCAGCACGAAGAGCAGCACGGTGATGATCAATACGACAAGCGCCGCTCGATACACCAGCCGATCCAGCCTCGCAGACGCGTATAGAACCGCGTGTCGTAGATGTCGTGTTCGTGATCGTCCGGCAGATGCGCTTCGTGCTTCTCGCGTTTGCGCTCCGGCAACAGGTGATAACCGAGCAGCGGAATCAGTACGACGGCGGCAAGCCACGAAGCGATCAGCGCAATGGCCGAGACTTCGAAAATGGAGCGGGTGTATTCGCCTGTGCTCGACTTGGCGAGCGCGATCGGCAGGAAGCCCGACACGGTGACGAGAGTGCCGGTCAGCATCGGAAACGCCGTGCTCGTGTAGGCGAATGCGGCGGCTCGCGTGCGATTCCAGCCTTGTTCGAGCTTCACCGCCATCATTTCGACGGCGATGATCGCGTCGTCGACGAGCAGGCCGAGCGCGAGTACGAGCGTGCCGAGCGACACCTTTATGCAGACCGATGTCGAAGAGATACATGCACAGCGCGGTGACGGCGAGCACCACCGGAATCGAGATCACGACCACCCACCATGCCAGTGCGGAAACCGAGCGACAGCAGGCTCATCACTAGCACGATCGCGACGGCTTCGGCGACGGCTTCGAGGAAATAATCGACGGAACGCGCGACCGCATTCGGCATGCTCGACACTTCGTTGAGTTGCAGGCCGGCCGGCAACGCCGCGCGTAGCTTCACCATGTTCTGATCGAGCACCTTGCCGAGCTGGATCACGTCGCCGCCCGGCTGCATCGTCATGCCGATGCCGAGCCCCGCCTTGCCGCCCGCGCGCATCTGCGTAGCGACCGGATCGTCATAACCGCGCTTGATCGTCGCGATGTCGCCGAGCCGGAACGAACGGTTGTTGATGCGGATGAGCGTGTCGGCGAGTTCGTCGACCGTCCTGAACTGGCCGCCCGGACGCACGAACACGCGGTCGTCGTGTGTGGTGAGTGTGCCGGCCGGCGAGACGCTGTTCTGCGAATTGATCGCCTGACCGAGCTGCTGCGGCGAAATGCCGAGGCGCGTGAGCTGCGTGTTCGATATTTCGATGTAGATGTGCTGGTCCGGATCGCCGCAATAATCGACCTTGCCAACGCCCGGCACGCGTAGCAGCACGGTGCGCAACTGGTCCGCATAGTCGTGCAGTTGCGCGGCGGAGAAGCCGTCGCCTTCGAGCGCGTAGATGTTCGTGTAGACGTCACCGAACTCGTCGTTGAAAAACGGCCCCTGAATGCCCTGCGGCAAAGTAGCCGCAATATCGCCGACCTTCTTGCGCACCTGATACCAGGTTTCGGGCACGTCCTTGACCGGCGCCGAGTCTTTCATCGTGCGGCGTACTCATGAAGCGAAGTTCTCGAGATGCAGCGGCGGCACGACGCGGATCTTTTCGCCGGCAGTGAACGTGTGCAAGCCTTGCAGCACGATGCGCTCGCCGTCCTTCAAGCCCTGGCCGATCACTATCGTGCGCTCGTTTATAGCGCGTGACGGTGACGCGGCGCAGTTCGAGCGTGTCGGCGTTAGCTGAAGTCGTGGCCATGGACGAAGCGCCGCCCGCTGCGCCGTTTTGTGTGCGCACGACCCACACGGCCGGCTGCATGCCGTCGTGAAAGAGCGCGGTGGCGGGCACGGTGAGCGACTGCGCTTGACTGGCCGCTGTGTTCGCGGCCGACAGCGCGATGTCGGCGGTCATGCCGAGGCGCACATCGGGGCCGGGATTGTCGAGCGTCAGTTTGGCGCGGTAGGTGCGGCTTTGCGGATCGGCGGCAGGCGACAGTTCGCGCACGCGCGCCGTGAAGCTGCGCCCCGGCAGCGCGGCCAGCATCACCTTCGCAGTTTGCCCGACGGCGAAGGCGGGCAGTACACTTTTGGGCACGTCGCATACCACGTCGATGTCGCCGTTCCACGCGAGGTTGTAAACGGTCTGGCCGGCGGACACGTTCTGCCCGGTATCGGCGTTCTCGGCCGTGATGACGCCCGCGTGATCGGCGGCGAGCGTGGTGTATCGCAACTGGTCTTCCGACAGCGCCGCCTGCTGCTCGACCTAGTCCAGCTGGGCGGCAGCCGACATGTAGGCATTGGTGGTCTGTTCGAGTTGGGCGGGCGCGATGAGATTTTCTCTGGCTTGCGCCTTGTCGAGGTCGAGTTGCTGTTTCGCAAACACGTAGTTGTGCTGCGCGGCCGCGACCTGTGCCTGCGCGCTCGCCGCGTTCTTTTGCGCATCGGCCGGGTCGAGCCGCGCGACGATCTGCCCGTTCTTCATGACGTCGCCAAGGCGCACGCGCCGCTCGATGATCTTGCCGCCGACACGAAACGACAGCGGCGTCGAATAGCGCGCCTGCACTTCACCTGGCAGCGACGTGGCCTGCGTGGCGCTGTCGTTCGCATGCACGGCGGCGGCCACCACGGCTTCTTTCTTAGAGCAGGCCATGAGCGCGAGCGCGTTGGCCAATGTGACAGCGAGCGCCGTGCAGCGCAAAGCTATGCGGGCGAAGCTCCGCTGAGACGACGGGCGCATCGTCGACGATGTGGATGGACCGGGACGCTTCACAATTACCCCAACTGGAGACGGCGAGCGAACACGGCAAGCCGCAGCGGCCCGCCAGCAAAGAGATGCGGGCTGATCATGCAATCCGCATACGCAACTGACTCGAAGAGGCGGCTTCGCGCGAAGAAATGGAAGCGCGCGTGCTGCGTTATTACAGCAATCTGCACCGCGAAAATAAATGTTTTCTGCTGTGGGTCGAAGCGAAACTGCTGGCCGTTCGCGATGGACGTTTCCGCCTGCGCTTTAACGCCTTCATGCACGAAAAGCTCGAGCAGTTGAGCATCTACATTCGCGAGTTTTCAGTGCGCGAGGGTACGCCGTTGCCGGCGGAAATGCTCGCAATGGGTTTGATGGGCCTGTGCGACGGTGTGCAGTTCTTCTATACGGTCGACCCGCAGAACATGTCGTCGGAATGGCGGAAGCGGTGCTGGGAGGATTTTTTTCGCGCGTGGTGTTCGGGCGCGACGCGTGATGAACGCTGATGAAACGCATTAGAGTCGCGATGTGGTTACAGCGAACGCGCTGTGCAATGCACGCGACCGACGCAAAAACGCGCCGCTCAGACTGAGCGGCGGCATGACTCTTCCGCATCGGACGTGCGAGCTTGTCTCAATTCAACGGAAGTTCTTGCAGACGGACTGGCAGACCAGCCGCTAAAAAATGCTTCGGAAGAATCAGTTGGTCGGCATCGTACAGGCGTCGGCCACGGGCGACGCGCATGCGAACGAATACTGGCCGCTGTAGCGCAGGACTTCTTCACCGGCGTGCAACACCACCCTGATGTCCGGGCAACGCTCATAAGCGATGAATGCCGAGCAGGCCGCGGCCGACCAGCACACCAGTGAAAACGCGATTTTTTCTAAGAGCTGGAAACGATGTGTCATAGAGAGAGAGCGGTTCCTTTCGGGCGCTATGTTACCAGCACATAAGGGTTTTTACCTAGCCAAAATCCACAATTGTAGTTGCAATAGTCGCGTGGATGCGTCGGAATTCTGACCGGATTGTCATGTTCGAGTCAGGGTTGGAACATGGTCGGATCGATACAATCGGAAGCGTTGGGCAGACCTGCGCGCGCCTTGTGGCGCTGGTCGACACAGGCGGCAGCGCTGCGCCGGCCCGGCTTCACCGAGGCAGGAGTCGTCCATGAACCAGTTGCAGTCGATGCGTGTTTTCGTCAAGGTCGCCGATCTCGGCAGTTTCGTCGGCGCGGCCGGCGCACTGGATCTCTCCACCGCCGTGGTCACGCGCCACGTGGCCGATCTCGAAGCGCGGCTCGGCACGCGCCTGCTTAATCGCACCACGCCACGCGTCGTCTTTCGCTGACCGAATCCGGTTCCACCTATCTGGAGCGCGTGCGTCATATTCTCGACGACCTCGAAAGCGTCGAGCAGATGGTGGTCGCGCGTAATCACGAGCCGGTCGGCACCTTGCGTGTCGTCGCGCCCGTGATGTTCGGGCTGCACAGTCTCGCGCCGGTCGTGCAGTCAGTTGTACGCCGCGCGCTATCCGGACGTGCTGCCGGACGTCACGCTCGCCGATCGTCACGTCGATCTCGTCGAAGAAGGTTACGACGCCGGCATTTTCGTCGGACGCCATACGCGCAGCGCGAGCATCGTCACGCGGCGTCTCACTACGGGCTATATGACCGTGTGCTCCACGCCCGCCTATCTGGCACAGCATGGCACGCCGACGCAGCCCGAGCATCTGCTCGATCATCCTTGTCTGAGCCGGCCGTCCGAGCAGGGCGGCGAGGAGCGCGTATTCACCGGCCCGGACGGCGACGAAGTGCGCGTGCGCCCCGCCAACGCGATCGCCGCCAACAACACGGAAATGCTGCGGCAGTTCGCGTTGCTCGGCATGGGCGTCGCGATTTTGCCGAGCTATCTGATCGGCCGTGATCTGGCCGCCGGGCGGCTCGTGGCGTTGATGGAAAATTCCGTTTGACGCAGGTCGAGGTGACGATCGCGTATCCGAGCGGCTGCATCTGCCGGCAAAAGTGCGCACCTTCATCGATCACCTTGTCGAACATTTTCAGCCGGCGAGCCATCATGCCCGCGAAGCGACGCGGCTGAACGTGGCAGCGCACGGCATCGTGGGATGGTTCGCTCATCATCGCTCCGAACGCAAAGGCGTCGTGCGCGTAGGGCGTGACGCCGCGCCGAACCGCCGGTCACGAAGGCGTCAAAATGATGTGCCGGAGTGGTTGCAGCGAATTTTCATTGTAGAGTTTTTGCCGCGCTTTGCACGCGCGGCGCGTGCGGGTGTACGGAGTGCGTGCGCGTCCCTAAGCGGACGGTTGCGCCAAAATGCGACTGCTATCAGCACGTGGGATTCATCCGGAAATACGCATCGAGCAACGAAGTCTTGTACACCACGCTCGTAAGTTTCGGATGCGCGGCGCTCTCCACCACAGGCAGGCGCTTGCCCTGAAACGCCATGAAGTGCTGCAGCGCGACGCCGAGGGGCATATCGGGCGTGAGCACGTCGAAATGCGGCTGCAGATAATCGGCGGTGGTTTTCGTCGACGTATCGCGCTTGTCGAGCAGATCGGACGTGATGTCCTTCAGCGCGACCACGCCGAGAAACGCGCCGGATTCGTTCGTGACATACAGATACTCGTGACATACAGATACTTCACCGGATATTCGAGGAACACGCGCGTCATGTAGGCCACCGTCGCATTGGGCGGCACGACGGTTTCGGCGGAGTGGATCAGTTCGCGCATCTGCGTGGCGCGCAGTCGTGAGCGCTCCTGCTCCTGTTCGTTCCGGCGTAGCGTGATTTCATACATCGACGTCTTGCCGATCGCGCGCGAAACGAAATACGCACCCACGCACGAGAGCATCAGCGGCAACACGACCTGATAGCTGAGCGTCATTTCGAAGATCATCAGGATCGCCATTAGCGGCGCCGGCGAGAAACGCGCCCATGCCGACCATCGCGTACGCAAACGGCCCGGACTTGCCGTGCGGCCACATTGCGTGCATGCCGAGACCAAAGAGGCAACCGATGACGGTGCCGACGAAAAGCGTCGGCGTGAACACACCGCCGACCGCGCCGGAGCCCGTGGTCGCCGCCGTGGCAACGATCTTGAACACCAGCACGAGCGCGCTCCACGTCCACGGCGAATGGAGAATGGAGTTGACGACGCTATAGCCGTTGCCCCACACCTCTGGCGTCCAGACCGATAACACGCCGCTCACGAAGCCGCCGATCGCGAGCCGGATGGGCAACGGCACCGGCAGCTTGCGGAAGTTCGCCTTCGAAAAATCCATCAGACGCAGAAACTGGGGCGCCGCCGCACCGCACAGCACGCCGAGCGCGACGAACAACAGTACTTCGAGCCCCGCGATCTGCGGAAGCACTGGCATTTCGTAAGGCGGCTTGTAGCCTGCGAATTCGCGCATGACGAATTGGCAACCACCGCCGAAACCACCACGGGCCCGAAGCTTTACATCGCGATCGAGCCGAGCACGATTTCGGTGACGAAAAACGCGCCCGCAATCGGCGCGCTGTACGCGGACGTGATACCGGCCGCCGCGCCGCAAGCGACGAGCAGGCGCAGACGCGACGTATCGAAGTGCACCCAGCGTCCGATCAGCGAGGCGGCAAGCGCCGCCAATTGCACCATCGGACCTTCACGGCCGATCGAGCCGCCGCTCGAAATCGTGAAGAGCGACGACACGCTGCGCCAGAAACTCAGCTTCACAGGTACCACGCCGTCGCCGATCGCGACCGCTTCCATGTAGTCGATGTGCGCGCTCTTGTCCACGTGACGCTGCGCGATCAGCAGGAAGCAGCCCGCAATCAGACCGCCGGCCGCCGGCAGCCAGATCCGCATGGCCCACGGCAGGCCGCGCGCCATTTCGACGAAGCTGCCCGCCTTGCCGACGACGGCCGTTTGCAGCAGCGCGATGCCTTCGCGAAATGCAATGGTCGAAAAAGCGCCCGCAATGCCCACCATGACCGACCAGATCAGCATCATATAGACTTCGGAGAGACGGAATACGGTTTGCGCGCGTGTGCGCAGCTTCAGCAGGAATGAAAACACGTCGACGGTACGGGGCGTGAAGGTTGGATGAAAAGGGCACACGGCAACAGCAGCGCGCCCACCTCGATGGGCGGGCGCGCGGCGATGCGTGAGCGGATGAAGGACGCGGACGTCAAGTTGCAGCCTTATCGAGTTCCGGGTAGTGCCGGAAAATGCAGGCCTCGTTATATTCGATGCGCCGCTCCGATTGCAGATACGCGGCGATGCGCGGCCGCTCGATCACGGCGTCGTGCAGCGCGGCGAGACGCGGGTAGTGTTCGCCGAAACGCTTGAGTGCTTTCGGGAACGCATACAGCAGGCCGTCGATCAGTTGAAACATCGACAGGTCGACGTAAGTGAGTGCGTCGCCCACCAGGCATTTGTCGCCGGCCGGATTCTGTTTCAGCACGCGCTCGAAATAGTCCATGAACTTCGGAATGCGATGATCGATGAAGTCATGCGCGCGTACCCTAGCGGCGTCTTTCTGGTCTTCGTAGTAGAGATTGCTGGCAAGCGGATGGTGCGTGTCGTGCGCCTCGGTGACCACGTCGGCGATCGTAAGTTGCAGGCCGTTCGCGACGTAGCGTGGGCTGTCTACGGCGGGCGCGAGATTCAGCCGTGGGCCGAGGTAAAAAAGAATGTTGGCGGTTTGCGCGAGCACGAGATCGCCGTCTTTCAGGAACAGCGGCGCGAAAGGCGGGTAGGGTTTGTCGCGGCTTTTCAGGACGTCCGTCATCGCGTTGGTGCCGAGGCCGTCGGACGGCTCGCCGCGCGCCATCTCCACGTAATCGGCGCCGGCTTCCTCCAGCGCGAGCCGCACGAATTCGCCGCGGCCCTGCAGGCCGTCCCAGTAGTAAAGTTCTAGGCTCATCGATCAATCCTCATTCCGGTTGCATGAATGCTGACGACAGCAACCAGTATGCCGTGCAAAAGGGGCTCCAGAATGCGCAAAACCCCGCGCGCGGCGGGGTGGGTTTGAAGGCGAGAACGGCTTAGCCGAGCAGGTGCTGGACAGCCCATGTAATTCCGAGTCCGCCGGCGATCAGCCACACATAAAGGGTGAAGCCGGTGGTGAGTGCACGTGGTCCGGCCTGACGGATCTGCGCTATGCGCGTTTCGATACCGAGCGCCGTCATGGCCATGGTGAGCGCGAATGTGTCGAGCATATTCAGCGTGCTGGTGGCGGATTCCGGCAACACGTGCAGCGAGTTGATCACGACGAAAGCGAGGAAGCCGAGCGCGAACCAGGGAATTGCCAGCTTGCGTGGTGCTTGCGTCGCGCCATCTTGGCTCGCCGCGCTGCTCGCCACGCCGGATTTCGTCTGCCTGCAAGTGCCGCTCACGCCGGAAACGAAGCACATGATCGGCGCGGCCGAACTCGCGTCGATGAAGAAAAGTGCGATTCTGATCAACGCGTCGCGCGGCGCGACGGTCGACGAAAAAGCGCTGATCGAAGCGCTGCAAGACGGCACGATTCACGCCGCGGGTCTCGACGTGTTCTAAACCGAACCGCTGCCCGCCGATTCGCCGCTCCTGAAAATGGCGAACGTGGTTGCCCTGCCGCATATCGGCTCGGCCACGCACGAAACGCGTCACGCGATGGTGCTTAACGCGGCCGAGAATTTGGTTGCCGCGCTCGACGGCGCGCTGTCAAGCAATATCGTCAATCGCGAAGTCCTGTCACGATGAACACGCCATGAGTTCGACGTCGCTTGCGACCCAGCGTCGCGCCACGATCACCGACGTCGCGCGCGAGGCCGGCACCGACAAGACCAGCATTTCGCGCTATCTGAACGGCGAGATGAGTGTGCTGTCGCCGGAACTGCGCGCGCAGATCGAGGCGGCGATCGAGCGGCTCAACTACCAGCCGAACCAGATGGCGCGCGGCCCCAAACGCGGACGCAACTGGCTGATCGGCATGTTGCTCGCCGACCTGACGAATCCGTACACGGTCGAAGTGCTGCAAGGCGTGGAAGCGGCGTGCCATGCGCTCGGGCTCATGCCCCTCATCTGCCACGCCGCGAACGAAGTCGAAATGGAGCGGCGCTATCTGCAACTGTTCACCATGTATCGCGTGGAAGGCGTGATCGTGAACGCGCTCGGCGTGCGCGAGGAGACGCTGCGGCCTGTTGGTGGCGGCGGTATTCCGGCTGTGCTGGTGGACCGTTCGGTGGCGGGGCTCAGCGCCGACATGGTCGGCTCGACAACCGCGCGGCCGCCGAAACCGGCACGCGGCATCTGCTGGAAAACGGTTTCGACGAGATCTGGTTCGTCGTGCAGCCGTTCGAGCAGGTGGGTTCGCGTCAGTTGCGCGAGGCGGCGTTTCGCGAGGTGATGACGGCGCAGGGCAAGAGCAAGGGTGAAGGCGCTGTGCAAGGTCATACGCTGATGCTCGATCTCGGCGACACCGCGCAGGTGGAAGGTGCGCTTACCGGACTGGATCGTGCGCTCGACGCTAGCCTGAGCAATGTATCCGTTGCGGCTGCAAAGCCGGCACGCCGCGTCGCACTTCTTTCCATCGACGACCCCGACTGGGCCGAACTCGCCGGCATCACGACGATCCGTCAGCCGACGTACGAGATTGGCTATCGCGCGGTCGAGTTTCTGCATGAGCGGATCGAAGGCGTTCAGACCACTGTGCGCGACTGCCTGCTGTCGGGCGAACTGATCGTGTGCCCGTCCACTTCGCGCTGGCCTCACGCCGACCTGGCACGGACCTCGGCCCGGATTCTCACGGCCTTCACGCCGATCTGCGATCATTCGGGCTGCGGCGCGCAGCGGTTGCGCGCCGGTCATCGCAAGGAAACTCATGGTTGTTGCACCTATTACCCTGTCGAGCCTCGCCGTCGCGACGTTGCTGGTCGCCGCCTTACCCTTCCTGATTTACCGCCGGCTGCGTAAGCCGCTGCGCCTCAATCCGCGCGATGCCGTCACGGGCATCGCGGTCTTTGCGCTCTTCGCGATGGTGATCGAGCGCGCGCTGAACGACTTCGTGCTGCACCGGAATGTCGCGACGGCGTTGTTTCTGTCGAATCCGGTCGCATTCGTGATTTATGGCGCGCTGGCCGCGGGCATCTGCGAGGAAGTGGGGCGCTTCATCGGCATGCGGATTCTGTTCAGGCGCGCGAGCACGAAGCCTCGCTCGACGGGCGGCCTGAACGACGTACGGCGCTCAGCTACGGCCTAGGTCATGGCGGCGCGGAAGCGTGGCTCGTCGGCGTGCTGGTGCAGATTCAATGGGTGGTTCGCGGTCTTCGAGAACCGCGGCGAACTGGACGGTTATCTGTCCAATCTGCCGAGCGAATCCGTCATGCGCATTCACCTGATTCTCGCGAGCCTGACGCCGCAAACGGCTGGCATTTTCCTGCTCGAACGCGTGGCGGCGCTGGTGTTTCAGATCGGTTTGTCGGTCGTGATGTGGCGCGACGTGCGGGCCGGCTGGCGCGGCATCCTGCCGCTCGCGATCGTCCTACACGCAGCGGTGGACGTGCCCGCCGCGCTCTTCCAGGCGCAGTTCGTGCCGCTCTTCGCCGTGGACGGCATCTACGCGATCGGCGCATTGATCGTCGCGGGTCTGCCCGTCAAAACGTTCCGGACACGGACGGCGGCCGCCTGAATTTCGGGCGCGGCATGGCAATCCGCGATTACAATTCGCCCGCATCTGCTATTGCCTCGCACCTTTACCGCTTCACCTCATTGGCCTGAACCATGGAAGCTTACCAATACGATTGCGCCGATCCCGCGTTCGAGGAGCTGGCGCGCGTCATCAGCGATCTGTTTCCCGAGCAGACGCAGTTCATCCAGCGCGCGCCCGAAGAGGGCGCCGTGCCGGTGCTGGCGATCCACTGGGTTGCGATGCGTTTCGGTGCGGCCGCGCGCCGTATCCTGATGAATGTGGAGATTTCGCGTGAGGCTTGGGCGCGTTACCGCGCGATGCCGCCGCGCCTGCATGGCCGCAGTTTTGCGGTGTTGCGGGCGTATGTCGAAGCGAGCATCGGCTCGCTCGAGGAACAGTACGCGAATGGGGAAGTGGTGCCGAAAGACGTCACCGTGGATCTCGGCGACGAGTTCGCCTGAAGACTTGGCAGAAGAGCTCGCCGGCTCAGTCCGCGAGCTTGTACACCTTGGCGAAACGCGCAGCCTGCACGACGCCGTAGTCGCCGGGCGCGTATTGCATGACCCAGTCGCCGGCCACGCCGCGCAGCGGCATAGTGTGAATGCCTCGTGCATCTCCTTCGCGAGCACCACGGCAGGCCGGTTGCGATACGCGCCGGCTTCGCCGTGCTTAAGCGCTGAGTCGACAGGCAGATACTTCGCGTCGAACCGTTCGCGCGACACCACCCAGCGGTCGCTCGTCGAATCCGTGATGATCGCGTCGCCTTGGGCGTAGCGATTGGGGCCTTCGAGGCTCATCAACTCGCCTTCGGCGGCGGCAAATTCCCCCTTCACCGTTTCGTTCTTGACGACGCGTTGCGCGGCGGCGTCTTGGCTCAGGTCGAGATTTTCAGTTCGGTCATGATGCGGCAAGTCAAAAGAAAGGTTTGGCCGCCATCATGCCAGATGATTTCGCGCTGACCGGAAAAGCTGAAATCCTGGCGGGTAAACGCAGAAACGGCACGCGCGGTGAAGCCACGTGCCATTCTTCATGCGAGGTTTAACCGCTTGTTACTTGGCTGCCGCGTCGCTGGCCGGTGCCGGCTTAACCTTGCCGATCTTGCCCTTGCCGTGATGACGCGGACCGCCAGGACCGCCCGGCTGATGGAACGTCACGTCAGCCAGCTTCTTCTGTTCCGGCGAAAGGCTGTTGTAAAGCGGATCGAATGCATCGACCAGCTTCTTCATGCCGTCCGCATGAGCCTGCGCGATCGTCGCGTACTGCTTCATGTCGTCGAGCGCGGACACGTTGGCCGCGGCACGGCGCTGCTGGAACAGTTCGCCCATCGTCTGGCCGTTGCTGCGCATCACGTCGGCGAACGTATTCCATTGCGTGTCCTGCGCCGAGGTGATCTTCAGTTGCGAGTGCAGGTAGGCGATGCGGTCTTCGACGTTACGCTCGTGGCCTGCCTTGGCCGTTGCCGGCGCGGATGCGCTCGCCGGTGCCGCGGCCGCCGCGGAGGATTGTGCGAACGCGCCGCTCATGGCGACTGCGGAGGCCAGCATTACCAGTGCTTTTTTCATCGAAACTCCTGATGTCTATTCGAATTGGGACAGGGCTTGCAGTGCGAGCGGCCCGCTTTGCGTCGACGCTGGCGACGCCCGGCGGCCGGCTGCCCAGATTGCCGTCGCCGCTATTAGTATCACGATATCTCTCTACAATGCGACTCTAATGCGACAAACGCTTACAACCTAAACGAACAGGAAATAGCCGGGTGGACAAATTCGTCAGCATGGAAATCTTCGTGGCGGTGGTCGAGGCGGGCAGTCTGACGGCGGCGGCCGAGCGTTTCGACCTGTCGTCGGCGATGGTGGGCAAACATACATATTCGCGCGCTCGAAACCCGGCTCACGACAAGGTTGCTCACGCGCACGACGCGTCGTCAAAGCCTGGCGGAGACCAGCCATTATGAGCTTACGAGCAATGCAGGCGCATCCTTGCCGACGTCCGTGAAGCCGAGTCGCTCGCCGAAGCGATGGCCGCGATGCCGCGCGGCGTGCTGAAGGTGACGGTGCCGCTCACGTACGGCGTCGAAGTGTTCTCGCCCGCGATGACCGGCTACCTCACCGCATGGCCCGACATCAGTCTCGAACTGGATCTGTCGAACCGCATCGTCGAAGAGGGTTTCGAAGCCGCCGTGCGGATCGGTCAACTACGTGGTCAGTTGCCGGATTCGAGTTTCGTCGCGAGGCCATTGAAGCCATATCGCATGAGAGCGTGCGCATCGCCCGCCGATCTCGCGCACCACGAATGCCTCGGCTTTCTGCATTGGGGCCGCGAAGGCTTATGGCGTTTGAGCGACGAACACGCCGACGAGAACGAACTGCGCGCCGGCCGTTTTCGCGCGAACAACGGCCAGGCGTTGAAGGTCGCCGCGTTGCGCGGTTTCGGCCTCGTGCTGCAACCGGAAGCGCTGCTTGCGAGAGAAATAGAGAGCGGCGAGCTGGTTTCCGTCCTCGAAGACTATTTGCCCGAAGGCGCGCCCGTGCATCTGATCTACCCGCGCGACCGGCGCGCCACACCGAAGCTCACGAGTTTCGTCGACTTCGTGATGGAGCGGTTCGGCGCGTGAACGCTGATGCCGAATCGCGCCGTCATCGCATCCACGCAGCGGAAGAAACTCGCGCGATAATTCGCCTCATCGCCGGATCGATTCCGGCTCTCTTCTCTACGGACATCGATGAGACCTCCGCGCCTCGATCAACTCGACGAACTCGACCGCAACCTCGTTGCACTCCTGCAGGCGAACGCTCGCGAGAGCGTCGCCAACCTCGCGCGTCAGCTCGACGTGGCGCGCACGACCGTCATCTCGCGGCTCGCGCGGCTCGAACGCAGCAACGTGATTGCGGGCTACAGCGTGCGGCTCGGCCAGGACGTGCTCGATTCGAGCATTCAGGCGTATATGGGCATCATCATCGCGCCGAAGTATGGGCCGGCGGTGCAGAAACGGCTCGGCCGGATGCCCGAGGTGCAGATGCTTTGCGTGGTGAGCGGCGAGTTCGATTACGTGGCGTGGCTGCGCGCCGATTCGCCGGATCGCCTGAACGATCTGCTCGACCAGATCGGCGGACTCGAAGGCGTGGAGCGTACTACGACGTCGATTATCCTCGCGCGCAAGATCGATCGCGGCATGACCTGAGCGCCGGGATTTTTATATGATTTTGATGGTTTTTCGTCGTTTCCGACTGATTGTCTCGTCGAAGTGTCGAAGTTCATGGTCATTGCGTAGCATTCTGCGCGTATGAACTAGCTTCGCTTCTCCCTACACTTTTGCTCAAGGGTTCGGCTCGCAGCATCTGCTGCGTACTCGCCATCTACTTCGGATGCTGGAAACAGCGGACACCTTGCGGAAAATCGCAACAGGCGCTCTGCACGAAACTAAGGAGAAGCGCATGAAAGTAGCCATCGTGGGTGCAGGTTTGATCGGTCACACCATCGCCATATGCTGCATGAAACCGGCGACTACGAAGTCGTCGCATTCGACCGTGAACAGCAGGCGCTCGACAAGCTCGCCGCCCAAGGCATCCCCACCCGCCGCGTGGATTCCGCCGACGCCGCCGCACTGCGCGCGGCCGTGCAAGGCTTCGACGCACTCGTCAACGTGCTTCACTATCTCGCCGTGAACGTCGCCTCGGCGGCCAAAGGCGCGGGCGTGCATTACTTCGATCTGACCGAGGACGTGCACGCGACGCACGCGATCCGCGCGATCGCCGAAGATGCCGAACATGCGTTCATGCCACAGTGCGGTCTTGCGCCGGGTTTCATCGGCATTGCCGCGCACGAACTCGTGAACCGCTTTAGCGAAATTCGCGACGTGAAGATGCGCGTGGGCGCGTTGCCCGAGTTTCCGACCAATGTGCTCAAGTACAACCTGACGTGGAGCGTGGACGGTCTGATTAACGAATACTGCCAGCCTTGCGAAGCGATTCGCGACAGCCGCACGCAATGGGTGCAACCGCAGGAAGGCCTCGAACATTTTTCGCTCGATGGCACAGAATACGAAGCGTTCAACACGTCCGGCGGACCCGGCATGCTGTGTGAAACGCTCGCGGGCCGCGTCGAATCGCTCGACTACAAGTCGGTGCGCTATCCCGGCCACCGCAACCTGATGCAGTTCATGCTCGAAGATCTGCGTCTGGCGAGCGACCGCGATACGCTCAAGACGATCATGCGCCATTCGGTGCCGTCGACGGCGCAGGACGTGGTGCTTGTGTTCATCACCGTGAGCGGTATGCGCGACGGTCAACTGGTGTAGGAAGTGTTCACCCGCAAGATCTTCGCAAAGACCGTGTGCGGCGTGCCAATGAGCGCGATCCAGATCACGACGGCTGGCGCGATGTGCGCCGTGCTCGACCTGTTCCGCGAAAAGAAGTTGCCGCAAAAGGGCTTCGTGCGTCAGGAGCAGGTGTCGCTGCGCGAATTCCTTGCGAACCGTTTCGGCCAGTTGTACGAAGGCCAGACGCTCGACACGATGGCGACCGTTTGAACCGGATCACGTTGCAAACCGAAGCCGTGCATTGACGCGACGCGTGGGTCGCGAGCTGTTCATTAAGGCCCCATGAGAGAGCCGTTCGAACGCCCCGTGGTTACGGGGCGTTTTTTATGCTTTCGGCGCAGTACAAAGGCGCGGTGCGTGTCGATCACACGGGCAAGGGCGGCATGGCCGAAGCCGCGCGCGGTTCGCCGATCAGGCTCGCAAGCAGCGTATCGTAATCGGCCTGCGTGGGTGCGGTGTTGCCGAAACATCAGCAGATCGATGCACATGTCGCCCTCGGGCACGAAACGGCGTTGGCGATAGTCGTCCCAGTGCGCGAGCTTATAGGCGTCGGCCGGATCGCCGCGCGCGACGATGCGCCGATGCGCGGTCTCTTCCGCTGTATGTACCCACACGACGCGCAGTGTGACGTCGTCGCCGATACCCAGCCATGCGCGATCGAACAGACGCCGCTCGCGCACCTTGCACGAAAGCAGCGCGACGACGAGCGCGCTCACGCCGAGTTCGAGATTGTCGCGTGCCGTGTCGATCAGGCAGCGATACTCCGGATCGCCCGTGAGCATGGACATCGCCGCTGCGCTGTAGCCGCTGTATAGCGCGTGTTCTTGTCGAGCAGACAAAGGGCGCTGCGCCGGCCTGCATCAGCGGGTCGAGCATCTTTTTCGCGAGCGTGGTTTTGCCGGTGCCCGCGTGGCCGCAAAAGAAAATCAGACAGGTCACGAAGGCGTGCCTCCGCCAATAATCATTGCGGAATTTGCCGGCTTCGGATCACGCGCGAACCTGCCGTTCGCCTCTAGCCACATCACTTTGACGATGCCGAAGCCCAACGCCACACCAATGCCCAGAATCCAAGTGAATTACCACATTGCATGTTTCTCGTTAAAGACGGCTTTGCAGGCCTGTGAGACAGCGGGGCGGCGCGTGGTGCGTGATCCGCAACGCACAGGGTAGACTCAGGGTAAATCCGCAGCACGCAAGCAGGGCTTCCTTTGCAACGGTCATGAAGAAGAACAGGTCGGCGCGCAAGGTATGAAGCGCGATGCTGGTCGTTCGGCTAGGGTGGCGACGGCGCCGCTCGTTGCTATGATGGCTTGCCTGAGCTGAAACGAGAACGAAGCAAACAAAGACGCCGACAAAGATAACCGGGAGACCTGCCATGCCGCTGCATTCACATAAGAGGACGATCGCCGCGCGCTGTCGAAGCGCGGTGTTGACTGCCATGCTGGCCACGTTGTCGGCTTGCCTGATCGCTGCGCTTGGCGCATGTGCTTCGACACCGGCCGAACCGGTGCCGTTCAAGGCCGTGCCCGCGGCCCGCATTGTACAACCCGGCTACACGAAACCCGGCACGGGACTCGTTGCGGTCGACGTGCGGCGCGAGCGTTCGCGCGACGTGATCGTGCGCTTTCACGATGCGCTGGTGTACGTTGATGGCGAGCAGGTCACCGACTTGATGAACGGCGAACACGTCGTGTTCTATCTGAGCCTTGGCGTGCATCGCATTGGCGTATCGATGCAGTTCGATCCTGTCGTCGAATTGCGCTTCACGGTCACCGCCGATCCACGTTATACGAACCGTGCGTCGATTACGTTCTCCGACGATCACCGCATCGCACTCCACCGTGTCGCGCAGTAGCGCACGACGCAGGCAGGCTTTAACAATTCGATACATGGGCTTCATGCAGAACCCTTAATATGACGTACCCGGATAGCATACGCGATAATACATACCGGTTAAACTACTCGGCGGTTCATTTCGCAGATCTGACAACAGGCTTACGTTTCAATCGTTTCGGTGAAGCCGGCGGATCCGCTTCTGTACAAGGTTATCCAACATGCTGATCAATTGTGCCGCCTATCAGGACGGCCGGAAGCTCGCAGACATCGCATCGATAGCATCAGCGACTACGTGGCGCGGCCCGAATGTTTCGTGTGGGTCGCGTTGAAGGATCTAGGGCCGGGCGAACTGGCGGTCATGAAACACGAATTCGGTCTGCACGAACTTGCGATCGAAGACGCGCAGAACGGTCATCAGCGTCCGAAAATCGAGGAGTACGGCGAGTCGCTTTTCGCCGTCATGCACACCGTCGAACAGTACGAAAACGGCGATCTGGTGATCGGCGAAGTCGACGTGTTCGTCGGGTGCAACTATGTGCTCTCGGTGCGACGCAACACGCGCGCCGGTTTCCAGAACGTGCGCGCGCGTTGCGAGCGCGAACCGAAACTGTTGAAGGAAGGTTCGGCATTCGTGCTGTATGTGCTCACGGACGACATCGTCGATCGCTACTTCCCGATCATGGAAGCGATGAACACGGAGATCGAGGCCTTGGAAGACCGCATCTTCGAACAGAACAGTTCGAAGGCGTCGCGCACGATCATCCAGGATCTGTACTTACTCGTTGAAGCGCCGCCTCGTGATTCTTCAGCATCACATCGCGCCGTTGCAGGAGGCGATCGGCAAGCTGACGGGCGGGCCGCATTCCGAGCGTCTGCGAAGGCATGCAGGCGTATTTCCGCGACATATACGACCATCTCGACCGGATCGTGCGCATCATCGAAGGCCACCGCGAAATGGTGGTGACGGCGGTGCAGGTGAACCTCGGCATGATCTCGCTCGCCGAAAGCGAAGTGATCAAGCGGCTCGGCCCGTTCGCCGCTCTCTTCGTGGTGCCGACGATGATTGCCGGTATCTACGGCATGAACTTCCAGAGCATCCCGGAACTGCATTACCAGTACGGCTATCCGATCTGTCTTGCCGTGATGCTGAGCGTCGACCTCGTGTTGTACTGGTGTTTCCGCAAGGCGGGGTGGTTGTAGGTGCGCGTTCTAGGAGCGGCGCGAGCCGTCCGTTTCGGCTTTGCCCGAGAGCGCTCTACTTGTTGTTCCCGGTTGCACCGCGCGCAATAAAAGGCCAGCATAAGCGGCCCGCTGTCTGCCGATCTTGCAGACGGCGGATCAACCGCCACGCACGGACCGAGCGAGGGACCCTTGCCACACGCTGCCTGGCGGCGCGGTTCACAAAGGCCGCCGCCGAACCGATGGACCACACCGCGTTGCGGCATTTTATGCGCCCCGTGCACTGCAACACGGCGAATCGTTGACATTCTCGACAGGCTGCGCTGAAAAAGCCACTCGCAAACGTTTGCGCGCAATTAAAAATACGACTCAGCATCGAGCCTGACAAACTGGAGATATGCATGAACCATCGCATTCGCCGCCGCATTCTGACGGCTGCAGTCCTCGCAACCGCTACCGCTGCCTTGCCGTTTTCGTCCGCCTACGCGCAGAACGCGCCGGCGAAGAAGCCGAAGGTCGCGCTCATCATGAAGTCGCTCGCGAACGAATTCTTACTGACCATGGAGAACGGCGCGAAGGATTATCAGAAACATAATCCGGCCATGTTCGACCTCATCACCAACGGCATCAAGGACGAGACCGACACGGTGAACCAGATCCGCATCGTCGAACAGATGATCGTCTCGAAGGTCGACGTCATCGTCCTCGCGCCGGCCGATTCGAAGGCGCTCTTGCCGGTCGTGAAGAAGGCGGTGGATGCGGGCATCATCGTCGTGAACATCGACAACCGTCTCGACCCGGATGTGCTCAAGTCGAAAGACCTGAACGTGCCGTTCGTCGGTCCGGATAACCGCAAGGGCGCGCAGAAGGTCGGCGACTATCTCGCGAAGAAACTGAAGTCTGGCGACGAAGTGGGCATCATCGAAGGCGTGTCCACCACCACGAATGCCCAGCAGCGCACCGCGGGCTTCAAGGACGCAATGCAGAAGGTCGGCGCCAAGGTCGTCTCGGTACAGTCGGGCGAGTGGGAAATCAACAAGGGCAATGCGGTTGCCTTGGCCATGCTCAACGAGTACCCGAACCTGTGAAGGCGCTCCTCGCCGGCAACGACAACATCAACGCGATCAAGCCGATGCTGAAAGACGGACGCGTGCTCGCCACCGCCGACCAGTACGCCGCGAAGCAAGCCGTGTTCGGTATCGACACGGCGCTCAAGGCGCTCAACGAGCACAAGAAACAGTCGGAACTGTCGGGCGTCGTAGAAACGCCGTACGATCTGGTCACGAAGTAAGCATCGCCCGGGACGCTTTCCCGTAAGACCCGGTGCGGCGGCAAGCTCCCCGGAGCCGCAAGGCCGGCGCGCCTTCATAGCGCCTTCATGACGAGGTCGCCGGTCTTTGCCTGAATTGCGAAGGAAATGCGCTGGAGTTGAGGCTGGTGTCGGGCCGTCTGCCGGCAGCCGTCGAGCAGTCTTCGAGACAGGTCTAGTCAGCCCGTTGCCATGCTCATTCCGGCCCGATTGCGCCGCTATTCAATAAACGCTCAAGAAACCTGCGCCGCCGTTAATCCAGAGGTATGCGTCATGACGGCGGCCTCGCGCCCGCGCACTTGCGGTTTTCGCGCCGCCTGGGCTCAGGTGCCGCCATGACACGTGACGGCGAGCGGCGGCTTCGGGCGAATCGAGCGATTTGAGCGTATCGGGCGCGAGAGCCGGGCACAACGTCACGGAACCTAGGATTGCAATGGACTTCAACCGATCATGGCCTCGACCGCCGTAATGACCGTCAGCGGCATCGGCAAGACTTAGCTGAACCAGTGCCAGCCGAAGTCTCGCTGTCGCTGCGCGCCGGCGAGGTATTGGCGCTCACCGGCGAGAACGGCGCCGGCAAGAGCACGCTGTCCAAGATCATCGACGGTCTCGTCGATCCGACCACCGGCACGATGCGCCTCGGCGGCAAGCCGCACCGAAGCGGAAGCGCTCGGCGTGCGGATGGTCATGCAGGAGCTGAATTTGCTGCCGACGCTCTCGGTGGCTGAGAACTTGTTCCTGAACCGCCTGCCGCGAGCGGGCGCGTTCCGCTTCTGCTGGATCGACCGCCGCAAGCTGCGCGAAGATGCGCGCGCGGCGATGGCGCAGGTGGGCCTCGACGCGATCGATCTCGACACGCTCGTCGGCGAACTCGGTATCGGGCACCAGCAGATGGTTGAGATCGCGCGCAATATCAGCGTGCCGCGCGATTGTTCGATCATCGGTTTCGACGACATCGAACTCGGGCGCTTCACGTATCCGGCGCTGTCCTCGGTCGGGCAATCGGTGCGCGCGCTGGGCGACCTCGTCGCGCAGACGCTGATTGACCGCATTGCGGGCACGTCGAAAGACAACAGCCGCGCGTCGGGCCGGCGGCGCGTTATGTCGCCGAAACTGATCGTGCGGGAATCCACGGCAACCTGGGCGGGCGCGGCGAGGCGCAATCTGGCCGCCTGAGCGGGACCGACCGCGTTTCACGAAGGAGACGGGCTTGGTGAATCGAACTGCGGGTGCTGCGCGCGTAACGGTGGTCGGCAGCCTGAACATGGATCTCGTGGCGCGCGCGCCGCGTCTGTCGCATCCGGGCGAGACGCTTGCCGGCCACACCTTCAGCCAGGTAGCGGCCGGCAAGGGCGGCAATCAGGCCGTGGCGGCTGCGCGGCTCGGCGCGGACGGCAATGGCGCGCAACTGCGCTCGGGGCTCAAAGCGGAAGGCATCGACTGCTCGGCCGTGGAAACGGGCAAGGCCGCGACGGGCGTGGCGCTGATCGTCGTCGATGACGGCAGTCAGAATGCAATCGTGATCATCGCGGGCACGAACGGCGAACTCACGCCCGAGATGGTGGCGCGTCACGAAGCGGTGCTCGTCGACGCAGACGTGGTGATCTGCCAGCTCGAAACGCCGCCCGACACCGTGCGGGCTGCGCTGGCGGCGGCCCGGCGTCTGGGCAAAATCGTGATCCTGAATCCGGCACCCGCGACGAGGCCGCTGCCCGCCGACTGGCTGCCGCTCGTCGACTATCTGATTCCGAACGAACTCGAAGCCGCGACGCTGACCGGTCTGCAGGTCGAAACGCCGGAAGATGCCGCGAAAGCCACCGCGGCCTTGCAGGCGGTCTTGTACGACGCGCCGAAGGTGAATGCCGTCGATACGACGGCGGCCGGCGATACCTTCATCGGCGTTTTCGCTGCGCAACTCGCCGAAGGCGCGGACATCGAAGCGGCGATCCGTTTCGCGCAGCCTTCCATTCCGACTCGCGCCGAACTCGACGCTTCAACGTGAGATAGCACGCTTCTGCCGCACGTCCGCGGACCCCAGCCGCGCATTCACCCGCGGCGGCACTTCTCTTTGCCCTTGAGACTCCGTGCCGGCGAGCTTTCCCTCGCCGCCGCTCATTTGCATTGAAATTCCTTCCAACTGCTTACAGCGGTATTCTTCATACCTTATAAGTTCTTCAAGTAACGTTCTCTGTTGCCGTAAACGAATGTATTAGAACGCGGCTTCGAACGCGCCACGATGCAGACGCCACACGCTACCCAGCACTGCCACGCAGCCTCACATTTTTGTCTCAAACACAGGAATCAGCATTTGAAGAAAGGCATCACGATCAAAGCGCGCATTGGCCTCACGATGGCCTTTCTTGCCGCGCTGCTGATCGCCATCGGCGTATTCGGTCTGTTCGGCATGAGCCATTCGAACGACGCCTACAAAGGTACGTTCACCAACCAGATGCCTAGCGCCGTCGATATCGGCAACGCCGAGCTTTACGCGGCCCGCGAACGGCTCACGCTTGATCGCGCAGCCTTCATGGCCGGCTCGCCGGAGACTGCCTCGACCATCGAGCGCGCTCACCTAATGCGCACCACGTCGGACATGTGTTGGAAAAAATATATCGACCTGCCGCGCGACCCCGAAGAAGACCGCTTGGCGCAGGACGTCTCGGCTCACCGCGACACCCTGCAGGCCATGGACACATTCGCGGCTACCAACGACCAGTCGAAGGTCGTGGACAACGCGAAGCGCCTGCAGGCGACCTACAACGATCTGTCGAACGCCGCGACGACGCGCTGCGCAAGTTCAGTTCGAGTCCGCGAAACAGGGCTTCGAGGCGGCGCAAAGCAGCTTCTCGACGTTCCGCTTCGTGAGCATCATCGCACTGGTGCTCGGCGCGCTGGCGTCGGCTGTCTCGTATCTCGCGCTGAGCCGCGCGATTGCCCGTCCGCTCGACGAAGCGCTCGGTCACTTCGACGCCATCGCCGCCGGCGACCTGCGCCGCTCGGTCGTGGTGAGTTCACGTGACGAAATGGGTCAACTGCTCGAGGGCATCGCGAAGATGCAGCGCAGCCTGATCGAAACCGTGCGCAGCGGCAGCGAATCGATCGCCACCGCAACGTGTCAGATCGCGGCGGGCAATATCGACCTTTCATCGCGCACCGAAGAGCAGGCGTCGGCGCTGCAGGAAACGGCGTCGAGCATGGAAGAACTGACGGGCACGGTGAAGCAGAACGCCGACCAACACCCGCCAGGCAAGCTCGCTCGCGGCCAATGCGTCGGAAATCGCCAACAAGGGCAGCGCCGTGGTCGGTCAGGTGGTCGGCACGATGGGCGATATCAACCAGAACTCGGCGAAGATCGCGGACATCATCTCGATCATCAAAGGCATTGCGTTCCAGACCAACATTCTGGCCCTGAACGCAGCAGAAGTGGTCGCGGGAATTTGGACAGCCGGATCAGTGGAGCGGCCGGGGCCTGAGCCAGCGGATAATGCGGGCAGAGGAACCGGGGAATGACAAAGGGAACCAGACGCACGCACTCAGCGGGGTTC
>CALNWS010000050.1 GCA_940747215.1 uncultured Paraburkholderia sp. | reverse complement strand
ACGTGATCACCCATTTCGGCAAGATGCTCGCTCGCTTCGAAAACCGCTGATCAGCGATCACCTTCAACCGAAAGGACCCGTCACGTTCAACCCGAATCCCCTGATCACGTTCGCCAAAATACGCACTTCTTTTAGCTGGTTCTCGAACGGCACGACGCTCGAGCGCTCATAGCCCACGCCCGAATGCAACGTGCCGTGTTTGCGGCCCGGCGTTTCATAGGGCAAATCCTGCAGATCGTTCGGCAGAATGATGGCCGTGACCTTGCGCTCGGAAAGCGCGATACGGATCGCTCGGTCAATCAGATGGCACACCTGCGCCGGCACGGCGGCCTGTTCGACGAACGCGCCCACAACGTCCTTGAAGAGCGAGGCGAGGTCGAGTTCCTGCTGATAGTGTCCGCCGAGTGCGGCGCGTGCCTGCTGACCTGCGATCGCAAGAACCGGCATGTGATCGAGCCGCGCATCGTAAAGACCGGTGACAAGATGCAAGGTGCCCGGTCCCGAGGTTGCAATGCACACGCCCAGTTCGCCTGTAAATTTGGCGTGCGCCGAGGCCATGAAGGCGGCCATTTCCTCGTGGCGCACCTGCACGAATTCAATCGCGTTGTCAATTTTACGCTTGTCTTTTTTCGCTTCGCTCTGAGCACGATTCAGGGTGCCGAACACGCCGTTGATGCCGTCGCCGGGATAGCCGTAAATGCGACGAACTCCCCATGCATGAAGACGTTCGATGATGAAGTCGCCGACTGTTTGCGCCATGGAAGTCTCCAGACAATGAAAAAGGGATGAAGAGATTCTCACTGCTGCGTAAGCGGCATTCCGCGGTATTGCGGAGCGTAATGTTCGGTGGAGATCATGTCGCGCGGCGAACCGGGCGCGCGCGTTGCTCACCGTCAGGCCAGCGTATGTCAACTGAATCGATGCAAGGAGGTAGTCATGTCTCAACATCCCGCTCATGCGCAAAACCATCGTCATCCGGACGAGGCACGCACGCAGGACATCGTTCGCGCGCTCAAAGGCGCGCAGTATCCGGCCAGCAAGGAGCAGTTGATCGCGCTGGCGAAACACAACGGCGCGGACGGTGAAGTGATGGCGGTGCTGCAGCGGATGAACGAGCACAATTTCGACAGCGATTCAGCCGTCGTGCGCGAGGCGACGCGCGTGGAATGACGCGCGCTGCCGCCTTCAGGGTTAGCCGGTCTCCATGACGTTCTTGCGTGCGTTGCGCGAGATGATGATTGCCGCGGTTTCGGTGAATGCGTGGGTGAGTTCGAGATCGAGTGGCGTGGGTTCGCGCCGCTCCGCAAAGTACATGGCGAGCGAGCCGACCAGCGCGCCCTCGGCCGTTTCGACCGGAAACGACCAGCATCCGCGGTAACCGAACTTCAGCGCGAGCCAACGCCAGTCGTGCCATTTGATTTCGTCGTGGATATCCGGCGTGATGACCGGGCGCCCCGTCGCGACGGCAAGGCCGTACGCAAGCGACTTAGGCGAAATGATGAAGCCGTTCACGCACTTCGCATAATCGTCGGACATGCCCGCGACGTGCCGCAACGTGTTACCTTCCGCGATATAGAAAGCGCAACGTCGGCCGTCGTCGGTCTGTTCGACGAGCGTGCGGACCAGGATATCGAGCGACGTTTCGAGTGGTGCGCCGCTCATTGCCGCTCTTGAAAAGCGTCTTTCGGCGCGCTCACCCAGCTCCGGCTGCGGCGTAGCATGGCTTCGCTTTCGCGCAGGGCAGGCCGGCGCGTGCACGCTCGATCAGTGCGGCGACACGCGCCGCGAGTTCTCGCGGCGAGAAGGGTTTGGCGACGTAGTCGTCGGCGCCGGCCGTCAGGCCCTTCCACCGCCGCCGTCTCGCCCGCGCGCGGTGACGAGCATGATCGGCGTGTATTTCAGTGCCGGGTCGGCGCGCAGCGCTGCAGCAGTTCGAAGCCGTCCATGCCAGGCATCATGACGTCGGCCAGCACGACGTCCGGGCGTAGGCGCGCAATGAGGTCGAAAGCGGCGGTCGCTTCGGCGGCCGTCTCGACGTGCCAGCGCTCGCCGAGCAGCCGGTGCAGATAATTGCGTACGTCCGCGTTGTCGTCGACGAGGTTCGGCGACGGCGCGGCTGTGTCGCCCTCGGCCTGCAAGACGTCGCTCATCACGCGAAACGACTTGAGGGCATCCAGATGGTGAACGCCGTGCCTTGTCCTTCGCGGCTGCGCACCTGGGTCTGGCCGCCCATCCGGCTCACGAGGTCATGCACGATCGACAGCCCGATGCCCGCCCCTTCGGCAGTACGCGCGCGTGCCGAGAACGCGATGAAAACGCTTGAACACGTTCGGCAGCTCGTCGCCGGGAATGCCGACACCCGTATCCGAAACGGCCAGCTCCGCATGCAGGCGCAACGCCAGCAACTGGATCGTGATAGTCCCGGTGAAGGTGAATTTGAGCGCATTGGACAGCAGATTGGAGACCACCGTGCTCCACATGTCGGGCTGCACGGGTACCGGTGGCATGTCGGAATCGCAATGAATGCGCAATTCCAGTCCCGCCGCTTCGATTGCACTACGGAAATAGCTTGAGATGTCGAGCGTGAGTGCGCACAGATCGGTCGGCACGAGATGCGCAGGTTGCCGCCGCGTGGCGAGCTGCGAGAAGTCGAGCAGATTGGTGGCGAGCGATTGCAGACGGCGAGCGTTGCGCGCCGCCACTTCCACGGCGTCTACGACGCGCGCGGGCAGCGTTTCGGTGCTTTGTCTGAGTTCGTCGAGCGGCGCGAGCAGCAAGGAGAGCGGCTTACGGAACTCATGGCTGACATTGGCGAAAAACTCCGTTTTCGCACAATCGAGCTCGGCGAGCCGGTCGAGCCGCTCGCGTTCGCGCTCTTTCGCTTAGCCTTCGGCAATGCCCGCGGACAACTAACTGCCCGACGATCAGGTCGGCGAAGCTGCGATACGCGTCGTCCTAGGGGCGATGCGGCGTCAACGCCAGAAACCAGCACGCCCAGCGGCGGCTCGTTCGCAGGCGTCTGCGATTCCCTAGGTGCCGGCGAGTTGCGCGGCCAACGCCCGCAACGTATGGAGACGGCGCTCGGATACGATGTTCCGCGTGGTTTCACGAACGCTGTTGTGGACCCCAAGCACGGAGCCGTTCGTATCGCGGATCGGCGAAAAAGAGAAGACCGCGAATACTTCTTCGGAGAAGCCGTAACGCTGTACCAGCAACGGAAAATCTTCCGTCTGCTCTGCGGATGCCTTGCGTCATGAAGCGCTCGAGCATCGGCCCGATGCGATACCATATCTCGGGCCATGCCTGTTGTGCGAGCTCGCCGAGCGCTTGTGGATGTTTGGTGACGCCAAGAAAACGCGCCACGCGTCGTTGTAGATCTGGACGAATTGAGGACCCCACCATACGGCGGTGGGTGTGGGCGCGTCGACGGCGGTGCGTATGTAGGTACGCAGCGTTTCGGACCAGCCGATTGCCGAGCCGAGCGCGCTGCGCGACCAGTCGATCTCTCTCGCGCGCTGCGACGTCCGCGATCAATCCGAAGCTGCGCTTGACCGATTCGACCTCGGAGCGCATTTTCGGGCGAGGCGTGCGGCCTATCAGCTCGCCGATCAGATGGACCCATTTCGTCGAGCGGAATGATGAGGTCCGCAGCTCCGGCGGCGATCGCTGCTGCCGGCATCGACGGATGCTCGGCGGTCTCGCCGCTCTGAACGAGCACGCGCCCGCCGGTGCGATGCAATCGCGCGCGTGGAGTAACTGCGTGCGACCGATTCAAGGAAGCGGTCGATCGGTCTTTCCATCGCGCCGTGTTCGCAGGCCGAAAGCGCGCAGCTTCCATCGGGCAACAACTCGAGAAACGTACGCGGCGGGCAGATGAAGACCTGACCCGGCAGAATCACGCTGCCTAGCCGCGCCCACTGCACCGCGAGCGGCTGATGGGCGTACATTTACGGCAGCGTCGACTCCGGCGGCAAGTGCAGCATGACGATGACGGGAACGTCGAACTCGGGAGGCAGCGTGCGCAATACCTCCAGTACGGCAGACGGCGCGCCCGCTGATCCGACGAGCGCCAGGACGTCGAAGTCGACAGCGTCTGTTGCCGGCAATAACTCACGATTTACGTTCAAGACAACACCCGCGCGGCAGTGGTTCCGACGGTCAGTATGCGCCTTTCAGCCGGAAGCGCACGCGCGTGGCGTCCGCCTGGTCGGCCGGGTGCGCCGCTTTCATCCAACGATATGCTATGGCCCGACCGACGGCACGGCATCACGCTCGCCCGGCCGGCGTGTCGCGTTAGATGTTCTCGATCGACAGCAGGCGTGTGGTCACGGCATCAGGCCGCCCCGGCTTGAACCAGTTCATTTCTGGAATGCGCGAATCGGTGACGAGCAGCCGTCCTCCCGGCGCCTGCGCGAACGTGTCTGGCCAGATCAATCCCGGTTCATGAATCAGCGTGCGCAGTTCATGACCGTCCCATGTCCTGATCACATGATCTTCCACCGCAGTGATGTACAGCAGGCCGTTGGCATCGATATGCAGGCCGTCGGGCTGTTGTGCTCGAGTACGGTTTCGACCTTCGCGCCAACCTGCGCGTCGGTGAGCGCCGCATCGTGCAACGCGGTGGTCGGCACCCGATAAAGCGTTTTGCCCTTTACTGCCTGCCAGTAGAGACTGCCTGCCAGTAGAGAAACTTGCCATCGGGTGAGAGCGCGATACCATCCGCCGAAAAGTCGACGTCTCGTCCGTCCGGGCGGCGTAGCGGCACGCCGTTCGCCTTCACCGTCACGCCGGCATCCATTTGCGTGGACGTATGCCCGTCCAGCACGCGTCTTGCCGTCCCCACGGCCAGCTCGAACACCACTATCGCGCCGCGCGTGCCCGAGTCGGTCACGTATGCGTAGTGTAGTGACCGTCGGGACTCAGGCGAACGTCGTTCAGATAACTGGCTTGCGGCGCGACGTTGAAATCGCACGGGATGTTTTGCATGACGCGGGCGGTCGCGAAGGTCGATGCGCACGAGTTTCGGCGCGCCCGGCACAACGAACGACTGAGCGGGCGCACCGGGGTCGAACACCCATAGGTTGCCTCGCGAATCGGTGAGCATGGCCTGCACGCACACCCAGTGATCGTGGGGCGTCATCTGATCGCGCTTCGCATTGCGCCAGTTGTTCCACTCGTCGTCGGGATACGGACGAACGTCGCCTTCCACGGTCAGCTCTCCCACTGAAATGGGTGCGTCTTCGGTCCAGCGGGGAAAGTTGACGAAGATGCGGCCGTCGCCGGCAGCGGCAACGCCCGTGACCTGATGTGATGCTCGAACGAAGCAATCTCGCGCAGGTGTGGGCGGCTGGACGTGTCCGACGCTTCACCGGTTGCGGGTGCGGCGGTTAAGGGGACGTCGTGTGCGGAAGGGCTGGTGCTGTTCATGAGGTTCTCCTTGCTGCTTCGTTGAGCGCGCGTTTCCTCGTGAATCGAGCAAGCGGGATTCCAGACGACGTGTTCCTCGTCAACGCCTCGTCGCGTGGCTTGCATACTGGTTGAGCGCGAGGGCGTACGAGAAGTCACGAGAAGAAACGGGAGCACACGCAGGCATGCGAAGCAGATGTGCTTCGCAGTTAATGGGCGCCGCAAGCGGTGAGCGAACGCTATGGGACATGCCGGATGCTCATCACAGATTGCCGATGTTGCCGGCGCAGCATGACCGCGCAACCAAGCCAACGACGCATTACTTTGCGACAACCATAGTAAGGATTTCATGAAAAAATGACCGCGATCGCAGCCGTGTCCTGTTGTCTTTGTCTCTCTCCGATCGTAGCGTCTGCGCAGACGCAAGCGGCCTCGACGACAGCGGCAAATCCGCTTGCACAGGTGCACAAGGATTTCGTTCAGGCCGCCAGCATGTCCTCGTCGACGGAGATCGATGCGAGCAAGCTCGTGACCAGCAATTCGAGCGACAAGGACGTCAAGTCGTTCGCCCATCACATGATGCTCGATCACACCAAACTCACGCTGCAGTTGAAGATGGCGGCGCCGCATGGCATAGAAGTCCCGAAGGACAATTCGGATACGTCGATTCTCGATGCACTGCGCCCGCTAAAGGGCAAGGCATTCGACTAGGCCTACATCCAGAAGGTGGGCCTCGAAGGTCATAAGCAGGCAGTCGCGGCGTTCGAAAAGGAAGCCGCCCTTGGGGTGAGAACGCCAAGCTGAAGGAAGCGGCGCAAAAGGCGTTGCCTACCATCCGGCAGCACTATCAGATGGCCTCAAGGATCTTGCGGCAAAGAAGGGTGTGAGTGCGCCGTAACTCAGGGCTCGCGCATGCGACGCGCGGACATTTTGCCCGCGCATTCCGCGGTTGACGCGGCCGGGTGGAGTACGAATATCCGTCCGCCGCTCATACGTCGGCCTCGATGCTCTGGCGGCAATACCAGCTGATAAAAAGCGTGACGATTTCGCGAGCAGGAACACTGGCCGGCAAGGTCGCAATTTCGTTGCGTGGTTTCGCGTGGACGTCGGCCGCGAGTTCAGCGAGAAACACGTAATGCCGTTTGCTTAATCCACCGAACTGGACAGGTAGTCGAGACGCTGCGAGCGCAGCGCCGTCTCTTCCATCAATTCGCGTCGGCACGCTTCGATCGGCGATTCGGATACGCGCAACTTTCCGCCGGGCAATGCCCACCTGGCAAGTTGTGATTGATGAGCGCTCGTGTGCCACAAGCAATATGTGCCATTGCGAACGCATAAAGCGGTAGATCTATCTTTCATGTCGCGCGATTGCAGTGCGGGAATATAAGCAGAACATGGTGCAGGAGTCGTTGCGTCGGCTCAATCGCCAGTTCACGCCTTGATATGTCCGGATAGCTGTTATTAAGTACGGACGGACACCGTCCTGTGTTGACGCTGTTTCGTTTAAGCTTTTCTCACGCGCGAGGCGCACGCGCCCTGCGCCGCATGTGGAGCATGCAAGCTGCCAGAGCTTTTACCACTTTAGACTTCGTGAGGAAATAAATGACTAGGCCGAAAATGGTTTTTTCGAGGAGAGCGGGAAAAGTGTTCGACACGACGAGCGGGGCAGAAGGCAGTTACCGCATTTATGCAACGTATCGTCGCACAGGTAGCGGGACCTTTATAGGCGATCTGAAAATAGTCAGGATGACGGATGACAAGGTGCTGTTTCCGTTCGACGGCGCACCGATCATCGGTCCGTTCGAAACGGCAGCCGAAGCGCGGGATGCAGCGCAGTCGAAAGGTGATCAGACGGTGACGGCGGACCTCGTCTGTCCAGAATAGAAGGCAGGCACAGGCAGCAGCGTTTGCTGCCTCTTTTCAGGACGAATGCGCGGCTCGAATACCTAGGATGGTCTGGCGCGATGTTCCGAATGCACGCGCCACGTCGCTGACCGACGTGCCTTTCTCCAGGCTTTGAATAACACGCAGCTTTTTTTCACGCTCGGAAAAAGTCGGGTGGCGACCGAGCGCGGTGCCGCTGTTACGGGCGCGTTCGATAGACGCCTCGCTGCATTCCTGCCGCGCATAAGTTTCGATGCGATCCGCGCCTCGTAGCGCGCGCACGGCCGGCGGCTCCGGCCGCCGTTTGAGATCGGCGGATCCGACTTCGAGGCAATGCACACTGGCGCCCCCTCACGCGGAGTTGATCGAGCATGGCGAGCACGTCGCGAACGCTGTTCCCCCAGACACGCAAGGGACGTGAATATCACCTCGTCGTCGGCAATGCGGCATATCAGTCGTTGCAGATAGGGGCGTTCGAGCGCCGGCCGATAAGTAGGTTCGTGTTCGACGAAGAGCCGGCTCATGTCAAGCGCATATCCCGCCTGATCGATTCTGATCAGATCTTCTTCCGGAAGACCGAATTGCTGGGGGCGGTTCAAATAAACATAGGTGCTGATAGATCGTCTCCGTTCAGACCGGTAACTTGGGCCAAAGGGTCTCGAAGTTCGACAGCCGCGTGCCGTGCGCCAGACGTCTTCTCCGTGAGGCGCTTGCAGCTAGCACGCAGCGTGCCTACTCGTGAGCGCGGCACGAATCGTGTACTCTGCCTTCATTCACGCGTCTGTTCCCAACCCTGAGCAAATAACGTACAAGGTCACGTCTCATGCCAAAGCGCGCGGCGTCGCCGCTTTTCGCCATCGCCGAACGGGCCGTCGTCAGTTTATATGACGGCGGCGTCCTGTCGCCCGCGGTGCTCGAACGCGTGCGGCGCCTTCGCGTCGAGCGGCATCGACTGGCAGGCGAGGCCATCCGCCACCGCCGTGGATGGTAGCTCGCTACACGAGATCGTCGTTTCGACGATGATGCCGCGCGCCGAGGCGGCCTCGATGTCGGAATCGTTTAACATGATCGTCGAGCATCTGCGCAAGCCGCGAGCAGATGGCGGAAAACGCCGGTATTGATGGCGCAGAAGAAAAGCCTCGTAGTAAAACGTGCGGCGTGCCGAAGCACGATGAGGAGAGCGACGCTTCAAGCGACAATCTTCTGTCACAACTCTCCGCGAGAGAGGAACCGGCCGAGCCGGCTCGTGGCGGTGAAGCCCGGCGGCCGGCCAGACCCGCAGGCTTCAATCCTTTCCTCAACGCGACACTACCGCGCAAGAAATAGCGAAAACAGAAAAACACGGAAGAGAGAAGCACGAAAGCGAAGGCGCAAAGCACACAGAAAAGCAGCGCGTTCCCGGCATCGTACCCGCCATAGGCACCGGGTTTGCTCGGCCTCCGTTAGCTGCACCGCATTGCTGGTGCCGTCCAGACCTTTCACGGAGGGGGAACATGCAGGCAACGGATGCGAACAGACGATACGAAGACCAACGCAAAATACGCACTCTCGCTGCTCGAAGCGGACCATCGCGCCGTCGAGAAGCTGTTCGAGGTGTTCGAGAGAACCGCGCAGGACGATCTTCGGAGCAAAGGCGGCGCTCGTGCAGCGCGCTTGCGAGCGACTCACCATCCACACGATGCTCGAGGAAGAGCTTCTTTATCCGGCGGCCCAGCAGGCACTGCCGGATAGCAACAAGACAGATGTGGAAGAAGCGTACGTGGAGCACTTTCTTGTCAAGAAGCTGATCGCTCAGTTCGAAACACTGAAGGCGGGTGACAAAGGTTTCAACGCGGCCGTCAAGGTCATGAGCGAGATGGTCGGTCATCACGTGAAGGAAGAAGAACAGGAGCTCTTCCCGGAACTGCGCCAGTCGAAATGCAATCTGGCAATCTGCGCGCACTCGGGGAAAAGCTGTCGAAGCGCAAGGCCGAGTTGCAGGGCAAGCTCGACGCGGTGGGCAGCCGATCGATCGGCGACAAGACGCTCAGTCTGTAATCGGGGACCTTCGAATCAGGACACTCGATGCCGGCGATTCGTACCCGCAGCCGCTCACGGAACAGGGGTTACTGCCTCATGTTATGAATGCGCCGGCTTTTTTCCGGCACAAAGGAGAGCTGAAATGGGTGACAGCAAGCAGTCGAATACGCAGACCGGCAACCTGAAGAATGCGGGCAAGGAACAGAGACAACAGCAGCAGAATCAGCAAAAAACACCGCAACATCAGGAAGGGCAACGGCAGCCCTGAGTGCCAGCGCGAGCGCTAATGCGGAAGTCGAGATAAGGACTTCGGTCTGCGACACGGTGCGGCGCGCTGCGACGATATAGGGGTAAAACCGGGTAGCTTGAAAAGCTGCCCGGTTTTTGCGCTTGAATCAACGCCTTCACTCAAGCGATCGACGACAGATTGCGCCCCGCATGCAGCGGATTTGCGAGCCTGAGAGCCTGAGAGCCTGCTGCTTTATTCATCAAAAGCGCTCTTAATTACGCCATTCATCGTGTGAACCACACCTAAAATATTATCTGACTGGCGGTAGGACCTACAATAAGCGCTATAATAGTGCTTTGCTTTCGCTTACGCTACGATTCTTTCGCGATCGTGCGGCACAGACCGTACGACAAACGAGGAGAGTTGCATGTCAGGGCAGAAGTCGGCGGTTTCGAAATCGACTGGTTCATCGCTTACGGTAAAGAGCAATCTGCATTTTCCAGTGGTAGGTATCGGCGCGTCGGCCGGCAGCATTGCCGCCTTGCAGATCTTCTTCGAAAACGCGCCCGCCAGCATGGACATGGCGGTTGTCGTCGTTCATCTGGCGCCCGAACATGCGAGCCATCTGGACGACATCCTGCTGCGCGCCACCGGCATGCCCTTGCATCAGGTGAGCGGCACCATTCCGATCGAGAAGAACCACGTTTATGTGATCACCCCGGGCAGCGGCTCGAAATGTCCGACGGTTGCCTGCAGATCTCCGATCAGGAGGCATCGGGCGGCCCCCGCCTTTACGATCAATCATTTCTTCCGGACGCTGGCCGAAGCCTGCGACCAGCATGCGATCGGCATCGTGCTGTCCGGCGCCGGTTCCGACGGAGCAATGGGCCTGAGTCGTATCAAGGAAGTGGGCGGCATTACGCTCGCGCAGACTCCCCGTCGACGCCGAGCACGAGGAAATGCCTCAGCACGCCATCGCCACGGGGCAGGTGGACATCGTTTTCCGGTGGCCGAAATGCCGCAGCGTTTGCTCGAATTGTGGGCAAACGCGTAGCAGATCGAAATGGACGATCTGGAGAAAGCGGAGACAGCACAGAGCAACGCAAGGCCGCTCGCCAACGATCCCGAACGGGCGCTCTCCGATATTCTCATGCATCTGCGCGTGCGCACCGACCACGACTTCCGGCTCTACAAGCGCGCCACGATTCTACGGCGCATCGAGCGGCGCATGCAGGTGAACGGGCAGCGCGATCTGCTTGGCTATCGCGATTTCCTACGCAACACGCCTGACGAAGCGAATGCGTTGCTTGGCGACATGCTGATCGGCGTCACCCAGTGCGTCACCCAGTTCTTCCGCGATCGCGAAGCTCTTTGCCCAAGAATATGGCAATGGGCAGGTGCGCCTCTGGGTAGCCGGTTGCGCGTCGGGCGAGGAAGCGTATTCCACTCGCTGCAACTCGCGCAGGCGCGTGAGGCGGTGGGATCGGGCCGCGGAATCCAAGTATTCGCTACCGACATCGACGAAGCGGCTATCGCGCGCGCACGGGCTCCTATCCGCTTTCAATCGCCAATGAGGTGCCGCCGGCGTTTCTGCTACTTCGTTCGGGAAGGGGCGCACTATGTGATCGTCAAAAACGTGCGCGAACGTATCCTGTTCGCTCTGCATAGCCTGCTGCGCGATCCGCGTATCGTTGTCGATGCCATCTTGTGGGTCCACGGGAGCGAGGGCAGGCGCTGGGAACATCTTCCGGTCAAATTCGGACCGTCGCAAACCGCCTACATCAAATGGCTGCAATGGCGTCGTAGCGGCCGCCGACTTCAACAGATCATGTCGGCGCTTGAAAATTACGAGGCGGAGGGCGGTTCTGAGGCGCGCAACAAGCGCGTCGATCCAGATGATCTAGGTAATCTTCCACTGCCGTGAGGAATTGACCACGGGTATCGACTGCGGGTATGCGCGTTGCTCGTTTTCATGAATCGATAGAGCATCCGCAAGACACCATGAGCGCCGATCCGCAAAAATCCTCCGAACCGCAAAAGATAGAAAAGATAGAAGTGCGCAAAAGTCAGGTGACGGAGAGAAATTGTCGCGCGACGTGTTTCGCGAGCGCTTCATAGCGAGCTTTTACGATCCAGCGTTCGCAGCGAAGATGCTGCGCTCGACCGGCTCGAGGCGATTGCGTGGGACGCGTATTCGAACGCGCGCAAGTCGCCCATTACCGAGAAGGCCGGTGCCGGCTTCAAGGATCCGGACTACGATCTGTCCGTCGAATGGTGCACGGCGAGTGAGCGGATCGAGACTGCGCAAAAGCGTCAGCGGGATCCGGCCACGCGCTCGCGCGTGCTAATCGTCAATGCATCGGCGCGCAACGACTATACGTGTCCGGGCGAGATGTCGAAGAGCTTTCGCCTCGGCAAGATCGCGCAGGAGACACTGGAGCGTGCCGCCTGCGAAGTTGATTTCCTTGATCTCTCGCGACCTGCACATCCACCCGTGCAAAGGTTGTGTATCGACGGCCATGCCGCTTTGCCACTGGCCATGCAGTTGTTGCTACCCTAACCATTCGCTCGGGCTCGTGAATGACTGGATGAACGAAATCTACGAACGGTTTGCGGCGTGTCATGGCGTGCTGTTCGTCACGCCCGTCTACTGGTATCAGGTTGCGAGCCCGCTCAAGCTGCTGATGGACCGTCTCGTTTGCGCGGACGGCGGCAATCCCGATCCCACTTCCACGCACGGAAAGAAAGCGGAAGAGGCGAAGCAACTGGAACTAGCTTGGTGGGACTATCCCAAGCATCTCGCGGGTCGCGCTTACGGACTCGTCGTTCATGGCAACGTCGCGGGAATCGAGGGGTCGCGCCGTGCGCTATTCGATTGGCTCGACTGGATGGGCTTCGTCGAATCGGGCGCGAAGTCGCGGCTCGACTGCTTCATCGGCTACTACGAACCGTATGCGACGAGTCATGCGACGCCATCAGCACGTACACCGGCGCGAGTTCCGCCGGCTGCCCGGGGCGTTGCATCGGCGCCTCGGAACCGGGAACCGAACTTCTCTATCTTGTCCTGCGGCTGGCCGCCGCTCGGTTGCAGCGGAGTCCAGACCGGTCCCGGCGCGACCGCATTGACGCGTACACCTTTATCGATCACCTGTTTGGCGAAAGCATGCGTGAACGCGGTAATCGCGGCTTTGGTCGACGCGTAATCGAGCAGGCCGGCACTAGGCTGATATGGATCGATGTGGTGTTGATGATCGTCGCGCCCGGCGGCAAATGAGGCAGCGCGGCCTTGCACAGCCAGAACATTGCGAACACATTGGTGCGGAACGTGGCTTCGATTTGCTCCGTAGTCAGGTCGGCGATCTGTTCGACGTAGGTTTGCCTGCCCGCGACGTTGACGAGACGCTGAATGCGGTGCTCGACTGGCCGATGTGCATGCCGTCAGGCTATGCACTCTTTCACGATCCCGCGCTGAATGCGCAGTTGAAAAAGGTGCTAAACTATCTGTGCGGTTTTTTGACCTGCCTCGCCCCCTATTCGCGCGAGCGTCTGACCACGCAGTCGCCCAACGGCTGGTTCAGCGAAGAAGCCGACAAACGGATCGGCATGTCGCAGTTCATTTCCGATCCTGAGAAACCGTACTGGGGATTTGCTTCATGGAATCATTTCTTCACACGTCAGTTTCGCGACGGCATGAGACCTGTTGCGGGCGTGGACGATAGCAAGGCGATCGTGAGTGCGTGCGAGGCTGCGCCGTACAACATCCAGCACGACGGTCATGCTGCACGATGAATTCTGGATCAAATGGCCGCCATACTCTCTGCAGGACATCTTCTTTACGGCGGCGCATTGCGAACTGGCGGCGCGGTTCGTCGGCGGGTCGATCTATCAGGCTTTTCTAAGCGCTTTCAATTACCACCGTTGGCATGCGCCGGTGGATGGCGTGATTGTCGATGCGTATCTGGTGGAAGGCAGCTATTACTCGAATGCGGATTCCGAAGGCGAGGATGCGGATTCCGAAGGCGAGGACCCGGGCGGCCTGAACGATTGATTCGCAAGGCTATATCACGGCGCTGGCAACGCGGGCGATTATCGTGATTCAGGCCGACGATGCCGCGATCTGGCAGGTTGGTGCGTATTGGTCGGCATGGCGGATGTGTCGTCGTGCGTCATCGATGCATTGCCCGGGCAGCAGGTGAAGAAGGGTGATGAACTCGGCTTTTTCCAGTACGGCGGTTCGACCTGCTGTCTGGTTTTCGAACGCGACGTGATCAAGCATTTCGAGCCCCGGCCGCCATTCGACGATGACGTGGCGCCAGTCAAGGTCAATGCGCGGATTGCCGTTGCACGCTAGATAGAAATACGCCGCTGCTCCGAACAGAAGTGAGAGCGGCGGCGTTCCGGCGCATGCGCCGTTGCGCAATTGGCCTCAGGCCGCAAGCCTTCAGCACGACCCTTGTCCACCCTTCGTCACGATTATTGAAGTGCTTGTATCCTTCGGGCGCTTTCTCCAACGGCAGTTCATGCGAAATGATCTGCGACGGTTTCGCCTTTCCTGCCGCAATGAGATCACGCAGCCGACGGTTATACGCCTTCACATTCCCCTGACCCGTTGCGATCTTTTGACCCTTCATTCACAACTGGCCGAAGTCCAGTGCGAGCTGACCTTTCTTCTCCAGCTCGTCTTCGGACTTGGGATCTTCCGCCACGAATACACCGATCACGCCGATTCCGCCGGTAGGACGTACCGCCTTGATGAGATTGTTCATGGTCAGGTTCGGCACTTCGTGGCCCTTGCAACTGCGCTGGATAGCCCACGCATTCGCATCCGCATCCGCGATCCGCGCCTTCGCCGCCCGTCATTTCCAGAATGCGCTCCGCCGATGCACCGTCGCTGTCGTCGACGGGAATCGCGCCGAGTTTCTCCGCAAGCTTCAACCGATCAGGATGGCTATCCACCACCATGATCTTGCTCGCTCCCTTGACCTGTGCAGACATCGCGGCCATAAAACCAACCGGCCCCGCGCCGTAAATGACGAAGCTTTCGCCGGGCAGCACACCGGCCAGCTCGGTCGCGTGATAGCAGGTCGGAAAGATGTCGGAGAGCATCACGTAATCGTTTTCCTTTTCCTGTGCGTCGGGCGGCAGCACGAGGCAGTTGAAGTCGCCGAACGGTACGCGCAGATATTCCGCCTGGCCGCCGCTATACGGGCCCATTCCTGCGAAGCCGTAGGCTGCGCCTGCCGCGCCGGAATTGGCGGTGAGACAGAATCCCGTCAGGCCGCGCTCGCAATTCTTGCAAAATCCGCAGCCGATATTGAACGGCAAACACACGCGATCGCCGACCTTCACACGCTCCACGCCGGGTCCGACTTCCACTACGACACCGAGATTCTCGTAACCTAGAATGCGCCCCGTTTCCATATTCGTGCGGCCTTCGTACATGTGCAGGTCCGAGCCGCAGATGTTGATCGTGGTGATCTTCACGAGTACATCGTTGGGACGCCCGATCTTCGCATCCGGCATGTCTTTCACGACCACGTTACGCGGGCCTCATAAACAAGCGCTTTCATTGCGTTTCTCCTTGAGTGGGACGTTCACCGACTTGGCGACGATGACCAAGGCGCAGTACCACGCATGCGCCAGCATGCGATGTTGACGGATGCCGTTTCATGCTGAGCGGGGGAACAATCATTGCTAAATGCTTCGCAGGCTCCTGTGCTTCGCGGCAACGCTGCGATGCGCGCGGAGTTCGCACTGTGCGTTCCATGACGTGCACGTCCCCACTGTGTAGTCCCCGCAAATGAGCGACATCGATGCCCTCAGTATCTCTACGTGCGCCGGGTTTGTCTTCGCTGTTGCCGCTCTGTCTGCTGGTCGCTATGGCCGGCACGATCGATTCACTGATGTTCATGCACAGCAGCGATCTGCTCACCGTATACATGAGCGGCAATACGTCGAAACTTGGGCGAACGCTCGCATTGGGGCAATGGCCTGCATTTGTTCCGCTGGTTGCGGTGATAGCGGCGTTTTTCACCATGGCGACGCACGTTATGCGGAGGTCGAAGAAACCATTGCATTTACGCTGCGGTTCGCGTCCGGCGCCATTGCTAATTGCACGGCGAGTTACGGCGCACATGAATCGAAAGACATGCGCATCCGCCTCGAAGAAGGTTGGATAGACGTGGAAAACGCCTTCGCGTACGTGGGGCCAGCGGATGCGCGTCGCACGGCGCAAGGGCCATGCGGAAGCAGTGGAAGAACTGCGCCTTGGCGCGAAGAACCAGTTCGCGCTGGAGATCGATCATTTCGCGCAATGCATTGCCGACAACACGGCGCCGCGAACGCCCGGTGAAGAGGGGCTTCAGGATCAGTTGTTGATGGAGGCGATCTATCGATCCGCGCGCGAAGGCGTGCCGGTGAAACTGGATGCACCGAGCGTGCATACGCCTGCACGCCAGGCATGACGGCATGAAAGCAGACACGGACGGTCTGCGGGCACGACGCATGCGCATATAGCAGTGTGGCCCGCTGCATTTCCTCCTCGCGTCGCTGCGCACACCCTTCGCCAGAGCCTGCGCTCTGAGACAAGGTCCGTGTCATCCGCTTCCTGCGATCGTCACAGACTGCATATTCTTTTTCAAACCTTGCATGGCCTGTGTGCCGAACGCGGCGTGCGGCCGCTGCATCCGATGAACGGAGATAGCCATGTTTGTGCACAACAAGAGATTGCAGTACACCGTCCGCGTCGCCACGCCGAACCCCGGTCTCGCGAATCTGCTCGAGCAGTTCAGCGGTCCGCAAGGAGAGCTTGCTGCCGCGTGCCGATACTTCACGCAAGCCGTTTCGGAAGACGACCCTGGGCGTCGCGACATGCTGTTCGACATCGCCACTGAAGAACTGAGTCATCTGGAAGTGATCTGCTCGATCGTCGCGATGTTGAACAAAGGCGCAAAAGGCGAGCTGGCCGAGGGCGTCGAAAAGCAGGCAGAACTTTATCGCTCGCTGACGGGCGGCGGCAACGACTCCCATACCACCGCGCTGCTGTATGGCGGCGGCCCGGCGCTGACCAATTCCGCAGGCGTGCCTTGGACTGCGGCCTACATCGATGCGATCGGCGAGCCTACGGCCGATCTGCTGCGACGTTTGCGCGATCGAGGCGTCAAGCTCGCTGCCGCTTCGTCGGCGAAACAGGACGAGCTCGATGTGTACCTCGATATAGCGCAAGTCAGCAAGCTGTTCGATGTCGTCACGTCGTCGGATGCGGAAGAGTCGAAGCCCGCTCCCGACATTTTCGAAGCGGCACTGAAAAAGCTGGGCACGGCGCCGCAGAATGCGATCGCTATCGGCGACTCGCCTTACGACGCGCAAACCGCAGGCGGTCTCGGCATGTGTACGATTGGTCTGCTGTCGGGCTGTTTCACTGAGGAAGCACTGCGCGACGCCGGCTGTATCGCGGTTTATCCGGGCCCTAGTGCGTTGTTCGCATGTTTGAACGAATCCGTGCTGATGGCCGGATAGCACGCCAGAAGCGGGGAAATGCAGAAGCACCCAAGGAGGCAAGCGCAATGAGCGACCCAAAAAAACGACTCAACGAGCGACCGCTACGATCTGCAACGTTTCGTCGACGCGCAGGAGTCCGTCTACGCGAGGGTGATGGCGGAATTGCGTGAAGGCGACAAACGAAGCCACTGGATATGGTTCATCTTTCCGCAAATCGAAGGCATCGGCAGTAGTTCAACCGTGCAGCGCTACGCAATTTCGGGTATCGATGAAGTACGTGCGTACCTTGCGCACCCGTTGCTCGGAGCGCGTTTGCGCGAGTGTACGGTGACTGTGAATGCTGTCGAGGGCAAGACGCTCGACGATATTTTCGGTTATCCGGACAATCTGAAATTCCGTTCGTCGATGACATTGTTCGTGCGTGCCGCGCAGGGCAACACAGCCGACACCGCAATATTCTCGGCAGCGCTCGACAAGTACTGCGATGGTGAATCGGACCCGCTCACGCTCGAGAGATTGCCGCACGACTAAGCCGCGTGCATGCTGCAACGCCAATCATCGGATCGAAGAACAATGCTCAAACGGCGAAACGATCAAGGTGCTCAAGCGGCGGCTCACCACGACAGAAGCGCCGGCGTGCTCGTGCTGGGCGCACTGGGTGTCGTGTTCGGCGACATCGGCACGAGTCCGATTTACGCGTTACGGCAGGCTGTTGTCGACGTGAATTCGAACAATGTGCAAGTGGTGATGGGCACCTTGTCGATGATCGTGTGGGCGGTCGTGATCGTCGTCATGCTCAAGTACGCGTACTATGTGATGCGCGCCGACAACGAAGGCGAGGGCGGCATCGTCGCGCTCACTCGTGAGACCGGGATACGAAGATAAAGGCGGCCACGTGCCGCGTGCGCTGCTGCTCGCAGGGCTTTTCGGCGCCGCGATGTTCTATGGCGATTCGATGGTCACGCCGGCCGTGTCCGTGCTGTCGGCTGTCGAAGGGCTCAGCGAGATCAGCCCCGCGTTCTAGCCTTGGGTCGTGCCGATCGCGGCCGTGATTCTGATTGCGCTCTTCGCTTTCTAGCGCAGCGGCAGCTCGGTGGTCGGACGTGCGTTCGGGCCGGTCATGGCCGTGTGGTTTTTGTATCTTGCCGCTGTCGGCGTCTATCGCGTCGTGCAGCATCCGTCGGTCTTGCGCGCGCTGTCGCCGTTGTGAGCCGTCTCATTGCTCACACAGCATCCGGGACTCGCGTTCACGATACTTGGCGGCCGTGATTCTTGCATTGACGGGCGCAGAAGCCTTGTATGCGGACATCGGTCATTTCGGACGGCGCGCGATTCATATCGCGCTCGTCGCGATCGTGTTTCCGTCGATCATTATCGGCTATTTCGGGCAGGCTGCCACGCTGCTGTTCGTGCCCGGCTCGTTTCATCAGCCGTTCTTTCATGCTGTGCCGCCGTGGGCGCTCGTGCCGAGCATCGTGATTGCGATGCTCGCAACCATCGCTTCGCAAGCGGTGATTTCCGGCGCATTTTCGATGACGAGTCAGGCTATTGAACTCGGCTTTCTGCCGCGCCTGCGAGTGGTCGAAACATCGAAAGAGCACAAAGGTGTATTCGCCCGAGGTCAACACATAGTGCTGTTCGTCGCCGTGCTGGCGCTCGTACTGTCTTTCCGAAGCTCGGCGAAGCTGACTTCGGCGTATGGCATCGCCGTTGGTCTCACGATGCTGGTCACCACGATCCAGATGATCAGCGTATCGCGCAACGTGTGGAACTGGCCGCTTTATCGCGTGCTGCTCGTGAGCGTGCCACTTCTCGCCGTCGACTTCACGCTCGTGTCCGCGAACGTGCCGAAGATCGCCTCGGGGCGGCTGGTTTCCCGTGGCGGTGGGCATCGTTCTGTTCATCCTGATGTCGACGTGGAATCGCGGACGTGAGATTGCCGCCGCGCGCGCGAGCCACGCCGATCGGCTCGACACGTTTCTGGACGACATGCTAGCCGACGCCGAGCGCCCCGCGCGCGTGCCAGGCACGGCGGTGTATCCGGGAAACCTAGCGGGCATGACACCCGCCGCGTTCCGCTGCAACATCCGGCACAATCACGTGCTGCACGACACGACGATTTTCTTCGCGAACATTTCGGAGGCCGCGCCGCGCAGCAACGACGAGGCACGTATTTCGGTGCGCGACCTGGGAAGCGGCTGCTTCAAGGTCGTTCGCCATGGCTTCGTCGAACGTCCCAACCTGCCGCTCCTGCTCGAATCGCTGGCGGGCAGACTGGGTGACGGGCACTACGAGGCGCAACGGACGACGTTTTTTCTACCGCGCGACGAGATCATCGAGGGTCATACGCACGGCAGGATGATGCGCTGGCGAGCAGCGCTCTTCGGTCAGATGTCGTTTCATTCGACGCCCAGCACCGAATACTACGGTCTTCATGGCGAAGACGTCGTCGAGCTGGGCATCCAGGTGGCGCTCTAGTCAAGCCGCCTCGCCAAAACTGCCGCCTCCTGGCGTCTCGACGACGAACACATCGCCCGCGCGCTCCACGCTATTGCTGCCGCGCCGCATCGCGCGCTGGAGGACATCGTCGGCAAACTCGCGCTCGCCAATGGTGTGCCGCTCGCGGATACGCGCATTACGGGGTCGCCGTCGATCTCGGTGATCGTGCAACTCGTGCGCGATGGTTTTGGCGTGGCCGCGATCCCGCGTCTTTTCGTCGACGATCTGATCGCGCGCGGCGAAGTGGTGGAGTTGCCGTTGCAGCCTTCGCCGCCGTCCATCGTGGTGTCGATGTCACGGCGTTCGGACGCGCCACTTTTCGTGCACGGCGCTGCAAACGCGGCGCGTGCGGCATGTCACGAATACTGCGAGCAGGGCGACAGAAGGTTGATCGAGTGGCTTTGATCGATATGTCCGGTGCCGCACAGAGCATTTCCCATTGATCGCGCATTTTTGGTTGCGTGCGCTACGTTCAGGCCGAGCGCGTTCGGACGCGTATCAGGTCGCATGACCGGTTTCGATGCGTCTGCGGCAATCACACAATATCGGCGCTTTACGGGGAAATAACGCAAGGAAAATGTCTCACGAACTGGCACGCCCGATATGGAGAAGCCTTGTTCGGGCTCGTTCTTGGCGTGCTTCTGGCGGTTACGGGTATCGGTCTCTGGCTGTACGCAACGCTCACGGCGGCGTCCCCGCATCACGATGAATCGCTTGCCGTGCCGGCGATTCTCATTGGTCTTCTTATCGCGATCTACGCGGGGCGCGAACTCCGACATCAACGGCGCTAAGCGGATCACCGCGTGGCGGCGCTTCTGAATAGCGCACCTGGTATTCGCACGCTGGAATCAGAGCATGCCGCGCCGGCGTTCTTTCTGGCCGCTGGAGCGGATTAACAGTTCGACAATGGCGCGTGTCGGAACGCTTGCTGGAAGCGCTGCGATCTTCATTGGATTAAACCAGCGGCATCGCGTGATTTCATTCTGCGGATGCGGCGCACTGCGGGCCGTCACTTCGGCGAGAAACACGTGATGCCGTTTATTGAGTCCGCCGAAGCGGAACAGATAGGTTAATCCGTCGTCGACTAGGTTCGTTTCTTCTGCCAGTTCCCGGCGCGCCGCTTGGAGCGGCGCTTCGGAGCGTTTGATCGTGCCGCCCGGCAGCGACCAGCGCGAACGTCCGCGAGCGATCAGCAGTATCTGGCCTTTCCTGATGCAAACAATCGTGGATCGATCTTTCATGCGCCTCGGATATGAAAAGAAACGAAACAGGCGGTGACGGGTTTGTCGTGAGTCTGCGTTTAAAGCGTATCAAGCGGAGAATACCGCAACAGAAAGACATCCGAATTAGTGCCTCAAAATACAGGGTTATCGAGGAATTAGCATTGCGCGAAATGACCTAAGCTAAAGGCACCGTAAGCTTGCCGACGCGAAAATCACATGAAAAACCGGTCGCTATTTTCGATCTGTCTACTGCTCGGCGTATTTATTAATGCCTGCGCGCTTTCGCGTTTCACATTCGTGATCGCGGTACTGTGGATGACCATCGGCGTGATCTCGCTCGGGCACCGCTCGCTCGAAAGCTTTCCGTCAACGGGGATCAGCCGCAAATGGCTGCGCGGTTATCGTTCGGCACTCTTGTAATTCTACCATCTTGCCTAGTGGCTGTGGTACATGCGTACGTCGATGCAGGGTGTGACTCATCGCTTCGCAAAACCGCCGGGTCGTATGGAGCGTACCGAAGCGCAAAGAGAAAGGGCGTCTGAACGACAACCGGGCAACTACGAAGAATAATGTTTGCCTGTCGGTGCAGCCGTGCCGCTGCATGAAATCGCTGCGCTGTCGACTTCGCCGGTGGCTTCCGAGAAAGGTGTGACAGGGTACACAATGATGCCTTTGAACAACGTCGATGCCATGCTGGAACTCCTCTTTTAAGTGTGGTGTGTGCGGGTGGGATATTTACTGTCGGGCGCTGCATCAATCGAGTGCGTTGCCATGCGTGCGTAGCGCGCGCCGAGCGAAATACGCAAACGTGACGGCGTTGCGCTTCGGCGTGCTGACCCAGTCGTGCGCTTCGCGGCCAAGGTCGGCGGGAATCGGGCGGATGTCACCCGCCGACATCGCGAGCAGTTGCAGCCGCGCGGCGCGCTCCATCAGCAGCGCGAGTCCGCAGCAGGCTTCTTAGACCGTCTTGCCGGTGACGAGCATGCCGTGGTGCGAGAGCAGCACCGTGCGTTTGTCGCCGAGCGCGGCCGAGATGATTTCGCCTTCCTCTTTGCCGACCGGCACGCCCGGCCAGTCCTTCAGGAATGCGCAATCCTCATAGAGCGGACACATGTCCATATGCGAAACCTGAAACGGCACTTCGAGCATCGACAGCGCGGCGACATGCAGCGGATGCGTGTGAATGATGCAGTTCACGTCTGGGCGCGCGCGATAGATCCACGTGTGAAAACGGTTGGCCGGATTGGGAATGCTTTCGCCGCTCACCGTGTTCAGATCCTGATCGACGAGGATCAGATTCGACGCGGTGATCTCGTCGAAACCGAGGCCCAGCGCCTGCGTGAAATAGGTGCCGGGCGCTTCGGCGCGCGCGGTGATCTGTCCGGCGAGTCCGGAATCATGTCCACCGTCGAACAGGATGCGGCAGGTCAGCGCAAGCTTCTCGCGCACCGTCCAGTTGCCTTCGCTCAACGTGTTCATCCGCTCCAGCGAACGGGACACCAGTTCTTTTTTCGGTAGATTCAGCGTGTTTGGAGTGTTCGTGACTTTCTCAGGGTAGCATACGGGCTTGGCAGTCACAACACGGTATCTCTTGTGACACTATATATATTATATGATATATAGTGTCATTTGCAACTTCAATTTTGAGGATTTTTTGCGTGTCCGCTTTTCGATTAAAAATCCTGCGCAGACAGATGAACCTGAGTCTGCAAGACCTAGCCGACCAGACGGAGCTCACGAAGAGCTATCTGTCGAAAGTGGAGCGGGGGTTGAGCGTGCCTTCCGTCGCGGTGGCGCTCAAGCTCGCGAAGGCATTGCACGTCGAAGTGGATCAACTGTTCGACGACGCACCGGCGAACGATGACATCACTGTCGTGCGTGTCGCCGATCGCGTGCCGATGGGCAAGGCGGGGGCCGCGCCGGAATCGGCGTCGGCGTACGAGGTACTGGCCGCGAGAGCGGGCCACAAGCGGATGCTGCCGTTCGTAATCAGACCGTCGAAGGATTTCGCCGTCACCGAGTTCAAGGAACACAAGGGCGAGGAGTTCCTGTCGAGGAGTTCCTGTTCGTGCATCGAGGCAAGATCGAGATGGAGTTCGCCACGCATAAGGTCGAACTCGCGACGGGCGACTCCATCTATTTCAACGCGCAGATTCCGCACCGCATCTGCTCCGTCGGTGCGCAGGTGGCCGAGGTGCTGCTGATCGTGGCGGCCGATTTGTGAAGGCCGCCACGCAGCATTTGAGGATGCGCGGTTAGCGCAGGTTCGGGCGGACTTTCATGCAGACTTTCAGGCCGGGCGGCGCAGCTTCACGGCAGCGAAATCCACCGGTAAGGCGAACGCGACGTTCACGTAATTCGTGAACAGGTTCAGCGCGACGTGCGCGAGAATCTCGACGATTTCCTCGTCGCTGAAGCCTGCCGCGCGCTTCGACCAGTTTGAGTGCAAACGTCAACGCAGCCGCCGTCTTCGGGTCCGACGACTGGCCGGGCTTGCGCCGCCGACATTTCTTCGGCGCTCGCGCCCGCTTTGCGGCCGAGCATCGTGTGTGCGGCGAGGCAGTATTCGCAAGCGTTGCGGTCAGCCACGGCCACGGCGATCTGTTCGCCGAGCTTCGGCGAGATCACGCCGCCACCGAATGCGCCGAACGAGCCACCATGCTTTTCAAGGCGGCCGTCGAGTTCGCGACGGCCTTGAACATGTTCGGCGTGGCGCCGAATGCACCGTTGATCTGATCGAGCAATGCTTTGCGATCCGCAGTGGTGGAGAGGACGGATCGATGATGGCGACGCGTGACATATGAGTTCTTCCTGAAGAGTTGATCTGACGATCCCGCGCTGTGCGGGTGAAAGATATTAAGTAGAATCGCAGGATGAATAGCGGATAAAAGTCCATGAAAGTTTCCTCTACGTCCAGAACCCAAATCCAGCCAGGAACGCTCGGTCGATGGTCTCTCGGCGCTGCTCGACCGCTTTCCGCGTGCGCACGGAGCTGTTTCATACCGGCGAGATGTGCGAGCGTCACACCTTCGAGGCGGTGCCTGGCCGTGCGTTTTTGCACGTGCTGCGCCGTGGGGAAATGGAAGTGCGACATCGGCCGGGCGAGAAGGAGGCGACGCGCCTGCATTTGACAGAACCCACGCTGCTGCTTTACCCGCGGCCCGTGCGTCATGCATTCGTGAATGCGCCGCGCGACGGCTCCGACTTCACCTGCGCCACGGTGGATTTCGCGGGCGGCGAGCGCAATCCGATCGTGCAGTCGCTACCGCCGCTCGTGCGCATACCGCTCGATCGCGTAAGCGGCCTGCGTCCCGCGCTCGACCTGCTATTCGACGAAGCCGACAACGTGCGCTGCGGCTCGCGGCTGCTTGCCAACCGCTTGTTCGAAGTGGTGCTGATCCAGTTGCTGAGATGGATCGCCGATCATCCGTCGGACGTGGGCGTGACGAGCGGGCTCATCATGGGTCTGTCCGACCCGCGTCTTGCGAAGGCGCTGGTGGCGTTGCATCACGCGCCGTCGGACAAGTGGACGCTCGAAAAATGGCCGCGATCGCCGGCATGTCGCGCAGCGCCTTCGCCGCCGCGTTCAAGGACGCGACGCACACCACGCCGGGCGCCTATCTGGCCGACTGGCGTCTGAGCCTCGCCGCCTCGAAGATGCACGCGGGAGAGCCGATGAAGCTGATCGCCGCTGAACTGGGTTTCGCGAGCGCGTCGGCGTTCTCGAAGGCGTTTAGGCAGCGCTTCGACATGTCGCCGCGCGAGTGGCTGGCGGGCAGTTAGCGGTCGTCGACGCACGATCGATGCACCCACGGCCCGCTCGCGCGGCTCAGGTCAACAAACGCCTCGCAGCCGAAAGCACCTCGCGCAACTCGACGTCGTTGGCGGGCTTCGCGAGATGGCCGTCGAAAGAAGCGGCCGTCGTTTCCTGCCGGTTGATTTCCTGCCCGCGGCCGGTGAGCGCGACGATATGCATGCGAGGTTTGCCTGGAGAATCGTTGCGCAGATGCCGCGCAACTTCGAAGCAGTCCATGCTGGGCATCGTCAGATCGAGCAGCACCACGTCCGGCCGGCAGCGATGAGCGCTCGCAAGCGCCTGCGGGCCACCGTAGGCCGCCTAGGCTTCGTGGCCGTCCAGCCGCAGCAACTCGGCGAGTGCGTCGGCGGCGTCGCACCGGTCGTCCACCACGAGTACGTGCAAGGGCCGCGCCAGTGAGGCCGCTTCGTCTTCTGCTTCCAGCGCGTGCCTGCTTGCGGTCTCGATCACCGCGACCGGCAGACGCACGGCAAACGTGCTGCCTTTGCCCGCGCCTTCGCTCGCAGCGGTCACATTGCCGCCGTGCATCTCGACGAGTTGCCTGACGAGCGAGAGGCCGATGCCGAGGCCGCCAGCCGAATACGCCTGCTGATTGCGCACCTGCGTGAAGAGTTCGAACACCTGCGGCAATGCCGCGGGCGGAATGCCGATGCCGGCATCGCTCACTTCGATCAGCGCCTCGTCGCCTTCGTGAGCGATGCGCACCGTGATGTTGCCGCCGTCGTCCATGTACTTCGTGGCGTTCGAGAGCAGATTGGATGGACACCACCTGCGTGAGGCGCACGCGGTCGCCGTGCACGGGCATGCCGGAGTCGGTTTCGTCGATGACGATCAGCCGGTGATGTTTGCGTTCCGCCTCGGGCCGGCAGGCGTCGAGTGCGAGATTGACGATGTCGCGCGGCATTACCTGTTCGAGACTCAGCTCGATCTTGCCCGTGCTGATGCGTGCCATGTCGAACAAATCGTCCACGAGATGCACGAGGTGCCGCAGCTGACGGTCGCTGCGCGCGAACAGTTCTTTCGCGAGCGACGCGTTATCCGGCCGGCTGTTGCCGATCTGCACGTTGTAGACGAGCGGCGCAAGGCCGTTGCGCAGTTCATGCGCCAGTACCGTGAGGAACTGGTCCTTGCGGCGGTCGGCGTCGAGCAGCGCCGCTTCGGCATTGGCGCGTTCGATCGCAATCTACGTTCGCTCTGCGGCTTCTTCCAGCAGACTGAGTTCGTCGCGCGTCCATGCTCTCGGCTTCGTTGCCGCGGCGGCCATCGCCCAGACGTAATTGCGCTCGCCGCGCCGGATGGGAGCCACGAGCACGGTGCCTTATCTGCAGCGCGAGCAGCGACTGCCGGTCGATGTCCGAGAGCGCAGCGTCGCCTGCAACGTCTGGATAGCACACGGATTGCGTCTCCATGCGGGACACCGAATCGGGGAAATCCAGCAGACGGTATTCGCCTTCCGCCGACGGCAACGAGGCGTGCCGGCATTCGAATTCGGCCCACGATTTGCCGACGTCGCGCGCGAAAGCACCTAACCGAGGCCGCCGTCGGCGAGACGGACCCGATGCTCCAGCTCGAATAGCGACTTGGTGCGGATGACTGTCCCGATGGCGGCGCGCATCGCCTGCAGGTTGTCTTCCGGAATGTATTTGTCGACCCAGTTTTAGATCGGCGCCGCCATGTTGGCGAGCTTCTGCCTGTCGAGCTGGAACATGCGCTGCCAGTCCGGGCTCATCCGGTAAATCGAATTGTCGCCTGCTGTGACGAGTACGCGAAAGCGCGCTTCGTTCAGCCGGAGTTCGGCGTTGACGAGATCCCGTTCGTGCTCGGCCGGTTCGGCACGGTGCTTAGGCGTCGCGTCCACCGTCACATTAAGCAGCGCGGCGACCGCACCCGACTCGTCGCGCACAGGCGAGTACGAAAAATTCCACCACGTGTCCTCGGCGAAACCTTTGCGGGTCATGACGAGCGGCATGTCGTCGAACCTCACGGTCTCGCCTTCGAATACCTGATTCACGAGCGGCTCGATGTCGCTCCAGATCTCGGGCGCCATGCCTCGCGAAACGGAATGCCGAGTGCGCGCGGATGACGGTCACTGAGCATCGGAGCGTAGGCATCGTTGTAGAGGATGATTTTTTCCGGCCTCCACGCTAGTTGCATCGCGTGTCCCAACGCAAGGATCAGATCGACCGCGCTACGCAAACTGTATGGCCATTGCTCGACTGGACCGAGCGCTGTGGATGCCCAGTCGTAAGTGCGGATGATGCGGGACATCTCGCTGCTGCCACGTGGCCATTCCGTCATTAAAGTAATGCTCCTGCAGGCAATAGGTTCGCGCACGCCCTGATGAAGCGGGCTCTGCGCTCAATCTTACGGATGGCGGAGGCGCGCGCAAGTGGGCGGTTTGTGGAATGTCCTTTTCATCGCGTGTGCTGCGTTTGCGGATCGCGCGCGCATGGTTAACTTTTCCGAAGACTACGTCTTGCGCCGTAGAAGAAGGGCAGTTTGACCGGCTGTTGTCCAGCAAGCATGGCGTTCTGCTCAGCACTCGCCCTTAGTCCATCCAGACGATGCCTCTACACGTCGAATTGCTGTCAATGACGGTATGATCGGCGACGCGACCGGTTAATCCAGAGAAAGATCGGAGACGGACGTGAAGCAGGAGGGCGGGCAAATGAAATCCAGAGTGCAGCGGGACGGCCTGATCGCCGGGTTGCTGGTGGCGATCGGCGTGATCGGCGTTTCGATGAACAACTCTACGCGTGTGCGTGGAGCGACGAATTTCCCGGCATGGTGTGCACGGCGTGTTCGTCGTTGTCACTATTTTTAAGCGCCGCGTTTCTCAACAACGCGGGCGCGCGACAACCGCACCCGCCTTCGCATCACGCGACGATCGCCAGATCGCAGACCGACGTCGAGAATGTCGACGAAATCGAGCGGCTTCTGCCAGAACGGCGCGGGGCGGATCAGTTCGTCGTGCAGCGTCGTCGCGTTGTTGACAAGCATGTCGAGCCGTCCGCTCGTCTTGCGGATCTGTTCGAATACTTCGTGAACCTGATCATCGTCGGCATGATCGCAGGCGAGCGCAATGCCTTTGCCGCCGAGCCGGTCGATTTCGAGCGCGGTGGCATGCATGGTGCCGGGCAGCGGTGCGTCGCCTTCGCGTTGAGTGCGACCCGTCACTTAGACCGTTGCGCCGGTTACCGCGAGCGCAAGCGCGATACCTTTGCCGGCGCCGCGCGAGGCGCCGGTCACGAGCGCCACATAAGGCTCGTTTCGACTGTTCGTGTTCGACATGGACGATTCACCAGGTGGAAGCCGCGAGTTCGGAAGAGACGTGCGGCGAATGCAGATGCGGCGCATCGAGATCGAGTTCGCCGAGTGGAATGAAGGCCATGATTTCGAGTTCGTGTCCCGAGAGCGCGGGCAATCTGAATGGACTCGACAGCACGTTCAGGCGGCGAGCGCCGAGGTCGCGCAGAATCTGCGAGCCGATGCCGGACAGCCGCCCGTCCTTGCGTGCCGATTCGCCATGAGAGCCGTGAGCACCGAGAAGCATTCGTGCACGCGCGTGAGCACGGGCATGTTGGCGGCGATCTCGCCGCGTACGAGCGCAAGATGCGACGACCCGCGCACCGTGTCGCGATACTCGATCGTGCGAAACGGTCCCCACGGTGTCAGCAGCGGACGCTCGGCCACGCGTTCCACGAGCGATTCGTTGATGCTGCGATAGTGGATCAAATCCGCGATCGTGCCGATTTTCAAGCCGTGTTTCGCTGCGAATTCGACGAGTTGCGGCAGGCGTGCCATCGTGCCGTCGTCGTTCATGATCTCGCAGATCACCGCAGCGGGCGTGAGGCCCGTGAGCGCCGTGAGATCGCAGCCGGCTTCCGTGTGCCCCGCGCGCACCAGCACGCCGCCGCGTCGTGCCGCAATCGGAAACAAATGGCCCGGCTGTACGAAATGTTCGACGCGTGCGTCGGCGTGAATCGCGGTGTGGATCGTATGCGCGCGGTCGGCTGCGGAAATGCCGGTCGTCACGCCTTGCGCCGCCTCGATGCTCACCGTGCGCGGTGCCGTACTGCGTGCCGTTTTCCTGCGCCATCGGCGCAAGTTTCAGCCGCGCGCAATGTTCGGCGCTGAGCGTGAGGCACACGAGTTCGCGTCCGAAGCGCGCCATGAAATTGATCGCTTCCGGCGTGGCCACGACATCGTCGTGAACGACGCGTTCGTGCTGGACTATCGCACGCACAAGGCCATCGACGGCATGATGGGCACGAGCCCCGGCCTCGCGTTAAACGATGCACCGCTCTTCCAGTTGCCGTTCGCTCAGATTTTCGTGCGTGCCGTGTGCACCGCTTGCATCGGCGCATTGCAAGGCGCGCTCGACGACTTCACGTCGTATGCGGCAACCCGCGTGAGCGCCAACAGCGGTGCCAAAACGACCGACGACACCAGCGCGCAATCCGCCTGCGCTGATGCGGCCGTGGCCATCGACGAAATGAAGACGCTGTTGCACCGCAACTTCACGGAACTGATGGCGGCGGCACAAGGCGGCCCCGCCGTGTCGATCGAGCGGCGCGTGCACTTCCGTTACCAGTCCGCACAAGTGGCCGAGCGCTGCGCACAGGTGGCGAACACGCTGCTGCATTATGTGGGCGGCAACGGTATCTATCATCGCAACCCGCTCGTGCGGCGCTTTCTCGATCTGCACGCGGCGCGTGCGCACTACGCGAATAACGTCGATCGCTTCGGGCAAAACCTCGGTGCCGTCATGCTCGGTCACCCGAACACCGATTTCTTCGTGTGAGGCGAACAGCCATGATCGAACAGCAAACCTATATGTTCGACGTGGTGGTCGGCTCCGGCGTGGACGGCATGCTCGCCGCGTGCCGCGCGGCCGACCGTGGTCTTTCCGCCGTGGTGCTCGAAAAGAGCGACCTGTATGGCGGCACGTCGACCGTCTCGGGCGGCGGCGTGTGGATTCCGTGCAATCACCAAATTGCCGAACTCGGCGCGCGTGATACGCGTGAAGCGGCGCGTATTTATATGAACGCCTGCACGCAAGGTACGAGCACGCCGGAAAAATCGATGCCTATCTCGACATTGCGCCGGAAATGCTGCGCTATCTGGAAGCGAAGACGCCGGTGCATTATCAATCGCTGCCGAAGTACGCGGACTACTTCCAGCAGTTGCCGGGTGCCATGCAGGGTTATCGCGCCCTCGATCCGTTGCCCGTTGACGGCACCATACTCGGCGACGAATTGGTGCGTCTGCGTGTGCCGTCGCCGGGCACGCTGGTCGGCGGACGCGTGGCGGTGATGTCGAAAGAAGCGCATACGCTGCTCTCGAAAGCGCCGGGCTATATCGGACTCGCGCTGAAGCAGTTCGGCCGCTACTGGTTCGATCTGCGTTCGCGCAGCCGCTCGCGACGCGACCGGCGTCTTACGCTCGGCAACGCGCTGGTGGGCGGCTTGCGCCGTGCGCTGCCAGATCGCAACGTGCCGCTGTGGCTCAATGCGCCGATGCGCGAGCTGCTCGAAGACGAAGGCCGCGTGAGCGGCGTGACGGTGGAGCGCGACGGTCAACGCGTGCGCGTGCTGGCACGGCGCGACGTGATTTTCGCGGCAGGCGGCTTCGAACGCAATCTGCCTGGCTGCGTGATCGTGAACGGCCACGGCAAGCGCTTCGTCAACGAGGCTGCGCCGTATTCGGAGTTCGTGCCCGCGTGGATGATTTTCGACGCGCGCTTTCGCCAGCACTATCCGTGCGGCCCGATCATGCCCGCCGCGATGATGCCCGACGCGTTCCGCTCGCTGCTCTACAAGGCCGACATGCTCGACGCGCTGGCCGCGCAGATCGGCGTGAACGCGCAAGGCCTCTCCGCCACGGTCACGAAGATGAACCGCTACGCCGCAACCGGCGTGGACGAAGATTTCGGCAAAGGTGGCAGCCTCTTCGACACGTACTACGGTGACTCGAGCGTCGAGCCGAACCCGTGCCTCGCGCCGCTCGAAAAGGGGCCGTTCTACGCCGTGCGGATCGACGCGGGCGACATCGGCACGAAAGGCGGCCTCGTCACCGACGCAAGCGCGCGTGTGCTGCGCGGCAACGGCACACAGATCGCCGGCCTCTACGCGATCGGCAACACGGGCGCCTCGATGATGGGCAAGAGCTATCCGGGCGCGAGCTCAACACTCGGACTCGCGATGACCTTCGGCTACATCGCCGCCAACCATCTCGCCGACGGCGGCAACCCTGCGGCTTCAAGCCTCAGCGCTTCAACCAGCGAACTTCGCGGAGTCACGCCATGATCGACCTCAACACTCATCCGCTGCGCGCCGACATGCTGCTCGCGATGCGCCGGCTCGCCCGCTCAGTAGCGGTCATCAGTTGCAGCGACGGCGAGCGGCGCTATTCGATGTCCACCACGGCCGTCGATTCGCTCTCCACGGAACCACCTTCGCTGCTTTTATCTGCATCAACCGTCAATCGTCGATCTTTCCGCTGCTCGATCAGGGCGCGTCGTTCTGCGTGAACGTGCTCTCCGTACAGCATCAGCACATCGCCATCGATTGCAGCGGCCGCCTGAAGGGCGAAGCGCATTTTACGACCGGCAACTGGCAAAACTCGGAGCAGGGCGTGCCGTATCTGGACGACGCGCATGCGAGTCTCATCTGCACGTAGGACAGCCGTTTCGACTACGGCACGCATGCGATTTCATAGGATGTGCGTCGAACAGGTGCTGATGAGCGGCGACATCGACCCGCTCGTCTACGTGGATGGCGCGTACACCACCGCAGCCGCGCCGCAGCGCTGCGCGACGGCCTGAACGTGAGCCGTCACGCGATGCCAATCGACACCGCCAGCGACACCCGCGGTTCGGCCACGCCGGTCGATACGCCGCTCGTCGTCGACGATCCCGCGCACATGCGCTGGGACGACGCGTGCGACGTGCTGGTGGCCGGCTTCGGCGCGGCAGGCGCGTGCGCGGCGCTCGAAGCGGCCGCGGCGGGTGCGAAGGTCCGCATCGTCGAGCGCTTCGAGGGCGGTGGCACGCGCTATCAGACCGAAGCGGGCTACAGCGACACGCCCGAGGCCATGTTCGCGTATCTCTGCACCAAAGTCGGCGACGCGGTGTCCGCCGCGACGTTCAAGCGCTTCTGCGAGGGCAGCGTGAAGATGTTGCGATGGCTCGAACGGCTCGGCATGCGCTTCGCTGTGTCGATGCCGCCGCGCAAAACGTCGTATCCGCAGGATCGCTACTACCTGTACTACTCCGGCAACGAAGCGGTGGGCGATTCGGCGAAAGAGCATCCGCCTGCGCCGCGTGGGCATCGCGTGGTCGACGACGGCATGTCTGGGCGCGTGCTCTTTGACGTGCTGCGTCAAGCAGTCGACGCACAACCGTTTATCGACACGATGCGCCATGCGAGCGTGCGGCGCCTCGTCACCGATCGCAGCGGACGCGTGATTGGTCCGCAAATCTGGCAGGTGTTACCGGGCCAAGCGCAGCGCGCGCATGCGAGGCTCGCACGCCGTGCCGAGCGCTGGCACAACGCGATGCCCGCTTATGCGGACCGCTTGCGCGCCGCGCTGCATCGCATCGAACTGAGCGAAAGCCGTCTCGTCACGATCAAGGCGGATGCCGTCTTGCTGAGCACGGGCGGCTTCATCTTCAATCGTTCGATGGTCGCCACGCACGCGCCGCGTTATCTCGCGAACTGGCGGCTCGGCACGACCGGCTGCGACGGCTCGGGCATTCGCCTCGGCGTCTCGGCGGGCGGCGTGGCCGGGCGGCTCGAACGCGTCTCCGCGTGGTGCTTCATCAATCCGCCGTTTGCGTGGGCGCGCGGTTGCGTGGTGGACCGGCGCGGCGAACGCTTCTGCAACGAAGAGGTGTACGGCGCGGCGCTCGGTCACGCGATGTGCGAAACGCGCGACGCCGCGCGTGGCTGATTCTCGATGCGCGACTCGTGCGCGCCGCGTTGCGCGAATGCCTGTTCGGCAAACTGTGGGCCTTCCAGAGCGTACCCGCGTTGCTGCTGATGCTGTTTGGCCGCAAATGCGCTCGCACGGTGACGGAGTTGGTAACGCGCATCGGTTGGGATCAGGCGGTGCTGGAAGCGAGCGTGAACGCGTACAACGCGGCGGCACGCAATGGCGCCGATCACGCCTTCGCCAAATCCGCCGCGCTGCTGCAACCGCTCGCGCACGGTCCGTTCTACGCGATCGATATTTCCGCGCAAAGCCGCTTGTTGCCGTGTCCGTCGATCACGCTCGGCGGCTTGCGCGTCGACGAGACGAGCAACGCGGTGCTCTCGGCTCGCGGCACCCGTATCGCAAGACTGTTCGCGGCAAGGCGTGCCGCGTGTGGACTCGCGTCGAATCATTACGTGAGCGGACTCTCGCTCGCGAACTGTATCCGGCCGCTAGGCGGGCCGGGCCGCAGCGGGCGAAGTTCTCGCGAACGCCGCCCATTTTCCGGTTGAAACCGACTGACACTGACAAAGAGAAAGTAAAGATGGGAGACAGACTCAAAGGCAAGATTGCCATCGTGACGGGCGCCGCGAGCGGCGTCGGCAAACAGGATGCGCTGCTGTTCGCGCGTGAAGGCGCGAGCGTCGTGCTGACCGACGTGAACGAAGAAGCCGGCCGCGAAGTGGCGGCGCAGATCGGACGCCGCGCGTTTCGTGCGTCACGACATCACGTCGGAATTCGGCTGGAACGATGTGTTCGGCGCGGCGCAAGCGAGTTTCGGCGCGCTGGACGTGCTAGTCAACAACGCGGCCGTGCTGCTGCTCGGCAGCATCGAAGACACCTCGCTCGAACAGTGGCAACGCGTGCTGCGTATCAACGCCGAAGGCTATTTTCTCGGCTGCCGAGCCGCAGTGAAGGCGATGAAGGAAAAGGGCGACTCGATCGTAACATGTCGTCCGTGGCGGCATTGGGCGGACTCGGCGCGTTCTGCGCGTATTCGGCCAGCAAGGGCGCGGTGACGGCGCTTACACGCACGCGGCACCGCGCGCGATCAGCGCGGGCGTCGTTGCGCGTGGCCGTGACGGGCGCGGCGGCGATCGCGCCGAGTCTCTTCGAAAGAATGCGCACCGAGTTGGGTTTCGAAAACGTGCTGACCGGCTACGGCCTCACCGAATCGTGCGGATTCGCCGCGCTGTGCCGTAGCGGCGAAGATGACGAAACCGTCGCGCAGACGTCGGGACGGCCGATGCCGGGCGCCGAAATACGCATTGCCGATAGCCATGGCGCGCTGCTCGAAACCAGCGCGACCGGCGAGGTGCTGATTCGAGGCTACAACGTGATGCAGGGCTATTTCGGCCAGCCACGAGTTGTTCTGGGGCGTGCGCACCGATTTCCGGCGCTTTGCGTCGCCGCTCGGCGTGCTGCACTTCGTCACGGGCACAATGGGTCTCGGCCACGCCGTGTGCCCGCGCCGAATTTCGATGCGACGGATACGTTCGCTTCGTCCACTCGGCCCCGACTCGCGCGCCATGGAGCGCGTCACCGTGCGCGTGGCCGCCAGCAGAATTTCCTGCAACACGCGCAACTGGCGGCTCTCGTGCGTATTTTGGCGAACGTGATCAGGGGATTCGGGTTGAACGTGACGGGTCCTTTCGGTTGAAGGTGATCGCTGATCAGCGGTTTTCGAAGCGAGCGAGCATCTTGCCGAAATGGGTGATCACGT